>CAZEQJ010000001.1:0-252120 GCA_964514385.1 uncultured Cytophagales bacterium
GAATCCTGCTCATCCTATAATCCATCCCCAACAATCTTGGGGACTGATGCTGACAAAGGATATAGATCCGTTGAGTGGTTCGTGGGGACACGTTTCATGTTCATTTCTTTACCTTTTAGATGAAAATCTCCAACTTGTTGGGGAACGGTCCCCAACTCGTTGGAGACATTTGACGGCCTACCCGCACCTGAGGTAGGTAGAAAATCCTGGGCATCCTATAATCCTGTAAATCTTGATACTGACAGAAGATGGAGAATCGTATTTGGTTCATGGGGACACGAACCACAACGAGTGTAAAACTTATCAGGGAATATTCGTATATTTTGTCATGGATAAATTTGAAGAATTCAAAAAGAAGATCAATAGCAAGCTCCACGTAATGGAAGCTAAAATTGAATTTATGCATAAATCCACAGGGGAACTAGGTAAGGCTATGAAGGAGTTTCAGGAAGAGTTTGACCTGTTTATTGAATTTACCAGTGATCTTTATCAGGATCATGAAAAAAGAATCTCTTCCCTGGAAAAGAAAGTATCGTGATGATTTAGTGTTGATTCGTTTATATGATTATTTATTCATGGGTTTGAGAGTTCATGGGTTGAAAGGGTTCACGGGTTCAAGGGTTGATGGGTGTTAATAGGTGAAAGGTGAAAGACGCTGAAGGTGAAAGGAGTTGATGGGTTCAAGGGTTCATGAGTTGAAGGGTTGATGAGTTGATTTGTTGATCCGTTGACTGGTTCGTGGGGGCACGTTTCATGTTCATTTCTTTTCCTTTTAGATGAAAAGAAACGAACCAAAGAAAAATCACCCCCAACTTGTTGGGGATTGGGGACATTTGACCCCCCACGCGCACCTGAGGTAGGTAGAAAATCCTGCTCATCCTATAATCCTGCAAATCCTGATGCTGACAGAAGATTGAGAATCGTATTTGGTTCGTGCGGACACGAACCAAGACGACAGTAAACCAAAACGGGCAGTTTGTTACGTAAGTTCATGAATGAAATGTTACGTAAGAATAATAGGAAAATGCAATATTCGTATTATCCGTATTTAAGTTTCATCACCAGCACAATGCCGGCAAATGCCAGGGTGACCGTATTGGCGACTATGATCGGCAAGTCATGTTGCAGTATGCCATATACAAGCCAGAAGCTGACTCCAATAGTGAATAATACATACATGGTAAGTGAAATACCTTTGGTAGCTTTTGTTCTGATGGTCTTTACCGCCTGGGGCAAAAAAGAAAAAGTAGTACAAGCAGCAGCAAGAAATCCAATAAAGCTGAGCATTACCTGTTTTTTAAGGTGAAATTTAACAGCAAAGGTAATGAATCGCATGGATATCCATACCTTCTTAATATGCTACCTCCTTTCCTTTTTGATGGCCTTGAATAAACCGCTCATCTTACCATTCCCTCATTTTATTATCTATTAACCGAAATTTACCAAGCAGCATACCGGGAATTATATAATGAACATTCGTTCGTATAAATGAACAAATGTATAACTCCTCTAACCGCAAATAAAAAAACCAGTCACGTGGGACTGGTTTTGAGTATTAATAGTTGCCTAAAGGCTTCATCGAATGTAAAAGAATGTAATCAATGCATGAAGATAATATGAATAATCTAATGCTCAAAATTTAATTTATTTTTTTTGCCGTTATATTGTATACACTACTCGATTTTACGGATGTAAATGTGCTGGCAAACTAAACATCTGTGCAGCTATAATATGGCTTTTATTTTGTGATATTTTGGTGTTTCTGTCTTCTGAAATTCATTCCACATCGTGGTAGCGGAAGGTAATGACACTTTGAAGAGCCGGAACCTCCACCCTAAACCTGTGATTGTCAATGGCCTGGATGATCCCTTCCAGCCCTTTGAATGGGCCGTCTTTGATACGCACCGGATTACCCGGCTTCAGCTCATTGCGTTCTACCGTGACCTCCTGCCCTTTTTCCTCAATCCGCCGGATCATTTCCACCTCGTCCTGACGCATGAGTGCAGGCTTCCCTGACCAGAATATAGTGGTCACAATAGCCGGGTCCTGCACCACCTCGGTACGCTCAAGTTCTGTCAGATGTCCAAATATGTAGGAATTGAACATAGGCGTAGCTACCTTCTTCTTGCGGTCGCTCCATTGCCGTACTGTATGTACAAGCGGACAATACATATCGTAGCCACGGCGAATAAGCCGTTCTGTGGCTTTCTTTTCATTGCGGGGCTTAGTGTAAAATACGAACCAATGCTTTTCCATAAATGTCTGCGAACTTACAACAATGCCTTGTAACACAAAAAAGCAGTTATACTTTAGTGTTGAACGAACTTTTTTTGGTTATTTGGTTTCAATAATATAAACAACACGCATGAGCAGGCTGGTTCTTCTCCTTTTATTTTCCCATATCGCATTTGGCCATGTACTGCCGGGCCAACTCCGGTTTATCGAAAATAAAGGGCAATGGCCAAAGACTTTTCAGTTTAAGTCGGATATCCCGGGAGGGCATTTATATATTGGCAGTAACCGACTCTATTATCAGCTGGCCGAGGCATCCAATACACATAAACATCAGCAGTATCAAAATCATGACCATGAAGAACATGAATTGCGTCATGGAAGCAGCCGTATCAGGATGCATGGCCTCGCGGTGGAGTTCCTGGGCGCAATGCAGGGCCGGTTCTACGGAGAAAACCCTGACATCACACGCTATAATTTTTATCTGGGTGATGATTCTTCTCAATGGGCCAGTGGAGCTCATGCTTACCCTGTAATACGGCGGGATAATATTTATCCTGGTGTAGACATGGCCCTATATTCTTCCATTGACCGCTTGAAATACGATTTTTATGTGCACCCGGGTGCTGATCCTAACGCCATAGCCATCCAGTATCAGGGTGCAGACAAGTTAGAGTTGCGCCATGGCAACCTCAACATCCACACTTCACTTGGTAAAATTACCGAGCAACATCCCTATGCTTATCAAATTATTAACAGCGATACAGTGGAGATAAGCTGCTCCTTTGTACTGGATGATGGGGTGGTCCGCTACACCTTTCCTGATGGGTATGATAGCTCCCGGCTGCTCGTGATAGATCCGCTCTTGATTTTTTCTACATTTTCCGGATCAGAGGCCGATAATTGGGGCTTTACTGCTGCCTTTGATGAAGATGGTAATACCTTTTCGGGTGGCATCGTTGCCAACACCGGCTTTCCCACAACTGTTGGGGCATATTCCAGGCAATTCAACGGTGGTCAATGGGATATTGGCATACTCAAATTCGACTCCCTTGGCCAGGACCTGATATATGCCACTTATCTGGGAGGTGCCCGGACTGAGCTGCCGCAAAGTCTTGTAAGCGACAATGAGGGCAATTTATACGTTTTGGGAATTAGTGATTCGTATAACTATCCCCGCACAACAGGTATCGGGTACCAGTCTGGTGTACGTGCAGAAAATGTTGTAAGTGGAATTAACTTTGAGGAGGGTTCTGATCTGGTGATCACCTCACTTGATCCGGAGGGGCGTCTTCGCAACTCCAGGATGCTGGGGGGGCATGAAAATGAAGGAATGCTGGAAAGCGGCCATCCTCTCATTGCCAACTATGGCGATCATTTCCGTGGCGATATTTTCATTAACATTGAAGGAAAAATACTGATCGCAACATCAACCAAAAGCGATTTTTTGACCACTGTGGATACGGTAGAAAGTGTGGCCGGCACCTCCACTGCATTAATTATAAAAATGGAAAAGGAGACGCTGGAGGTAGAGTGGGTTACCGACTATGGCAATATGGGCGGGCAATCTTCAGCCCTTTCTGTCAAGCAACCCGACAGCAATAACATATACGTCGGCGGAATCATACAATTTCCTTCCGGTTCCATCGATGGCTTTATCATGCAGCTTGACCCCATTACGGGAAATATTCTGAAGGACACCATCATGGGCACGCCCTCTGATGATCTGCTGTTTTTTATCGACCTGGACAACGAAGGAAACGTATATGCGATGGGTCAAACCTATGGCAACTGGCCGACAAAAGGAGCAGTATACCGAAATAGCGGGGCGAGGCAGTTTCTGATGAAAATGGATTCTTCACTCACTGATGTGGAGTGGAGTACCGTATTTGGCAGTGCGAACGCCGGAGTACCCAATATTTCACCGACAGCATTCCTGGTCAATGAATGTGGCAACATCTTCATCGCTGGCTGGGGTGGCAACAGCAACCTTAGCGGCAACACCAACAGCCTGCCCCTGACAGAAGATGCCTTTCAGCCACAGACGGACGGGTCTGATTTTTATCTTATGGTATTGAAAAAAGATGCAGCCTCCTTGCTCTATGCTACGTATTTCGGGGGTCAGAATTCCAACGACCATGTAGACGGTGGCACCAGCAGGTTTGATAAGCGTGGCATCGTATATCACGCGGTATGTGGCGGTTGCGGTGGTTCCAATAATTTCCCTACCACCGAGGGAAGCTGGAGCCGTACCAATCTCGGTGGTAATTGTAATAACGCCGTATTCAAGTTTGATCTGTCTTCCATCAAGGCAGACTTTACCACCTTCGACAGTGAATGGGTAAGACCCTCCAATACAGCCTGTACTCCTTATGCGACGTTCAATTTTAAAAATAACAGCATAGGGGGCATTGATATCCTGTGGGATTTCGATAACGGTACCACCAGTGAAGACAGGGACAGCCTAACGGTGACATACGATACACCCGGCACTTACGAAGTTACATTGACCCTTACGGATGAAAATACCTGTGAGGTCACCGATATTGCTGTGGACACACTCTATGTATTTGAAGGCGAATTTTCCGTCATTGAAGATCAGGTAATATGCCCGGATGACTCGGTGGAGCTATCAGCCGAAGGAGCCGTCGCCTACATTTGGTCACCCCAGTCGGCCATGATGAATTTCAATAAACCTAACCCTATCGTTTTTCCATTTGTGACCACTACTTATTCCCTTGAAGCTATTGATGAAAACGGTTGTCGCTACTATGACTCCGTGACTGTAGAAGTGATTCCGGAATATTTTATTGACTTCACAGTAGATAAAGTGTTTGACTGCTTCAATTCTTCTGAATTTACTTTTAAAGGCATTACAAGTGATACCGTATCCTTCTTTTGGGATTTCGGTGATGGCGTTACCGCCGAAGGAGAAGAAGTGACACATGTATACGCCAACAGCGGCAGTTATGAGGTGGTGTTGCGTGGCGTGCAGGAGGTATGCGAAAAGGTAGTCATAAAAAACAATAGTGTTGAGCTTTTTAAAATCCCCAACCTCATCACCCCAGGAGATAAAAACGCTGTGAATGACGCGTTTGCCATCCTGGACGAAACGGGCAGGGCGCCGACTTCGACGATGAGTCTTCAGGTGTTTGACCGGCTGGGCAACAATATTTACAGTTCAGAGGACTACCGAAACGACTGGCAGGGAGAAGATGTCGGTACCGGATATTATTATTACTACCTTGATTTCCTGCAGGAAGAAACCTCCTGTAAGGGATGGTTACATATTCTGAAGTAAGTGGGGGTGAGGGATTGCGATGCGTAAATCAGCTTGCCTTCGACCGTAATGCCCGGATCATGCTTTCCATCTGCTCTCTGTCGTCAGATGCTTCGTCATCGTCATCATTGTGATCATCAAGATGAAGGGAAGTCTCTGTGTAATATACCAGGTTCCATTCCCCCTGATGATCTTCTACAAGAGCGCTGAGAGATTCCACCCAGTCACCTGAGTTAAAATAATCAAGGTCACCGATCTGTTTCATCGCCGGAGTATGGATATGGCCGCAGATGATGCCGTCACATTTTTTTATTTTAGCAACCTCAACCAGTTGTTTCTCGAAGTCATCAATGAAACTAACTGCCTTTTTTACCCTTGCTTTGATGGTGGCGCTGAGAGAATAATATGGAAGACCTCGCTTGGTGCGGTAATTATTATAGATACGATTCAGCCAGAGAAGGAATGTATATCCGATATCGCCCAGCTTGGCCACCCATTTCAGATTGGTCGTGACGCTATCAAAAATATCGCCATGTACGATATAGTATCGTTTACCATTGGGAGACTCATATACCATATCCCGAATGATGGAGATGCCACCCAGACGTATAGGGACTATCTGATCCAGAAAGTCGTCGTGATTCCCTCTGAGGTAGGTAACCGTGGTCTTGTGATCCTCCATCATCTTCAGCACCTGGCGGAAAAAGCGTGTATGTTTCTTTTTCCATTTTCCATATTTCTTCAGTTGCCAGCCATCGATGATATCGCCGTTCAGGATCAGATTCTCACAGGAAATATTCTTGAGAAAGCGTACTACCTCCTTGGCCTTTGAACCCTTGGTCCCCAGGTGAATATCAGATAATACGACTGTTTTGTAGTGTGTACCCATTCAGAATTGATCACAAATATCAATGTTTATTGTTACCCAAACATTAATAACGGATTAATCCTTCATTATGATACATACAGGTATTGTTAGAACTTTTGCGTACGGTCCTGTAAGAAGTAGTTGTACTATCAGGGGTGACAATTAACCCAAGGGGGCCAATGTTTAGCTGATTGTATCGCCCGGATTGCCGTCGGCAGATACCAGCTTCAGGTTTCCGTCTTTATCTTCTGCCATCAGGATCATCCCTTTGGACTCCACGCCCATGATCTTACGGGGTTTAAGGTTGGCCACAACGGTTACCTTTTTACCTACCATCTCATCCGGATTGAAAAATTTAGCGATACCAGACAGGATCGTGCGCTTCTCAAACCCCATATCTACAGTAAACTGTAGCAGTTTATTTGACTTTTCTACCTTTTCAGCGGTAATGATCTGCCCTACCCTAAGGTCAAGTTTTAAGAAATCATCAAATTCAATTTCGTCTTTCGGCGGTGTTACATCCATTGTTTTTTCTTTATTCGCTTCTTTGGTTTGTTCCAGTTTGCTTTTCTGCTGTGCTATTTCCGCATCTTCCACTTTAGTAAACAGGAGTCCCGGGTTTTCGATCATCATTCCACTTACCAGCAGGTCCATCGCGCCGGCATCTGCCCATTTCAGGTCAGTGGTGCCTGTAACTTCAGCCAGCTTCTTCATCGAAAACGGTAAAAAAGGGCGGCCCAAAATGGAAATGTTCGCTGCAATCTGAAGAGCGATATGCAGGATAGTCTCCACGCGATGCTCATCAGTCTTGATCAGCTTCCACGGCTCAGTTTCGGCCAGGTATTTATTGCCCAATCGGGCAAGGTCCATAAATGCGGCGACTGCTTCCCGAAACCTGAATTGTTCCAGGGCAGCAGCAATACGGTCAGGAAACTCCTTCATCTGATCAATAGTCTGTTGATCAAATGCCTCCAGCTCATGGCATGGGGGAAGCTTGCCTTCAAAGAATTTGTGGGTAAGTACGATGGCCCGGTTGATAAAATTACCCAATATGGCCACAAGTTCATTGTTATTTTTCGCCTGAAAGTCGCTCCAGGTGAAGTCATTATCTTTCGTTTCAGGCATATTGGCAGCCAGCGTATATCGGAGAGTATCTTCCTTACCCGGCATTTCCTCCAGAAATTCATGCAGCCATACCGCCCAGTTGCGAGAAGTGGAGATTTTGTTACCCTCAAGGTTCAGAAATTCATTAGCCGGCACATTATCGGGCAATATATACTCACCTGTAGCTTTGAGGATGGCGGGGAATATGATGCAATGAAACACAATATTATCTTTACCAATAAAGTGAATCAGTCGGGTATCCTCTTTTTGCCAGTAATCTTCCCAGTTTTTGCCATTTGCAGCCGCCCATTCCTTTGTTGCTGAAATATAGCCAATCGGTGCGTCGAACCACACGTACATCACCTTGCCTTCGGCTCCAGCTACCGGCACCTTAATTCCCCAGTCGAGATCCCTCGTCATGGGTCTGGGGTTGAGGCCGTTGTCGAGCCATGATTTACACTGACCGTAGACATTTGGCTTCCATTCCTTATGGTCGTCCAGAATCCATTGGCGCAGCCAAGGCTCGTATTTATCCAGCGGCAGAAACCAATGTCTGGTTTGTTTTTTCACCGGACTGGCACCACTCAGCGTTGACCGTGGATTGATCAGGTCGGTAGGGTTCAGGGAGCTACCACATTTTTCACATTGGTCGCCATAGGCATCAGGGTGATGACAAACCGGGCATTCACCCATGATGTATCGGTCTGCAAGAAACTGACCAGCTTCGGGATCAAAAAACTGTTCGGTCGTTTTTTCAGTAAACTCCCCTTTTTCATGGAGCTTACGAAATATCTCCTGTGAGGTGTCATGGTGTATGGGCGCTGATGTGCGGGAGTAAATATCAAAGTCGATACCAAATTTTTCAAAGGAGGATCGGATCTGTTCGTGGTAGCGATCGACAACCTGCTGTGGGGTGATCCCTTCCTTTCGCGCCTTCATGGTGATGGCTACTCCATGTTCGTCGGACCCGCAAATAAAGGCGACATCTTCCCCTTTCATCCTCTTAAAGCGCACATAGATATCGGCGGGCACGTAGACGCCTGCCAGGTGTCCGATATGTACCGGGCCATTAGCATAAGGTAATGCTGCGGTAACGGTGGTGCGATTATATTTTTTTGTCATTCCTCCCTGATTTTGCCGCAAATATAGAAAAGATCATCCCGATAGACGACCCAATGTGGATATTAACCGGATATTAATTCTCTGCTGAGGGGCATAAAGTGAAAATTTTCCATCTACCTTTGTGCGATTATTGAAGAAGGATGACAGAAATTAGAAATATCGCCATTATTGCCCACGTTGACCACGGCAAAACTACGCTGGTTGACAAAATTATTCATACCACAAAAGTATTTCGTGACAACCAGGACATGGGTGAGCTGATCCTGGACAACAATGAGCTGGAACGGGAACGAGGAATTACCATCCTGGCCAAAAATGTTGCGGTCATGTACAAAGACGTCAAAATCAACATTATTGACACCCCGGGTCACGCCGACTTTGGTGGTGAGGTAGAGCGGGTGCTGAAGATGGCCGATGGTGTATTACTGCTTGTTGATGCTTTTGAAGGACCAATGCCGCAAACGCGATTTGTGTTATCGAAGGCCCTGGAGCTGGGTCTTAAGCCAATCGTAGTGATCAATAAGGTAGATAAGCCCAACTGCCGGCCTGATGAGGTGCATGAAGCCGTATTCGACCTGATGTTTAACCTCGAAGCCACTGAGGAGCAGCTGGATTTCAAAACCCTGTATGGATCGTCAAAACAGGGATGGATGTCAACTGACTGGAAGCAACAAACAGTGGATATCACCCCATTACTTGACGAAATCATCGAAACCATTCCGCCGGCACCGGTAGTAGAGGGAGATCCGCAGCTGCAGATTACCTCACTGGATTACAACAACTTCGTAGGGCGAATCGCCATAGGCAGGCTATATCGGGGCACACTGAAACCCGGTCAGTATGGCCTGAGCAAACGCGATGGTGGTATCCAACGGATCAAAATCAAAGAGCTGATGCTATTTGAAGGGTTGGGCAAAGTAAAAACAGAGGAAGTGCACGCCGGAGATATCTGTGCTATTATAGGTGTCGAAGGGTTTGAAATCGGCGACACCATTACACTTTATGACAACCCTGATCCCCTGCCGCGTATCGCCGTGGAAGAACCAACCATGAGCATGTTGTTTACGATCAACAACTCCCCGTTTTTCGGTAAGGAAGGAAAATTCGTCACCTCCCGGCATCTTCGTGACCGGCTGCATAAGGAAATGGAAAAAAACCTGGCGCTGCGTGTTGAGTCTACCCAGTCGGAAGAGAAATTCATCGTATATGGCCGTGGTGTATTACACCTGGCTGTGCTGATCGAAACCATGCGACGTGAGGGATATGAGCTGCAGGTAGGCCAGCCTCAGGTGCTGATCAAGGAAGTGGATGGCCAAAAGATGGAGCCTGTAGAAGAAATGATCGTTGACGTACCAGAGAATGTCTCCGGAAAGGTAATTGAACTGGCTACACAACGCAAGGGAGAGCTGCTGGTGATGGAGCCAAAGGGCGACCTCCAGCATCTGGAGTTTGAGATACCATCGCGTGGTCTTATCGGGTTGCGAAATGATGTGATCACTGCTACCAGTGGTGAGGCGATCATGACACATAGATTCAAGGAATACCGCCCGATGAAGGGCGAAATGCCCGGGCGGATCAATGGCTCACTGATTTCGCTGGAAGCAGGACCGGTGACGGCCTACACCCTGGATAAGCTGCAGGACAGAGGCATCTTTTTCATAGAGCCCGGAGAAGATGTGTACAAAGGTCAGGTAGTAGGAGAGCACAGCCGTGACAACGACCTTACGGTCAACCTGCAGAAAGGTAAAAAGCTCACCAACGTACGCGCCGCCGGCTCTGATGATGCTGCAAGGATAGCTCCACCAAGACGATTTTCACTGGAAGAGACACTGGAGTACATCCAGAAAGATGAATATGTGGAGGTAACACCGAAATCAATACGGATGCGGAAAATAGAATTTAAAGGCTAGCGCCTATAGCGCTCAAAGGTGAAAGCTAAAAGCTCAAAGCATCATAGGTGCCTTGATCTTTTAGCTTTCAACCCATTTTATCTCTTCCTTGCTTTTTCCAGCTGATCCCACATTTCATCCGGAACAGCATCGAGGAAATTAAATTCACCAGCTCCCGCCAGCCATTCGCCTCCATCAATGGTCACGGTTTCTCCGGTCATGTAAGCTGAATAGTCCGAGAGCAGGTAGGCAGCAAGGTTGGCCAGCTCCTGGTGGTCTCCTACCCGCTTGAGTGGAATTCTGTTGACCGGATTGAATTTATCCTGTACCTCCTCCGGGAAAAGTCTGCTCCACGCACCTTCAGTAGGAAAAGGTCCCGGTGCGATGGCATTAAATCGGATATTATATTTAGCCCACTCCACTGCCAGTGATCGTGTCATCACCTGTACACCCGCCTTGGCGATAGCGGAAGGCACTACATACCCTGAGCCAGTAGATGCATAGGTGGTCACGATATTGAGTACAACTCCGGGCATTTTACGGTTTATCCATTCCTTGCCTGTGGCAAGCGTGCAGTTGTAGGTGCCTTTCAAAACAATATCGGTGATTACATCAAAAGCTTTGACAGAGAGTCTCTCGGTAGGACTGATGAAATTACCCGCAGCATTGTTGATCAGCATATCAGGCACACCCATTGTCTCCAGCATTTTCTCAATGGCCAGGTAGTCCCTGACGTCGGCAGCGTAGTAATGCACTTTATTCCCCGTCGAAGATTCAATCTCGTCGGCTGTTTTTTTCAGCACCTCCTCCTTACGGCTGGTGATCATCAGTTCTGCTCCCAGCTGAGAAAGGTAGGTTCCCATGGATTTACCTAGTCCGGTGCCACCGCCGGTGATTAATATTTTCTTTCCGCTGAAAATAGGCTTTTCAAACATCGGTTCTTTGAACATATCGGTAGATTTTGACATACACAATTATAGTCAATGTAACTGTTAATTCGGATATTGCGTCGGAATTAGGAAACAATTCATAAAATATGAAGCATATATTCAGCCTTGTAATGATCGCAGTAGTAGGTGTAAGTTGTGTATCACAGAAGAAATACGATGATCTTCTTGTGGAGAAGGTGGCATTGGAGCAGGAAAAATATGAGCTGGAAGCCGTTCGTGATGAGCTAACGGGACGTGTGGACTCTCTGAGTGAAGCCATAGCACGTGTATCGGAAGAACTGAACGTCACTGCAGCGACACTGGATAGTCTGGAAAGCGCCCATGCTGACCTGAAGGCTGAGTATAATAAGCTGGACACCTATTATAACAACCTGTTATCCAATAGCGGCAGACTGTCACGTGACCTGGAGGAGCAACGTAAAAGTCTGCTGGCATTACGCTCTGAAAATGAAGCATTAAGCAAAGACCTGGCAATCCGGGAAGCAAGAGTAGCCGAGCTGGAGCAGGTGCTGGCCGAAAAAGACAGTGCAGTAAATGCCCTGAAAAATATAGTCAGCGACGCATTACTCAATTTTGCTGAAAATGACCTCAGCGTAGAGGTACGTAACGGGAAAGTGTACGTATCACTGGCCGAGCAACTGCTATTCAGCTCCGGGAGCATCGTAGTGGATGATAAAGGCAGGCGTGCGCTGCAGCAACTTGGCAAAGTATTGCAACAAAATCAGGATATCAATGTAATGGTCGAGGGTCATACTGACAATGTGCCTATTTCCCGCACATCGACTTACATGAAGGACAACTGGGATCTGAGTGTGATGCGTGCCACCTCTATCGCACGGATACTGATCGATGCCGGTGTGGATGAAGAAAGGATCACGGCATCAGGCAGGGGCGAATTTGTGCCGGTAGCATCAAACGACACCCGTGAAAACAAGGCAAAAAACAGAAGGACAGAAATCATCCTTACACCCAAGCTGGACGAGCTGTTTGAGATATTGTCCAGCAACTAGCAGGTTCTGTTTTTATCTACAGCAAAGAAGACCAATGATTGTCACCCGATGGCCTGTTCCAGGTCGGCTATCAGGTCTTCCACATCTTCGATGCCGACGCTTAGCCGGATGAGTGAGTCCAGCACACCGGTTTTTACACGCTCTTCATAGGGGATGCTGGCATGCGTCATCGTGGCCGGATGTCCTGCCAGAGACTCCACGCCACCCAGCGACTCGGCAAGACTGAATATTTTAAAGGACGAAATCGTCCTGAAGGCAGCTTCTTTGCTATCATCTTTCAGGGTAAATGAGATCATGCCTCCAAAGTCCTTCATTTGTGCTTTTGCCACCTCATGGTTGGGGTGTGATGTAAATCCGGGCCAGTATACCTTCCCTACTTTTGGATGACCTGCGAGGTATTGCGCAACAGCAGCGCCATTTGCGCAATGCTCTTTCATACGGACATGAAGCGTTTTGATACCACGCAGCACAAGAAAGCAATCCTGAGGCCCTGGCACGGCACCGCAGCTGTTCTGAAGAAAATAAAGCTTTTCAGCTAATTCCTCATTATTGGTCAGGATAGCCCCCATCACTACATCAGAATGTCCGCCAATATATTTTGTGACAGAATGCATCACGATATCAGCACCCAGATCAATGGGATTCTGCAGGTAGGGAGAGGCAAAAGTATTATCCACGCAGGTGAGCACACCTTTTGACCTGGCCAGGTCGCAAATCGAACGAATATCCAGGATATTCATCATGGGATTGGTAGGTGTTTCAATCCAGATGAGCTTTGTGTTTTTATTGAAATACGACTCTACGGTACTCAGGTCCTGCATATTCACAAAGTGGGTTTTGATTCCAAAATTTTCAAAAACCCGGGTAAAGAGGCGGTAGGTGCCACCGTAAAGATCATTGGTACATACAATTTCATCACCGGGGCGCAGGGTCTTGATCAGCGTGTCGATTGCGGCAAGCCCGGAAGAAAAACAAATGCCATATTTCGCATTTTCGAGGCTGGCCAAATTGGCTTCCAGTGCATCACGCGTAGGGTTTTGCGTACGTGCATATTCATAACCTTTATGGTCGCCCGGGCTGGCCTGTACATAGGTAGAGGTTTGAAAAATGGGTGTCATAATGGCGCCTGTGGAAGGATCAGGCTCGATGCCTGCATGAAGTGCTTTTGTTCCGAATTTCATTTCAATCGATTTTTTTGCGTTTAGGGACAGCAAGTTAGTAAGAAAATGTGTTTTGGCTGCCAGAAGTATCTTGCGATTACCTTCTGGCAGCCAGGTTTTACTACATCTTACTCCACCTTCACATTGGTGACGTTATCATCCGGAATGCGGTCGATCAGCAGCAGATATGGATCGATGCCCGCCCTGGCTGGCTCTTTGTCTACCTGCACTGTAATAGTCTGCTCACCTCCGCTGAGTTTATGCTTCTGAAGATACAGTATTTCTGTAAGTTCCTTGTCAGCGAAGACACCTACCTCTATATAGTCATTTACATCTTCGGGTGTTTCCCTGCCCAGTGTATCGGCATAATATTTACCGACACTGAGATCAAGCGTCACCTCATATCCTCCATCCTTTGGAGTTGCTGTAGCCCCTGTCGCCCTGTTTTCATAGAGCGTGATCTTCTCGAACATATCGTCGAGCAAGTAATGGAGGCTGTCGGGTGTTACTTCCCGTATATAGGACATAAACTCAAGCGAATTGGTAAATGGTGGCTCATCCTGAAAAGCATATTTTTCGACATAACGTCTGAGTGCTGCATTGAGGCTGTCCTCTCCGATATATTCTTTCAGCGCATACATTACGACAGAGCCCTTCCGGTAATGAATATAACCCTGATTCTCATTATACAACAACGGCAGCTCTCGTTCGCTCTCCGCTGCCCTACCGGAAAGGTACCGGTCCAGTTCGTACTCCAGAAACTTCCGCATCTGCTCTCTTCCGTATTCTTTTTCCAATACCATCAGGGCAGTATACTGGCTCATAGTTTCAGACATCACGGTAGCACCCTGCACGGCTCCGCCAATCACCTGGTGCGCCCACCACTGATGTGCTATTTCATGTGCTGTCACATAAAAAGGGAAATCCACATCTTCAGGATCATCTTTATCTACACGTGCGATGAAGCCGATAGCTTCCGAATAGGGTATGGTATTCGGAAATGATTGCGCAAAGCTGGCATATCTGGGAAATTCAAGTATTCGCGCCTGTCTATGCTGATAAGGACTGAAATTTTTGCTGGCATATTCCAGTGCCTGACGGGCTCCATCCCGCATCCGCTCCAGGTTATATTCATGACCTTTCTGATAATAGATCTGAAAAGCAACCGGGTGGTTAAAATAAGGAGATGTGAACTCATCTTCATACACCTCATAATCAGCGGACAGGTAGCTATAGAAATTAAGAATTGGGGCATCCATTTTATAATGGAAATACACCCTGTCACCTTCTTCCCATTCTCGCTGGAGATATCCCGGCGCAATGGCAACCTGACCCTTGTCGGTGCTCACTACCGTCTCGAAATCTATCCAGTCGCCATCCTGCCCGAGGTAGGTATTGAGCCTGCCCACCGAGTCATTTACATCTGGCAGACGTTCCAGCGGCTCGAGGTCATATTTACGACGGTCACGCTTGCCCCGCAGGATATAATTCTGCGCATAGCCGATAGAAGGGAAAATACCGGAATTCACAAATGATCCATTGTATACCACGCCATTGGGTGCGTTATTCAGTGGAAAACCTTCATACGCATAACTTATACCGAAGTTCATGGTAAGGGTGTCACCGGGCAGAATGGGAGGGTCGAAGTAGAATATCCTGTATTCGTAATCCTCATCGTACATGGCCTGATCGAATGACCTGTCAAATGATATATCCGTCATTTTAAATGTGCGGCTGCTCAGGATGTGTACCGAGTCGATTGTGGTCTGCCATTCATTGACGAGGGTATACTTCCCTTCCGCTTCCAGCCTCAGGTCAGCCGGGAAAAGGTCAGTTTCAACATAGGAAGCTACAATTCGCGGCTGAGGAATATTCTTAAACTTATCATAGGTTTTTTCAAAGTTTACCGCCCATTTTTCACCTGCTTTTTCTGTGCGGTATTCATTCAGCACATTGGTATTATAATATATAAATCCACCCAGTACGAGAAATACTCCGATGCTGACAAATGTGAAGATCATGGTGGTGCCGGCAAATGTGCGCCTGGCCATTTTCAACCTGTTTTTCCATTGAGTATCGGTGCCTCTGACCCACATCAGGTGGGAGACAATCATCAATATCACACCAAAGGCAATCCAGTAAAGCGTAAACCAGAAGGAAGATACCCAGAAGTGGCCATAGCCATTCATTTTGGAGATCGTGTACCCTGGTATCGATAAAAAGCGGTACAGCCTGTGGTCCCAACCGATATTTGGCAGCAGGAGTGCAAAAGCAAGAAATAGGGTGATAATGAGAAAGAAGCTGACAAATTTATTATTAGCCAGCGTATGTACCACAAAGCAGAATGTAGCAAAAATCAGGTATTTTGGAAGGTAATTTAGAAAAATCTCCTTCAGGTATATGTTTATATCGTAAAGATAATACCCTTTCACCGTTTGCGTGGCCATACCGGCAATCATGATCAGTATGCTGAGTAGAATGGAAATAAAAAAGATGGAAATAAATTTTGAGCCCCAAAGCATCCACGTCGGTGAAGGTGTGGCATCTACAATCTGAGCCATTTTATATCTTCTGTCCTTCCATACCAGTTCGCCGGTAAAGAATATCAGCACTGCAAAGGCCAACAGAATATAGTTAAACGTACCAATCTCAACCATGAGGTAGGTCTCAGGAAATACCCTCGTACCATAAAGCTGATCAGCATACCAGCCATCGAGGAAGAGAAAGATTACCCCTGCCAGCAGGATAGAAAGAAAAAGCACGTCACGGGTTATGGCGCGGAAATCACCCCAGCCGAGGGCAAACATACGGCGCAGAAAACCTGCAGGCTGCAGACTGATCGAGGGACGTGGAATGCTTATCTCATCATGATCTTCTTCTGCTTCAGGTTTCTGCCGTTTTCCAGACCCTGATTTACGTGAAGGGGCGATAAAATCAGGAATATTGAATCTGAAATAGCTGACTAAAAATACGGCAAGCCCCAATCCTACCCAGATGATGCGGTTGAGCACCAACAGGCTGGTTGCCGGAACTGGCAATGTATTCTTCTCGTCAGGTGTAAAATATCGTGTCACCTGATTGAATGCTTCAATGCCGTACGCATCGAGCAGCATGACCAGTTCCTTATTTTCGAGGTCTGAGGATATCGAATTGGCGATGAGGTAGGTGATAAACAGCAATGCAGATCCCGTATATGCGGCCACAATGTTGCGTGTGAGATTGACAAGCCCGAAGAAAATAAACCCCGTGAAGAGCAGGTTGGGCAACAGTATGAGGCCATATGCTGATATATAGGCCATCGGAATAAAGGGGCCTACAGTTTGCTGGTCGACCCAGGGCATGGCTGATCCGAGTATGATGCCCAGTGCAATGCTCAGGAATATCAAGACCAGTATGATATAACTGCCGATGAAGCGGCCAAAAAGATAGGAAGAGCGTGAAAAAGGTAGCGAAAAAATAAAAGTTGAGGCCTTATGCTCAAGGTCACGGTATACCGGGACGCCCATTACTGCCGACGTTACAAAGATGCCAAACACGCTCAGTATGGATACAAATAACCCGATGATGTAGGGGCTGTTGACATTGATATTGCCTGTGGCACCGCCAATCGTAACGAAATCTGAACTTATTGCCAGAAAGCTAAATAAGAAAAAGATAAAGAAGTAAATGTAGGTCGCCGGACGCCGGATCCGGTATCTCAGTTCAAACGAAATAAATTTCCACATGGCTGCATTAGTTTAAGTGAACCTTTGAAAAATAAACATCCTCCAGTGAAGGGCTTACCTCTTCAAATTCAGGAGCAGGGCGTGAATCGCTCACCACATGTACAATCTTTCTTCCCATAGAGAGGGTGCTTGAGATGACGGTGAATTGTTTCTCGATTTCTTCAACTTTATCTTTCTCCGCCGTCACTTTCCATATTTTTCCTTCCATGTCGTGCATCAGTTTTGCCGGGTTGCCACTGGCTATGACCTGGCCTTTGTTGATAATGGCCATGTTATTGCAGAGGTTACTTACATCATCTACAATATGCGTTGAGAGAATTACGATGGTATTTTCCCCAATCTCACTCAGCAGGTTATGAAATCGGTTTCTTTCTGTTGGGTCAAGACCGGCGGTAGGCTCATCGACGATGATCAGTCTGGGGTTGCCAAGCAATGCCTGAGCTATGCCAAACCGCTGGAGCATACCACCGGAATATGTACCAAGGTTCTTTTTACGTACGTCATACAGATTTACCTTTTGCAGTAAAGCCGCAACCAGCTGCTTTCGCTCATTTTTATTGATTACTCCTTTAAGCGATGCGATATGGTCGAGCATCATCTCGGCAGATACCCGTGGGTAGACACCAAATTCCTGTGGAAGGTAACCCAGCAATTTTCTGACTTCATTTTTCTGACGCAGCACATCAATGTCACCGAGTGTAACCGAACCCTGATCAGCCTCCTGCAGGGTAGCTATTGTACGCATGAGCGAGGATTTGCCGGCACCGTTCGGTCCTAGTAGGCCAAACATACCCTGAGGGATTTCAAGGTTTACATTTTGCAAGGCCCTGACGCCATTGCCATAGGTTTTGGAAAGGTTTTCTATTTTGAGCTCCATGATTAAAAATTTTATACCACTAAGATGAATCATCCCGTCATATAATTACAAACAAATGACAACCGGTGATAAAGTTATTTAAATGGTGACAGCAGGTGTCAGGGTTTGTATTTACAACCTATCCCGGCCAGCTGACCACCCAAGGCTACGTGGTGTGAGATGTAGTCCTGATAGAGTCGGCCCTTTACCCAGCCTTTTGACATCTGATCGATTTTAAAGTTTGGCGATGTGGTGTAATTTAGCATCCTAACGAAATAGCATGAGCAAGCATCTATTGATTACCGGTGGTGCCGGATATATTGGTTCACATACAGTAAAGCTGCTGAGCGAGCATAATTACAAGATTACCGTGATCGATAACCTGGTTTACGGACATGAAGAAGCCATCCCCCCTAATATCCGGCTTATAAAGGGAGACATCGGCGACCTTAAGGTGATAGAGCCTTTATTTGAATCCAATGAATTTGATGCTGTGCTTCATTTTGCTGCCTATGCTTACGTAGGGGAATCGGTACAGAATCCGTCAAAATACTACCATAATAATCTTCAGGCGCCGCTCAACCTGCTGGACACCATGGTAAAATACAACTGCAGGAATTTTATCTTTTCTTCTACGTGTGCAACATATGGAAACCCGCAATATGTCCCCATTGATGAAAAACATCCACAGAACCCGATCAACCCATATGGCATGAGTAAGCTGATGCTGGAAAAGATTATCATGGATTATCAGAAAGCCTATGGTATGCAGTATGTTTTTCTGAGGTATTTTAATGCAAGTGGTGCTGCAAAAGATGGCAGTATTGGAGAAGATCATAACCCGGAGACCCATCTGATCCCGCTCATCCTGGATGCCGCAAATGGTGACCGTGACAATATCACTGTCTTCGGAACAGACTATGACACCCCCGACGGGTCATGTATACGGGATTATATTCACGTCAATGACCTGGCTACTGCTCACGAAAAAGCGCTTCAGCATCTTCTGGCAGGGAAGCCATCAGTAGCTGTGAACCTGGGTACAGGTAAAGGCCACTCTGTACTTGAAGTAATCAGGGCAGTGGAAAAAACAACCGGAAAGAAAGTACCCGTGGTATTTGGTGAACGACGTGAAGGTGATCCTCCGCAGCTGGTAGCCAATGCTGAAAAAGCTGCCAAAGTCCTTGGCTGGAAAGCAGCGATAACCGACCTGAATGAGATTGTACGAGATGCGTGGGCCTGGAAATCAGGTCCAAAAAAAGGCCACTACTGATTTATTTGGGAAATAATATTTTAAGCTGTTCCCAAAGCTTTAGCTTTAGTTGCTTATCCTGGTCGAGTTTATGAAGCGGATCAGCTGAGAGCCATTTATACGTAACTTTTTGTTCAACTTTATACGTAACTTCCAGGGCTGCAAAGTCGAGGATCACGCGGACATTGGCGGGAAAAGAAGTCGGCACCTGGTCCGGTGCAATCACGGAAACATGGTCAAAGCTCAGGTCAACAGAGCGGAGGATATTCAAAAGTAAATTGTAGGCTCTCTCGTCAGGTTTTGGTGTTATCACCACAACAGGCAGGAGATCTATCATGTCAGCACCATCCTCTACATCGTCAGTTACTTCTGTTTTTAATGCCTCGTGCCTCGGTGTGGCTGAAACGGACTTACGGTCAGGAATCAGGTAGATAGGGTCATTATAAAGGCGGACGAGGTATGAAGGATCGATTTTAGTCATTGTTAAAAAAGAGGTTTTTCAGTTCTGATGCGTCATCCGGCTTCATTCGCTTGGCAAGAATAAGGCGCAGCTGACGTCGGCGTAGTGCTCCATCAAATAGTTCTTTCTCCTCCTCCGTTTCCGGCTCAGCGCCTACGACTTTTACCGGTTTTTCATGTTCATCCACAGCAACGAAGGTAAAGAAGGCCGAGTTGGTAAGTTCCTTTTTGTTGGATGGGATGTCTTCCGCGTATACCCTGATGTATACCTCCATGGAGGTATTAAAAGCTCGGGTAACCTGAGCTTCCAGGGTGACGACATTTCCAAGAGGTATACTATTCTGAAAAGAAATATTATCTACAGAGGCGGTTACCACGCTGCTGTTAGAATGACGTTGGGCTGAGATGGCAGATACAATATCCATCCAGTGCATCAGGCGCCCACCCATCAGGTTATTCAGTGTATTTGTGTCATTGGGCAGGACCAGTTCGGTCATGGTGACCCTTGATTCTTTTACAGATTTGCTATTCATAGGTTTTTACTATTCTTTCCAGCCTTCCCGGCCGATAAGCGGCACAAAGCTAAAGTTTTCATGTACAATTTCATTGATTTCGCCGTCCGGTGCCTTATGTATTTCCATCATTTTCTGCGTTTTCCGATCACCCACCGGTATGATAAGGATACCCTGAGGAGCAAGCTGGCCGATCAGGGAAGCAGGTACTACGGGAGCTCCGGCAGTAACGATGATGCGGTCATAAGGTGCAAACGCCGGGAGCCCGCGGCTGCCATCACCGAGAAAAAACCTTGGGCGGTAGCCCATTCGGGGGAGCAATTTTCGGGCTTTCTCAAATAAAGGTTTGCTTACTTCAATGGTATATACATTAGCTCCCATGGCACAAAGGATGCAGGCCTGATAGCCCGATCCGGTGCCTACCTCGAGTACTTTCATACCGGGTGCAATGCGTAGCTTCTCGGTTTGAAAAGCTACAGTAAAGGGCTGTGATATGGTTTGGCCGTATCCAATAGGAAAGGCCTTATCCTGATAGGCATGCTCGAGAAAGGCCTGGTCAAAGAAAAAATGGCGGGGCACCTCACTTACCGCATCGAGTACAGCCTGGCTGGTAATCCCTTTTTCCTGAATTTTATTTACCAGTGCCTTTCGTAATCCTTTATGCCGATAATTATCTTCCACACCACAAAAGTACCAAGAATTAAGAGATACTGAATTGTAATTCTATTTTTGCATCAGATTAAATGCCCCTGACGTATTCACATATAAAAGAAAGACTATGTTCACCGGAATAATTGAGACCATTGGAACCGTAGAGGAAGTAAAAGCCGAAGGCACAAACAAACATTTCAGGATTTCATGCCCGCTCACAACCGAATTTCATATTGACCAAAGCATTTGCCATAATGGTGTATGTCTGACCGTGACGGCAGTAGAGAAGGACAGCTACTGGGTGACGGCCGTAGACGAAACATTAAAAAAGAGTAATCTTGGTGACTGGCAGAAAGGCCATCTCGTGAACATTGAGCGTAGTATGCCAGCCAACGGAAGGTTTGACGGCCATATCGTCCAGGGCCACGTGGATGGCACAGCAGTATGCACCTCCGTCATGGAACAGGATGGCTCCTGGATTTACACCTTCCGACATGATTATAAACACGCATTAATCGTCGAAAAAGGCTCCATTTGCGTCAATGGCATCAGCCTTACCTGCTTTGATATTACCGATCATACATTTTCTGTAGCCATTATTCCCTACACGTATGAACACACAAATTTGAAGGAAGTTGTGGAGGGAACTCGCATAAATCTTGAATTTGACATTGTAGGTAAGTATATTTCACGCATAAACCAGCAAAACCCTCCAGCATGAAACTTGACTGCATGATCGTGGATGATGAGGATGTTTCAAGAAAAATTGTCAAACAATTTGTTGAAAAAACCTCCTTTCTTAATCTGATACACGAGTGTGAGAACGGTAAAGAAGCCGCTGACATTCTTGCTTCCAACGGAAGTGTTGATATTCTCTTTCTTGATATCCGTATGCCGGAGATGAGTGGCATCGATCTGATTAAATCTCTGGACGGCATGTACGAAGTGATTCTGATCACCTCCGACCGCAGCTATGCCATTGAGGGGTATGACCTGTCCGTAACGGATTACCTGATCAAACCCATTGATTACGAGCGCTTTTTGCAGGCCGCCAATAAGGCCAAAGCCAACCTGGAGCTGTATAAATCGACCGCTGACGAGCAAAAAGACATCTATGTCAAGACGGATGCGAAGATTGTCAAGATAAATCTAGACGAAATCCTGTTTATAGAAGCGCTGGCGGACTACATCATCATCAAGACCGCAGATACACGTTATATTGTGCATTCTACCATGAAGGGCATTGAGTCGCGTCTGCCTAAGAAAAGTTTTATACGGGTACACCGGAGTTATATAGTTAATCTGGATAAAATCGAGTCTTTGCAGGATATGACGATTGTGATTGGCGAAAAATTCATCCCGATTGGTGCTTCTTACAAGACCAACCTTTTCGATCGGCTTAATTTCCTGTAAACAATTACCAGCAGCCAGGCGATCAATGCGCCGATTACGGCTCCTGCTATTACATCCGTTGGGAAATGTTTACCCAGGTAAATGCGGCTATACCCTACCATTATGGCCCAGAACAATAATAAAAAGGCCCATTTTTTTCGATACAGTAGCAATATAAAAACAGCCAGTGTCATGGTATTGGCAGCGTGGGATGATGCAAAGCCGTACGTACTGCCGCAGCCTTCAATGGCACGGACATTCAGGTCATCACGATGGCAGGGCCGCTCCTGCATAGTTGCTGGTTTCAAAATGCCGGAAGTGATCCTATCACTAAAAAATACGGATAGCACAAGCAGTGGCACAACCATCCAGGCTTTTTTTCTGAATGTGATGATCAGTAGTGTTAGCAGGAAAAGGTAAAGAGGTGTCCATACCCACTTATCACTAAGGAAGAGCATTATATGATCCAGCCAGGGTGTATGGTGCTGATTGATCAGGTATAATATATCAACATCGAGCGGAAACATCAGATGTTAATCCAGTCCACATCTTTCTTTAATAGAGCCAGCGTTGCTGCTTCGGTTGTACCTTCTTCTGGCTGGTGGTTGTAAAACCATTGTGCTGTTGGCGGCAGGCTCATCAGTATGGACTCGGTACGACCGTTTGTCTCCAGTCCAAACTTCGTTCCACGGTCGAGTACCAGATTAAATTCCACGTACCTGCCGCGGCGGATGTATTGCCAGTTTTTGTGTTCCTCTGTAAAAGGCTTCTCCCGGTTTAGCTGCATCAGATGCGTATATACCGGTGCAAAGGCATTGCCAACATCCTGTACGAATGCCCATGTACCGTCTTTATCCTGGTCGAGATAGTCAAAAAAGATGCCGCCTACGCCGCGTGTTTCCTGGCGGTGCAGGATATAGAAATAATCATCCGCCCATTTTTTGAGGTGATCATAATCCTGTCCGTGGGTGTCACACACCTGTTTCAGCTGTTGGTGAAACCATGATGCCTGATCGCGATCGACATAGTGTGGTGTCAGGTCGATACCACCTCCAAACCAGAAGCGGCCCGAGCTCATCTCAAAATACCGCACATTCATATGGATGATCGGTACCATGGGATGAGAAGGATGCATCACTATGGATACACCGGTGGCAAAAAAATCCGTATTTACATCCACCTTCATCTGCTGCTGCATTTTTTCCGGAAGCTTCCCCCATACGGCAGAGAAGTTTACTCCCCCTTTTTCGATCACGTTACCTTCTGAAAGTACGCGCGAGCGTCCGCCGCCGCCACCATCACGATCCCATTTATCTTCAATAAATTTCCCTTTGCCGTCCGCTGCTTCGATGGCGTTGCAGATATTATCCTGTAAGGTTTCGAGCCAGTTTTTTATCTCCTCCTTTTGTACCATAATGCAAAAAAGAATAATTCCGTCCGAATGACCTAGGCGGAGGTCATATTTTCCTGATCGAGGCTTTTGTAGGCCTCTTTATGCATATAGCTCACTTCTATCATCGGATAGCCAAAATCAGCCACAACTTTGCCCTTAATGAAATAAAACCCTTTGCCACGGAAGGGATAGCGCCGGCTCACCTGCGGGAAATGCGTGGTGTCAAATACATGACCATGGCGGTCCAGGAAAGTGCCGAAGTGCATCGGATCACCATTTTTGGTGCGGGTATTTTTGGTGGTGACAATATATCCGGTAATCTGGATATGCTGCCCAAGGCGGGTCAACAATTCTTTTGCCTGCACGGTATCGGGCGTATCGGCATCCAGCAGATCAAAGGGGTTGCAAAGCGGAAACTCCAGCAGCTCAAGCTCATCGAATGCATTTTCCAGTGTACTATGCGGTTCCAGCGGAAAATGGCAGGATGTAAGACTTCGGGGAAACAGGCTGCCGGTACTATGTCTTTCTTTTGGCTGATGAAACCAAAGTCGTGCCTGCCACATGAGCTCACGCTTCGTTTTGCCTGTAAAGCGAAAGGCGCCGATCCGGATGAGAATATTTACCTGCTCAAGTCCGATATCGATGCGATTCATAAAGTCGTTGAAGTCCGCAAAAGGTCCGTTGCAATTGATTTCAGCTGGTATACTCTCCCCTGTTTTTCTCTCCAGCCCCTTGAGGTGAATAAATCCTATGTAAATGGTATTTCCGGTGATATGAGTGAGGAAGTGGCTGTTATTCACGCAGGGAGCTTCA
The DNA here is from genome assembly GCA_964514385.1 of uncultured Cytophagales bacterium. Lineage (GTDB taxonomy): Bacteria > Bacteroidota > Bacteroidia > Cytophagales > Cyclobacteriaceae > CAZEQJ01. Next base: position 24,669 of record CAZEQJ010000001.1, read on the forward strand.
ATTATGGCACCATGCATGCGTGCCTCGTGGAAGTAAAACTCTGTACGGTAAAAGCCTCCGAAATTATTGATCACACCGACCATAAATTCAAGAGGATAATGTGCCTTAAGGTAAAGGCTCTGATAGCTTTCAACGGCATAACTTGCTGAATGCGCCTTTGAAAACGAGTAGCCTGAGAAGCTTTCAATCTCAAACCACACCCGCTGTATCACATGTTCGGGGTATCCTTTTTCGCGGCAATTCTGAAAAAACTGATCTTCCACGCGTTTGAACTCCTCGCGCGACCTGAATTTTCCCGACATACCCCGGCGAAGAATATCTGCTTCACCAAGTGACAGTCCGGCAAAATGGTGGGCTACCTTGATCACGTCTTCCTGGTACACCATGACACCGTAGGTTTCCTTCATCAGCTCATCCATCTTCGGGTGAATAGACTCGTAGCTTTGTCCCTCCCTGACCATGTGGTGCCGTTCAATATAGGCACGCATCATACCGGACCGTGCCACACCCGGCCTGATAATGGAGCTGGCGGCTACCAGGGTGATATAATCCTCGCATCCCAGCTTACCGAGCAGCATGCGCATAGCCGGTGATTCCACGTAAAAGCATCCGATGGCATTGCCTTCCATCAGCTGCCGGCGTATTCCCGGGTCTTCCTTATAGTCATGAAAGCGGTCAAAGCGAATATCCTTTCCATAATTTTCGCGGATTATGTTGATGGTATCCCGGATATGTCCCAGTCCGCGCTGACTGAGGATATCGTATTTATGTATGCCTGCATCTTCGGCAGCCATCATATCAAAGTGTGTGATAGGAAACCCTTTTGGCGGCATATCGGTGGCAGTATAGGCATAAACAGGCTGCTCGGTGATCAGAATGCCACCGGCGTGTATGGACAGATGGCGTGGAAAATCGCGTATGCGCTCAGCGACACGATGAATTCGTTGAAACACCGGGTCATCCGGCGCTGCAGCGTCGGGGCGGTCCATGAAGGCATCGATCTCATTTTTAGGCAGCCCATATACCTTACCCAGCTCCCGTATGATGGAGCGGTCCTGAAAAGTGGTGTATGTGGCCAGCAGTGCTGTACGCTCTGTGCCATATTTGTCAAAAATATAGCGGGTCACATCATCGCGGTCCTTCCATGAAAAGTCAATATCGAAATCGGGAGGCGAGGTGCGGTACGGGTTTAGAAAGCGTTCAAAATAGAGGTCGAGCTCTATGGGGTCAACATCGGTGATTTCAAGGCAGTAGGCTACCATGCTATTGGCACCACTACCACGGCCGACATAGGCGTAATTTTTATGTCTGGCATACTGAACAATGTCATGGGAGATCAGGAAGTAGGCTTCAAAACCCCGCTCCTGTATCACCTCAAGCTCGCGCATGAGGCGTGCCCGGGCAAATGCATGCCGCCCATAGTCGCGTGAATACCGCCTGGAAAAACCATCCCATGCCAGGTGATGGAGGAGGGTATGGTCATCGTGACGATCGCCGGTAAACACCTTTTTGTTTTTGGGCTCATGCAGCGGCAGATCAATATGAGCCTCCGATACCAGCTGCTCAGCGTTTGTGATGAGTGTCGGAAACATGCGATACACGTGGCGCATCTGTTCGCAGGTCATCATGCGATGATGCGGTGCCGCCAGCTGGGCATGGTCAAGGCGGGAGAGGATGATATTTTCATCTATACAGCGCAGTAAGCGATGAACCTGCCAGTCGTCCTTTGAGCTGAAGGTAACCGGTTGCCATGCCACCAGCCTGTCGGTATGGTGGCGGTAATACATGTACGGGAGACGGGAAAGGTTTTCCGGCTTTACCCCTATCCACTCATTGGGTCGCAGCTTTTCTACGGGGTAACCCCACGGGTACACCACCTGCACTTCCTGAAAGGCGGGTGCCTGACGCGGCAGCAACACCCCGGTACGGTTGCGGTACGACAGGTGACGGTTGATCTCTTCAAAGCCAGCGTTGGATTGAGCTATGGCAATAAAGAGAAGCTCATTGTTTTGACGAAACTCCACACCCACAGCCAGCTGCAATGGCTTATCTTCCGTAAGGCGTAGCAGCTCGATATAAGCCGATGTATTGTTGATGTCCGTGATGACGATCTTACCTACACCACAATTTTCCGCCTCGCGGATAAGCTCCACCGGCGATAATGTGCCGTAAAGAAAACTAAAATACGTATGACAATTCCAGAACATATTTAGCAAAAATACTAACTTAAATTAGTTTTAATACTAATTATAATAGTATTTAGTTTCTGAATTTTCCTTTTACCGGCAAAAAATCCCGGGGATGTTGCCGGTGAAATTGTGTCGATTTACATAACTTCGCATTTCACCAAACCGCCCCCATCATGTTTTCATTAAGTCTGGAACATCAGGTATTGCGCCTGGCGCACCACAAGGCCGACTGTTATTTGACCATGGATCTGCAGCACGGGGCAACGATCGCCCAGCTTGCATTTCCGAAGCTGGGCAATATCATCAAAGCACCCAAAGGCTGGACATTAGAAGAGGGCTTTTTGTATGAATCTTCGTGGCTGGTACCATTTCCCAACCGTGTAGCCTCAGGTAAATACAACTTCCAGGGCCGGTCATATGACATGCCGATTGAGGGTCCTGATGCGGCGAATGCGCTGCATGGATTTATATATGATAAAGCCTTTGAACTGGAGGAGCAGGAGTGCTACGAAAGCAGTGCCATTATCAAGCTCCGGCACATATCAGAAGGTCATTACCCCGGGTATCCGTTTCCGTTTCAGTTAAACATCAAAATTCAGCTTTCACTACTGGCAGGGCTGGCTGTAGAAGTGGTCATGGAAAACACCGGAGATCAGGATATGCCGGCAGGTATCGGCTGGCATCCCTATTTTGATTTTGGACGCCCTGTGGATGAACTTGAGCTTAAGCTGCCGGTGCGGGAGCGGCTGGCTTTGGATAACACACAGATACCCACAGGTGAGAAGATGCCGGATAGCCGCTTCAGAAAGCTTACCCGGATCGGGAATACCGGATTTGATGATTGCTTTCAGGTATACCAGGATGATGATCATGCGCCCGAGGTACTTTTACATGACAGCAACCGTGGCACGCTAATTATCTGGATGGATCACCCCAATGACTATGTACAGGTATATACACCTGAAGACCGCCGATCCATTGCTATTGAGCCCATGACCTGCGCTCCGGATGCCTTCAATAATCAAATGGGACTGGCTATATTATCTTCCGGAGAGAAGCTCATATCGCGATTTTCCATTCAATACGAAAGCTTATGATCGATAAAATAAGGAAGCGTTTTACGGATATGTTCCACCAGGACCCCTTGTTGTTAAGAGCACCGGGAAGGGTAAACCTGATCGGTGAGCATACCGACTATAATATGGGGTTTGTGTTACCTGCTGCAGTTGATAAGGCGATATATTTTGCAATAGCATTACGTGAAGACAGTGAGTGCCGGCTTTATTCAGTGGACATGGAAGCAGAACATATTTTTCGGCTGGATGAGCCTTTGCAAAAAAGCGGTAAAGGATGGCCGGATTATATCCTGGGGGTCATCGACCAGTTTCAAAAAGTCGGTTTTGAAGTAAGCCGGGGCTTCAACCTGGTCTTTGGCGGGGATATACCGATAGGTGCCGGCATGTCATCTTCTGCAGCGCTGGAATGCGGTATCGCCTATGCGATGAACCATTTTTTTGATTTCGGTATAAACAAAAAGGACCTGGCGCTGCTGGCTCAGCGTGCCGAAAACCAATTTGTCGGTGTCAATTCGGGCATTATGGATCAGTTTGCCAGCCTTTTCGGGCTTTCCGGCAAGGTGATACGCATCGATTGCCGATCTCTGGAATACACTTATTTTCCTTTCGAGTTTGATGATATCGCCATTGTGCTGGCTGATACAGGTGTATCCCATAGCCTGGCATCATCTGAATATAACACCAGAAGGCAGGAATGTGAGGCCGGCTTGGCTATACTGCAGTCAAACTTTCCGGGTATCCAGAGCTTACGTGATGTTGATATGCATCAACTGGAGCAGGTGAAAGGATTGCTGAAAGGGAATGAGTATGAGCGCTGCAAATATGTAATAGCAGAAATAGAGCGTACACTCAAAGCCTGTGACAGACTTAATGAAAATGATCCGGATGCTTTTGGTAAGTTGATGTATGAAACACATTTTGGTCTGAGCAAGGAATATGAAGTCAGTTGTGAGGAGCTGGACATACTGGTAAACCTGACACTTGACATGGAATATGTGTTGGGAGCCCGTATGATGGGTGGTGGCTTTGGGGGATGCACGATCAACCTGGTGAAGAAAGCACACCTCGATAAATTCACATCCATTATCACCGCTGAGTATAAACGAATCACCGGGCGCACAGCCAGGATTTATATCAATAACCTAACCGACGGAGTATCAACAGTATGATGGATACATTTAATCTGAACGATCATTCCCACAGAAGGCTCAACATACTCACTAACGAATGGGTACAGGTAAGTCCGCACCGGTCAAAGCGCCCCTGGCAGGGGAAGGTAGAAGATATCCCCGGGGATTCCCGTCCTGCGTATGACCCCGGCTGTTATTTATGTCCGGGAAATGAGCGTGCCGGTGGCGCAGTAAACCCGGCATATGGGGAGACTTTTGTTTTTCAAAATGATTTTGCTGCCTTACAGGAAGATATTCCGGCAGGGGTGTATGAAAAAGGAAGTCTCTTAAAAGCGAAGTCAGAGCGTGGCCTCTGCAAGGTAATCTGCTTCAGTCCAAGACACGACCTTACACTCCCTGAGATGGAGATTGCCGACATCGAACGTGTGGTACGCGTTTGGAAAAAGGAATATGAGGAGCTCGGTGCGCTTGACTTCATAAACCATGTACAGATATTTGAGAACAAGGGTGAGGTCATGGGCTGCTCCAACCCACACCCACACGGGCAGATCTGGGCTCAGGAAAGCATACCTGTTGAGCCTGCCCGTGAACTGGAAAACTTCAGAAGGTATTATGCAGAACATGGCAGGACCATATTGAGTGACTACCTTGCCATCGAGCTGGAGGAGCGGGAGCGGGTGATTTTTGAAAACGAAAGCTTTGTGGTGTTAGTGCCATTTTGGGCGATATGGCCTTTTGAGACAATGATCATCAGCAAACGAGCGGTTGCCAGTTTAGCAGATATGACAGATCCGGAGCTGAAAGACCTGGCAGAGGCAATGCAAAATCTGTTGATCAGGTATGACAACCTGTTTGAGATTTCATTTCCGTATTCTGCCGGATTGCATCAGGCACCTACAGACGGTAAGGATTACGAGGAGTGGCATTTTCACATGCATTTTTATCCTCCACTGCTACGGTCGGCAATGGTAAAAAAGTTTATGGTAGGATACGAGATGCTGGCCAATCCACAGCGTGATATCACAGCTGAACTGAGTGCGCAGAGGCTCAGAGAGCTGGATGATGTACATTATAAGAAAAGACGATAAGGTGTTGCGGCGGCGCTACGCGCCGCCGCAACTAAGAAAGAACTATCATCATGGAAAATTGAGCCGGATTCCGGTATAAATATTCCGTCCAAATATTGGTCCCCATACCATTGATGCATCAAAATAGGGTCCAAATGGCTGATCAGCAGAGATAATGGGGTCATTCTGTCTAAAGTTGAGCAGGTTCTCCACCCCCACATATACCATGAAGTTATTGTTATTCCACTTCTTGGATATCTGTCCGTTGACCAGGAAGAAAGCGGGAGCATTTTCATCCTGATAAAACGCATCCGGAAGGCGCTGTTGACCCGTGATATGGGTAGTAAGGTCGAATGCCCAGTAATTGCGGGTAGTATATTCGAGATTAACAAACCCACGGTGTGAAGGTACAAGTGGCTGAGCGCGTAGCCTGTCACCAATGGTGGTGCGCACATCATAGTATCTATATGCCCATCGTGTATGCAGCCTCTTGATTAGCTCGTAGTCAATCTGCAGCTGCACAGCGTTGGCATATGATTGACCCGTGAGGTTATAGAAGTATACATTTTGCTCATCCGCATCACGATCTACCACAAGCTGATTTATAAAATCTGTACGGTAGAGGTCAACACTGATTATACCCTCTCGAAAGTCCAGGGTGAAATAATGGCTATAATTCAGTCCGAAGTTCCAGGCTACTTCAGGCTCCACTCCATATGGTAAGTCGGGGTCTTCTCCCAGTATGTTCCAGTTTCTGGACGTCGACAGCAATCCGATATTTTCTACAATGAGCTGCGGGGTTCTGAGTCCCCTTCCACCAGATGCGCGAAGTACATCCTGATCGGTAAGTTGCCACCGCATGTGCAATCGGGGCGTGACAAAAGCGCCATACAGGTTATGGTAATCGCCCCGAATGCCTGCTACCAGCGAAAACTTCTCCAGATAAGCATAGGAGTACTCAAAAAAGGCTCCCGGCACGCTTTCAATGAAATCATAGTTAACTCCTGACAGGCGCTGGTCCTGGTCATTCAGTGTATAGCTGATTCCGGATTTATAGGAATGATTGGTATTGCCTATGATATCCTGATAGATCAGGTTGGCATAAAAATATCGCTCGTTGCCCATATAGCTGACATTACCAAAATGGCTATCATAGTCATGCCAGACGCCTGATAGTTGCAGACCAAAAGAACGATAGGGTTGGGTAGGAAAGACTTTCCCAAGCTTACCCCATGCCTCATAACGGCGTGTTTGCGCATTCATCCCCCAGAAATTACCATTAGCACCTTCGAGGAATTGAACCTGCCCTCCTTCCTGATCAATCACGGTTGCTTTGATATTAAATTGGCTTACCCAGCCGTTTTCACTTGCCGTCTGCCAGCGATTCAGCAAGGTAAGGTTCGTTCCAGTAGGTTGGTCGGCAAAGCCATCATTGTTCATGTCATTGATCAGCGGCATAATGCTACCGTGGACAAACAGTGCTGAATTCAGCGGGCCAAGCGTTGTTTTCCCATCGAGATTTATTTCCGTTCTGCCCATCTGGTTGACATAGCCGTTGGCAAAAAAGCGATCCATTGTGCGGGGCTTTTTCAATTCCACGTTGATCTGTCCCGTGATGCTTTCATATCCATTCACCACGGAACCGGCTCCTTTATTGAGCTGGATGCTCTCTATCCATGTACCCGGTATATAGGTAAGCCCAAAAAAAGTGCTGAGCCCCCTGATGTCGGGCATACTTTCACGCGTGATCTGTGAGTACCGGCTGGAGAGGCCCAGCATTTCAATCTGCCTGGTGCCTGTGACTGCATCGGTAAAGGACACGTCAACGCTTGCATTAGTCTCAAAGCTTTCGCTCAGGTTACAGCATGCAGCTTTTAACAGTTCCTTTTCGCTGATAACCTCACTTTTTGCGGGACTCAGAAAATCTATGGTAGTACCACTCTGACTGGCTGTAACCTCTACCTCATCCAACGCATCCGATAGCTCCAGCTGAATACGATAAAAGGATGTAGAGGACTGCATCCGAATAGTATCGGCAGTGTATCCCACATAACTCACCACAAAATAATCTGCAGATGATGCGGGAAGGGTAAACTGGCCTATTGCATTAGTCAATACCCCTGTGCTGGTTCCCTGCCAGAATACAGAAGCACCAATAAGTGGTGCTCCTTCAGTATCTGTCACAATACCTTTAACTGACTGACCCAGAACGGAAAATCCAGCCAGTAACAGTACAATAAAGAAAGGCTTCATGATCAATGATCCTCTACACCATCTCGATAAAGGCAACACATTGGAAGTGCATCATACACCTCATCATTCGCCTTCTTTAAGGGAGTATCGTGGCCTACCTCAGCTACAGCTTTGTGCAGTTCTTCTACTGAAACCTTTTTTGTTTTGTATACGACCGTAAGCTTTTTCGTTACCAGGTCCCAGTTGACGTATTTCACTCCACGAATAAGTGCGCCATTTTCGATGCGCTCCTTACACATTTCACATACGCCGTCAACCTGAAATGATACAGTATCAATTTTTTTATTTTGAGCAAAAGCTAAAGTGGTAAAACCAAGAATAAATAGAATTATAAAATTTTTCATTTTGAATAAGTTTATGTTTTGAAAATTAATCAGAAAACAGGGTTAACTAATTTTCAATACTTATCCATAAGTGATCAATGCGACATGGGTGATATACAGAGGAATCCTGGGCGGCGGATCTTCCTCAATATCTGTATTGTACGAAAGGTGTAAAGCGAAAAAAAGATCAGACTGAATGCCTGTTGTGAAGCCGGAAGTAACAGCAAAAGGCGGTAACTCAACTGAAGCAGCCATGCCTGAGGCAAACCAATCGCTAATCTGGGATGTGTAAATTTCATTAGAGCAGCAGTCAACATCGGCGGATGTTTCAGGGCAACATCTGTAGTCAGTGTGATACCCTACCGCTACGTTCTGAACTTCACCCAGGCAATAGTGATAGACCACATTGGTTTCAAGAAAACCAAACAGGAATATCATAATATGTAGGATTGCCATTGCTTTCACAACACAAATATACGATCTCATCGGCTATTTGTTAAAAAAAAGAGAACCCAAAGTAGTTGGGTTCTCTTTACCAACCTCATTTATACCTGTAAATGAAATGATCCTCGGACTAAAGACCCGTGGTCAGTTCAAAAAGTTGTAATCTAATTATAAATTTCTTCCAGCTTTGCTTCCAGGCGTTGCCCCCTGAGGTTTTTGGCGACCACTATACCTGACGGGTCTACCAGTACTGAATGTGGGATTGCACGGATATTATATTTTTCCACAACAACCGAATTGAAGTAATTCAGGTCGGATACTTGTTTCCATACCAAACCATCTTCTTGTATTGCATCGGTCCAGTCCTCATAGGTACGATCCAGCGACACGCCGAGTATTTCAAATCCCTGAGGGTTATACTTTTGGTAATTTCGAACAAGGTTAGGGTTTTCGCGACGGCATGGGCCACACCAGCCTGCCCAGAAATCTACCAATACATAACCTCCACGATACTCTGACAATCTCACCGTATCGCCCTGAGGTGTAGGAAGGGCAATTTCCGGCGCCGGGCTTCCTATTGCAGCAGCGCGCTGCATTTCAAGTTCGGTCTGAAGCTGTGTCACGTCCTTGTTATCCGGATATTTTTGTTTCAACTCGTTGAGCAGGCTATCTGCAAAGGCAAATTCATCTTCAATATTCATGAGTCGCAGGCCGTAGACCATTGGAATCTGAAGTTCAGCATCACGAAGCAGTACTTTCGCCTCTGCAGAAAAATCGCGCTGCATTGCCATTGCCAGATTTTGTAAGGAATCGATCATCTCCCTGTTTTGCCTGTTATTCAGGAAAACAGAATTCAACTCATTGAATCTGGCTTCAAATGCGGCATTAAGTTTATTAATTTCATTCATCAGGGACAGCTCTTCCGCACCGGTGAACAATACCGGCTCATCTGCTTTGCCCGGTATTTCTATGCTGAACGACTGGTCTACGCCAATGAATACAGGCACACCTTCCACGTTATTGATACTCAGAAAGTAGAATCCGGGATCCAGCTTTTCTTTCAATTCAAGAGAGAACGACCCATCTTCTTCTAGGGAGTCAGACACGATAGGGATAAACTCATTTACGCCAATTTCGCCCAGCTGAACCATACCAGAGCTCTGTGACGCCACCACTCCGGTTATCACATTTTCTTCTGCAGAATTGCAGGCATACAATATGCTAAAAAGGGTAATCAATGCAATTATTCTCATGCGTTCAGTTTTTGATTTAAAAGTTTATTCGCGACTTTAGGATCTGCCTTTCCCTTACTTCTTTTCATTACTTCGCCCATAAACATGCCAAGCAGTCCTTTTTTACCCTGCCGGTATTCTTCCACTTTTTCGGGGAAGGAAGCCAGCACCTCGTCGATTACAGGCTCTATAGCTGAAGTGTCACTTTCCTGAATAAGGTTGAGGCGAGTTGCCAATGCTTCGACATCTTCTTGCGGGGCCTTAACCAACGCGGGAAAGAGTTTCTGGCTTGCCACGCTGAAGTTGATCTTACCCTCATCTACCAGTGCAATTATGGCGGCTAAGGATGAGGCCTGAAGTGGAAAATCATCGATATGCAGGGTAAGCTCATTCAGATAAGATTTTACCGGGCCCATCACCCAGTTGGAGGCAGCCTTATAATTGGACGTGTGCTGGCATAAGGCTTCAAAGTAAAGTGCGATTTCCTTACTATCTATCAGCACGTTCACGTCATATTCCGGCAGCCTATACCGGCTGGTGAATTTTTCATAGAGCTCTTCAGGAAGTGGCGGCATATTTTGCTTTACTTCCTCCAGCCATTGATCATCAACGATCATAGGGCTCAGGTCAGGCTCCGGAAAATAGCGGTAGTCATTGAGATCTTCCTTGGTGCGCATGCTATGTGTAAGCCCAGTGACAGCATCGAAGGTTCTTGTTTCAGAGACGATCATTTTGCCGGCCTCTACCATTTCTATCTGACGGTCCACCTCATACTCGATTGCGCGCTGCACGTTGCGGAAGGAGTTCATATTCTTCACCTCCACCTTATTTCCGAAAGTATTTGCTCCTTTGAGCATTACTGACACGTTTGCGTCGCATCGTAGTGAGCCTTCCTCCATATTTCCGTCGCATATTTCAAGATACCTCACCAGCCGGCGTATTTCCTGGAGGTAAACATAGGCCTCTTCCGATGAGCGGATATCAGGCTCGGATACTATTTCTATAAGCGGTACGCCTGCCCTGTTAAAATCTACTATAGTATCCTCCTCGCCTTCGATATGGATAGATTTGCCGGCATCCTCCTCGATATGAATCTTTGTGACGCCTATATGACGGGTAGATCCGTCCTTAAGTCTGATTTTTACACTTCCTCCCACGCAAAGGGGTGTTTTATCCTGTGTAATCTGATAGCCTTTTGGCAGGTCGGGATAAAAATAGTTTTTCCTGTCAAAGATATTTTCCCGGGTTATGGTGCTCCCAACAGCCAGTCCCATTTTCATGGCATATGATACAACCTCACGATTAAGCCGAGGCATGGTCCCCGGGTGCCCAAGTGTGATAACCGATATTTGTGAATTGGGAAGGCTGCCATATTCTGTACTGTCTGCAGCATATATCTTCGTCTTTGTAAGCAGCTGCGCATGTACTTCAAGCCCGATTACAACCTGATATTTATCCCTTATTGCCTTTTCCATTATACTTTCTCCTTTAGGCTATTTTCAATAGATTTCAAGGCTTCTTCTATCCCCTCGCTGTCCTTACCTCCTGCCGTAGCATAGAAGGGCTGACCTCCACCTCCGCCTTGGATTGCTTTTGCTGCATTTCTTACGATATCCGATGCATTCAACCCCTTTTCCAGAAGTGATTCATTCATGATTACGGTAAGCAGTGGCTTGTCGTTGACTACTGAAGCTATACCCAAAAATAGATTATCGACTTCGTTCTTCAACTCAAATGCAGCCTTTTTAATGCTATCAGCATTGGGGAAGTCGGCACGCGTTATAAGATAGTGGATATCCCCTGATTTTTTTACAGCTTTTTTGAGGGTGGCTTTGATATTTTCAGCCTGCTGAATTTCGAATTTCTCTATTTCTTTTTGCAGCCGGTTTTTTTCATCTACCAGCGATAAAATGGCTTTAGTTATATCCTTGGGAGATTTCAGGATGTCCTTAATCTCGCGGATGAGGCGGTCCTGATCATATACTGCCTCTTCCGCCTTTTCTGATGTAATGGCCTCAATTCTCCTGACACCAGCTGAAATAGAGCTCTCGCTGATGATTTTGAAGAATCCGATCTCCCCCGTGGCGCCAACATGAGTACCTCCGCACAATTCGACTGAAAAATCCTGGTCAAAGGTGATTAAACGGACGAAATCACCATATTTCTCACCAAATAGGGCCATTGCTCCCATATTTTTCGCCTCCGCTATCGGAATATTCCGTTTTTCATCACGGTGAATATTCTGCCGAATGCGTTCGTTTACAATATGCTCTACCCTTAATATCTCTTCTTCTGTCATTTTGCTGAAGTGGCTGAAATCAAACCTCAGCATATCGGGTGCAACGAGGGAGCCGCGTTGTTCCACATGCTGGCCCAGCACTTCACGCAATGCAGCATGCAGGAGATGCGTTGCACTATGGTTTGCCGCTGCCAAAGTCCTTAAATGAGTATCAACCCTGGCTTCAAAAGTCTGATCCGTTTCGTCAGGCAGCTTATCCACGAGGTGTACAATTAGTTCATTTTCCTTAATGGTGTCAAGCACCTTCAACGTTTCAGACTCACCGGCAAGCACGCCTTTATCACCTACCTGCCCGCCCGAAGCAGCATAGAACGGTGTCTTATCGAGTACCACCTGAAAAACAGCCTTCTTTTTATCTCTGACCTCACGGTATCGTATAATTCTGGCAGGTGCCTGAAGATGGTCATAGCCAAGAAATTCAGTATCCGTATCCTCAAGTATTACCCAGTCGCCTTTTTCAACTTCTGCTGCAGCCCTGGAACGGCTTTTTTGAGCCTTCATCTCGATGGTGAAACCTTCATGATCGACGGCGATGCCTTGTTCTGCCGCAATCAGCTGAGTCAGGTCAAGGGGAAACCCATAGGTATCGTATAATTCAAATGCTTCTTTTCCTGATATTTTACCTGACTCCCTGAAATTCTCCAGGCGTTTCAACCCATTTTCCAGTGTGCGTAGGAAAGCAATTTCCTCTTCAAGTATTGCTTTGCGGATGAATTCTTTTTGTTTACGAAGTTCAGGAAAAAACTCTCCCATCTGCTGGTCAAGTATTTCCACCATCTCGTTCAGAAAAGGTTCCTTGATCTCCAGTGTACTAAAACCGTACCTCACGGCACGTCTTAATATTCTCCTTATAACATACCCTGCTTTATTATTGGATGGAAGCTGCCCGTCAGCAATGGCAAATACGATTGCCCTGATATGGTCTGCAACTACGCGAATGGCTATATCGACGGGCTCATGCTCACCATATTTTTTAGCCGAACGCGACTCAACAAATGATATCAGTGGAGTGAAGATATCCGTATCGTAGTTGGATGTTTTCTTCTGGATGGCCATGGCCAGACGTTCGAAGCCCATACCCGTATCCACGTGGCGGGCAGGCAGCTGTTCCAGCTTACCGCTAGCCAGCCTGTTATATTGTATAAATACAAGGTTCCAGATTTCAATTACCAAGGGATGATCCTGATTGACCAGGTTGCGCCCCGGCATATTTTTGATTTCATCATCGGTTCGCAGGTCAATATGCACTTCTGAGCAAGGTCCACAGGGACCTGTATCCCCCATTTCCCAGAAATTATCCTTTTTACCTGCCATTAATATCCTATCTTCCGGAAGATGCTTTTTCCATAATTCAAATGCTTCGTTATCCTGGCTTAGACCATCATTGTCATCACCTTCAAAGACGGTAGCATACATCCTGTCAGCAGGAAGGCCATATACCTCACTCAGCAGTTCCCATGCCCAGTCGATCGCTTCCTTTTTGAAATAGTCGCCAAATGACCAGTTGCCGAGCATTTCAAACATAGTATGGTGATAGGTGTCTTTTCCTACATCCTCCAGGTCGTTGTGCTTACCTGAAACGCGCAGACATTTCTGGGTATCCGCTATACGTGTGCTGGCTGCCTTTTTGGTTCCGAGGAAGTAGTCTTTAAACTGGTTCATCCCCGCGTTGGTAAACATCAGGGTGGGATCATCCTTGAGTACAAGCGGAGCAGAGGGAACAATTTTATGGCCCTTGTTTTCAAAAAAATCCAGAAATTTCTGTCGTATATCAGGAGATTTCATTTTCTTCCTTGGATTTTATTAAGTTTTTTATAATAAAATATATTAATTAGCTTTGCATCCAGATTTTAAACGGGCAAAGCTAATAATTTAGCACTAACTGATGGCAAGAATTAAATATTATTACGATACAGAATCATGCAAGTATGAAAGAATCCGGGTGAGTGGATGGGATATTTTCCTGAACCTCATGGGATTCATCGCCCTTGCGCTGACACTGTCTGTCGGTATACTTATTATATATTCACAAAACTTTGACTCGCCAAAGGAAGCATTATTAAAGAAGGAAAATGAGGAGTTGCGGTTTCATTATGAAATCCTATCAAAAGAGTTTGAAAAAACTTCTGATATGCTTGCTGTACTTCAGGAACGTGATGATGATATATACCGCACCATATATGAAACTGATCCGCTTCCTGCCTCCATCCGAAATGCCGGTGTCGGTGGCGTAGACCGCTACAAAGATTTGATTGAGCAAAACCTGCAGCGTGAAGAAATGATCGTGGAGATGTATCGTGAGCTGGATGAACTCAAGAAAAAAATGTACATCCAGACTAAGTCTTACGATGAAATACTGGAGCTGGCCAAAAATAATGCAGAGATGATGGCAGGTATACCTGCAATACAGCCTATCAAGGATAATGAGATGAAGAAATTTTCTTCAGGTTTTGGTTTGCGCCTTCATCCTATCCTGAAAGTATGGCGTCCTCACAATGGGGTGGATTATTCTGCCGATATCGGTACTCCGGTCTATGCTACGGGAGATGGTGAAGTTATTTATGCAAAAAATTCATTCAGCCCGAGTGGTAAGATGGTGAAAATCGACCATGGATATGATTATCAGACCTATTATCTTCATTTACATGATTTTAATGTCAAGATTGGCCAGAAGGTGAAGCGGGGTGACATCATTGGGTACGTAGGTGAATCCGGCAGGGTAACTGCTCCTCACCTGCACTATGAGATTCATTATAAGGGCAAGCCGATAAACCCTGTGCATTATTATTATCAGGATCTGTCAGAAGAGGAATACGAAAAGCTTCTTGAGATATCCTCTCAGGAAAACCAATCACTCGGTTAATTGAAAACGATATCGGTTAAGGTACTGGTCCTGCTGCTTCTTGCGGCAGGACTTTTTTCATGCCGGAGTGCCCGTATGTATCCTGTACAGCGGTTGCCTTTGCAAAAATTATCGTTGGAGCCGGTTCAGCACCCTATTACCTACGTTGACATCAGGATTGAGGATCCGCTGATTATCACGGGTGTTGGTGATATCATGCTGGGTACATATTTTCCTAACACAAGCTATCTGCCACCTGACAGTGGGCGGGGCCTGCTTGACCCAGTAGCCGGAATATTATTGTCCAGCGATGTAACTTTTGGTAATCTGGAAGGGGTAATCTTTGATGGCGAGGGCACACCAAAATCATGTTCAGATCCTTCTATATGTTACCTTTTCAAATCGCCAGAGTATATGGCCACTCATCTCGCTGATGCAGGGTTTGATATGATGAGCCTGGCTAATAATCATGCAGGTGATTTTGGAAATGAAGGAAGAGCAGGGACACAGCGGGCGCTTGCCAGGCATGGGATTGCATATGCCGGACTTCTTGATACTACCTATACGGTTATCCGGCGTAAGGGTCGGACCATCGGCATGGTGGCATTCTCACCCAATACCGGTACCGTTTCTATTCATGATTACGATGCAGCCTTTTCGCTGATTTCAAAGGTAGATACATTATGTGACGTGCTCATTGTAAGCTTCCACGGTGGTGCTGAAGGTGCTGATAATCAACATATTCCAAGACAAACAGAGTATTATTATGGCGAAAACCGCGGTAATGTTTACGAATTTGCACATAAAGCCATTGATCACGGGGCAGATGTCGTTTTCGGCCACGGGCCACATGTAAGCAGAGCGATCGAAGTATATCAAAACCGTTTTATTGCATACAGTTTAGGAAATTTCTGCACTTACGGACGGTTCAACCTTCGAGGTGAAGCCGGTGTAGCCCCTATCATACAGGTTAAAACCAGTCCGCAGGGCATATTTCTGGAAGGGCAGATCTATCCTATAAAGCAACCCGGCCCTGGTGGGCCTGTTCCTGACCAGGATATGAGGGCAGTAAATATCATTCGCAGTCTCACCGAAAAAGACTTCCCTGAGGGTGATCTTTATATTGAGGAAACAGGAAAAATTATGTATCTTTGGGGAAAGTAATAGAAGTGCCCTACAAGGAAAAAGTCATAGAGAAAAAGTATTATACCATCGGTGAGGTTGCCTCATTGTTTGGTGTTGCTACTTCTTTAATACGCTTCTGGGAGAGTGAATTTGACACGATTAAACCCAAAAAAAACCGCAAGGGTAATCGCCAGTTCACCAAAGAGGATATCGAAAGCCTGAAGACAATTTACCACCTTGTGAAAGAAAGGGGCTTCACATTACAGGGAGCAAAGGATATGCTGAAACATAACGAGGAAGATATCCACAACAAGCTCGAGGCGATCGAACGCCTTAAAGAAATTCGATCTTTCCTTACCGAATTAAAGGAAAGCCTTCCCCCGGCTTAATATTAAATTGAACCACACAGAAAGAATTAAACTGCTGGCCGTTTCCAAGATACCCGGCATTGGAAACCTAGGCCTGAAACGCCTTTTAACCCACCTTACCCTCGATGAGTTGTTTAGTTTATCGAAAGCCCGTCTACGCAGGGTGCCAGGTATAGGTGAGCGGCTGATAGCTCAATTCAAGCCACATGAATTCCTTGTTGAAGCTGAAATAGAATACGAAAATGCCCTGAATAATGGTGCTGATATCCTGTTTTTTACCGACAAGGATTATCCTGACCGGCTGCGGCATATTCATGATGCTCCGTTTGTGCTTTACAAAAAAGGTAAAGGTACTCTCAATCACACACGGACAATCGGTGTAGTCGGCACACGGCAAGCGACCATCTATGGTAAGGCGGTAGTAGAGGAAATTGTTCGGTCTGCGGCGCGTTACCATTGCCAGGTAATCAGCGGACTTGCCTATGGTATCGACATAGCGGCTCACCGCCAGGCACTGGAAACAGACTGCTCTACAGTTGCCGTTATGGGTAGTGGGGTGGATATCATATATCCTGCTGCACACCGGTCAACTGCTCATCAGCTACAAGAGCAGGGAGCTGTTATTTCTGAGCTACCTGTAGGCACCAAACCCGATGCATTTAATTTCCCTATGCGCAACAGGATCATTGCGGCCCTATCGGACGCATTAATTGTGGTAGAAGCAGCAAAAAAAGGTGGTGCTCTTATCACAGCAAATATTGCACATAGCTACAACAAGGAGGTATTTGCAGTACCCGGTAATCTTAGTCAGCCCTATTCTTATGGATGTAATCACCTGATACGACAAATGAAAGCCAGTATTTACACTGATTTTGAGGTTGTAGCTGAGGCGCTCGGCTGGAATGCCTTCGACCGAAGAAAACAACAGGTCGAAAAATATGATATATCATCTTTCGACCAGACTACTAAAAAGATCATAGAGGTGCTTACAAATGATATGGATGTTCACCTGGATGATATTTCATGGAAGGTGGGTATGCCCCCTAATCAGGTTGCAGGTAAGCTCCTTGAGCTTGAAATGAGTAAGCTCGTAAAGCCTATGCCCGGCAACAGATACAGGATCACTGCCTGAGTTTACCATCTTCATATACCCGATAAAAACAGCTATGACGGTGTTTACCCGTGACCGGGTCCGTTGTATGACAGGCCCCCTCTCCTATCATCTCTACCTCATACCACAGTGCATCCTGGTCACAATCCACTTTGATTGCATTTATCTTCAGAAGGTCACCGGAAGTCTCCCCCTTTTTCCATATCATTTGCCGGGAGGTTGAGTAAAAATGTGCAAAGCCCGTCTTCAGGGTAAGATTAAATGCCTCTTTATTGGTATATGCAAGCATCAGGGGTTTTAATGTGGCTATATCTGTGACAATCACAGGCACAGTACCGCCTCTTTTCTTAAACTGGATTTTTAGTTCATCGCCTTCTTCAAGCTTATTCATTTTTATTGTTTTTTGGTACCGGATCGTAGCCACTGCCACCCCAGGGATGACAACGGGAAAACCTTTTCAAGGCCAGCCAGCTTCCTTTCCATGGTCCCCATTCCCTCAATGCCTCCACAGCGTAGGAGGAACAGGTGGGTGTATAGCGGCATGACGCCGGAAAAAGCGGCGATATAGCGTACTGATAAAACCTAACCAGCCCAATAAAGATAGCTCTGAATATTCTATTCAATATCGAACGTCGTTATTCCGTTTTTTCCATCTTTCAGCTTCACTCCCAAACCGGCAAGTTCGTCTCTTATCTTATCCGAAAGGACAAAGTTTTTATTTTCCCTAGCCTGCTTACGTAATGAAATTATCCATTGCACTACATCGGTCAGTTTATCATGCTGCTTGTTTTCCTCCTGCACCAGTCCCAGCACATCAAATACAAACCCGTTGAATGTCATTTTCAATTCTTCAAATGCCTCCTTGCTAAGTTTTCCTACTGGTATCTGATCGTTTGCCATAGAAAAAATCAAGGTAGACATTTCGAAAAGCACGGATAGCAGACGGGCAGAATTAAAGTCATCGCTCATGAATTCAAAACATCTGCTACATAATTCACTTACCTCAGCATTCAACTCCTCATCATAACTACCTTCAGCATATTCCAGACCTTCCAGTACTGATGCAGCCTTCATAAGCCGCTGATAACCTTTCTCAGCCGCCTGCAATGCTTCATTGGAAAAGTCTATCTGACTGCCATAATGTGACTGAAGTATAAAAAACCTTACCGTCATAGGAGAGTATGACTTTTCCAGCAGGCGATGGTCTCCGGTAAACATTTCTTCCAGGTTAATGAAATTGCCCTTTGATTTGGCCATTTTTTGTCCTTCCAGCGTCAGCAGGTTACTGTGCATCCAATAATTAACGGGGGAGCACCCAAATGCGCCATTGGCCTGGGCTATTTCTCCTTCGTGATGAGGAAACTGGAGGTCCAGACCACCGCCGTGAATATCGAAGGGCACTCCGAGATACTTGGAGCTCATAGCAGTACACTCGAGATGCCATCCCGGAAAACCATTACCCCACGGCGAAGGCCACTGCATAATATGTTCAGGTGTCGCTTTTTTCCAAAGTGCAAAATCTATCGGATTTTTCTTTTCTATCTGCCCCTGCAATGATCGTGAGCCACTCATAAGGTCCTCAACTACCTTCCCGGAAAGCTCTCCATATTTGTAGGACTCCAAATATTTGTCCATGTCAAAATAAACCGATCCATCCTTTTCATAGGCATATCCATTATCCATGATCCGGCGTATCAACTCGATTTGCTCAATGATATGGCCCGAAGCTGAAGGCTCAATTGACGGTGGCTGATTATTGAGCATTTGCATGGCAAGGTGAAAGGAAACGGTGTATTGCTGCACCACTTCCATTGGTTCAACCTGTTCTATGCGTGCTTTTTTAGCTATTTTATCTTCGCCTTCATCTGCATCGTGCTCCAGGTGGCCTACATCGGTTATATTTCGGACGTAGCGCACTTTATATCCTAAATACTTAAGATACCTGAATACCACATCGAAAGTGGTAAATGAGCGTGCATGTCCAAGATGAGGGTCGCCATACACGGTAGGCCCACAAACATAAAAACCAACGAAAGGCGATTTTATTGGGACAAATTTCTCTTTTTTTCTTTTTATCGAATTGTAAATATGAACGGGATACTTTTCAAAAAGCTCCATAGTATCTGTTTATTCCAGCCGCAAAGGTAATTGATTATCCATTAAATACTGAAGGCAGTAGTTTTTCAGCTTGACGAAAATTGACATCATTGATGTTTAACTCCACCCCATTATTTTTACACCATTCCACTAATGCTTGTGTTGAGATGTTACCTACCAACGTATCTTCGGCAAACGGGCATCCTCCATAGCCGCCCATGGCCACATCAAAAACACGGCAGCCCCCTTCCCAGGCCTTCTCAATTTTAGTCAATGCCGCTGCAGGATGTGCATGAAAATGGGCACCGAATTCCATTTCGGGATATACCGTCATTATCTTTCGAAATATCTCCGGAATCTTATCAAGGTCGGCTTCGCCGGTTGTGTCCGCGAGCCTTATGTGACGAATATCCATCGCCTTCATTTTATCGGCAAACTCGAGCAGCACCTCCGGGCTGTAAGGGTCGCCGTAAGGGTTGCCAAATCCCATGGAGAAGTATATCAGCAAGTCACGATCAGCGGCATCTGTTTTTTCTTTTATTCTCTTTACAAGGTCAAGCGACTGTTCTGTTGTTTTATTGGTATTACGCAGCTGAAAGGTCTCGCTGACCGAAAGGGGATAACCCAAAATGTCGATGGCCGGATGCAGCAACGCATCATGGGCCCCTCTTTCATTGGCAATAATTGCCAGCAGCTTCGTGCCGGAAGCTTCTATTTGCTCCACCACTTCTGCTGTATCCTGCATCTGGGGCACGGCCTTTGGAGAAACAAAACTTCCAAAGTCAAGGACATCAAACCCTATTTTCATTAATGCATTGAGATACCTTACTTTTGTTTCGGTAGGCACCCAATTTTTCAATCCCTGCATGGCATCTCGGGGACATTCTGTAATTTTGATCATATTATTACTTCTCGTTATGAAAATAGGTCTTGCACAAATAAAGCCTGTTTGGCTCAATAAAGAAAAAACGATTGATAAAGTAGTTTCGTTTATTGAAAAAGCAGGCCAAAGTGGTTGTTCACTCGTTGTATTTGGTGAAGCCACTATACCCGGCTATCCTTTCTGGCTGTCATATACAGGCGGTGCAGCCTTCAACGATGATATACAAAAGGAAATTCATGCACATTACCTTATTCAGGCCATTCAGCCTGAAGAGATGAAACCCATTCAGGAAATGTGTAAGCAGCATCATATCGCCTGCTATGTGGGCACCATTGAGCGATCCATGGATCAGAGCCGGCATAGTGTTTATTGTGCCATGATCTACATAGATCAGGAGGGAGTGATCCGGTCTGTTCACCGTAAACTCAGACCTACATACGAAGAGCGGCTGGTTTGGTCGCCAGGTGACGGGCATGGACTGCGTGTTCATGCACTTGAAGATTTCCATGTAGGAGGCCTCAACTGCTGGGAAAACTGGATGCCACTTGCAAGAACGGCACTTTATGGTCAGGGTGAAAACCTGCATGTAATGATATGGCCCGGCAGTAAGCGAAATACATTTGATATTACACCCGTAGTGGCAAAAGAATCACGGTCTTTTGTAGTCAGTGTTGGATGTGTATATCTCCGTGATGATATACCGGATGAGGTGCCGCATGCCGAATTGATACGGGAAAGGGTACCTGAGATCATTACCGACGGCGGCAGCTGCGCCTGCAGCCCAGATGGTGAATGGCTCATCGAACCTCAGGTGCTCCAGGAAGATTTATTTATCACTGATATCGATATAAATGAAGTACTCCGGGAAAGACAAAACTTCGACCCGACAGGCCATTACAGCCGGCCGGATGTGCTTAGTCTCACCGTAAACCGTGAAAGAAAGCAAAATGTAAACTTCATAGATTGAGTTTGCGGAAATAAAAGCAAAATGTAAACTTCATAGATTGAGTTTGCGGAAATAATCGACCGTTATTGCCAGCCCTTCCTTAACGCTATACTGAGGTGAGTAGCCCAGCTGCTGATTTGATTTTGTAATGTCGGCCAGACTATGTTTAATATCCCCCATACGCTCTGGTCCATGTTTTGCACTAATTTTCAGACCAAACTCACCAGAAATCAGCTCCCACAGCTCCAGAAGGTCAATTCGGGTGCCATAGGCTACATTATACACTGTATTGACGGCCTTTTTATCCTTCACAAAAGCTGCACGTATATTGGCTTCAATTACATTAGCCACATATGTGAAATCCCTTGATTGCTTTCCATCACCAAATATCACCGGCTGGTCGCCGGCTGAAGCTGCTTTCATGAAAAGGGGGATCACGGCAGCATAGGGGCCTTCAGGTGACTGTCGCGGTCCGAAAACGTTGAAATATCTCAAGCCCACAAATGAGGTTGCATAGTTCAACCCCAAAACGTTGGCATAGAGTTCATTGGCCATTTTACTTACCGCGTATGGACTTAACAGATTACCTGTTTTTTCCTCTGTCTTGGGCAATGTGGGACTATCGCCGTATACACTCGACGAAGAAGCATACACCACACGATTTACATTGTGCCTGACTGCAGCAAAGGCCACATTTACAAAGCCATCTACATTAATTTTATTTGTGGTGACCGGATCTTTAATGGATCTGGGAACCGAGCCCAGAGCAGCCTGATGAAATACAACGTCCACACCCCGGCACACCTCATCACCGATTTCCGGGTCGGTAATATCACCCTCAACCACCTGCAACCTGTCATCATCGGCATGTTGGGTCAGATTTTCCCTGAACCCGGTAGAAAAATCGTCCAGTACCACCACCTTCTTCGCTCCGGCATACATCAGGTAATCTACCAGATGGGAGCCAATGAAGCCTGCTCCACCTGTTACCAGAAAAGTCTGATCTGAAAGATCTTCTGTATGGTATTTATTTGGTGTAGTATCCACTTCTGTAGCCATATCCATATTTTTCGTAACCAAATTGTCTGAAGTTGACATCATTAAACAGGATCACCAGGTTTTTAAGCTGCTTCTGTTGGTACATCTGCTCGATGCTTTCAATAAATGGCTTGGTGGTCATGCCCTGTCTCACTACAATGATATTAGCGTCTGCATAGCGTGTAAGTTGCATAGCATCGGTGACGATGCCAATGGGTGGCGTATCAATAACAATGTAGTCAAACTTTTCCTTCAGCTCTTCCATCAGACTGCGCATACGATCGCTGATGAGTAGTTCACTTGGATTAGGTGGTACATCACCTGCCGGGATGGTCATCAGGGTTTTGGATGAATTGACCGTATGGAGCACCTCGTCCAGTTCGGACATACCTGCCAGATAATTACTCAATCCGGTACGCCCATCCAGATTGAATATGTCGGTCATCGCTGGTTTGCGCATATCGGCTCCTATCACGAGTGTTTTCTTACCTGTAAGTGCCAGAATATGTGCCAGGTTGACAGAGCAGAATGTTTTACCCTCTCCACCAATGGACGACGTGATCAATATAACCTTGCTTGCATTGGGCGCCCCATTGCTTACGATGTACTGTAGGTTGGTGCGCAATGAGCGAAACGACTCCGATATGGCCGACTTCGGCTTTTCCATTATTACCAGTGAAGTTTTCAGCCGGTTGTGACCTACCAGCCCTACAATCGGGATGTCCGTAACTCTTTCAAGATCCTCCTTGGTATTTATCCGCTGGTTGAATCGGTCAAGAAGGTAAATAAACCCTACCGGCAGTAGCAGGCCAAGGATCAGGGCGTAGGTATAATGTTTGGTTTTATCCGGTGAAATAGGCGTTCTGTTGATAGCAGGTTCATCCAGCACCTGATAGTCAGAAGTAGTTGAGGCGCGTGCTATGGATGCTTCTGTCTTTTTCTGCAACAGGAGATTAAACAATTCCTGATTGAGGCTGTAGGCACGCTCCAGCTCCAGCAGCTCTCTTACCTGGGTCTGAAAGCCACCGAGAGATGAAAGAAGATCTTCGCTTTGATTCTCATAAGAATTCAATACCTGAATATTCCGGGATCGCTGGTTGCTGATACCTTCCAGGATGTTTTGCACAAGCTTATCTTCGCGGTTGTTTATGCCTTTGAGCAGTGGGTTCTGCTGATTTCCTTCAGTCCGGATAATCTCCTCTTCTTCCAGTTTGAGGTCGATATACTGGTCGACAAAATTCTGAAGTACCGGATACTCAATTCCTGCCATAATGGGAGCAAAGACATCAGATTCTGTTTTGTCGGTGACATAACTACGCAGATAATCGAGGTATTCATTTCTTATCTGAAGGCCGGCAATGAGGCTGTCATAACGCTCCAGCTGCTGAAAGGTAAATGAAGCGCCCTTGATCAGCTGCCTGTTATTCAGCTTAAACTCATCGATCTGGCGCCGGTACCCCAGCAATGAATCCGAAATCATCTCCATCTGCTGATCGATGAAATTGATCGTATTGGTGGCATAGAGATTTTTGTTTTCCAGTCCTTTTTCTACTATCGTTTCCAGGTAATGTTCAAGAAAGCGCAGGTCTTTGGATGGGTTTTCGGATTGAAGACTAAAGACGAAAATGCTGGATGTAGCATTGTTGGTTTTAATGTCAAGGCGGTTTTTATATTCATTCACCAGGTTTTCCATAGAAACAACCTGGCAGGCAATGGAATAATCCGGCACGCTGCTACCGGTTTTTTCCACACTGAATTTATACCCGTTAAGCCGATAAATATTACCGAAAACCAGCTTTTTACCCTTGGCCCATGCTGACCACTCTTCGCGGTTCGCCTGGGAAATTCCATATGTGTTGTCATCAAATACCCTAATGTTCAACTCCAGGCCCCAGGGCGTAGAAGAAGAGTCGCTGAATACAAGTGCAACAGGCGGATTATCCACTTCTGTGGTTTTCATCCTTCCGATCAGGTAATACTTGATCTGAAGATCCAGCTCACCAAGGGTTTCATAGAATATATCCGATGCCTTCAAGATGCGCATTTCACGGGGCACATCGATAGGCTGCCGAAAATACTGACCGCCATCAAATACCTGAGAGGCTACATCCAGTGATTTTGGATCTTCAAATTTATTGTTTATCACACTTGCCGACACCACAAATATAGGGGTGGCATACCGGTTGATCAGGAAAGCAATAACCAATGCAACGATAAGAGACCCGACTACCCAGTACCATTTGAGCAATACCAGCCGCAGTATTCGTACGAACTCATCTTGTTGCTTTTTGGGGCTATTGACCGGGTGCAGCATTTAATTAATTCCTAAGCTAATGACCAATGCTATCACAGCCAGCGAACTGGACAATATGGACAGTGCAGTCTGCGTATTGGTGCGTCCGTAAAAATTCCACATCCGTACCGGCAATGGTGACACAACAATCAGATCGCCGGGATACAGGTACTGATAATCGGATGCCAGAAATCTTTCATCCAGCAGGTTGATGTAAAATACTTTTTGTCTGCCATCCACCATACGTACTACCTTGATGTGGGAGCGATCTGCAAACTCCGTAAGATTACCTGCAAGTGTGATAGCATCAAAAAATGAAGTATAAGGATCATAGCTGGTGTACCGTCCTTCATTGGTCACCTCTCCCACTATAGTGAAATGGAATGACATCAGCTGGGCACGGACGATAGGAGCCTCCATAAATGCGCTATCAACAAGCAACTGCTCGATATCTTCTTCCAGCTGCGCCAGGGTTTTGCCTGATGCCTGCACCTCCCGGATGTAGGGCAGGTCCATATTGCCGTCATTCATGATCTCAAAACCGGTGAGCATCATGAGGTCAAAGCCTCCGCCACCCTGCTGGCCTCCCATACCTCCAAAAGCACCACCACCTCCGCCAAGGTTCATTCCCTGCATGCCAAAACCCAGCTGAAGTGCCTGATTATACTGATTGAGCGAGCGGATAATACCCAACTGTTCAGTGTAAAGTCGTATAAAGTCAGCATCTTCCAAGCCTTCGATGCTACCTACTTTTACAGAAACGATATCACCCGACCTAAGCACATATTCGGACAATGACAGGGGATATTCATTGGTGACAGAATCTGTTTGAAGCTCCTGTTGGGATTTCAGCTCTCCATCCTGCAGGTAAACCAGTTTGCGATTAGGTACGCAGGAAAATATGACAAGCCCTAAAAATATCAGTAAATAGAGGTTACGTTTAACCATTGAAGTACTTTAATATGAAGTAAATATAAATAGTCGTTGTGACAGGTCAATATTTTGATAAAATATTTCATTTTTTTCGGGGAAATACTTTTTGCCACCATTTCTTTGACTCCGTCTGCTGGTACCCATACAGATACCCATAGCCGTACCGGTATCCGTATCCCCCCTTACCATAGCCATATCCGTAGCCGTAATTGAGCTTACGGAAGCTTACATAATTAAATACAAGAGCGATACGTTCGATAGAGCTCTCTTCCTGAAATTCCTTGATGCTGTAAAGGGTATCTTTTGTAGTGAACGACTGCCTTACCAGTACGAGATTTATATCCGCAAATTTTACAAGCTCGCGGGTATCGGACACCAATCCAAACGGTGGGGAATCAAATATTACATAGTCATATTCCTGCTTTAACCTTACCACGAGGTCCTGCATTTTCGGATTCATTAGCAGTTCAGCCGGATTAGGCGGTATTGAGCCGGAGGTAAGCACTTCGAGTGTCGTGTCTTCTATTTTTAATATCGATTCTTCCAGGGTTGCATTGCCGGAAAGATAGTCTGACAGACCTGTGGGAGCTTCAATCTGCAATAATTTATGAATGGTAGGCTTTCGCATATCTGCACCTATCAGCAGTGTACGAGCTCCTGACAGCGCATAATAGTACGAAAGGTTCAGTGCTGTATATGTTTTTCCCTCGCCACCAATGCTGCTGGTAACCAGTATTACCTTGCATTTATCCTTTGTCTGGTTGAGGTAAAAATTGAGGTTAGAACGTAATCCGCGGAACGACTCTGCTATTGGCGACTTCGGATTTTCAAAAAATGACAAACCCGTTTCCGGATGTCCCCGACCCACGATTCCAATGATCGGCAGGTCGACGTAGTCTTCCACATCATCTTTGGTAACCACCCGACGGTTAAACAGCATGCCCAGCAACAAAATGGCCATGGGAATAGAAAGGCCGATAAGCGCCCCTGTGATATAGCTTTTGCGTGTATCCGGTGAAATAGGCCTGTAATTAATGGAAGGCGTGTTGACCAGTTCATAATCAGAGGTAGTGCTGGCTCTGGCAATGCTTACTTCCACCCGTTTTTCGAGGAGCAGGTTATAAATTTTATCATTCAGCGAATACAGCCGCTCCAGTTTGGCCACCTCTCTCGAAGCCGACTGGTAGGCATTCACAGAGGTCATCATAAAGCGTATCTTCTTATTGATGGAGCTAAGGCTATCCTGATTACTTGCCCTGAGATTATCCAGGTTTTCAAAAATCGTCAGTTCGATCTGTTCCTTTCGTCGTTCACGGGTGGAGAGGATCGGGTTTTCACTGTTATTTTCATTAAGCGGATTTTCCTCTGCAATTTTAATCTCCAGGTACTCATCAATAAGTCGCCCCAGCAGAGGCGCATTGATGCCGATAAGGTTAGGGGCGAAAATACGGTCATCCCGCTTTCGGCGCACATAGGATTCGAGGTAATCAAAATAACGGTTGGCAAGCTGAAGGCGAACCTTAGCCTCATTAAGTTCCTCTATTTCAGTAAAAATAAACTCAGATCCTTTGATGAATTCCCGGTTTTCGAGTTTAAACTGGTCAATGTTGGAATCAAATGATGAGAGGGTGTCAGTAATGGCCTCAAGCTGGGTATTGATGAAGAGGAGCGTATTGGTGGCGTATTGATTTTTATCCTCGATATTATTTTTGATGACCACCTCAATAAAGTGGGTAAGAAAATCACGGTCACGCTCCGGCACCGGGCCGGCCATGGAAAGGTTGATCAGGGCCGACCCCTGCTTAAACCAGTCTACCGATATACGGCCGCGAAACTGACCGACCAGGCGGTTGCGGTTGTTGATCTCAAAATCAAAGGTATTTTCACCGGGTAAGTATTCTCCGCGGGTAACTGTAAATGTAAAGCCATTAACATCTGCCGGTTTGCCAAGCGTAAAGGTTTTTGATTTTAATCTCTGGTTCCATGTTTCATCCGGCGATGAAAGCGTATAGGTGTCGCCTTGCAACTCCACCTTAAACCGGACACCGTATGGGGTATTTTCATTCGGGATGAAATCGACTACGATCGGCTTTTGTGGGTATACATCCTGCTCGAGGTAGCGGCCAATGCGATAGTAAGAAACATTCAGATCCATCCTGTCGATGGCGTCCGCTACATTTTGTTCAGCGTTGATCAGGGCGATCTCCTGATAGATATCCGGTGTCTGGACGAGCAGGTCTTCTTCTATGATATTGGAGAGCGGACTGCCTTTTTCTTCCCATTTTTTGGATATAATCTGAGCATTGGTTCGGTAAATACGCTTGGTGTAACGGATGTTGATGTAGGATACAGCGAAGCCGATGATAAGTCCGGCGAGAACAAAATACCAGAACTTAAACACCCTGAAAAGATATTTCTGGCTGTCGAAGTGGTTAAATATGCCGGGCCGGTACCGTTTGATTTCGTTCAATGACAGGTTATTTAAGAATCTGTAAAATTAGAAAACCTGTCGGGATTATTGCAATTCAGGGTTGATTTAGGTGAAAAGAGGGGTAATGGCAGAGCATACTGCAGCCTGACGGGAAAGGTGAAGGCTTGCAGCGGCTGACAAGTTAGGATGGGGGCTGTATTGTATCGGGGTATTGTTATGAATACGATGTATGGGTCATTTGCATGCAGGCGTCAGGAGAATATATTGATATATTTACATATTTTAATATGATTAATTATATTTATATATGTATACATTTTCATCGAAGTATTCGTTAATATTGTCTTAACATATGGCGGATTAGTCGTAAATTTGCGGCTAAAATGAATATATCTGCGTAAATACGGGTTATTTATCTACCAATTATGCAAGTAGTAAGGGTTTTCGTCGTTTTTATATTCTCCATTGGGATTGGATTTGGGCAAGCTGTCGGGGATTTTCGCTCGAACGGAACGGGTGGTGGTAATTGGAACTCTTTGTCTTCTTGGGAAGAATTCGATGGAACTTGGAGTGCAGCAAGTAAAATTCCGGATAATACCGATGGGGTGATTACAATTTTGGGAGGAGACATTATCACAGTCCCTGGTGGTTTTAGCGTAACAGTTGATGAGTTAATAATTCAAAATACTGGCACCCTTGATATAGCTTTGGCTGATTTCATAATCACGTTTTCAAATGGACTGGTTACAGTTCTGGGTAATGGCTATATCGATAATGCGGGTACAATTTCTGGTGATTCTCAATCAACATTAATTTTTTCTTCAGGGAGTCCAGGTGGAGAATATAGACATAATCAGAATGGGAGTAATTTGCCTATTGCTATTTGGAATTCAGGATCAATATGTAGAATAACTGGAGTAACAAATGCTGCTCCTGGGAATTTAAATCAAAACTTTAGTGATTTTACATGGAATTGCCCTTCTCAAACCAATGCAATATTTCTTGGAGGACAATTAACTTCAATAAATAATAATCTTAACATTATAAATAGTAACTCTCAATTTGTTGGTTTAAGTAATGGAACCTCTAGTACAACATCAATTGGCGGGAATCTCTTAGTTGATGATTCTTCAAAATTCTATATAAGTACAATAACTAATTACACTCTAAATGTGACGGGAAATGTTTCAGTTACATCAAATCAAAATACATTCGCGATCCTATTCACCGCAAATGGTAATGTCAATTTCAATGTAGGAGGTGATTTTATTGTTGATAATGCTAACGCTGTAATTAACTTCGCTGCAGGAACGGGTACAGGAAATTTGAATTTATCAGGAGACCTTATTATTTCAAATGGAACTTTAACTGAAACGTCATCTGGAATTGGGAATATCAATTTTTCTACTGGAGGTCCATATAATTTTTCTAATACCGGTTCAATTATAAATAGTGTAAACTTCAATATTCAATCAGGCGCGATAGTAGATTTGAACTCATTCTCTGTAACGGGAGGTGGGTCATTTACACTAGAATCAAATGCTTCTATACTATTAGGCTCTAATTCCTCGGGAGGCGCCATCCAAACCGGATCAACAGCTGGCAATATCCGCGTTACCGGCTCGCGGATCTTCGCACCGACTTCAACCATTGTCTACAATGGTACCTCAGCTCAGTTTATCGGTAACGGCCAGCCTAATAACAATATCCGGATAAATAACCCGTCGGGTGTAAGCCTGGCTAGCGATGCCGTTGTGCAAAATATTACCTTCACTGCAGGCAACCTGGACCTTAACAGCAATAACCTGACCATCGAAGGCAATATCACTCAAACCTCCGGTGAGCTGATTACTTCGGCCTCATCAAACCTGACCATAAATGGCTCAGGTAACGCCGGCACCCTCCCGCTATCCAGCAACAGCATCATCGGTAACTTCACCCTTAACCGCGGCACATCAGGTAGCCTGGCTTTGGGCAACGACCTCACGATTACTGATACCCTCAGTGTGCAAAACGGCACACTTAATTTCAGCAACCAGCGACTTACCCTTCAGAACGGAACCAGCTTCGGCGCTTCGACTGGCACCCTATCCTCAAACAGTTCGTCCCGGCTGGTGATTGGCGGCTCTGCCAGCACTGAAGATCTCAGATTTAATGCAGGAGTAAGTATAGGCGATATCGAAATCAATAAAACAGGTACCGTGACCTTCATTACAAACTCTTTCAATCTGGACGACTCCCTTTTACTCACCAACGGAACGCTTGACCTTGAAGTAGTACTGCTGTTAAATGACGGAGCTACCATAAGAAGGGAGGCCGGAGATGTAACCCTTAACGGTGGCAACTTTGCAGTTTTATCCGGAAATACCTACAACCTGGTCTATACCAACGATCTAACCACCGGCTTTGAGTTTTCACAGGATTCTGTAGAACTAAACGACCTTACCATTCTCTCGGGAAACGTTACGCTTGGATCAGCCAATTCCTATGTAAACGGGAATTTGTCGCTTAACAATGGCTCCCTGATCCTTGGCTCGAATAATTTATTTCTGCGGGGGAGTGGTGTATACACACGCGATCAGGGGATTCTTAACAGC
Source organism: uncultured Cytophagales bacterium (assembly GCA_964514385.1). Classification (GTDB taxonomy): domain Bacteria; phylum Bacteroidota; class Bacteroidia; order Cytophagales; family Cyclobacteriaceae; genus CAZEQJ01. The sequence goes on from CAZEQJ010000001.1 coordinate 55,346, forward strand.
TCAAGCGGTGGTGAAGTAGTCGTAGACGGAACCTACACTATTGAAGGCACAGGACAGCCTTCATTCCCGGATCTTAGGATCAATGGTTCATTAACCGCTAAAAACGGACAAATGAATGTGGCGGGCAATTTCACTAATAATGGCATATTCAACGGTAATGGCGGAACCATTAACTTCAACGGAACCACTACTATCGGCGGCACTGCCACCACAACCTTTGCCGGTGTGCGTGTAGCCGGAGGCCTTACACTCCCTGCATCTATGAATGTAACCGGTAACTGGACCTATGTTTCCGGCTCAGTAACACAGGGCACGGGGAGTGTTAATTTCACGGGAAGCAACCAAACTATCGACTCAGATGGGATGACATTTAATAATGTCTCTATTGCTGGCACAGGTGTAAAATCACTTGCAGGTTCCCTCGATGTAAACGGAAACCTGACTATCTCATCCTCACTGGATGTTACTGCATCCAATCATCAGATTAATTTTGCAGGTAACTGGTCCAATAGTGGCACATTCAATGCACGGGAGGGTACCGTAATTTTAGATGCTACAGGTCAAACGCAGTCGTTATCCGGCACCACTACCTTTTATAACCTGACCAGCAATAATACCTTCAACGGCACACCACGTCCGGGTGTGACTGGTACAGTAAACATTGAAAATGTATTTACATTAAACTCCAGTCCGAATGCCTTTTTTGATGCTGACGGACCTTCCAATACCGGCATTTTCAGATTGTTATCTACAGCTGATGATGGTACAGGAGATGCCCGCATCGCAATACTGGCTAATCCGGCAAATTTTACCGGCAATGTAAATGTGCAACGCTTTATGTCTGCTGAAGGGCGTTTCTACCGGTACATAGGTGCATCTGTTGCCGGAGCCACCGTTTCTGACCTGCAGGGTGAAATAAGAGTCATCGGCCCGTTTACGGGTGCTTCTTCAGGTGGTGCAGGAGGCCATAATATATTTACCTATACCGCTTCGACACAGCAATGGACTGGGTTCCCTGTTGCTGCCAATACTGAGTCTTTCACGCCCGGTGTTGGATATGCTGTATTTGTAGATGAAGGCAACAGCAACGTAACGCTTGACCTGAGAGGAGCTATGAACAAAGGCAGTTTCAACTGGACAGGACTGGCGTACAATAATGATGGTGATGTCGAAAATGACTGGAACCTGGTCAGCAACCCCTATCCTTCTGCCATTGATTTTGACCAGCTGACGAGGTCAGATGTAGCCAGAGCATTTTACGTACCCGACAGAGCAGCAGGTAATTTCCGGACATGGGTAGATGGCGTTGCCACCAATGACGAAGGTAACGGGTCTACCATTGCGATGGGGCAGGCATTTTGGATAAGAACTGACGGCACATCGCCATCATTAAGCGCAGATGAGAATGATAAAGTTTCAAGCGGTCCCATCTTTTACAGAACGACTGACCCCGGCCAGTATATTATGGTGACATTATCAAATGGCACAAAGTCCGACCAGACGGCAATACGATTTAAACCTGTGGCGACAAATGGTGTCGACTCTGATTATGATGCTTTAAAGCGTGATAATGATATCTTTAATTTGTTCACCTCCTGGAATGGCCATAATTACGCTATCAACACACTTCCTGATTTTGGCTGCGAAACCTCAATTCCACTATCGATCAGTAATGCCAGTCCTGGCATATATACATTGGACTTATCAAATGTGAGCTCTATAAGCAATGGTGATGTGTACGTATATGACCGATACAGCGACAGCGGTTTTCATTTACCATCCGACTCAAGCTTTGTTTTCGAGATAACCAATGATGCAGTCACTTACAACAATCGGTTTGCATTAGTTTTTGAGGAATCTCCCCTTTTAAATACAGCAACCGTTAGTAATGAAATCATCTGCCTGAATGAAGACGCATCCATTTTATTGGAAAACACACTAGAGGGAGTCGAATACTGGATTTCAAATGGAGATTTTACTTCCGATACCTTGCAGAATTCCGGTAGCTTTACCATTCCTTTTGATGCGATCAATGAAAATGATTCCTTCCATCTTTATGGGAAACGCATTCAAGGTTGCAGAGTCGCTGCTTTTGACGCTGAGGCAGTCATTACAATCATTGAAAAGCCACAAATTGAGGGTTTAAGTGATCAAGCCATTTGCGGCTCCGGAGAAGTGCAGATTGATTTTGCCTCAACAGCTACTTCATTTATGATTTATGACAGTGCTATGACGTTGCTGCAAACCTCAGACATCCCGTCATTCAATGTTGTGGCAGAGGAGTCATCATCCTATTTCATTCAGGGATTTAATGAAAATGGATGCCCTACAGATACCTTTTCTGTTGATGTGAACGTATTACCTCTTCCTGTAATAGAAGATCTGGACACCGTATTCAGTTGCGAAGGTGAACCGCTAACTTATGTTCTTGAGGACAGCAGTATTCGTTACAGATGGTACGACAGCAATGACAATCTGGTATCTTCAGGAAATGCATTGGCTCTTGATCGTATCAGTGAGTCTCAGGTGTTTTTCGTTGAAGCTGAAGATAGCTCAGGTTGCACCAGTGCAATGAAAAAGCCATTGACTATCATCATGAAGGAGGCTCCCGGGGTATTTGCAGACAATCAGGATATATGCTTTCCCGGAGACAGTATGCAGCTATCTGCATCTAGCGACATGAAAAATGTAACTTTTTTCTGGTATATCGAAGATAGCACGGACTCAGCTTTTTACTCAGGGGATGAACTGGCATTTGCATCATTATCAGATACTACCTTTTATTTGGATGCACTATCGGGTGACGGATGCAAGTCCCTTGAGCGAGTAGCGTTGGACATAAACATTATTAACCCACCAAAACCCGCTATCGGAGTTAGCAATAATATACTTATTTCATCCTATGAAACAGGTAATCAATGGTTAAGAGATAGCATCATTATAGATGGTGCGAATGAACGGGAACTGGAAGCAATTCAAAGCGGCTTCTATCAGGTAGAGGTGACAACTGAAGACGGCTGTGTGATAAAATCAGATGGTTATGTATATCGTATTACTTCTTTGGATGAGTCTGGTATCACCTACCCCAACCCTGTCAGAAACATACTTTATATTAATCCCGTTAAGCAGTTTAACTCATTTAAAATTACAGACGTCAATGGACAGGTTGTGAGAACAGGAAGTTTTACAGATGAGACCACTCAGTTAGATCTTACAACAATACCTGCAGGAAGCTATGTGTTGCACCTTGAAAACGGATCTGCGGTAGAAATCATACGCATTTCCAAAGTTGATTAATGAATAAATTATTATTTATAATATTCCTACTCATTTTTTATGTGAGCACTATCGGCCAGCCTGTAGACCCGGGGGGCGGAGGTGACCCCTTTATCCCCATCGACGGTGGTGTAGGCTTTGCACTGGCTGCTGGTGCTGCCTATGGCTCCAAGGTGATTATGGATATGCGTAAAAAGAATAAGCGTAAACCATAATTTCCTGTATACTATAAATATAATGAAAGCGGCTGACCGCTATTCAATTTTCAATCCAACTTCAAAAAAATAAAAATATTTCCTCCTGATAATCAAGGATTTACAAATATAATACATAGCCGATGCGCATTTCTGGCACGCTGATTGCACCATATCAGTTGTAATCAAACATTGAAGGTCATGAAAACGAAAGCAATACTTATGAGCCTGATAGCGGCGGCGATATCCATGACCGGGGTAAAAGGCCAGGGTTATGTTGAATTCCATTACAGTTACGGTTTTGTGGACAATGGTGTCCATTACGCCTGGGGACTGCCCGACGATGTTTACTTCACATTAAATGACATGTACCGTTACCATGATATTGTGGATGTATCCCAGTTTTTCTGGCAGGGCGTTGCGCAATTTGAAGTAGTCCTTCATCGCAATGGAGCATTTCTGGTGGCCATCTTTGACCGATGGGGTCAGCTGACGTACCGGGAAGCTTTACCTTACCGTCACGTGGCATACTATCGCAATTTGTATCGAAACAGAAGATTTGCCTACCGCAGCAGGCCGCAGGTAAACTTCAACATACAGCTGCCTCCACGCGTCGTATACGTAAACACGCATCGTACAGTGCGGTATGTTTCTAACCATGATCACCACTCCGGGTATTATCAGAACAGGGTGGTAAATGGACGAAATCCGAGGAGCAACTCGTACGCAAACAGTTTCGGTAATTCGGGCAATACTGGTCGAAGCCAGACAGGTGTTGGTCGAACAGATACACGGACTTTTACAGGAAATGTAACCACCGGAAGAAATCAGCGTACAGATACTAGAACTCAGGTCAATACCTACCGCAATCAACGCAGCAGCAGTCAACAGCCGACCCGGGTTCGCTCTAGCTCGACAACGGAAAGAATAAGCAGAAGCTCTGGCAGTGGAAGCAATACCCGCAGCGGTAGCTCTACGGTCAGAAGAAGACAGTAGTTTAGTTTAGGTGGTTTGTGATTTAGGTTGAATGTAGGCATCCGCATTGCGCGGATGCCTTTTTTTATCTGATTTTAGCCGTCTGCGGATGCTTCAGGCCTCTCACATCTTCGAGCACTGCTTTTACCGAGCCTACCAGTATTTTGGCTTCTACCTGCAACGGAACCCGGTTTTTGTCATCTGTTACCCATACTGTCATACCTTCACCTTCATTGAACATAGTGCCCTCAACCAGTAAAGGTGAAAATTTAATGGTATTATACATCTCACCGTGACGGGTAGTAAATACCTCTTTACCCAGGTAACGAATGTACAGCTCATCGAATATTTCATTATCAATTATAAGCCGAATCGGTATGATTTCATTTTTTGCAATACCATCAAAGTCCAGATTGCGTGCTATATAAATCATGGTGAGAACATCATATGTGCATTCTTTGACATAGAATGTATCCCTTTCCAGGTCTTTTTTAGAGTTCCATGATGAGGTAGTGATTTTAATGTTCTCCGGGCGGTATTCGTACCAGAATTCATTTTTTACTTTAAAACCCCCTTCACTGGTATTGCGGCGATAATATACCGGCCGGATATCATTTTTCCGGACGACTGTCTCAAATGTATCACGCACCGTAAACATCCAATCGTATTTTCTCAGCGTGGCACCATAGCCCCTGAGTTTAAAGTGCTGCCGGCCTTTGTAAAATATATCTTCTACCTCAAAGAAGACCTCCCCGGCATCCACCCATATCCAACCCCAGTTGTATACGGCAGCGTATTTGGCCCACTCCCCCGACTCAAACGTATCGTTGTTTGTGATACACTGCGCATAGGTCAATTGTATAGAAAATATTAGTAGTAAAAGTCTAAATGCCATATCAGGTAAGATACGAGGTATCAACGTGAATACCACCCTCTAATGTTTTATGAACCGGACATTTATTTGCTATCTGAATGAGGCGCAACCGCTGGTCATCCGTAATATCGCCCACAAATTCGAGTTGCCTGCTTATTTTTCCAAGCTTATCGCTCACTTCGTCGTCGCATTTTTCTTCAGCATAGGTATGATCAATGGACATATGTACTTTGACTTCTTTGAGGTCGATTTTCTTACGTTTGGCATACATTTGCAATGTCATACCTGTGCAGGCTCCCAAAGACGACATCAAAAGTTCATATGGGTCTGGGCCAAGGTCATGACCGCCGGGTACATTAGCCGGCTCATCAGCAAGCGATATATGTGCACCAGCCTTTATATCGGTAGCAAGCGACTCCTCACCGGTACGCGTCACCACTTCGAGATGTGTAGCCAGCTCCGGTTCCTTCCTATCACTGATGTATCGGTGAACCCATGCGGCAATGGTCATACCTACGTACTCTGCATCTTCTTTATTGCTGAGCAGATGGTCAGCTTTGTCCAGCGATACAAAGCTTTTGGGGTGGCGTGCTGCCTGGTAAAGATCCGCTGCATTATCGATCCCCACGATTTTATCCTGGGGTGAATGAAAAATAAGCAATGGCTTATTCCGAAGATTTTCTGCTGGTTTATGATTTTCCAGGTCGTCAATGAATTGCTTTTTAACTGTAAATGGTCTCCCTCCGATATTTACCTGCACCTTACCTTCGGCTTTGAGCTGGGGTATGTCATCTTTGAACAGATGAGTCACATGAGATGGAGCAAAGGGTGCGCCTATGGTCACTAACGCTTCTACAGAAGGTATAAGTCCGGAGGCTCGCACCACAGCCGCACCTCCAAGTGAGTGGCCGATAAGGAGTCGCGGAGCTTTAATCTTTTCCTTCATATAGTTTGCTGCTGTTAGCAGATCCGAAATCTGAGATGAGAAGTTTGTATCAGCAAAATCACCCTCACTTTCACCAAGACCAGTGAAATCAAACCTCATTACGGCTATACCTTCCTGGTTGAGGGCACGTGAAATGTTCACTACGGCATTTAGGTTTTTATTGCATGTAAAGCAATGTGCAAATATGGCACAGGCTTTTATTCTGCCCACCGGAAAGTCAATACGGCCAGCAATATCGATGCCGTCAGAGCTCTTGAATGTAATATTTTGAAATTTCATAGAACCTTTTTTAAAAAGTTTCGGTAAAAGTGATACGTGCAAGTTAATATTTGAAACTTTAAAAAAACTATGAAAGCGATATGGAATGGTCAGATTCTGGCCGAAAGTGATGAAACCATTATCATTGAAGGTAATCATTACTTTCCACCTGAATCCATTAATAAGGAATTTTTCAGTACCACCGATAGTCACACAGTTTGCCCATGGAAAGGAGAAGCGTCATATTATGATATCAAGGTCAATGGCGATACCAACGAGGATGCCGCATGGTACTACCCTTCACCCAAGGAGGCGGCGCTAAAGATCAAAGACTATGTAGCTTTCTGGCATGGTGTGGAAGTAACGAACTCCTAATCCCGCTAATCATGAGGCGGCTTCGCAAAAGCATATTTTTAGTGCTGTTGATATTGTTGCTGCTAAACATCAGTATCATTATAAAGAAATGGCAAAGTGAAAATTTGCTGACCCGGCTGAAGACAAAGGCAGGAAACTCCCTGGTAATTGGCGTACATGAAATATATATTGAACTGGAAACTTTGGTAAAAAACTATACATTTGAAGCCCGGTGATGAAGGTGCCTCATTTGTACGATTCTATAAATTTTATATCGAAGTCCTCCTACCCTAAAGCGCTCAACTTTTTCCAGTTGTGGAGCAGCTTCCGGAGATCGCGCAGGCTGGGTCTGCCTGAGATAAGCGGATTTCCAGCCTCTATTGCCATAGAACCTACGACTTCATGTAATTTGCGATGCCCGGAGTGCCCCAGCGGACTGAGGTCCTTTACCAGAGCCACCGGTTCACTTGATCCTGGTCTTTTTCGTAAAGTAGCCGACGAACTCAAAGAACACCTCGTTAATCTGACATTTTATTTTCAGGGCGAACCATATCTTAACCCTCATTTTCTGGATATGGTAGAGCATGCCAGTGACAACAATATTTACACGATGACCAGCACTAATGCGCACTACCTGCATAAAGATGAAAAGGTAAAGCAGACAGTGCGATCCGGGCTGAGCCGCATCATCATCAGTATTGATGGCATCACCCAGGCATCGTATCAGGATTATCGTGTAGGAGGCAAGCTTGACCGGGTTATCGAGGGTACAAAAAACCTGGTGAGCTGGAAGAAAAAGTTGCGCTCAATGACACCACATATTGTCTGGCAGTTTTTAGTTAGCGGAAAGAATGAGCATGAAATTGGCGCATTGCATCAGCTGGCGAAATCGCTGGGCGTAAACGAAGTAAAGCTAAAGTCTATTCAGGTGTATGATTTTGAGCACGGGTCACCTCTTATTCCACAAAATGAAAAATATTCACGGTACAGAAAACTCAAAAATGGTAAATACGAAATTAAAAATAAGCTAGAGGACCACTGCTGGAAAATGTGGCACAGCGCTGTCATCACATGGGATGGAAACGTGCTTCCTTGCTGTTTCGACAAAGATGGGCAATATGTGATGGGGAATGTAACAGAAACATCATTTGAAGACATCTGGTATGGGGATACGTACCAGAATTTCCGTAAAACACTTTTAAAAGGGCGAAAAGAGATAGACATTTGCAGAAATTGTTCAGAAGGCACACCAGTCTGGGTATAGCATTATGGCAGAAGAAATCTCAATATCAGGAAGTACGAAAGCTGAAATTTACAGTGCATTATTACCACAGCTAAAGGGGTTGATGCAAGGCGAGCCTAACATCATCGCCAACCTGGCCAATATTGCTGCCGGCCTTAAGGAAGCCTTTGGGTTCTTTTGGGTTGGCTTTTATCTTGTGGAGGATGGGGAGCTGGTACTTGCCCCATTTCAGGGTCCGGTGGCCTGTACACGCATACAAAAAGGCAAAGGCGTATGTGGCACCGCCTGGGAGAACGATGAGGTGATCATTGTGGAGGATGTGGAGCAGTTTCCGGGGCACATTGCCTGTAATGCTGCATCAAAATCTGAAATCGTCCTTCCCATCCATAAAAACGGTGTCGTAACAGGTGTACTCGATATCGACTCCGACTCATTAAATGACTTTGACGAAACAGACAGGAAATTCCTGCTGGAAGTTGTGAAGCTAATAGAAACCATAATTTAATGTCTTACAAGCTATCATCCGAATTTGGATTCTTAGAAGAGGTGATACTCCATTCACCGGGATTTGAAATCGACCGGCTGACACCCGAAAATATGCAGGACCTTTTGTTTGAGGACGTTCCATTTTTTGACCTCATGCTCAAGGAGCATCATGAATTTTCATCGCTGATCAGAATTACCAGTAATGCAAGTGTGCATAAGCTGCATCAGCTGCTATACGAAGTGCTTCGCGACGAGGCTGTTGCAGCTTCACTTTTGGCCAAAGTGGTAAAAGGTACAACTATTGAGGCCATGGTAGAGGAAATCATGAGTCGCTTTACGCGGGCACAACTGGTTAACGCCCTGATAGGTGGATTGCGTTATCGTGAGCTCAAGCGTAAATTCCCAACCGTAAATATACCCGGTGTAGATGAGTTTGACTTTATTCTGCCACCAAGTCCAAACTCATACTTTATGCGAGATCCGGCTGCTGTGGTGCAGAGTGGAGTCATTATCTCAAAAATGAAATATGATGGCCGCCAGCGTGAGGCCGGCATCATGGATACAATCTTCAGGCATCACCCCCATTTCAAAGGTCAAACTCAGTTTATGTATGAAGGTGAGTCTGAAACTGAATCGATTGAGGGTGGAGATATCATCATCATTTCGCCAAAAGCACTCGCCATTGGTGTAAGTGAAAGAACCTCACTCGAAGCGGTTAAAAAGGTGGCACACAACCTGTTCCAAAACGAGCAGGTCAGCCGGGTATATGCGGTGCATCTTCCATCGAAAAGAAATTTCATGCATCTGGATACCGTGTTTACCATTATCGATGAAAACCTGATCGTCACTTACCCTGAAGCTATTCAGACAATAGATCAGACCACCGTACTTTTTCCGGAGCAACGTGGAAATGAGGTGATCATAGCAGAGGAATTAAGAAAAAGGTCGCTATTGGACGTACTCAAGGACGAAATTGATTACCTTGAAGTAATAGAAACAGGTTTTGGCCACCCGGTATACTCCTCACGGGAGCAATGGTATGACGGTGCTAATGTATTTGCCATCGGCCCCCGAAGGGTCATCTCCTACGACCGGAACAAACATACCAACCGGGCGCTTCGTGAAGCCGGAGTAGAGGTTTTCACTACATCTTCCAGTGAGCTATCGCGTGGCCTCGGAGGACCTCGCTGCATGACCATGCCGATAAAAAGAAGTGAGTTTTGAAGATTGCAGTTCGACTCGTCTTAGCTAGTGCTGCACTGCTCATTCTGCTCTTCTTTCTTTTATTTTCTTTTTCACCTCCTGATGCCACCAACGGAAAATGGGTCAGTATCAATGAAATAAATCATAATGACTCCATTATCAAAGGAGGGTGGTCACAGATGAACTTATGGGTTAGTGATTATAATATTCTGGCAGGCTACAGGAAAAGGCCTGGATTTACTCAGGTACTTGATACCCCTAAAATAACTGCTGTAGTATTCCATACTGCGCCAAAAAAAACTGCATGGATCAATGCAGACCTCCTGTTGTTCCCTCCTGATGTAAAAACCACGCTCGAAGAACTCCTTGGTGATCAATTTACATTTTATTACACTGCTTCCCACACGCATCACAGCTTCGGTGGATGGGAACCTTCACTTGCAGGACGGATCATTGCCGGCAGATATAATACTGATGTGCCTACAGAGATTACCTCAAGAATAATCGGTTGTCTGCAGGACGCCTCAGAAAAGAACGAGCCACTTTACCTGCATACAGCCCGTCTGCCCTTTGAAAAATGGAATAAAAACCGGCTTTCTGACGCCCCCAGTCAGCCAGATTTGCTGCAATTGATGCTGGCAAGTCCATCCGATACCCTTGAAAGTTATAGCTATGCTCCTCACCCGACCACCATTCATGCGCAGCGTCCTTATCTCACCAATGATTATCCGGGCTGGTGGCAGCGACATATACTGCAAAAAAAACGCACCCCCTTGATGTTTGCCGGGCCTGTAGGCGGTTTATCGGTACAGGAATATGGTTTGCCTGAACATACTTTGCAGGATTCTATGTTACATCACCTTATTACTGAAAGTGAAAAAGTTGATGTCGTATGGAAGCCGCTCCATGATATCCGGCATATACGCCATCGTTATGGCAAGGTGAAGCCTGCACTGAGGATTGATGATGACATTTATATGCGTCCGTGGCTCTTTGGTATTCTTTTCAATTCACTGGAGCTGGAAGTAAATCAGATGTCATTAAACGGGCTCACATTATTTGGCGTGCCAGCCGATTACAATGGAGAACTTACCCTAAACCTGCCTGATGATGTGTGGGTAACCAGCTTCAGTGGTAATTATCTGGGTTATATCAGTCCGGAAAAATATTATCACAATTCAAGCCACGAAGAGATACGTAGTTTAAACTGGGTGCTACCCCATGTTTCTCAGGAAATTGACAGTCTTATGAATAATCGATCCATCACGAAACCAAACAACGGGCTGCCCGGTTAAAAAAGCATGTTAGAGGATATTAGGGAATATAATCTGGACCAGTTGGAGGAAGCGATCACGCGGTTGGGAGAAAAAAAATTCCGCGCACGGCAGGTATACGAATGGCTTTGGAAGAAGTCAGCTGTCAGCTTTGACGAAATGACCAACCTGTCGCTGAAATTACGTGATGACCTCAAGAATGAATACCGCATCTCGCCTATTACAACAAAGGATGAGCAACTAAGCAGCGATGGTACGATCAAAAGTGCCTTTCAGCTTCACGATGACCACCTGATTGAAGGGGTGCTCATACCATCCGATGACCGGATGACAGCCTGTGTTTCTTCTCAGGTAGGCTGTAGCCTTAGTTGTAAATTTTGCGCTACCGGATACATGAAGCGGATGCGCAATCTCACGGCTGGGGAGATATACGATCAGGTTGTGAATATTGACCGCCAGTCGAGAGCAAAATATGGGCAGCCTCTATCAAATATTGTGTTTATGGGCATGGGCGAACCCCTCCTGAACTACAAGAATTTACTCACAGCCATTGACCGGATCACCTCGCCCGATGGATTACATATGGCAGCCAAAAGGATCACCGTATCTACTGCCGGCATTGAAAAGATGATCCGTAAATTGGGCGATGACCAGGTCCGCTTCAACCTTGCCTTAAGTCTTCATGCTGCAAATGACGAAAAGCGCAACCAGATCATGCCCATCAATGAGTCTAACACATTAGAAAACCTTGCAGCTGCATTACTACATTTCAAAACCAGCACCGGCAATCCGGTTACATTGGAGTATATTCTATTTTACAACTTCAATGACGGTGATGAGGACGCCGAGCAACTTACCCGTTTTGCCCGCAAAGTAGATGCTAAAGTCAATATTATAGAGTATAACCCGATTGAGGAAGCTGATTTTATCAACACCACGGACGACAGACTTACAAAATTTGCCAGGATACTTCAGCAGCACCAGGTTCGTGTGACGGTACGCCGCAGCCGGGGAAAAGATATTGATGCAGCATGTGGTCAGCTGGCCAATAAGAACAAGACCGTGAAATAACAATTCTTTAATATTAGGGATAATTCGTTATCATTGTGATCTAATTTCACGTCCATGAAGAAAATCCTCATAATATTATTATCTCTTTTGTTATCCATTCATGTCTTCGGACAGGATGAAGCAAATAACGGGATCAACCAATCGGTGGGAGATATACTGGACCGAATCACAAACACAATATTCACCTCAGTCACTTTTACGATAAAGTACAAGCCTGCAGATCCCGCTGTTTATGAGGATGCAAAGGTGTATGTAGGGCCTGCAAATGCCTCCTTGATTGAGGATATCAGATCAAGGTCTGTTAGTGCCCGGGAGGCGAGAAAGCAATTAATGGAATTAAGTTCCCAAAATATTCTTAGTGAGGAAGAGTTGCAGACTCTTGACAGGAAGCTATTTAACCCTATTACCATGCCTGTGGTAATCATATGGCTGATCGTTGGCGCCATCATCTTTACCGTGTATATGGGTTTTATCAATATTCGTGGATTCAAACATGCCATTGACGTGGTGAGGGGTCGTTTTGATGACCCGGATGACCCGGGTGAGGTTTCACATTTCCAGGCGCTTACGGCTGCTTTGTCGGGCACTGTAGGCCTTGGCAATATTGCAGGTGTTGCCATCGCCATATCTGTCGGCGGGCCTGGTGCAACATTCTGGATGATCATTGCCGGACTCCTCGGCATGAGCAGTAAGTTTGTAGAGTGTACCCTTGGCTTGAAATACAGAACAGTCCATGCCAATGGTTCAGTATCTGGTGGTCCCATGTATTATCTGAGCCGGGGGCTGGCACGACAGGGGCTCGCAAGACTGGGAAAGGTACTGGCGTTTCTTTTCGCTGTTTTTTGTGTTGGCGGATCATTTGGTGGAGGTAATATGTCACAGATTAACCAGGCTACACAGCAGCTTATTAATATCACCGGTGGGGATGCCAGTTTTCTGGCAGACAGTCGCTGGATCTTCGGAATGATCATGGCGGGAGTTGTTGCCATGATTATTATCGGAGGCATAAAAAGTATAGCGAAAGTCACTGATAAGGTAGTGCCATTTATGGTAGTCATTTATTTGCTTGCTGCATTGGTCGTTATTTTTGTCAATGTCAGGGAAATTCCGGCAGCATTCGGCACTATATTCAACGGAGCCTTTGATGCACGCGCTATGTATGGAGGTATTATTGGTGTGCTGATCGTAGGTTTCCAGCGGTCTGCCTTTTCAAATGAAGCCGGCATTGGTTCAGCCTCTATAGCACATTCGGCTGCACGTACCGACGAGCCGGTAAGTGAGGGGATCGTAGCATTACTTGAGCCCTTTATTGATACGGTAATTGTATGTACAATGACTGCACTGGTAATCATCATTACCGGTAACCTCAACCCCGACGAAACACAGGGTGTGACCCTCACCAGCCAGGCTTTTGCATCAGTAATCTGGTGGTTTCCTTATATACTTTCTGTTGCCGTTATTTTATTCGCATTGTCCACTATGATATCATGGAGCTACTATGGACTTAAGAGCTGGACCTACCTGTTTGGCGAATCAAATGCCAGTGAATTTATCTACAAGTTTATGTTTTGTGGTTTCGTAGTGCTGGGTTCTACAATTGAGCTGACTTCAGTGTTTGGATTCAGCGACGCTATGATATTCGCAATGGCCTTTCCAAACGTACTGGGATTATATTTCCTCTCCAGGGAAGTACGAGATGATTTAAGGAGCTACCTTGCCCGTGTCAGAAGCGGGGAAATCAAGAAATATTTTTAAACATTCACTTCATCCGCTACCTCTGCTTTGGAGTAAGTAGGGCATGTTTTCTGTGTGCAAGAGGCTGCAAAGAATATCAAACCTAGAACTAATGCTATAACTACTTTTTTCATCCTTACCTGTTTTTATTGCAATTTATTAAACATAACGGATCAATTGCAAAAATATTCGCTAATAAAGGATAATTTCGATCAACATGCCACCGATCGGGATAAATTTCATCCAGCTACCAATAAATTACATCCCCTGATATCGGACTGATCCAATCTGCCAAGAATTTCCACTCCTCCGCTATTATATCTGGCCAGATCATCGGTCTGTATAAATGCACACGAGTCTTCATTCATCAGGTCAATGATATTGAGTCCGCCGAAATTACGGGCTGGCCTGTAATTGAACGGGTCATTTATATCACGGATAACAAAATGCATATCTTTGGAAGGATAAAAAACACCGTCACCTTTAGCATAGGCCTGACTCAAAAGCTCTGTCATACCATATTCGCCATAAACTTTGGTGATGTTAAACTGCGTTTTTAGAAATTGATGCAGCTCTTCACGGGTCCACTCCCTGCCCCTGCCTTTCATACCACCTGTCTCAAATATCATATTATCTTCAAAAGGCCGTGGGAACTGTTCTGCCAGTTGTATCAGGGCAAATGTGACACCAAATAGAATAAATTTTTCTCTCTGGTTGATTATTTCCTCGATTTGCCTTGCCAGATTTTCAAGATCATGCAGGTAAAACCCACTTTTTTCTCCAAAAAAAGGCATCCAATGGTTTATCATGGCAATTAGGGATGAACCTTCTCTTTCCAGATATGAAGGTAACAACGCCAGCAGGTGGTGATTTTCCGTTCCAGGAAAAAAATCACGAAAGGTATGCAGGCTTTGCTGCAGGTAATGGCGTTCATTACGGATATGGTGCAGGCTGGGCACACTTCCGGTAGTGCCGCTGCTACTATATATTTTTTCAGTTTGCCATTCACCGGTTTTGACTTCAAAGGATTTAAAAAACTGGATAGGCAGAAAAGGTATATCCCAAACCTTTTTTACATTTTTAGAGTCTTTACTTATAAGCATGCAATATTTCCGGTAGACAACATTTTTGTTAAATTGTCGGTGAAATAATGCGAGTGCTCTATTTTCAAAATCGGAATAAAGATGCATATAAATCGGTTGTTACAAAGTAAAGGAATTTGGGTTATTGTCCTTTTTTTTATAGCCACATCCTGCTATGAAAATCCTGATTTTTCCAATATCCCGGCTATCAAAGTCCGGGATGTAAGATATGTGCGAGAGGCAAATGAGATCATAGAAGTCACCCTTTATTTTGAAGACGGGGATGGTAATATAGGCGTGAGCAATGAAGGAGGTTCACCTGATTTCATCTTTGCTGATATTGACGGAGATAATGTGATAGATACCATATCCGCGAATGCGCGATTCGATATATTCAAAAGGTCGGATGACTCCGGCGAATATGAACGAATTGACCGGCAGACCCTGCAAAATAACTTCATCAACCCGATTGAATTCAGTATACCTGTAGTGGGTAATATCAACCTGAACAGCCCAGTTTCAGGAACCATAACACAAGATCTGATCATTGGGCCTGCAAACCTCAATCTTGCCTTCAACTTTTTCAGAGATGATTCTCTTTACATAGAAGGCATATTAATTGACCGTGACGGGCAGGTAAGCAACGTAGCCCGGTCAGAGTCATTCACTTTACTGCAATTTTATCCACAGGGATTTTAATCTATCAGATTCGGATATTTACGTGGATTAAATTCGTTCATGATCTGATATACCTTATCGTATATATCCTCGATGTTAGGTTTTGAGAAATAATCTCCGTCAGAGCCATATGCCGGACGGTGATCAGCTGCTGAAATAGCCTGTGGCTTGCTGTCAAGGTATTGGTAAGCCCCCTGACCGTCGATCACCTGCTGCATCATAAAGCCTGTAGCCCCACCTGAAACATCTTCATCAATGAAAAGTATTCGGCTGGTCTTTTTAACAGACTCAAGGATAATCTGATTTGTGTCGAAAGGGAGTAAAGTCTGCACGTCGATCACTTCGCAGGAGATGCCTTTTTCTTTAGCGAGCTGGTACGCGGCTGTCTCCACAAGGCGACACATAGATCCGTACGTAACCAAAGTAATATCTGTTCCCTCTCGTAATATTTCAGGTACGCCAAGCGGTATTTTAAACGTATCGATATTTTCAGGTAACCGCTCTTTCAATCTGTAACCGTTAAGACTTTCGATTACAATAGCGGGGTTATTGGCCTGGAGCAATGTATTATACATACCTGCCGCCTGTGTCATATTTCGCGGCACTGCAAGATAGATACCGCGAACTGATCCGAGTAGCATACTCATAGGTGATCCGGCGTGCCAGATGCCTTCCAGACGGTGGCCACGGGTACGAATAATAAGTGGAGCACGCTGACCACCTTTGGTGCGATAATGCAAACTTGCCAAATCGTCGGTGATGGTGGGTAATGCATATACCAGATAGTCCAGATATTGAATCTCCGCAATGGGCCGCAATCCCCGTATGGCCAAACCTACTCCCTGTCCAATGATGGTTGTTTCACGGATACCTGTATCTCCTACCCGCAATTCACCATATTTCTCCTGCAGACCGGCGAAGCCCTGATTTACATCTCCGATTTTACCCACATCTTCTCCAAAGGCAAGGATTTTAGGATCTCGTTCGAATACTTTATCGAAAAACGTATTCAATACGATTCGCCCGTCCACTTCTTTGGCATCTTCAGCATAGGTTGGCGCTATATATTCATCTACACCTACGGTGGTGTCATATAAATGTGAGTGGTATTCATCATCTACTGAATTTCGAAGACGTTTATGCCAGTTGATCATGTCAGTTTTCTGGTCGCCATCAGGTAAAAGTCGAATCAGTTTCTTTACACCGCTGTGCACATCTCCTTTGGACGGGTGCGTCACCGCTTTAAGATCCTGCAGCAATTCGTTGAAGCTTTCAGCATGAGGAGAACCGCTTTTTATGACCTTTTTGACCTCCTCGGTGAGACGGTTAAATTCTTTTTTTATAGGGTCTATAAAGGCTGTCCAGGACTCATTTCGGGCTTGCTTTGCTGCTTCTTTGGCTGACTTCTCTACTTCCTCCACCTCTTCTGCTGTAGCCAGGTCATTATTTACTATCCACTCCTTCAATTTGCGGATACAGTCAAATTCCTCTTCCCATTCCAGCCGTTCCTTTGACTTATATCGTTCATGGCTACCTGAGGTGGAGTGGCCCTGAGGTTGTGTCATTTCCAGGACATGTAGAAGTACAGGAACGTGATGATTACGTGCATATTTTTCAGCTTTTCTGAAAGCTTTGATCAGCGCAGGGTAATCCCAGCCTTTAACACGGATAATTTCGTAACCCTGATCATTTTCATCAAGGCGCTGAAAACCTGCCAGTGCCTTAGTGATATCTCCTTTTGTAGTCTGATATTTGTTTGGTACCGAAATACCATATTCATCATCCCATATAGCTATTATGGCTGGAGCCTGAAGTACCCCAATGGCGTTTACAGCCTCAAAAAACATGCCTTCTGAGGTCGATGCATTTCCAATGGTACCAAAGGCTATTTCATTTCCGTTATGTGAAAGATGCTCATATTTATGAAGGTCAGGATTTTCTCTGAAGAGCTTGCTGGCCTGTGCAAGACCTACAAGCCGTGGCATCTGACCACCTGTGGGGGAGATATCAGACACGATATTTTTTCTGTTGGCCAGGTCTTTGAGGTTACCCTCGTCATCGATCATCCGGGTAGCAAAATGGTTATTCATCTGTCTGCCTGCGGACATCGGATCTGCTTCAACGTCGGCATGAGCATAAAGCTGGGCAAACCACTGGTGCAGTGTCATTTCACCTACAGCTAAAGCAAATGTCTGGTCACGGTAATATCCTGAGCGAAAATCACCATTCCGGAATACTTTGGCCATTGCAATCTGCGCCAGTTCTTTACCATCACCGAAAATGCCGAATTTAGCCTTTCCCATAAACACTTCCTTTCTCCCCAGTAAACTTGCTTCGCGGCTTTCTATCGCCAACCGAAGATCATTCAGTGCTTCATCCTTATCAACCATAGTTTTTGACTGTTGAAGTGTCTCCATTTCGCTCATAATTATTTTATAAACTCTCCCCTATTATCCTCAAAATTATTAAGTTCACAACAGGTTCCTGAACAAAAGAAATAAAAACTGAAATGACAATTGTCAGTAGAACCTATTGACAGAAACTACTTTTTTTAAATAGTGGAGAATAAATATAAAGATTTTTTCTGAAAATAAGTAATATATTTTGCATTAAATGTAATTTTACCTTCTCATAATGAAATACGAATAATATGATAATCGGGGTTCCTAAAGAAATTAAGAATAATGAAAATCGGGTGGCATTGACCCCTGGTGGGGCCAAAGAGCTTAGAAAGCATGGCCATGAGGTGTATGTACAGGAGAATGCTGGCGTGGGAAGTGGTTTCAGCAATCAGATGTTTGAAGAGGCTGGTGCTGTATTGTTTCCTACGATAGAGGATGTCTACAGCAAGGCGGAGATGATACTGAAAGTAAAGGAGCCGATTGAGCCGGAGTACGCTTTAATTAAAAAGGATCAGCTGGTTTTCACCTATTTTCATTTTGCTTCAAGCGAAACACTTACACGTGCCATGATTGACAGCCAATCTGTCTGCCTGGCCTATGAAACAGTGGAAAGGGATGATCGTTCATTGCCTTTGCTGGTTCCGATGTCTGAGGTTGCCGGCAGAATGTCCATTCAGGAGGGGGCTAAATACCTTGAAAAACCCTTGAAAGGCCGGGGAATTTTACTCGGTGGTGTACCCGGTGTAAGGCCGGCAAAAGTAATGATACTTGGGGGAGGTATAGTAGGAACGCAGGCTGCGAAAATGGCTGCCGGTCTTGGCGCCGACGTAACTATTATGGACGTAAACCTGGCCCGCCTGAGGTATCTGGCTGACATCATGCCTCCCAATGTGAATACAATGATGTCGAGCGAGTACAATATACGGGAGCTTCTCCCTTCACATGATCTGATCATTGGCGCTGTACTCATACCAGGGGCAAAAGCTCCTCATCTCATCACCCGTGACATGCTGAAGATCATGCGACCAGGCACTGTAGTGATTGACGTAGCTGTGGATCAGGGCGGATGTATTGAAACATGCAAACCCACCACACATGAAGATCCTACTTATATCATAGACGAGGTAGTACATTACTGCGTGGCCAACATGCCGGGTGCTGTACCCTACACCAGTACGCTTGCACTTACTAATGCAACGCTTCCCTATGCTATCCAACTGGCAAACAAGGGCTGGGTAACAGCGTGTAACGAGAATGAAGAACTGAAGAAAGGTCTTAATATTGTAAACGGCGATGTGGTGTATGAGGCTGTGGCACAAGCCTTTGGTCTGCCTTTTAAGCCTGTTGAATCAGTGCTGGCATAGCGGGATTTCCTTTTGAATATCCAGTTTTTTGCCATTATTCAGAAAAACAAATTCCTGAACACCATTGGTCAGGATGAGAAAATCAGGTCGCAGGACGTTTGCATAGATTGAAATCTGGTAAAGAACGTCCTGCGTTATCCTTACTTCAGGCGCCTTACATTCTGCGATTATCTTTGCCTCACCCTGAGCGTTGTAAATAACAAGGTCAGGTCGTTTTAGCTTTTTATTATACTGCAGATTTGCTTCGGCTTTTATAAGCGCCCGGGAATAGCCACGATCAAAAATCAGGTAATGCAGAAGGTGCTGACGCACCCACTCTTCAGGAGTTAACAACAGGTATTTCTTTCTGAGAATGTCAAAAATATAATATTTAGTATCTTTCTTGACTATCTTGGCATCAATTTCAGGGTAAATCAGATCTGTGAATTTCAACATGCTACCATCAGAATACCAACTGCTCTATTGTGGAATAATCGTTATTGCCCTTTTCCTTGGTATATATTTTACAAAAGTACGAGCTTCTGTGATATTTATGCTGGCCGTGATGCTTTTATTGGCAGGTGGCGTATTAACCACCGGTGATGTTATGCGAGGATTAAGCAACGAAGCCATTGCAAGCATCATCCTGTTGATACTTATGACCAGTGCTCTACGGAAAAACCTGCCGCTTGAAACCTGGCTGGACAGAGTTTTGGATCGCGGATTTTCCTATCGTGGATTTCTTGCCCGCATGACCACTCAGGTAGCAGTTATAAGCAGTCTGATAAACAATACACCCGTAGTAGCTCTGCTTACACCTTATGTCTTTAACTGGGGGAAAAAAAACAATATCAGTCCGTCAAAACTGCTGATCCCATTATCTTATGCCACGATACTGGGTGGTATGATCACGCTCATCGGCACATCAACCACCCTGGTGCTGAATGGGTTTCTGATAGAAAATAATCTGGTGACGATCAACCCGGTACATCTGCTTGTCATTGGGGGGTCAGTCACCATTGCCGGCCTCCTATTTCTTATAATCTTCAGTCAGCGTTTACTCCCTGACCACAAGGATATTTTGGATCAGTTCCAGAAAAACAGGCGTGACTATCTGATAGAGACAGAGCTTACCTCCGACTCCCCTCTCATCGGCCTCAACCTGCTAGAGGCGGGCCTTCGAAACCTAAGAGGTGTCTATCTGGTCGAAATTATCCGGAATGGGAAATCAATGTCACCGGTTGGCCCTGCCGAGATCATACAGGAACATGACCGGTTAATTTTTGCCGGAGATACCTCCGACATCATGGACCTTGTGGATAAGAAAAACGGACTGGAGTTGCCACGACATGAATTAAGCGGGAATGATAAAGTAGATCTGAATGAAGTGGTAGTAGGTGCCAACAGCAGCATTATCGGCAAAACGGTAAAGGATGCCAGGTTCAGAGAAAGGTATGATGCCGGCATCATAGCCATACAACGTGGTGGCCGGAAGCTGGAGGGTAAAATCGGCGATATTGTACTGCGTAATGGTGATTTGCTGCTGCTGATGTCCGGATCACAATTCAGGGAGAAAATGGACATGTACCGCGACCTTTACCTGATCAACCATGTCAAGGAAATATCAAAACTTTCCGCTTTTCAGCGTTTTGGTATATTGGCCATGCTGGGCACAATAGTGGCAATTTTAGCAACCGGCAGCGGACTTTTTGTAAGCCTTCTGGCTGGCTTCAGTGTGATGATTTTATTCAGGCTTATCAATCTGACGGACATCAAGCGGGAGCTGGATCTTGAATTAATCGCCATACTCATCTTATCTCTGGCGCTGGGAAAGGCACTGGTCACTACGGGACTCGGTGATGTGGCAGGTCATTTTATAATCTCAGTATTTCAGCCATTTGGCGAGCCCGGGATATTATTTGGCTTGCTCATTGGCGCCACATTACTGACGAGCTTAATTTCAAATGTTGCTACCATTTCTATTATGTTTCCTATTGCACTGGCCATTTGCCAGCAGACCAGTTACAGCGAGGCTGCCATTTTTCTTGCCATAGCTTTCGGGTCGTCATCTGCTTTTCTGACACCTATCGGTTATCAGACCAACCTGATCATTTATGGGCCGGGGGGTTACAGGTTCAATGATTTTATGCGTATCGGCTTACCGATGACCATAATTTATTCGGCTGTTGTGCTCGCTTTTCTACTGTTTCTGTTTTGAATGGGGAATAGTCACACGCAGTAGAAGCAAAAATCCCAGAGCGAAGAGTACAATCAGTACAAGCACACTATTGCGCATCGAGCCTGTAAGCTGATTAACAAGGCCAAAGAAAAAGGTACCTGAAACGATGGATAGTTTTTCTACGAGGTCATAAAAGCTAAAATAAGAGGCATTGTCCATGGTATCACCAGGAATGAGCTTGCTGTAGGAGCTCCGGGAAAGCGATTGTATACCTCCCATGACCAGGCCTACCGCTGCTGCAATACCATAAAACTGATACTGGGTATAGGTAAAAAATGCACTGATACAGATGATGATCCAGATAAACACCATGGATATAAGTGAAAACCGATTGCCTCTGATTTTAGAGACCCAGGCAAAAAGATAGCTTCCGCCAACTGCAATGAATTGCATAAAAAGTACCGTCGCGATAAGATCTGAGCCTGAAAGCTGAATCACATCTTTTCCGAAAAGCGGAGCAAGGTACATCACGGCCTGCACACCTGCACTGTAAAAGAAAAACGATATAAGGTAGCGCTGTATATCCTTACGTTTCTTTATCTGGCCAAAGACCATATTGATTTCTGTATAGCCTTTAAGCAGTACCGCGCCTGAGAGCCGGCCTTTACCTTTGTTGTAGGGCAGACGGGAAAACGGTATCTGGGCAAACCCTGCCCACCAGATGCCCACGATAATAAAAGATACACTAATCACTTTGCCCGGGCCCGCAAAACCAAGTAATGACGGATTCATCGTGTTAATGACGATGAAGATCAGCAGCAGCACACTTCCGATATAGCCTAGTGAATATCCCCTTGCAGAAACATGGTCAAACCTATCAGGTGTGGCGATTTCCGGGAGATAGGCATTGTAAAAGACTACGCTGCCTGACCATCCGATAGAGGCTGTCATAGCCAGAATAATGCCATATTCGATATTGTAGCCATTAAAAAAATATAGCCCCACACAGGATATAGAGCCCATGTAGGCAAAAAATTTCATAAATGACTTCTTAATACCACCATAGTCTGCAATACCAGAAAGTAACGGGCTAAGAAACGCAATGATAAGAAAAGAGATGCTCAGAGCATAACTATAAAGTACGGATCCATTGACCTGTAAACCGAAAAAAGAAACTACAGGTCCGTCAAATGCGGCTTTGGTTACTTCATTGTAAAAAACGGGAAATAATGTAGCTGTAATCACCAGATTATATACCGAGTTGGCCCAGTCATACATGGACCATGCATTGATGAGTCGGGGATCGTTTTTTATTACAGCTACAGGTTCAGGCATAGACAAAAAAAGTCTTCCGGTGAAGGAAGACTTTAAATATAGAGAATAATTTAATACCTAGTTTCTTTCGATATCACGTAATACCGAATACATCAGCTTTCTGGCGTTAGCATCGCGCAGTTCAAGCTGTATGTCCGAGATAAGACCCATTTTTGCCTCTTCATCTACTTTAAGAGAGACGGTGATCTGATCTCTTTCAGCTTCGCTAAGTTTATCTTTTTCCTGCTGAACCCACAGCACAATATCACCTGTGCCTATCAGGACATCATTTGCCTGAATACGCGGTTCTGTACCGAACTTATTGGTATCCTTTGGCGGTCCGACGTAAAGATAACTTACAAGTGATTTTTTCTCCAGCTTACTCAGCTGTGTGGCTTTCGGGATTTTTTGCTCCACCAGAATGTCAGTTTCCCGCAATACCGTCGTAACCATAAAGAAAAACAACAGCATGAAAATAATATCCGGCAAGGCGGCTGTCGGAATTGACTGACTGGTATTGGTTTTTTTCTTAAACTTTGACATTACTGACCTACGTTTGTTGGTTCTGCAATTGATATCTGCATAGGTATACCTTCTTTACCCAGGTCTATTTTTTCCTTTTCATCAGGATTTTTTGTGGATAAAGCCCGGTATTCTTCCGCGGTAAGACCTACACGTGTACCGTATATTTCATAGTAAGCACCTTTCAGTTCATCAAGCACCTTGATGTACATATCATAGGATGTACCCCTGTCGGTTTTGAAAGATACTACTGCATCTCCCATGTCGGGAGAGTCTGAAGATTCAGGATCACGGCCAGCGTATTCCTTAAGTTCAGCAGGCAAACCATTGTAGAGCTGCGTCATCTCGGGTGTTAGTTCATCGGAACCGAAGTTCAGTACAAATTCCTTCACCAATTCTCTTATCTGGGTTACATCTTCCAGCGGCTCACCTTCGACCAGGAGCTTGTCTTTAGAGTTGACCAATACCTTGAAAAGGTTCTTTTCAGGTATTTTAATGTCGATTTCCTCGACGTCTTCCGGTTTTGGTGGAAGCAACAGGGTAATACCCTTATCGCTGGCTATGGTTGTAGTAACCAGGAAGAATATCAACAACAGGAAGGCGATATCCGCCATGGAGCCTGAGTTGATTTCTGATGACATTCTACTTCTTCCTCGTGGCATAGTTAATCTATTTTATGCTTTTCGAAACTTCTGAGTATAAAATTGCCAGCACTGACAAACCTAACAGGGCAAAAACCATGTTTAATAATGCGCCAA
The DNA here is from genome assembly GCA_964514385.1 of uncultured Cytophagales bacterium. GTDB lineage: Bacteria > Bacteroidota > Bacteroidia > Cytophagales > Cyclobacteriaceae > CAZEQJ01. The sequence continues at coordinate 79,512 of CAZEQJ010000001.1, forward strand.
CAATTCGTGATGTGGATTCATTGATCCCAAGTTCAATATATTCCGGTGTTACTGTACCATCAGCGATGACAAAACAAACCAGAAATATAACGCCAAGTACACCAAGGCTTACGAGCATCCTCAGTAACTTTTTAGTATCTCCTACGATCTGAACCAGCGGAAAAACAACTGAGCCTACTGCCGCCAGACCGATGAGAATGTATCCTATATCAAGGAGTATTCCTACAAACTGTTCTGACATAATTATTCGTTGGTTAGTTTGTGCTTCACTAGCATATCAACAAAAGAGATAGAGGCATCCTCCATCTGGTTCACGATCGAATCTACTTTAGAAACGAGATAATTGTAGAATAATTGCAGAATAACTGCAACAATAAGTCCACCCACTGTAGTAAGAAGGGCTACTTTAATACCATCTGCCACAAGAGCAGGAGAGATATCGCCGGCCGCTGCAATAGAGTCAAAAGCCTGAATCATACCGATTACAGTACCCATGAAACCCAACATCGGTGCCAGAGATATGAACAATGAAATCCACACAAGACCTCTTTCCAGTCGACCCATTTCAACTGATCCGTATGAGATGATGGATTTCTCTACCATTTCTATACCTTCTGAAATTCGCATAAGACCCTGAGTAAAAATACTGGCTACAGGTCCGCGCTGGTTTTTAGTCACTTCTTTGGCAGCGTCAATACCACCATCAGAAAGTGCTTCCTCAACTTTAAGTAAAAGTTTTTTGGTGTTTGTTGTCGCCAGGTTGAGCGTAATGATTCTTTCAATAGCGATGGCAAGGCCCAGGATAAGACAGGCAAGTACGATAGACATGAAAGTTACACCACCGTCGATGAAATAATCTTTTACCACCTGACGGAAAGGTACGGGCACATCTTCGGCCAGTTCATCTTCATCTAGGGCAGTTTCTTCAGGCGTCTCAGCCACGGAAACAGTATCTACTGCAGTAGTATCTGATACCATTTCGGAGGTATCAGCAGCTGCCATTTCTTCTTCGGCTTCCTGAGCCTGAAGTTGGATCATGCTGCCCATTGTAAGGGCGAACACCATGAAAGCAAGACTTAAAAACTTTTTCATAATGGATTTTAATTAGGTGCTAATTTTAGTTTAGGTTTCAATTATTCAACATTTACAGCGGAGAGAGAGGGATTCGAACCCTCGATACCGCGGTGGCGGTATACACACTTTCCAGGCGTGCGCCTTCAACCACTCGGCCACCTCTCCAATATTCAAGGCACAAATAAATTAATAAAATAGGCGTAATGCAAATACTAAATCACGCCATTTCACCTCTTAACGGGCTTATTACCCGTTTTCGTATTTCCTGGGTGTCTTTTTCCTTGCCAAGGAGGTACATAAGCTTGGTTAATGCCGCCTCAGTGGTCATATCTCCGCCGCTGTGTATACCGATTTCATTCAGCACCTCACTATTGGCATACCGCCCCTGAATCACTTTACCTCCCAGGCATTGACTGACATTGACAATGATCACTCCCCTGTCATTTAAAGTACTTAACGCCTGCAGAAACCAGTCGTAAGTCATCACATTTCCGGACCCAAAAGATTCAATGACCAAGCCCTTCATCGTTTTTATCTGGGCGATCGCCTGAATCTGTTCCCGGGTAATACCCGGAAATATTTTCAATAACGCTACCTGAGGCTCCAGGTCACGAAAGGCGAGCATACTTTTATGGGGGATAAACGGCTTTATGTAGGGGCGATTGTAGTCTATAACCACCCCCGCACGTGCAAGAGCCGGGTAATTTTCCGACTCAAATGCAGAAAAGTCACTGCTTCTCACCTTGGTAGCCCTATTGCCCCGGATGAGTATGTTATTAAAATAAATGGCTACCTCCGGCACCATAGGATATCCCAGATCATCTCGTGTACTGGCGATCTCAATGGCAGTAACAATGTTTTCCCTCGCATCGGAACGGGCGCCACCTAATGGAAGCTGCGATCCTGTAAATATCACAGGCTTATTGAGCCCTTCCAGCATAAAACTCATGGCAGAGGCTGTAAATGCCATCGTATCAGTACCATGGAGCACAATAAATCCAATATACTGGTGATAATTCTCCTGAATGATATATGCCAGATCCTTCCAGTGGTCAATATTGATATCGGACGAATCGATCGGCTTGGGAAAAGAAATAATAGTAACACGCAGATTGAAATGGTTGAGTGCCGGCACGGCCTCCATGATGTTGCCAAAGTTAAAGGGCTTTAACACATCATTGTCTCCCTTAGTCATACCCAGAGTACCTCCGGTATAAATTATCAGAATGGAATCTTCCGGTTCGGAGGTTCTGGAAGTCTTGATGGTATTTATTTTATATGACGGTGCTTTATCAGCCATGAAACAGATCTAATGCGTTTTTTGAGGTAATATCTCCAATTTCGCTGACAGATGTATTATAAACTGCCGCTAATTTCTCCGCTATCAGTGGCAACAAGGAAGGGTCATTTCTTTTGCCCCGATATGGAACAGGTGCCAGATAAGGCGAATCCGTTTCCAGCACTATTTGGTCCAGGGGGACTGATTCCAGTGTTTTTCTCAGGTCAGTATTTTTAAAAGTGACAACACCTCCGATGCCGATCAGAAAGCCCAGATCGCGGATTTTTGAAGCATGCTCCGGAGAGGTGGTGAAGCAGTGAAAAATACCTTTCAGGTTTCCGTTCTGATATTTTGCAATGATGTCAATCGTCTCATCTGTAGCTTCACGCGTATGCAGAATAATGGGTAAGCGGCTATCCAACGCCCATTGAATATGCGCCTCAAGTGAAATCACCTGATTATGAAAGGTAGATTTATCCCAATACAGATCAATCCCGGTTTCACCTAATCCATAAAATGCATCGGCACCCAGCTTTTTTTCAATGCGTGAAAGCTCCTGTTTGTAATTATCACCTACTGAGGATGGATGCAACCCTATCATAGGGAAGCAAAAACCGGGGTATTTTTCAGCCAGTTCCATCATGGCATCGGTGCTTGTGTGATCAATATCCGGCATGTAGATACGATCCACGCCATTTTCCTTTGCACTGGCCAGCACATGATCTATATCGACTTTCAGGTCCTGATGATAAATGTGTGCGTGTGTGTCGATCATTCCCATAACACTGAATCCCCTTTTAGAAATATTTTTCAGGCGGCAAACTTAGAAAGATTACCCTAAGGGACGAAAATATTAAGCTAAATAGGTATCCAACCGGAATCTGTTTTTAACTATAGATAACCATTACAATGCCCTGAATTCAAAACCCTGATCGAGCAGTATCCGAATGTATTCCGGAAGTACCTTCCGGAGGTGTGTCTCGGCTTTTGGCTGATCGTGAAAGGTAATGATGCTGCCTTTTTGAGTGTGCTTGAGTGATTTTTTAAGTATTGTCGCTGAATCAAGTTTTTGGTTATAATCACCTGGAAGCACAGTCCACATCACAATTTCCCGCTGCAGGCCTCTGGTATGGCCAATTTTGCCGTAGGGTGGCCGGTAAAACGTGGTTTCAACACCATGCTCACCCATAATGTCATCGCAGCGGGCAATGTTATCCCACATTTTTGCTTTATTATACCGTGAGCCATCAAGATGATGATATGTGTGATTTCCTATTGCATGTCCGGCTCTCACTACTTCATTAAAAAGGCTACCGTGTTTTTTTATATTGTCACCAACGCAAAAAAAGGTGGCCTTGATCCCATATTGATGTAAAATATGAAGCACCCAGTCCGTCACTCCGGGCACCGGGCCATCATCGAAAGTGAGATAAAGGAAGTCTGTATCTTTTCTCCAGGTCAGGTTGGTCAAAAGTGCAGGTATAAATGACGGGATGTGATAGATATGGAAACTCACGCCGGCTTGTGATGAATGGTCATCAGGGTAATATCGTCATGCTGGTTGGCACTGCCCTGCCATTGCCTCACCTGAAACAGAACTTCCTTGTGCATATCCAGGTCTTTGGTAGATTTTACTATATTTTTCAGCGCTTCAAAGCCATATTCCTCCTGTTTTTCATTCATTGCCTCTGTGATGCCATCTGTATAAAATATCATGGAAAACTTCTCTAGGCTACTGATTTTCTGAATATCAAACACAGGAAGTTGGGGAAAAACACCTAATAATGTTGTGTTACTCTCGAGTTCTATCAGGGTATCGGGCGTTTTTAACAACAGGGTATTGTGCCCAGCAGAAACATAAGACAGTTCAGCTGTACGGGCATTGTAGTGAGCCAGAAAAAAGGTGATGAAATTCTCTCCGTTTGAGCTTTGAATAAGCTGCCAGTTTAATTCTGTGACAATTTCGACGAGGTCAGTAATTTTACGGGACAGGGTACGCAGAGTAGCCTGGAAATTTGACATGAGAAGGGCTGCAGGAACGCCCTTACCGGAAACGTCGGCAATACATGCAAAAAACTCATCGTCATTGATGGGAATGAAATCGTAATAATCCCCTCCTACGTCATGATGTGGAAGGTATGTTGCCTGCACCTTCAGATGTTCATTCCATGGCAGGTTATTGGGAAACAGCAACTCCTGCACACGCTTGGCGATCTCGATTTCCTTATGAAAAGCCTGTTCTGCTATCTGCGCCCTGACGAGTTTTTTATTTTCAATGGCAACTACGATAATATTGGACAGCGCCTGAATAAAATTGATATTCAGTGATTTCTGCACACTGGTTTGGCCGACAAGCAGAAAGGCAAGCAAACGGCTTTTATGACGAATAGGGACTATGAGGTCGAAATATTCGGCCAGCTCATTCCCCATATCTTCCAAGTAAGTAGGCCGTGAAATCTTTTCCATCCAGGTATAATCAATGGCAGGGACTTGGTCGATACCGTAGTTGACCTTTACATTCCATTCTGTATCTTTCACAAAAAGAATCACCTTGTTAATATCCAGATTGGCACGCAGGGTAAAGCCAAAAATCTTGTATAATGCATTTTCAGGCAGATTGCTATTGATTGCCTGCGTTACCTCGAGCAGAGCATTCAGCTCCAGCTCCTTAATGTTGTACTGGTCTTCTAGTGTAAGCATACTAAAAATTAACGAATAATTCCACGTTCTAGTCTCCGTTTGATCTGCTGTCCTGCAATATTAAATATCAGTATTGTAACGCTAATTGCCAAAGATGGGAATAAAATCAGATGCCAGCTGTTGCGTGAGCCAATGGCGTTGAACCCTTCAAATACCATGCTGCCCCATGTAGGTGCTGGTGGTGGTAAAGAAAGCCCCAGAAAGCTAAGTCCGGATTCCAGCAGTATCGTATTGGCAAGGTTTGCAATAGCAAGCAGGATGACAGGTCCGTAGAGATTGGGCATAATATGGGATATGATAATTTTTCTGTCATTCAGGCCAATCATCCTTGCCGCGTCGATGTAAGGCATTTGCTTAATCAGCAGTATCCTGGCCCTGATTTCCCTTGCTGTTTCTACCCACATTGTCAGCCCGACGGCTAATATGATGAGCCACATAGTTCGTTGCTGAATGGTAATGCTTATGGCAACTATCAGCAATATAGCAGGGATACTCCAGGTGACCGACATAAGCCAGGAAAATAAGCGGTCAATCCAGCCTCCATAATAACCTGATATGGCCCCAATTACTAAACCAAGCACTGTGGCAATAAGGGTTGCAGCAATGCCAATACCCAATGAAATTCTGGCTCCGCGCAGCAGTCTGCTCCACATATCGCGACCTGAACGGTCTGTCCCCAGCAAGTAAAATCGCTGATCAGGCACATTGGCATTAAAATGTAATATCAGATACTGCCTTGACCACATTTCCTGATTACCTCTGATATCAGTGAACCTGACAATATCTTCCTCGTAGTTTAGCTGTGAGCCAAGAGAGAAACAGGCATCAGCAAGCGTCATGCGGCGTGCCTCAACTATACCGGCTGGAAAAAACACCACATCCCAACCCTCTAGAAAAAAGGAATCTACAGGTATGAAAAGATAGTCAGGTGTAGTTCCATACCAGATCTTTTCCAGAAGGGAGGGCTGGTCAGTAGCTACGTTCTTTTTGACTTTCAATATTGTTGTGGTATATCCCGGTAGCTTTTTCTGGATCAGCACAGATCCTTCGTTTGCATGAGGTGTGGTGTCCGGGGAGATCAGCAAGCTAAAAATGGTGAGCCCGGCGAGTACTGCAACCAGCACGAGTAAATATGTAAGCCAATCTTTACCTCCCATTGTGGGTCATAAGTCCTTTCTTTGTGGCAAGATACATGTATTGGCTTCCTTGTTGTAAAATTTTGTCTTTATCTACCTTGATTTCGGTATCCTGGTCAGTTAATACCTTTATCCAGCCCTTTTCATAACACGCAAGCAGTGTTTGTTTTAACGTATCTTCATCAAAGTCCAGTTTATCCTGTAGCTCATGAAAGGGAGTCACAAAGTAAAGCTCATCCAGAAGATCAAATTCGTTATCACTCATATTGAATACTTTCTACCTTTCCAGTAATATGACCCAAAATTAACGGACACACCAAAAAATAGCGTGTAGATGGGGTAAATAATTTTGAATAGAGGATACAAAAAAATCAATGTTCCCAGGCTGTAGAAGTGTAATACGGACAACAGGATGATCATCTCGACTACAACGCTTAGAAATAATAGAGACCATACTGCCGGAAGGAAAAGAGGTGATAGCATCAAAAGTACATTCCAAAGAAAGACGATTACAGCTAATAGTGACGAAAATAATCCTGCTTTCTTCCATTTTCCGGCCCATCGGCGGCGCTGATGCCATAATGAAAGCCAGTTGGCAGGAGGCGCAGTATCGACTATTAGTTTACGATCACGTATGAAGGCTACGTCAAGTCCCGCTGATGTAATTTTTTGAGCAAGGAAAATGTCATCACCACTAGCTGTGTGATCTGAATGGTAACCCTTAACCTTTTGGAAGGCCGATGCATCTACAGCCATATTGGCAGCGTTGGCCATTATGGGCATCTTGTTGTTGATGCTGCCTCCTCCTACGGCGGTAAGCAGTGCAAATTCCATGGTCAGTCCTTTTTGAAAAAGGCCTGGAAGATTGAAGTACCTGACGGGGCCAAATAATAATGCAGAAGGGTAATGTTGGATCGCCGCCTTCCAGGCGGCGATCCAATTTTCGGAAACCCGGCAATCGGCATCGGTGACAATTGCAAATCCTGAACCAAGTGCTTGCATTGACTGTGTCAAGGCCATTTTTTTTCCCTGACCCCGATTTTTCATCACTTCTATACTGAGCTTTCCTGCATATTCATCCACAATGGAGGAGGTAGCATCCTGTGAATGGTCATCCACTACGATCACCCTGAAATCAGGATCGCCCTGCCGGCATAAGTCTTCAAGAAGCTGTCCGATCATTTCAGCTTCATTACGTGCTGCAATAACAACTGTCACTTCAGCGTCTGCGTGAATATCGGCACCCGGTTTCTGCCTCCACCCTATCCAAAGATACAGCAGCATGATCAGATATATTACCCCGATGACACAGTATAGCCAAAACATGCCACAAATTGCATTGAGGCGCCGTATAAACAAAACCTTCTCGTATATTTGAATACGAATGGAGGCTGATCAAATTATTTTAGGAATTGACCCCGGTACAACTGTAATGGGTTATGGTCTGATCGGGGTGAAGGGAAAAAAAACGCATATCATTCAGTTTGGCGTAATCCATCTTAAAAAATATGCCAATCACGAAATAAAGCTCCGTAAGATTTTTGAAAAGGTCAGCGGCCTCATCCATGAATTCAGCCCGGATCATGTTGCCCTGGAGGCACCTTTTTATGGTAAAAATGTGCAGTCGATGCTGAAACTCGGCCGCGCCCAAGGTGTAGCTATGGCGGCTGCACTTTCCATGGATATTCCGATATCAGAATATGCTCCCAAGCGGGTAAAACAAAGTGTCGCCGGCAACGGTAATGCCTCCAAAGAACAGGTCGCTGAAATGTTGAGGAAGCAGCTGCGGTTTGAAACTGAAAATATATTATTGGATGCTACTGACGCCCTTGCAGTAGCATTATGTCATTATCATTCTGGAAATGACCTCGCCGGGGGAAATAAAAAGGGCGGATGGAGTAGCTTTTTAAAGAACAACCCTGGCCGAATTAAAGGTGGGCTTTGATTTTGTTCATATCCTCCTCAAGCTGCTCACTCGTCAGCTTTAGCTTCTCATTTTCAAAATTGATGTCACCCATACGGTTTAATGGTACCAGATGTACGTGCACATGGGGTACCTCAAGGCCGATTACGGCAACCCCTACACGGATACATGGAAATGCTTTTTCAATGGCATGAGCGATCGGTTTGGCAAAAACATGAAGCGCTGCCAGCTCTTCATCATCGAGGTTGAAAATATAGTCTTCCTCTCTCTTGGGAACCACCAACACATGGCCACGTACTAATGGATTGATATCCAGAAAGGCGATATGGTGGTCGTCCTCTGCTACAATGCTAGCCGGTATTTCCCTGTTGATTATTTTGGTGAAAATGGTAGACATCAGATGGATATTTCCAGAATTTCAAACTCAATTTTACCAGCAGGAGCATCTACGATAGCCTTCTCACCTACCTTTTTACCCATCAACCCTTGTCCGATTGGTGATTTAGAGGAAATTTTGCCCATTTTGAGGTCTGCCTCCTCTTCTGACACAATGGTGTAGGTCATTTCGGCTTTATTTTTGCTGTTTTTGATCTTGACCTTCGAAAGAATACTCACCTTCGAAGTATCGATTTTGGACTCGTCGATAACACGTGCATTGGAAATCACTGTTTCAAGCTTGGAAATTTTCAACTCAAGCAATCCCTGTGCATCTTTAGCTGCATCATATTCAGCGTTTTCACTGAGATCACCTTTATCACGGGCTTCGGCTATCTGACGTGCCATGTCTGCCCTGCCCTTTGTTTTCAACTCATTCAGCTCCTTAACCAGTTTATCGAATCCTTCCTGGGTATAATAAGATATGCTCATGTTTCTATTGCTATTATAAAACAAAAAACGGCCTCTGACGAAACCGCTGTGTGTAATGTTTTATCTGTTCTGTCTATTTACTGCGCAAAAATACAAGATTGTAATGAGGTGTGCAAGTTTACTTACTTGCCAGTTCTGGCATACGCTCCTGAATCTGCATCGCCAGATCATCATCAAATTTGGCCAGATACAGCGTTTTTACATTTGCCAGCTGATCAACCGTCAGCCCTGTTACATTTCTGAAGTCTGCTTTATACAAGGTGGCATTGTCAAAATTGGCTCCCATAAGGTATGCCCCCTGTAAGTTGGCTTCCATCAGAAAGGCATTCTGGAAATCTGACTTGATGAGAAACGCCTTTTCAAAATTGGCTTTGATCATGTACGCATCCCGGAACACAGCTCCGCTGGCATAGGCTCCCTTCATATTGGCCTGATTCAGATTTGAATTCTCAAAAATTGTCTGGTTCAAACGTGCATTTTCGAGATTGATCTCAATCATCATGGAGTTGGACGCGTTGGCGTTATTGAGGTTTGAGCCTGTGAGATTGGTATGATTAAGGTTTGTTTTCGCCAGATAGCAATCAACCAGATTGATATTAAATATGCGATGTCGGTTTAACCGTTTGATATTACCTACCGTCCGGAAAGCTGCTTCTTCGGACTCCCAAAGGCGGAAATCATCAATCTCATCTTTGTACGTCCTGATGCGGGTGCGTGTATCACCTCTCCTGTTCAGATAAAATATCAGGATACCGATGACCGCAATATCGAAAAGCATACCATGTGCTTCTGCCAGTACCTGAGGCCAGAAGTTGGCAAAATCATGGAGATAATATCGCAGACTAAGTCCGATGATGATTATACCCAGAAAGATCAGCACTAATGTGGATGTCAGTATCTGATTTTCAGGTATCTGGAGTATTCTCTCACTAATATTTTTGAAGTATCTTTTAAACACAAGTCTTATTAACCCTGCCTATAACCCACGAATTTAATAATTGAATCTTTCTATCCTAAATATTTTATTGATTTGGATTGTCCGAGTAGATCAATCGTTTGATTTTATCGACCAAAGCCTGGTTTATTTTCACTAATGACTCATACGTCCATCCTGCAACATGAGGCGTCATAACTGTATTTGGATGGTTCACAAGAACATCATAAATCTCTTTTTCTCCGGGAGCAAATTTAGCAGGATTTTCATTTGGTAATACATCAAGGCCCAACCCGCGTAGCTTTCCGGTTTCGAGCAACCCGGGAAGATCCTCCCAGCGTATTATTTTGCCTCTTGCAGTATTGATCAGGTATATATTTTTATGGAAACGCCGGATGAAGTCGCTGTTGATCATGCCATCCGTTTCCGCTGTAAGCGGTGTATTAACGGACAAAATATCAGTTTCGTTAAACAATTGATCCATTGATACCTCTATAGCATTGGCATCACTAAAGCCTGATCTGTACTTATCAAAAGCAATTACGCGGCACCCAAACCCTGCAAGCTTACCTGCCAGGGCAGATCCGACGTTGCCGTAACCAATTATGCCAATAGTCAGGGATGACAATTCATATCCACGATTTGCTTCCCGCTCCCAACTGTGCTCTTTCAACTGTTGCATGCTGTTTTTAAAATTATTCAGCAAAGACAGTATCATCCCGATGGCATGTTCTGCAACCGCATCACGATTTCCTTCCGGACTATTCAGCACCTCAATATGCTTATCCGAAAGGGCTTTCAGGTCAAAGGTATCCAAACCTGCACCTGCACGGCCCACAAAACGAAGCTTCTTTGCTTTTCGAATCAGGTCAGCATCTACAGCGGTTTTACTTCTGATGATCAGCCCGTCAACCCCTGCTAATGCCTCAATTAAAGACTGCCGGTCAATATCTGGTCTGTACATGACATCAAAGCCTGCATTTTCGAGCATGGGGAATATATTATCATGAATGGTATCTGCAATCAGTATCTGAGGTTTCATCCAATATAAAGTACATGTGCTATGCCGAAGTATACGCCAAGCCCCAACAAATCGTTGGCCGTGGTAATAAACGGGCCGGAGGCCAACGCCGGATTTATACCAAATCTGTCGAGTACTATAGGTGTAACAGTACCCATAAATGACGCCAGCAGCACGACTGCAAAAAGCGCAATGGAAACTACAAACGCGAGCCGGTCACTATCACCCAACAGAATATTGAAGGTAAAAACAAGGCCTGCCAGCACAACCCCGTTAAGAATGGCTACCAGCAGGACTTTGACTATCCTCTTCCAGAATCCACGGTCCACGGCAGGCTTATTGGCCAGGGTCTGTACTACAATAGAACTTGACTGAATGCCAACATTACCTCCCGTGGCAGTAATCAGGGGTATAAAGAAGGCCATAGCCGGAATTAACATCAGATCTTTTTCGAAATTGGAAATAAAGATGGCTCCGAGGAGCCCACCGGCCATTCCGATGATTAGCCAGGGCAGACGGGCCCGTGTGAGCATCAATACGCTATCATTTTCTTCTACATCTTCGGTGATACCCGCCATCAGCTGCCGTTCTTCTTCTGCTACTTCACGAATTACATCCACAATATCGTCAATCGTAATTCGACCCAGTAGCTTACCCTGTACGTTGATCACAGGCACAGCGTCGAGATCGTAGCGCTCCATGATTTTTGCCACCTCCCGTTCGCTCATAAACGTCTCTACCGATATAATTTCATCGCTGTATATATCTGCAATCCGTACATTATCACTGCTAAGGATAATGGTCTTCAAAGATACCCTTCCCAAAAGCTTCTCCCGGTTGTCGACTACATACACACTATATATTTTATTTACTTCCTCAGCCTGTCTTCGTATTTCCTCAATCGTCTGTTTGACGGTCCAGTTGACATTAGCCTTGATCAACTCAGTAGCCATCAGCCCACCGGCACAGTCTTCATCGTAACGCAACAGGTTGGTGATATTGGCAGCCCGCTCTTCATCATCGATAAAACTGATGATCTCTTCCCTGAATTTGAGCTGTTGCTCATTCAGGAGGTCGGCAGCATCATCGGAATCCAGATAACCGATCAGTTGAGCAATTTCCTGTGGAGTATAATTGGTAAGAAACCGGGTACGTTCATCCGAGTCGGTCATGATGATGATTTCAGCCCTCTTTTTGGGCTCCAGCAGGTTCATCACATAAATGCACTCCTCCGTATTGAATTCATCAAGCAGCAAGCCGATGTCTGCCGGGTTGGCAGACTCGAGCGAATCGCGGATCAGTTCGCCCTTTTCTTCCTGTATCCAGGCATTGAACTGTTCGTAAAATTCCCTGGACAGCTCAAATGATAAGATGGTCTGATTGTCTGTCATACCTTTATTTTTTTAGCTAATTCTATAAAATCGTCGACCGACAAGGCCTCTGCCCGAAGCTGCAGGATTTCATCGGATATGGCCTGCTGATCAAACATCCTCAAGGCATTTTTCAGTGTTTTTCTTCTGTTTCCGAAGGCATTTTTCACTACAGTCTTGAGAAGCTTTTGTGAAACAGGTAATGACTGCCGATTGTTCCTGCTGAACCTCATCACGCTGGAGGTTACTTTTGGTGGAGGGAAAAATGCTCCCGGTGGCACGTCGAACAATAGTTCAATATCATACCAGGTTTGCATGAGTACACTAAGAATTCCATACACCCTATTTCCGGGCGGTGATGCAATCCTTGCGGCTACTTCCTTCTGCACCATGACCACAATTTCGTCTACCTGATGATGCCAGTCCAGTAATTTAAAAAATATCTGAGAGGAAATGTTATAAGGAAGATTACCTACTATCGTTAGCTGCTTATCTGTTTCGGGAAGCTGCCATTTCAGAAAATCCTCATGAAATAACCGAAATTCCCCTGGTGTCAATGTTTTTTGCAAATGCGCTACACTTTCCGCATCCGTCTCAATAAGCCATAATTCCGGTGTCATGGCGACCAGCTCGCGGGTAAGTACACCTTCGCCTGGTCCGATTTCAATAATAATACGGTCCCGGGTGAAATCTATTGACTCACATATACGTTTTACATATTGCTGGTCGCGCAGAAAATGCTGTCCCAGGTATTTCTTCGGTCTTACGGCCATATGCAAACCTTTTCAAAGTTGTATCTTGCGTAAAAGTGGGTAAAGAAATGAAGAAAAAAGAAGATAATATAAAAATAGGTATAACCATTGGTGATATCAACGGGATAGGCCCCGAAATCATTATCCGTGCACTTGCCGATAGCCGGGTATGGAACGATACCATACCTATAATCTATGCCTCCGGCAAAACCATTTCATTTTACCGTAAAGCTATGGATATTGATTTTGGTTATTTCCACACCAAAGATCTTGAGCATATTCATGCAAATAAAGTCAATGTATTAAATGTATGGGATGAAGTGGCAGAGATCAATCCCGGACAGGTCACCGAAAATGGTGGTATCTATGCCTTAAAATCACTGGAGGCAGCCACTGCTGACCTGATAGCCGGTAAGATAGACGCTGTAGTGACAGCCCCCATCAGTAAGAAAAATATTACCAATGCCGGATTTAGCTTTCCCGGCCATACTGAATATTTTTCAAGTAAATATCCTGACCATGATCACCTGATGATCATGAAGAATGATGAGCTTGCAATAGCTACAGCTACCGGACATATTCCGCTTAGTGAAGTGCCTTCCAGCTTGTCTGTGGAGCTGATAAAACGAAAGATAAAGCTGCTCCATGACAGTCTCAAAAAAGATTTTAACCTTCAAAAACCACGTATCGCTGTGCTGGGCCTAAATCCTCATGCCGGTGAGGAGGGTATCCTGGGCAGGGAGGAGATAGAAATCATTGGCCCTGCGATAGAAGAATGCCGTAACCAGCATATGCTCGTCTACGGTCCGTACCCGTCCGACGGATTCTTTGGCGCTATGCACCATCTCAAATTTGATGGTGTATTGGCAATGTACCACGATCAGGGCCTGATCCCGTTCAAGATTTTTGGATTTGAGTCAGGCGTAAATGTAACAGCCGGGCTACCGGTGATACGAACAAGCCCTGACCATGGTACTGCATTTGACATTGCAGGCAAATTTGAAGCCAGCCCGTCGTCATTCCGCTCAGCCTACCTTATGGCATATGATATTGCAAGAAACAGAAGACCGGTGCATGAAAAAATAAGAGAGTCAGCATCTATTTCCTGATTCAACTTTGTAATAATTTAATTTTCACCTAATTTTGCACTCCTTTTGAGGGAGTAGAATTATGAAGAAGGCAATACGTGCATTTTCCATACAGATAGACAAGCTTCCTGAGAAGGTGCATTATTTCGATTACAGTATCGATCGTTCTTTTTTTGCTGAGTTTGAGGACAATAACATCATAGAAGAAGGTCAATTTGATATTCATCTTAAGCTTACCAAGCGTTCAACGTTCATAGAGCTTGAATTTTCAATTAATGGCAAAACTCCTCTGGTGTGTGACCGTTCACTTCGCAGTTTCATTTATGACATCAGCGTACTAAGAAAGCTGATATTGAAATATGGAGAAGAAGAAAAGGAGGTTACTGAAGATGTGATCATGATTTTCCGTGAAACACAGGAAATAAACGTAGCACAATATATATATGAGTTTATTATCCTTGAACTACCTGCAAGAAAAATCCATCCTGATCTGAATGAAGATGATGATTTTATTTATAAAAGTGATGAAAATGACACTGACGGCGATCAGATTGATCCCCGCTGGGAAAAACTAAAAAATATTAAAAAGTAAATTATGGCACATCCTAAACGTAAAACCTCAAAAACGAGAAGGGATAAAAGAAGGACCCATTATAAAGCTACTCCTTTGCAGCTTGCTGTATGCTCCTCTACTGGTGAAAGACACCGTCCTCACCGTGCTTTCTGGCATGAAGGCAAACTTTACTACAAGGGAAAAGTAGTAATGGAGAAAGAAGTTCTCGCGTAAATCCCTATATTGGTCGGAATTTTTACCGACTTAGATCCTCAGTATGACAAAACGAGCTGTAATAACAGGCGTTAATGGGTATGTTCCGGATTACGTACTCACGAATAAGGAACTTGAAACCATGGTGGATACCAATGACGAATGGATCGTCACCCGCACCGGTATCAGGGAGAGAAGAATACTGAAAGGTGATGATCAGGGCGTTAGCGTTATTGCGACTCACGCCGCAAGGGGACTTCTTGAAAAAACCGGCACTTCACCTGATGAAGTAGACCTTATTATTTGCGCCACCACCACGCCTGACATGGTATTTCCGGCGACTGCCAATATCGTAGGGCGAAATATCGGTGCACTCAATGCTTTTGGTTACGATCTGCAGGCGGCCTGTTCGGGTTTTTTATATGCTTTAAGTACAGGTGCCTCTTTCATTGAAAGTGGACGCTACAAGAAAGTGGTGGTAATAGGCGCGGACAAAATGTCGTCAATCATTGACTACTCCGACAGAACCACATGTATCATATTTGGTGATGGAGGAGGAGCTGTATTGCTGGAGCCCTCAGATGATGACACTTATGGCATCATCGATCAGGTACTCTTTTCCGACGGAATAGGTGAGGAATTTCTTCATATGAAGGCAGGAGGAAGCCGGAGACCGGCCACTGCCGAAACAGTAGCAAACAGAGAGCACTATGTGTATCAGGAAGGTGCTACAGTATTTAAATATGCTGTAAAGAACATGGCCGATGTGGCGGTTGAGGTGCTAAGACGGAATAACCTCACCGGCGATGATGTACATTATTTGTTGGCACATCAGGCCAACAAGCGTATTATTGACGCTACTGCCCATCGAATGGGGCTGTCAGACGAAAAAGTATTAATGAATATTGAGCGGTATGGCAACACTACCAGTGGAACCATTCCTCTATTGCTTTGGGACTTTGAGTCAAAATTTAAAAAAGGTGACAATCTGGTTTTTGCTGCCTTCGGTGGCGGATTTACCTGGGGGGCCACACTGGTGAAATGGGCATATGATCCTAAATGATATAATATGGCATCGACAGCAGATTTTAAGAACGGACTTACGATTGAATTCAACAACGACCTCTACACCATAATAGATTTTTTACATGTAAAACCGGGCAAAGGTTCGGCCTTTGTAAGAACCAAATTGAAAAGCGTAACTACCGGTAAGGTTATTGAAAATACATTTAACTCCGGCGAAAAAGTTACTACTGCCCGCATTGAAAGACGCCCGCATCAATTCCTTTACAAGGACGATCTGGGTTATCACTTTATGGACTCTTCCACCTTTGAACAAATAATGATTCCGGAAGACTCCATAGATGCGCCTGACCTTTTGAAAGACGGCCAGGAAGTAGAAGTGATCGTACATGCGGAAACCGAAGAGGTTCTTGGGGCTGAATTGCCTCAGTTTGTTCAGCTTCAAGTAACGTATACCGAACCTGGACTCAGAGGTGATACGGCAACCAATGCCACAAAACCTGCGACGCTGGAGACAGGCGCTGAAATAAATGTGCCTCTTTTTATCGATCAGGATGAAATTATTAAAATTGATACAGCGAAGCGTATTTACGTCGAACGTGTCAAGTAAACCAAAAACTAAACAACGGTGAAAGCAAAAGAAATTCAGGAACTTATTGACTTTATATCCAACTCCGGACTGGCAGAAGTCGATATAGAAACAGATCAGTTTAAATTAAGTGTGAAGCGAAATTCTGGCACTGTAGCTGCAGCACCAGCTCCTCTTCCTGCACCTGCTGCCGCACCGGCTCCGGCTGATGCGCCGGCTCAAAAGCCTGCAGAACCAAAAGCCGACGATGAAGGAAAATACCTTACCATTAAGTCCCCCATGATCGGAACATTCTATCGTGCCCCTGGTCCTGATAAAGAAGATTTTGTTAAGGTAGGTGATAAGGTAGCAGCAGGTCAGCCTGTCTGCATCGTGGAAGCTATGAAGCTTTTCAACGAAATCGAATCAGAAGTGAGCGGAACTATTGTTAAGGTGCTTGTGGATGATGCTTCGCCCGTAGAGTATGATCAGCCATTGTTCCTTGTTGATCCATCATAAAATTCATCTGTTTTGTTTAAAAAGATATTAATAGCCAACAGAGGTGAGATCGCCCTCAGGGTAATACGTACCTGTAAGGAGATGGGCATCAAAACCGTAGCCGTATATTCCACTGCCGATAAAGAAAGTCTTCATGTGCGATTTGCAGATGAAGCTGTTTGTATCGGAGAAGCACCAAGTGCAAAATCATACCTGAATATTCCCTTTATCATTTCCGCAGCAGAAATCACCAATGCAGACGCCATTCATCCCGGTTATGGCTTTTTGTCTGAAAACGCTGAATTCAGCCGAATATGTGAAGAATACGGCATCAAATTTATAGGTCCTTCACCGGAAATGATCTCCAAAATGGGCGATAAGGCTACAGCAAAGTCCACCATGATGGCTGCCGGAGTCCCGGTAATTCCCGGTTCAGACGGACTCATAACGGATATTGACCAAGGCCTTGGTATCGCTGCTGAAGTAAAATACCCCGTAATCCTCAAGGCTACTGCCGGCGGAGGTGGAAAAGGCATGCGGATCATTAACGGTCCGGATGACTTTAAAAAAGCGTGGGAATCAGCACGCATGGAAGCGGGTGCTGCCTTTGGTAACGATGGCATGTATCTCGAAAAGTTTGTAGAAGAACCACGGCATATCGAAATACAGATCGTAGGGGACAGTGACGGTCGGGCCTGCCATCTTTCAGAACGTGATTGTTCCATCCAGCGTCGCCATCAAAAACTTATTGAAGAGACCCCTTCCCCTATTGTAGACTCCGAAATGCGTGAAAAAATGGGGCAGGCTGCCATAAAAGGAGCCGAAGCAATAAAATATGAAGGGGCTGGCACTGTCGAATTTATTGTCGACAAAGACCGCAACTTCTACTTTATGGAGATGAACACCCGTATACAGGTGGAGCACCCCATAACTGAAGAGGTTACTGATTTTGACTTGATCAAAGAACAGATAAAGGTAGCAGCGGGGGAGAAAATTTCAGGTAATAATTACTATCCTAAGATGCATTCCATTGAGTGTAGGATCAATGCCGAAGACCCTCGGAATGGATTTCGTCCTTCACCCGGCAGAATAACAGAGTTTCATACTCCGGGTGGCCATGGAATACGTGTAGACTCACACGTATACTCAGGATATACCATACCACCGAATTATGACTCCATGATAGGGAAACTTATTGTGAGCTCACCTACCAGGGAAGAGTCTATCGTAAGAATGAAAAGAGCCCTGGGAGAGTTCGTTATTGAAGGTATTAAAACCACTATCCCCCTCCACCTCGTCATGATGGATGATGAGGTGTTCAAAAGTGGGAACTTCACAACGAAATACCTCGATACCTACGATTTCAGTAAGTTATAAAAGATTAGCCACCTCTTATGGGTGGCTTTTTTTTGTTATGTGCACAAGGAAGATTCAGCAAAAAGGAAACTCCTTTAACCCCTATACAGCTTGTAATAGTCACCTTCACTCATTGCCGTCTCTCAAAACTTAAAAAATTATAACCACCTAACAGGTTTAATTACCGCCAATTAATTTTAGCAAGGTTTTATTAAATGTATTCTGTACATTTAATTTAATGCTACGATATTTAAAGCTCCTCGGTTTACTCCTATCCGTTTTCAACCCCTGCAATGGGCAGCGGGAATTGGACACATCCGGACTTGATGTCAACGGAGATGCCCTACTATGGTATGATGAGCAAATCAATGGTGACCGCGCCATACATCAGATCGGAGAGCAATTTAGTCCTTCTAAGGTGAGGGGTGATGGTGATTTTCCATTTCTGTACGAATCGTTTATGGATGGCACACTTTGTTATAAAGGGGAGTATTATCCATCCGTTCCACTTCACTATGATATCGTAGTGGATATGGTATTAATCAAAAAACTCCGCTTTGTTGACACTTTTATCGAGGCGAGACAGGACGAGATCGATTCATTCTCCATTGAGGGTAGGAAATTTGTCCGGTTGGAGATAGAAAGTGATGGTTATCACAGAAATGCATTTTACGAGGTATTATATGAAGGCAACCACGTAAGCCTTATCACCAAGCGGATTAAAAAGGAGGAATTAGACGGGTATAACCGTAAAGATCGGTTTTATATACTTGAAAATAGTACGGCTGAAAGAGTAAAATCGAATTTTTCTCTCAAGAGATACTTTTCTGAGAACAGGAAACAGATCAGGAGATTCATTTCTGAAAATGAACTGAATGCCAGAAAAAGTGAACGGGATATGATAGATATTATTAACCACGCAGACTCGCTATTTTGAGATATATAGTATACATATTGTTATATACGACGACCATAGTATTGGGTCAGCAACAGGTTAGTGGTAGTTATGATCGGGCGCCTGTACAGAAAGTGTTTTCAGACTTTGAAGCTCAGTCCGGCTATATATTTCATTATAAAACGGACTGGATTGACACATTATTCTACAGCGGAACAATTGCAAATAAAAGTATTTCCGAAGCCCTTTCGGAGGTGTTCGAAAATACAGCTTTGACTCACATTATTTATCAAGATAAAATCATCATTACCCGGAAAACACCGATCATCACCCGACCACCCATTATAAACAGTCTGACCAATGGAGATACCACTATACAGCGTGTAGAGCAAGGCCTGCTTTTTGAGCGGGAATATGCTGATGACAATGCCAATAATGAAGTATTTGAGATAGGAAATAAGCAAAAAATGACTGTCGGAGGCACATCAACTATTGCAGGGTATATACGATCAGAAGAAAATGGTGACCCCCTCAACAGTGCAGCGATATATATTCAGGAGCCATTTATAGCTACTTCATCAGATGCGGAAGGGTTTTATTCGTTAAAAGTACCCAATGGAAGACATACACTCAATTATCAATTCTCAGGAATGCGGCCCACTACACGTAATGTCGTGGTGTTTTCGGACGGTCAGCTCAACGTGGATATGAAAACCGATGTCATAGCTCTTCAGGAAATTACAGTGGAATCGAGGAAGACAGAAAATGTGCAAAATGTGCAAATGGGTATCGAACGCATCAGCATGGAAGCATCAAAAAGTATTCCGGCGGTACTTGGAGAACTGGATATTGTAAAAATTGCCACCACCTATGCCGGTGTTACCCAGGTAGGTGAAGGAAGTGCAGGATTCAATGTACGGGGTGGAAAATCTGACCAGAACCTCATACTGCTCGATGGAGCACCGATCTATAACCCCGCTCACTTTTTCGGATTCTTTTCAGTATTCAACGGAGATGCAATCGGTGATGCATCCATCTATAAAAGCTCCATACCGTCGAAATACGGTGGCCGGTTGTCATCTGTATTTGATATTCAAAGTAAAAAGGCGGAGCGTGAAGAAGTTTCAGCCTATGGCAGTATTTCACCTGTAACAGCAAAGCTTTCTGCTGAAGTCCCTTTGTTTGATAAGAAAGCAGGGTTGTTTATGTCAGGCCGCACTACCTATTCCAACTGGATATTAAGCCTCGTTGATGATCCTGACTTCAGGGAAAACAATGTGAATTTTTACGATATGCTTGTTAGGTACGACCACGACCTTTCTGAAAATGACGTTCTGCGGGTATCCGGCTACTACAGTAAAGACCAGTTTAACCTCAACTCCGCCTCAGTGTTTGCATCATCCGACTTCAGCTACAGCAATCAGGCTTACAGCATGCAATATACACGCAGATTCAATAAAAACCTGCTTGGTGACTTTACCGGGTATTATTCATCCTATGGGTATGACCTGATAGATGACAATTCAGCCCGTAATGCCTTTCGCCAGGGCTTTTTCCTTGGTGAAACCGGCCTGAAGGCCAATTTCAACTACTACCTCAATGGAAATAATGGCATCGATGCAGGCATGGAATTGAAACGTTACCAGGTAAATCCGGGTTTTAAAAAACCACTCGGTGAGGAATCTTCCATTATTCCCATAGATATTGAAAATGAACAGGCCAATCAGCTGGACTTCTATCTATCCGACGAGATTATCATCAATCCTGCTCTGACGGTTTCTGCAGGCCTTCGTTACGCCCTCTATACCCTGACAGGTCCAAGAACTGTGTACTCATATCAGGAAAATCAACCCAAAAACAACCTCTCACTTGCTGACTCTGTGTCATTTGCAGGCGGAGAAGTAGCTAAATACTACCATGGGCCGGAATACAGGCTTTCAGCGAGATATTCAATTAATGAAACTACCTCATTTAAAGCTTCCTACAACAGAACAAGGCAGTTTATTCATACCCTTACAAATACAATTTCGCTTTCTCCTACTGATATCTGGCGGCTTTCAAGCGAACATATCAGACCCCAGGTTGCGGATCAGTTTTCGGCAGGTTTTTACAAAAATTTCAGTAATAATACCCTCGAATTTTCAATGGAGGGATACTACAAATACATTCAAAACCTGCTTGATTTCAAGGTAGGTGCCAACTTTCTGCTGAATGAGCGTGTGGAAACAGCCATTTTGCAGGGGCCTGGGCGGTCGTATGGATTTGAACTGTCCCTCAAAAAGTCGGGCAGACTCAATGGATATATAAATTATACCTTTAGCCGCTCATTTATACAACTTGCCGGCGATAGTCCCGAAGAAACGATAAATGAAGGGGAATTTTATCCCACAAACTATGATATCCCCCATTCCGTAAATCTGGTCTCAAACTTTAAATTTACCGAAAGGATAAGCTTTTCCTACACCCTTGCCTATGCTTCCGGCCGACCAGTCACCTACCCGATTGGCAGCTATGAAATCAATGGGGTAAGAGCTATACATTATCAGGATCGTAATACCTACCGTATACCTTATTATCTGCGTATGGACGCCGGTATCAATATCCTTGCCGGGCACAGGCTAGATAAACTTGTACATAGTGAGCTATCCTTTTCTGTTTACAATCTACTGGGAAGGGACAATCCTTTCTCCGTGTTTTTTGATGTAGAAAGAGGATTTGTGAACGCCTCACAACTGGTAATATTTGCCGTGCCTATTCCTACAATCACCTATACTTTCATTTTCTGATGAATAACACACAAAAAAATATCGCATATCTGTTGTTGCTTCTGATCGGATGCACCTATCCTTTCGAAACAAATGATGTCCCGTTTGAGCGCTCTGTCGTGGTTTCCGGTACCTTTACTGATGAATATACCCGTCATGAGATCACATTGTCATATTCGGCACCGATCGAAAATGTACGGGCAGACTACGTAGAAAACGCCAGTGTCTGGATTGTGGAAAACGGAAGCAACCGCATTGACTTCTTAGAAATCAGTCCCGGTATTTATCAGACGACAGACTCAGTAGCAGGGCAATCAGGTGCCAGTTACCAGCTTTTTTTCACAACTTCAGAAGGCCGGAATTACTCCTCTTCCGAAAATACATTGCAGGCTTCACCGGAGATTACCGATATTAAAAGCACGTACAGAACCTCTTTTTCATCTACAACAGACGATCCGGTAGGTGGAATACAGTTTCTCGTAGATACAGAACGTGAGGAAAACGCCGGAGAGTTTTTCAGATATGAATATCGTGAAGATTTTCTGATCCTTGCTCCTTTTGAGTCCCGCTTTCGGCTGATTATCATCAATGATACACTGGATTCCCTTGCTCCTCGGGTGGAAGATATTCATATCTGCTATGGGGATGATGAGTCAGACAATATCATTCTGGCGAACGCTTCGTTAACCTCAGGCCCTACCATATCCGATATCCCCATTACCTATGTGCCGGAAACTGTAGGGAAACTCAGGCACCGATATGCACTAACAGTCAGCCAATATGCTATCAATGCCGATGCATACACCTACTATGAGAATATAAAAAACGGGCTAGAGTCCGGCGGATCCCTGTTCGAAACACAACAAGGTACCCTGGCCGGAAATATCGTGTGCCTGGATGATCCATCAGAAACAGTTCTCGGGTATTTTGAGGTGTCAGGCTCCTCCAGTTACCGCGAATTTTTTGACTTTGAAGATCTGGATCCCAGATTATCAGAGCCTCCGAGCGGATGTACGCCGGATGATATCATACTTGTGCACCGGGATACCCTTCGGATGAACATGGGCCGGCTGATTATGTATCAGATTTCCCCTGATTCAGCCTACTATGCCATGACCCGGCTGGGCTGTGCCGATTGTACCATTTCTGCGTCTTCCCAACCCCCTAGTTATTGGACAGATGAGGATTAAACTGCTTACAACTACGTTATTTGTGGCTCTGCATGCAATGGCACAGCCAAATATCCGTGAAGGCATGTATCTTCATCTAAATAGTCATGCTTTTATTTCTGGCGAAACCATAAATATATCTGCTTACTGCATTAGTGAATCGACGGGCAGACTGTCGAAGTTGAGTACTATCGCCTACATAGAAATTATCGGAGAGGAAGGACCGATATTTCAGGATAAAATAAAACTTCAGAACGGACGCGGGCAGACAAGTTTTTTCATCCCCTCGCTGGTGCTCAGCGGGACCTATCAGGTGATTGCATATACCAGATGGATGAAAAACTGGCAAGATTACTTCATAGCTCCTGTTACCATCATCAATCCCTATGAAGAACTTAATAATTCACCCCAAAAAGTGACCAGATCATCGTTAAAGATCTTCCGTGATCCGTCTTCAGACTCACTTATTTATCAATTTACCGGACTTGACCCCACAAAAATGTATCAGGGCAGAGTAATTGACAGTGCTGGTGAAACATTTACCCGTTTTCAGCCTGATAGTTTTGGACTAGGTAAACTACCTTTACCACCGTTAAGTGATGAATTTGAGGTAGTAATGGAAGATTCAGGCAATAATCTATCTTTTTTCAGTGTCGATAGCATATACACAGCTAAAAATACGTGGGGTATAGATGTACCAAACCTGGATAAACGATCTCTTGACAGATCATTCTCTCCAAGAACATCAGCAGAGATTTTATTATCACTGGAAAAGGGAAGCTATTCTATATCGGTTCGTAAAAGGGATGCAAATTATTACAGAGCCGGAAGACATGCAGTATTCAGAAACAATCAGTATATCAAAAACGAGGTGATTGATCCAGATGAATATGCAGAAAAACAACCGGAAGATGTCAATTTGCTGGCAGCTGTATCGTCACGTTTGGAATATAAAAATAACCCTGACTCCTTGTGGATAGTACCGGAAGTGAGAGAGGAAATACTATCCGGAAAAGTCACGGTAAAAGACGGAATAGATGATGGTATCCCATTGACCTTGACGGTAAAATCGGATCCGATACAACTCCGCTCGACGCGAACGCTGCCGGGTGGATACTTTTACATACCGTTCACTGGCAGCGATTTGGAGTATCAGGCTATTCTTACTCCACTGAATTTTAAAAATTATGACATATCCTTTGATAAAAGATTTCTGGGGGATTATCCGGAAGCAGACTTCAGCACACCACTTCTTGACAGTTTACAAATCGTGGAAATCATTGACCGAAGCATTCGTAATCAGGTTGAAAACGCCTATTATGAAAAAGACACAGCCAATGCAGACTCTACAGCCTGGGTTCCGCAAATTAATTTCGATTACGAATATGACCTGGATAACTATGCCCGCTTTCCGACCATCCGACAGACATTGATAGAGTTTGTGATCACTGTTGCAGGAAGAGCATCACCTCCGTTTATACGGCCGATTGTTGGAGATGAATATAGCACAACCCCACTGCTGTTGATTGATGGTGTACCTATCGCAGATGAAGAGATGGTAGACTTTAACCCCTACCGACTCAAAATGATCAAGGTGTTGAATAACACATATTTTATAGGGTCAGTAAATTATGACGGTGTTGTCGCTTTTCTAACCAAAGAAGGGTATGGAGATTATTTTGACAACAAGGATATTTATAAAAAATTGACTGTCAAGCCATTAACATCTTTTGACAACTCCGTTTACAGCCCCGGTATAGCCCCTTCACATGAGCCTGATTTTCGTGATCAGTTATACTGGAACCCACATCTAAACGTAACCAATAACAAGGAGCAGGCAATACGCTTCAGCACTTCAGATGTAACAGGAGTTTTTGAAATGGTTATAGAAGGCTTTACATCAGACGGCACCGCTGTAAGCAGGATCTATTCCTTTGAGGTAAACGAATGACTACACCCTTTCCCTGAACCTCGCTCTTTGACGTGGCCGTATCGGATGTTTTGCCAGCATCCCTATGCTGGTATTAATTAGTTCTCCCATTGATTTACACTGCATAAAGGCATCATCCTGATATAAGGCGGCTAGTGACTCTCTGAGCTGTACTACATGCTCAACTGGCGCCAGCACATCTCCTGCCATAGCATTAAGCAGGTTGTTCAGCCTCATGCCCGATGACTTCACACGCAGCAGGATACGGCTCCGTTCCTCCTTCTGATACTGATGCTCCAGCGTCGGCGACATGGTCTTAAATCCCAGATTTATGATGGGATTGTTTTCCTTAAAAAACTGTGGCAGGTAGATCAGGTAGTTACCTTCATAAGACTGCTGGTCAAAGTCGATGGCCCGCAACCGGAAGTAAACTTCATCAAAATCAGGTATGATCTCCACTACGTAATTGTCATTGCGCATATCTCCAAGCAATTGCACCAGGCATCGTTCATTGAATTTTACAAATTCCTTTGCAACGCGAAGTGGATTATAATCCTGATTAATCATGAAACTTGCCATAAAGTCATCGCCCGGCACACCCGGGATGTGTTCTTCAATGATCGTATCCCTGTCGGTAAGGAAGTTTATTTTATTGGGTGACAACATATCTTCGAGTTCCATCCCGTAAACCCTCGATGCATCCGCCACCTTTATGTAAAAATAATCAAACAGCTCATTCAACTGATTCAGTACACGCACACGTATGGGCCTTGTATTGCCATAAAGGCATAGATCTATCCTGTCTATGATCAGATGTTCAATAAATGAAGTATCACCGGCTACCTTAAGGTTAGAATACATTTCAAGCAGACTTTGGTGGATATACACAGTGTCACCGGGAGAATAGATCAATGTTTCCCATAATGTGTCCTTGCCATTACGGTCATAAACAGAGACGGAGCTTGAGTAATTGAATAGGTCGCGATATGCTACTTCAAACCGTTTTTCCTTACCTGTATCTTCCAGGTAGCTTCTTAATGCCTGTGATATTGGATATACCTTTTTCTTTAAGCGTACGTTTGCCATGATATCGTAAGTATGGCCAAAAATTATGGATTAATTGGTAATATGGTCATAACCTGAATCATAATCAAAGGTGATTGCCGTCCTAAATGATATAATTGTTATAACTTTACGTAGAATTTGTTTAACTTTATTAATATATTATCTAATTAACCAGAAGCAGGAAGAATGAAAAAAGTATTGATCGTATTGGCTTTATTTACCATTCAGATAAGCATGGCGCAAAATGAGGCATTTATTGGGAAGTGGAGGGTGGTAAATTTCACTCTTCTCAATGCTGAAGAACTGGAGCCAGAAGCGCGTAACGGGATCAGCAATATTGCCAAAAACTTTATAGACGCCGAGTTTGAATTTCAGGCTGACCGCAGTTTTATCCTGTCCACACGCGAAGATTTTCCGGAGGAAATGGAATCGTTCAAAAGCAGAAGCCGAAAGCAGTGGAATCTTGTCGACGGAGTAATCGGTATTGGAAATGATATTGATGGTTATGCCTACATGGAGCTTGTTTTTGAAAAGAAAGGCAATCAGACATATCTTAGCTTTTTTGAATCTCCTATACAATTTGAGGTTCGAAGAGTAAATTGACCATGAGAATAGCAATCAGAGTGCATATGGCTTAACATTTACATAATCCTCTGCTATATTTGCAATGATCTGTTGCAGCATTACGTTATCCCCATATGAAGCTTATTAATACCAGACTGATTGTTTTATTACTGACGGTGGTGGCACTGTTAGGGTGCCGAGAAGAGCCGGAGTTTGTCAATATTTTTGAAAGGGAGCCTTTCCCCTACATTAATGATGTCAATTATGGGCCGCGACTTGACTCGTCCAACAGTACGATAGCCCGGCTAATAACTACTGAGTTCAGGGAAATGAAAGGCTATATTGAAGACATCCGTGATGTAAATGATGATGCTATAATTCGAGGGCAGATAAAAACTGGCTATGTATGGCATCTTGACCAGGTAGAACGTGATGACTTCAATGCGGTGACCTTTGTCATTCCGCCTCTCGGTGATGATCTCGATGTATCCTATTATCAGATCACACGCTATAATGACACCGAATATTTCGACTATGAACGGTCTACCCCCACAAGCCGCTTCAACCAACGTGTTACGCAGGATGACCTGGCATTGCAGGGCAGAATAGTGTCAAGTGACCTTGAGGGGACTTCAACACTTGACTGGGATATCAATGAACAACGCGTATTTATAGAAACCCGATTTTTCGAAGATGACCGAAAAGAATATGAGTTAAGTGGCGGTGCCGGCACGCTTACTATTTACGAGGGTACACGATTTGATGACGAGGCAGAGCAGATACTGTTACTGGAGTGGAATAGTAACGGCGGCGGCAGGTATCAGTATATCGATCCGGCAGATAATAGCGTAAAGAGTGAGGGGACGTTTTAGGTCTTTTTTCTACAAAAAGTAAGCTGGTGTGTTCTTACGACCAGACTTTTCACAACAGTAGATTTTAGCTCAGTAATTTGGCATGAATTTGGTAGTTTTTTGCATATGCGCTTAATGCTTACCATTTTCATACTGTTCAACACCGGCTGCATGCCTCTCATGTTATGGAAAATTAGTAATTCCAGAACTGTGTCTGTAGATGCATATACGCTGGACCCGGACACTAAATATTCCTCCTATCTTTTGATACCACCTGTAGCGCCTGATGAACAGACACTTCAGGAAAGAGAATTTGATGAGCTTATCAGTAAAGCTTTACAGCAAGCTGGTATGAAAAATGATCCTGAGGCTGCAGAGATCATTCTTTTATATGACACAAAAATCAGTCGTCATAATACCTACAGCCGGCAGCGTCATGAATCCGAGGGGGGCAGTTATGTAGGATTTGATCCGGTCACAATTTTTTATAAAGAACTGGTGCTGACAGGTTACCTACCGGGACAAACTGACCGGGAGGTTGTGAATATTATTATGCAGATCAGTAATTCGTCAGCAGACTTACGGGGTGACTTACCCTTTATGTTGACTGCCGGAATGTCCTATTTTAATAAAAATACTGGAAGCATGGTCAATGAAACCATTTATACCACAAATAAATTTTATAAAGACCTGACTCAACCCTGACCCCTGGTGCCTGTATATTCTACCTCACGACTTTCAATTTCCTTTTCCAGTTTGGCGTACCACGCTTCCCCATATTTACGGATAAGTGACTCTTTCAGAAACTTATAAATTGGTACCTGTAGCGCCTTTCCATTATGGCAGGCCGGATTACAAATGTGCCACCTGTCGTAGTTGACTGCCTCATATTGATCGTATTGTGTTACCCTGGCTGGGTATAGGTGACATGAAATAGGTTTTCTGAAATCAGTCTTTCCATCTTTCCATGCCTTTTCTATGCCGCATTTCACAATGCCCTTTTCATCATAATACGCATAGGCACACTCCTTGCCATATACTGTAGTGGTAGATAAATCACCCTCCTGATCATGTATGTAATAACCTTCACGCTGTATGGCAGCTTTACCCTTTTCGGTTAGGTAAGGCTCTATCACCGGATATATCTCCACCAGCTTCCCGGCTTCTTCCGGTGTTAATGGCGCTCCCAGATCCCCTTCAACACAACATGCTCCCTTACATTTCAGCAGGTCACAAACAAAATAATTGTCCGCGATGTCATCAGAAAGTATTACGTGGTCTATGACTATCATTAATATTTATAATTTTGCGACACCATTATAAAACTCCATGCGGGAGTGATAAGTTGCCATGACGTTAGGTTATCAGTTTATTTTAATTATTTCACACTTACCGTTAAAAGTACTGTATGTCATTTCCGACATACTTTATTTTTTTGCATGCCACGTTATACAGTATAGAAAGGCTGTAATAAGGCAAAATCTACGCTATTGCTTTCCGGAGCTTACAGAGAAACAGTTGCAGGAAATCACTAAAAAATACTATCGTAACCTATGTGATATAATCGTGGAAAGTATAAAAATCCGCACGATGGATGAGAAGCTCCTGCATCAAATGATCACACTGGATGAATCTAACAAAGAAGCAGCCAGGCACACGCTTGCTACGAAGCAAAATATCCTGCTTTTTCTGGGCCATTTTAATAACTGGGAACTCTTAGGCCAGATATTACAGGTAGGCTATCCACACCATCTGAAGGTAACCTACCAGGCACTAAAAAATAAAGTCTCGGATAAATTTGTATACGACATACGGAGCCATTTCGGGCAGATACCCATTCTGCGAAGCAATATCACCCGGTATGTCATCCAGCACAGAACTGATTTCCCTGTCATGTATGCATTTCTGGCCGATCAGCGGCCGCGTGCCAATTTTGATGAGTATGATTT
Source organism: uncultured Cytophagales bacterium (assembly GCA_964514385.1). Lineage (GTDB taxonomy): Bacteria > Bacteroidota > Bacteroidia > Cytophagales > Cyclobacteriaceae > CAZEQJ01. The sequence goes on from CAZEQJ010000001.1 coordinate 109,056, forward strand.
TTTTGGACATAAAACCCATTTTTATTCTTCTATTGTGGGTATAGCGCAAAAAATGAATATGGCCGTATATTACGTCGAAACCATAAAGGAAAGACGGGGGAAATATAAGGTGAATATGCAACTGATCACCGACACACCTGCCGAAATGGATGCGCATGACATTACCCGGCGATATGTATCGCTGCTGGAACAATCCATCCGAAAACAACCGGAAGGCTGGCTGTGGTCACACAGAAGATGGAAAAATATAATCTAAACTTCTGCAGTGCCCGTGGGATTTGTAACTTGCAATTCGTTTTCATTTTAGCCCATGGATTATCTTGATCATCTCAATCCACCCCAGCGTGAGGGAGTGGAAAACATAGAAGGCCCAACACTCATTATTGCAGGAGCAGGATCAGGTAAAACAAGAGTACTTACCTACCGTATAGCCCACCTTATCCGTCATCATCATGTTGATCCGTTTTCAATTCTGGCCCTGACTTTTACAAATAAAGCTGCCGGTGAAATGCGAAATCGTATCGAACGGGTGGTAGGTCATGACGCCCGAAACCTGTGGATGGGGACGTTTCACTCGGTTTTCGCCAGAATGCTACGTGCTGAAGCCGGTCTGCTGGGTTACCCTTCAAACTTTACCATCTACGATACCGATGACAGCAAGTCGCTGATTAAATCCATAGTAAAGGAACAGGGACTGGATGATAAGCTGTATAAACCTTCTATCGTCTACAACCGCATCTCAGGAGCTAAAAACCGCCTCGTAAGCTGGCAGCAATATAATGCCAACCCCATCTATAAGGCCGATGATGAAGCCTCCATGAGACCGATGATGGGTAAAATATATGAGATCTATGCCAAGCGGTGCTACATGGCAGGAGCTATGGACTTCGATGACCTGCTATTTAATACCAACGTCCTGTTTAAAGATCATATCGACGTATTAAATAAATACCAGCAGCGCTTCAGTCACGTGCTGGTAGATGAGTTTCAGGATACTAACCTTTCCCAATATCTTATTACCAAAAAGCTTGCTGCTGTCCGTCAGAACATCTGTGTTGTAGGTGATGATGCTCAAAGCATCTATGCTTTCCGCGGGGCTGACATCCAGAATATACTCAATTTTGAAAAAGATTTTCCTGATCTGAAAGTTATTAAGCTGGAACAAAACTACCGGAGCACACAAAATATTGTAAATGCCGCCAACTCCATCATTGCCAACAACAAAGCACAGCTTCCCAAAAAGGTCTGGACGTCCAACACGGAAGGAGAGCAGATTGAGCTCATTAAAGCCACCAGTGATCAGGAAGAAGGTAAGCTTGTAGCTACAGCCATTTTCGAAAGCAAGGTCAATCACCAGCTTAAAAACAAAGACTTTGCAGTGCTTTACCGTACTAACAGTCAGTCACGAGCCATTGAAGAAGCTCTGCGGAGGATCAACATCAAATATAAAATCGTTGGTGGACTGAGCTTCTATCAGCGTAGAGAAATCAAGGACCTGCTCGCATACTTCAGGTTTACTGCCAATACAAAGGATGAAGAGGCATTTAAACGGATTATTAACCTGCCGAAGCGTGGAATAGGTCCCGGAACGGTAGATAAAATCATTGTTTCAGCTGTTGATCACAGCATTACCATCTGGGAGGTATTGCAAAATGCACAGGATTTTATCGGCGGCAGGGCTGCTAAACCAATCCAGGATTTTGTGACGATGGTTCAACGATTTCAGCTGGAAATGAAAAACAAGGATGCTTATTCCGCTGCCAGTGAAATTGCAAAAGGTTCGGGATTACTACGTGAGTTGTACGAGGATAAAAGCATAGAGGGCATCAACCGGTATGAAAACGTGCAGGAATTGCTTAATGCCATTCAGGAATTCACCAATAACGAAGAAAATGAGGATAAATCCCTGGGTGCTTTTCTGCAGGAAGTCGCCTTGATTACCGACCTGGACAACAAGGATCTTGATGATGACTCCGTCACGCTGATGACCATACACATGGCAAAGGGATTGGAATTTAAGCATGTATTTCTTGTAGGCATGGAGGAAGACCTCTTTCCTTCACAGATGATGCTGAGCAGCCGTGCTGACCTGGAAGAGGAACGCAGACTATTTTATGTGGCCGTGACACGTGCTGAAAAATGGCTGACGCTATCGTATGCCCTTACAAGGTATCGCTTTGGGCGGTTAAAAAACTGTGAACCAAGCCGGTTTCTGGAAGAAATTAACCCTTCATATATCAAAGTAAGCGAAAAATTCAGCAGTAAAAAGCCCGTATATGACACTGAAGTATCTAAAACACTGGCTAAAAACCTGTATAATAAGCCTAAAGCCGGCATCCAGAAGATCAGGTATACACCTCCGGCTAATTTTATACCTTCCGACACCTCAAATCTGCAGGCCGGCATGAAGGTGGAACATCCCAAATTTGGTTTTGGCAAAGTTACCGCCATGGATACGGATGGCGCCAACCGAAAAGCAAAGGTGCTGTTTGATGAGGTGGGTGAAAAAACCCTTCTGCTAAGTTTTGCGAAACTTAAAATACATGAATAATGATAAGGAATTGGGTATCCACTAACCTGAATCTGCTGGAAGTATGTGGTCTTGCACTCTTTGTTGCCGGCACCACCTTTCACATAGACATGCTAAAGACAATAGGCTTATTATCTCTGGCTAGCATCTACCTTATTATGTCTGGCGCCACCTTCCCTGCCTCGATCGTAGGTAAGATAGCACTGCGCATAGCCTGGCTTTCGTGGGCAATTTGTGCTGTAGGTATTTTGTTTGTTCTGCTGCACTGGCCGGGGGCAATGGAGATGATGATGACGGGTGCCATCCTTTCGGCCATAGCAACACCGGTAATTTATGTTGTCTTTCGTAATGAAAGATTCCCGGAAATACTGAGAGGTGGTCTTATAACGCTGCTTACCGCAGCCGTTTACTATATTTACTTTTTAGCCTGATTTTATTCTTCCACATGAAGAGAATTTAATTATTTTTGTCACATGCATGATTACAATACCACGCGTCCGAATATGATTCTACGCGAATACGGTCGAAATGTACATCGACTGGTAGAACACCTCAAACAAGTAGAGGATAAAGAAAAACGAACAGAACTGGCCTACTCCCTGGTAGAACTTATGCGCCAGTTAAATCCCTCAACAAAAGATTATCAGGACAACCAGCAAAAGCTCTGGGATGATCTGTACATCATCAGTGGTTTTGATCTGGATGTAGATGGCCCCTTCCCTGCCCCTGAGCCCACGATCCTGGAAAGGAAGCCTGAAAAAGTACATTATAAAGACGGGGAGATCACCTTCAGGCATTACGGAAGGCATATTGAACTCCTTGTCGAGCGCGCCAAAACTATTGAAGATCCACGGGAACGTGAAGCAGCTATCCTCCTGATCGGTAAACTAATGAAAACCTTCGCCGGAGGCTCTTCTAACCGTGATTCCAGCAGCGATGATACCGTAATTCTGGAATCAATCAAAAGGTTGAGCAAGGGTGAGTTGAAGCTTGAGATCGACCCTGAAAATGAAAATACTGTCTTTGACATCATCCCTCAGTCTTCAAGTAAGGTGAGCAACCGTCAGAACAACAATAATAAAAAAGGTAAAAAAAGAAGAAAATAAATGGCCGCATACAGCATTGAGGGAGGACACCCCCTAAAAGGAGAGATCATTCCTCAGGGTGCTAAAAATGAGGCCCTGCAAATACTGTGCGCCACACTACTTACAGCAGAACCCGTCACGATACACAATATACCACGAATTCGGGACGTCATTAAGCTTATCGACCTCCTGAATGACATGGGGGTTAAAGTCACAAAAAACAATCCTCACTCCTATACTTTTCAGGCATCCGACATCGACCTCGACTATTTATTTACCGCGGGATTTGCTGAAAAAGCATCAGCATTGCGGGGGTCTGTGATGATCGTAGGGCCTCTATTGGCGCGATTTGGTAAAGCGCTCATACCAAAGCCAGGTGGAGATAAAATCGGAAGAAGACGCCTTGATACTCATTTTATTGGTCTCCAAAAGCTTGGTGCACGTTTCACATTTGACGAAGCGCGCCATTTCTATCAGGTAGAAGCAGAAAAGCTGAAAGGTAGTTTTATGCTGCTTGATGAAGCCAGTGTGACAGGTACAGCCAATATTCTGATGGCGGCGGTACTGGCAGAAGGTAAGACCACTATTTACAACGCAGCTTGCGAACCCTACCTTCAGCAGCTGTCAAAGATGCTCATCCGCATGGGAGCGAATATTAGTGGTGTAGGAAGCAACCTGCTCACTGTAGAAGGTGTCGAGAAGCTAAAGGGAACAGAACATACGCTACTGCCTGATATGATAGAGGTGGGCAGCTTTATTGGTATGGCAGCCATGACCCAATCGGAAATCACAATCAAAGGAGCCGGCATCGAACATCTTGGCATCATCCCCACGGTGTTTGAACGTCTGGGTATAGATATGGAGTTTCGCGGTGACGATATTCACATACCGGCGCAGGATCATTATGAAATAGAAACATTTATAGACGGGTCTATAATGACGGTATCTGATGCCATATGGCCCGGGTTTACTCCGGATCTGCTTAGCATCGTACTGGTAGTAGCTATACAAGCCAAAGGCACCGTGCTCATCCATCAGAAAATGTTTGAGAGCCGTCTGTTTTTTGTGGACAAACTCATTGACATGGGTGCTCAAATTATCCTGTGTGACCCTCATAGAGCCAATGTGATAGGCCTTGACAGAAAACAAAAATTGCGCGGCATCAGGATGAGCTCTCCCGACATAAGGGCAGGTGTGGCTTTGCTCATTGCAGCGTTAAGCGCTGAAGGCAAAAGCACGATCTACAATGCCGAACAAATCGACAGAGGATACCAGTTTATTGATGAAAGACTACGTAGCCTTGGCGCCAAAATTGAAAAACTGGAAGGCTAGCCAGATTAAATCAAGCAGGCACTCATTCCGTGCTGCTGTTATTAATTCTGAAAATAACCCTTCTGTTGAGTGAATCCAGTGTATAATAAGCCAGTTCTTCTCCTACGGTCTTTAATCTCATTCTCGATTCTTCAACCTGATGGATGTTCATCAGATAATCTTTTACAGCGACGGCTCTTGCCATTCCCAGCTGCTGGTTGTAGGATACTGAACCTGTAGTATCGGTGTTTCCGATGATTTCCAGTTTAAGCGCGGGGTTGAAGTGAAGAAAATTGGCCAGATTGTCAAGCTGCCGGTGCGTATGGAAATAGAGGATATCACTATCAAACTCGAAATAAACATTGTCTAAGGTGAATGCTGAATCATATGGCAGTGGAGAAATCTTTGGGGTTAGCCTCACATCATCAATGATAAGATAGGAGGACATATTCAACATTTTCTCCTTCTTTGTACCCGGAATTACCGCATAGACGGTAGCGTCACGAGGTAAGAGATTTCCGATCAATATAAAACGTTCACCACCCTCAGGCTTTATGACTATTGATACCTGCTTCCAGGTCGAAAAATCACCCCGGAAAGTGATCGCGTCAGCGTTTTCAATAAGCGAGTCGAACGGGGCATTGAAACTTTTTTGCAATAATAAGGCTGATACCTGCAGCGATCTGTACCTGGCAAGTGGTGCAGCCTTCACCCACATGGATAAAGTATACTCCAGATCGCTGTCGAGAGGAGAAAGCAATTCGCCCAATAAATACTCCCGGTAAAACTCATTCGCAGCACCGGTATAGAACCCGGCATAGCGCCCTCCATGCATTGCATCGCTGCATCCGGTCCAGTTGCAAGGCACCCTGGCCTGGCCATAGCCATAGATAGAAAAATAATCCGGTGTGCCCAGTGTTGGAGACACCCAACCGGTAACGGCAAGGTCTTTGGGTACAGCTGAAAAACCGGCAGGCTCCCTTTTCACTGACTCAAAACTGCCGTTAACTACCAGATTTTGTGAAATGACCGGGCTGTAAGAAAAAAGCCACCCCGGAAGCAACAGGAATGGCCATTTAACAGACATTATACGTAATTGTTGAGCATCACCGGCATCACCAGCATCAGGATGTCTTCATTATCTTCTTTGTTGTCCGGAATAATGAGGCCAGCGCGGTTAGGCTGAGAAAACTGGAAGGTAACGCTTTTGGCATCGAGGGTGGTCAGCATTTCGATAAGAAATCGTGCATTAAAGCCAATTTCAAGATCCGGGCCGTCATGTTCGCACGCGAGGCGCTCAGTAGCTTCATTGCTGAAATCAAGGTCTTCTGCCGAAATTTGCAGCTCACTGCCGGTGATTTTAAGCCTTACCTGATGCGTGGTTTTATTGGCGTAAATAGCAATACGCTTTAATGTGCTTAACAGCTGCTGACGGTCAATCGTCATCTCATTGTCGTTGTTGGAAGGGATCACATTCTCGTAATCCGGATAACGCTCGTCGATCAGGCGGCATATCATTTTCACATTATTGAACTGAAAATAGGCGTTGGAAGGATTGAACTCAAGACGAATGGCCGTCTCCTCGGAAGGGAGTGTTGCCTTGAGCAGGTTCAGGGCCTTACGCGGGATGATGATGTTGTTTTTGTCTTCAGAAGCAATATCGACACGACGATAGCGCACAAGGCGATGACCATCCGTAGCGACGAATGTAGTGGACTTGTCGTTGATAGCCAGGTAAACCCCGGTCATTGCCGGACGAAGCTCATCATTGCTGGTAGCAAAAATGGTATTCGACAATGCTCTTTCCAATATTTCGGAACTCATATCCACAGCAAAGCCATCGTTTACTTCAGGTACCTTGGGGAAATCGGTAGCATTTTCACCCGCCAGCTTATATCGCCCGTTGTCAGAAGAAATTTCAATACTATATGTCTCGTCATTTATAGAAAAGGTGACCGGTTGCTCGGGCAGGTTACGGAGTGTTTCCATCAGGATTCGTGCCGGCACGGCTATAGATCCGCTTTCGTTGGCCTCGATCGGCATCTCTGTGATCATGGATGTCTGTAAGTCGGAAGCTGTAATAGTCAGGTTGCCTTCTTCAATTTCAAACAGGAAATTTTCCAGTATTGGCACAACAGGATTGGTGGTGATCACACCATTGATGGCGTTAAGTTGTTTCAGTAAGTTCGCAGAAGATACGATGAATTTCATACCTGATTGAGGTTTTTAGGTCTATAGATTTTAAACCCTCAAAGATAATGGATTACCCCAATTGAGGAAACGTTTTTTTAGAAAGGGTAGCAGATTCCGGGATTTTCCTGCCAGGTTGACTCAGTTGAAGTGATTTATTTCCCTTTTAATAAACTCCTGCACGGTACAGGGCTTTTTACCGGTAAGTTCTTCAAAAAAAACACTTACCTCGGGCTCTTTCTGGAATCTCGGCAGGTAATGCAGCATCAGCAAAACAAAAATATAACCCGGCTTAACCCCCTGCGCTTTCTTCAGGAGGTAAAACTGAATCGGACCTTTTCTTCTGTAGGCTACCGGCTGTCCAGTCAATTCCGCATTGATCAGGCTTGTCACTTCCCCAAATGTCATGTTTTCATAACCTGTGATATCAAATGATTTATTTCTGTATGATGAAAACTGATCAAGCATCAGGGCTGCTACTTCACCTACATCGTTGGCATCCACCCAGTTAAATCGGGCATTGCCAGCAGGCAGAATGATTTCTCTTTTATTCTTGATATCGTCGGCGAGTGTTGTAGTAAGATTTTGCATGAAGTAGCTTGGACGAAGAAATATAAAGTCAAAGCCCTGTTCCCGTATCAGACGCTCAATCTTATTGTGGGGAATCACTTTGCTCTTTTCGACACCCTGTACCGATAAAAATACGATGTTACGTATGCCCTGTTCCCTCACTTCTTCAAGTAATGGTTTGAAATAGCGGCTGACATCTGAAATATGCGGTGGTCTTAACAAAAATACAGTATCTATATTTTGAAGTGCGTTTTGATATGTGGAGGAATCTTCAAAATCAAAAACCTTGTATTTAAGTTTTTCGAATGACCCTAGTTGCTTTTTTGCTCTCTCGACATCCCGTACTCCGGCGATAATGGTATGTTCTGTAGATTTGTCGAATAGCGATTGAATAACAGCAGCACCGATATTACCGGTAGCCCCTGTGATTAAAATTCTACTCATGAAGATTGCTGGTGGACGGTTTCAAAACTAATTAATTCCTGATGGCTTTTTTTCTGCCAATAAAATAAACGTATTGGATAAAGTTAAATTCCAGATGATCAAACATTAATTTCTCTCCTTCGATATTCATATGCAAACCAGGGTAATAGCGTAAGTTGGTTCGCAGCAGGCTGGTACCCGTGCGGGTAACGCGGATATCCCAGCCAAATGTAACGCCTGCAGCCAGTTTATTTTCGGTATAACGCTGTCCGTTTACCGTAGCACTCAGGTTTTCAAAACTCACAACAGGACCCAGAAAAGGAACAAAGCCCAGGTAATTAAACAGGAACTTCACTGACTCAATACCGACAGAATGCCTGCGTGTAGCGATAGTCGAATTGAAACCCTCATACTTGTCACCATAGGTCCTGTAGGTGAAGTTGACATTTAAATCGAGTCTGTAAAAATATCTCCCGAATGTAATGTCCGGCATGATAGCCGCCGAATATTCATCGTAAAAATAGGGGAAGTTTTCTTCAAGATATGGTGATCCGGATATCTGTAAGGCTGATGAAGGACCAATACCGATAAACCAGGCACTCAGGAGACCCTCTTCGTGCAGGTCATAGTAATCCCGGTTGACCTGCTCCACGGCACGCCTGCTTCTCATGCTGCGGTCCGAATCAATATAACGTAAAGCACTTACATTAAAGGACCATGGATCGAGTGACACTTCTGCCGTTGTGGATGGCGAAAGATAATAATCAAATGTATTGAGGTAATTATAATATCCCGATGCGGTAAAATGCCATTTGGATGTGGTATAGGTAACGCCGGCCTGGATAGGGTAAACAAAGCGGCCATAGCCCGGTGTGCCGTTGGTAAAGCCGCTGTTCTCCGATTCCTGTGTAAACCGAACCCGTCTGAAACTAATACCGGCAAAAGGACTGAGACGTCCAGGCAATAATTTTAAGGGATAAATACGGGCTCCCGTCTCTACGCCCTGATATACTTCCAGCTCATGAAGCCCTGGTGCTGTTTGTTGAAAACTTAAAAAAGACAAAGGAAAGGAGACATAAAAATCAGCATGACCCCAGAAGTGTATACCTCCGATAGTAAGACGAGGCAAAATCGTAATGCCCACATCTGTAGAAACAGCATCATTATTTACCAATTGTCGGGTAACTCCGCCGGTTAGCAGGTTCAAATCACCGCCGTAGGTAAGCCAGGCAAAGCGTGTACTTTTCTCAATATACGCACGTGTATAAATGCTATCCTGCTGTGCGTAAACCGTTGCAGATATTACAAGCCATAGAAAGAATACTCCAAGACGCATTTTCACCATTTTTAATAGTTAAATATAGGTAAAAATCCAATTAGCCTGGAGCTGGTAGGTTATGAAACCATTTTTTGTTGCATCGCTTTGCTCTGCATCTCCTTTTTACCGGGAACCTGCGTCGTAACGATAAAAACACCTGCTGCAGCCATGGCAGCTGCCACGAAAAAGGGGATGCCATACCCGAATTTTATCGCATAACCAGAAAAAAATGAACCAAATGAAATGCCCAAACCAAACGCCATGGTGACCACAGCCAGCTGTGAGCCGGTCTGTTCCCTGTCAGCCAGATCGCCGGCCAGCGCGAGGGCAGGCGCAAATACCATAGCTGAACTGATGCCCTGCAATCCACGAATGGTTATCATCTGCCAGGGCTCTGTCACCAGCCCCTGCACAAAAACAACCGGAACAAGGCATATAAGACCTGTTACGATGAAAAATTTTCTTCCCATAGTATCACTCAGTTTTCCTATTAAGGGTTGAGTGATGGCAAGCGCCGCGATCAGCGCGCTAAACTCAAAGGAAAAAAGAACGGCTCCCTGTGAAAGGCGCTCATTGAGCGCCGTCTCGATAGGTGCCAGCAGTGAAAAGCCAAAGCTCATGATCAGGGTGGCAAGGGCGAGAGCAAAAATGGGGTCAAGTACACGTCCGGGCTGCCTTGAGAGGACATTGATCTTCATTTTCTTTTTGCTTGGACGGATATTTTCAGGGTCCTTTACAAGCGCGAAAACCAGTACCGCACTAATCAATGCTGCAAAAGAGGCCAGCATAAAGGAAGCAGTAAAACCGTCAACTTCTCCCAATAGTGGCAAAACAAAAGGTCCCTGTTCTGTCAGAAGCCCGCTGGTCAATGGTCCGATGCCGAACCCGATAAGCCGGAAAAAATTGTAAATACCGGTATTCCTGCCCCGGTTGGATTGCTCACCTAATTCTGTCACTAAGGCCAGGCTGGCCGTAATGGTAAATGCAGCGGCAAGACCCTGTGCAGTACGAACCAGCATCAGCAGTATGAAGTTATCAGCAGCAGTATAGGCAAGGTTGGCAACCGTAAAGAGTATCAGGCCGAGAAGCACAAAAAGCTTACGCTTCCCAAATTTATCCGATAAGCGACCGGAAAAAGGCTGGATGAAATTGGTGATGAGTCCAAATAAGCCCAGAATAAGACCGGTTACTGCTGTTTCAGAAAGCCCGTAGAAACTACCATTCACCTGCTCGCTGGCGATATACAATGGCAACACCACGATCAGAAAGGAATTACCAAAAGAATCAGCCATACGCGCTATACCCAGAATCACAATCCCTCTTTCATATCCAAATAATGTTTTCTTGTGATGGCTCAAAGGTTACAGTTTAGATGAAAATAGCGGCTTTGGGAGGCACATACAAAACCAACGGCTTGCTAACTGATGTGTTTGGCAAAAGCAGCAAAGAAGTCAGGTGTTTGCGGAAATGCCCGATAATTAAAAGATAAATTTTTATCCATATCCTCGACTTATAGTCGGCCTTGCGGGCTTGTTACTGAATAAAATGACATCCGTAGTTTTTCAATTCAGAAAGCATATTTCATCTACACAATCCGAAATAACGATTTATTCACCTAGGTGAATGCACAGGTTTTGTTTTAACTCTACTATTGTTCTGTAACAAAATTCAAAATTATGAGCTCAATTATAGAACAGCAGATTTACGCGCAAGAAAGGCGAAAATTAGGGTTTAAAATACATTTTACGGCTTTTTTGATTGGCATTCTGATCAACTGGATCATCTGGTTCATTTTTTACACTGAACATGTATGGCCTATCTGGCCAACCCTAGGTTGGAGCATTGGAATTATTGGCCATTATGTAGGCATTAATGCTGAGCCATGGCTGCACCAGAGAGTACAAAAAAGGGTGCAAAAAGAATTAATTATCAATAATAAAACACAGTAATCATGAAAAAGCAAAGAAATATTATCCGCATCATACATCTTATAGGAGCAGCAGCTATTGGAACTTTTGTCTATTCTCCTTTTAGTAATCTGGAATGGTTAAAGCTCGTTATGCAAATTGGTATTATTCCAGTTCTATCATTTTCAGGAATCTGGTTATGGAAACCGAAATGGTTTTCTTTTATGCCAGGTGCCAAAATAATTACACTGGCTCTGATTGCAGGAGTAGCCACATTAATTCCAACACAAACCTATGCTCAGGAGGCTGATTCCAATGTGCAGTTACGGGGTGGTGCTGGCGGTTTTTATACCGGCTATAAATCCTTTGATGCTGGTGATCTTGATTTCTTTTTGCCTTTGGATGCATCTTCTTTTGAAAATGGATTAATACAAATTGGCGGAGATGGATATTTCTTCATCAATCGATTGATCATCGGTGGTGGTGGCCACTACACACAAGGTGACAATTTTTCTCTTGGGGGAAATCGATATAGAATTGATGGTGGAGGGGGTTACTTCACAATAGGTTACTGTATGTTGGATAAAAATGTATTTATTCTCTATCCCTACACAAATATCGGCATTGAAGCGCTGAGTATGGAAAAAGGGATGGACGCCAATGTGGATTATGATGTAAATCAATATACAGAAATGAACTATGTGGTAGCGTCACCAACACTGGATTTAGGATTTGGAGGAGATTGGTTTGTGTTCAAAAAATCTCTAAAGCTTGGCGCCAAAATAGGTTATCAATTTGCACTAAACCAGTCACCCGAATGGTTTCATACACCAGGCAATACCGTAAATAGCCCTGATATTCCGGATTTAGGTTTGAATGGTTTTCATTTCAGGCTAAGCATCGGAGGTGGATATATTAATTAATTTTTTAAAATACGAAATACCATGGGACATCCTGAAAACATAATAAGATACGATACCATTATAATCGGTTCAGGTATCGGTGGTTCAACAGCTGCTTTACTTCTAGCGAAATACTTCAATAAAAAAGTGCTTCTACTCGAAAAACACTGGAAGTTTGGTGGACTTACACATGAGTTTGAATTTGACAATAAAAAGTTTGCTACTGGTGTTCATTACATTGGTTCTGTGGAGAACAATAGCGTACCTGCAAAAATATTTGATATACTCACAAGTGGTAAACTGCAATGGAAGAAAATGCCGCATCGATTTGACGAGGTGATCTTCCCTGATCATCATTTTGCGATTCCTTCCTCACCAACAGAATTTATAGATGAGCTGAGTCTTAAATACCCGGATGATGCCCCTGCTATCCGGAGATTTGTAAAAGATAGTATCATGGCATTTCGGTATTTGACTGTACACAATGCAACAAAAAGTCATATGCCGGGATTAAACGGTATATCCACTGGTATTTTTAAGATTCTTGCTGGTTTTGATCCGAATATTTCCTTGCTCGATTATATCAATAAACACTTCAAAAATGAAGAGCTAAAAGGAATCATTGCCAGTCAATGGGCAGACCATGGTGTATTGCCATCAGAGGCATCCTTTATGGTGCACGCTATGATTTTTAATCATTACATCAATGGCACATTTTATCCACTTGGGGGCGTAGATTCTCTAAATAGTAACATGAAAGCTACATTGGAATCAAATGGTGTAGAAATTCGCCTGAATACGGAAGTCGTTCAGATCAACACGGAAAAGAAAAAAGTCACAGGTGTAACAGTGGTAAGCAATGCCGCTGGAGCGGATACAATCTATGCCGACCATGTTATATCAAATGCCGGTGCAACTGCAACTTATAAAAGACTTCTTGATCATGAGCATTTTGATTTTCTGGAAAAAGACAGCGCATTTCTCTCTTCGAATTATGATTTTTTCTCTGTCTATCTTTCGCTACGGACCTCACCCAAAGAACTGGGATTTGATGGATCAAATAAATGGATTTATAATACCAACAAACTAGATGAGCAGCTATTGGCATTTGATGAAAACAAAGGTCCGAATTTCTATTGCCTGCTCTTTCCGTCCATAAAGGCAGGGGATGAAAAAAACCACACAATGGAAATCCTGTCCATGGTGAAATATGATAAGTTCGAAAAATGGGAAGATACTCACTGGAAGAATAGAGGAAATAGTTATTCAGACTTTAAGGATAAGCTAGCAAAAAGAATATTAAAGGATATCGAAAAGCGATATCCCGGACTGGCAGATGCTATTAATGATTATAACATTTCCACCCCTCTTACTACAAAATCATTTTTATCAAGAGACAGAGGCTCTAGTTATGGTGTGCCCTTTACCACTAAGCGATCACGTTTAAAGTGGTTATCGACAAGGACCCCATTCAAAAATTTACATATTTCCGGCCAGGATGCTTTTGCCCCTGGTATAATGGCGGCTATGATGGGCGGTGTATCTGCTGCGGCAAACACCTTAGGAGGACTGGGCTATTTCCGGATAATGAAGGAGGTGACAAAGCACACGGTAGCACAAGGACTCGCCGAGAAGAAATTTCTTACTGCAAAGGTGATAGAAAGGAAACAAGAAACTAAAGACGCTGCCACATTTAAACTGGCTATCACAGGAGCTGACTATTTTGATTATCAATCCGGACAATTTATTGTTATCGATGTTTCTATTGGAGGTAAGTCTCACAAAAGATCTTACTCTCTTTCCAGTTTTTCGGATGAAAAATACCCTTCGATTACCATTAAGCGTGTTCCAAATGGAATCGTTTCGAACCATTTTTTAAATCATGCATTTTCTGGAAGTGAGTTTCATGTGTCGATGGCAAAAGGAAAATTGGTAATCCCACAGCATCATAAGAATAAAAATCTGGTGCTCATTGCTGCAGGTAGTGGTATAACTCCGCTATATTCAATAATGAAGGATATTTTAGTAAACTGTACATATAATCATATTACTTTACTCTATGCCAATCGCAGTATAGAGACCACTATTTTCCTGAGTGAATTGAGAGACTTGGAATCTGAGTATCCCAACTATTTAACAATTAAGCATTTTTTCAGCAAGCCAAATAATGGTTTGAAAGCCAACATTATCTCTGAAGAAGAAATTGAAAATGCGCTTAAGCGGGATGAGCCAAGCCAACCATTGGTATTGGTTTGTGCACCAAAGGGTATTGTCAAAATGGCGAAAAAGGCCGCTGATCGTTATGGTTTACCTGAAGAGCTATTTATGTATGAGAGCTTCACTACAGAACCTTTAAATTTAGAAGAAGTAGATATACCTGAAATAGAATCAGCAGTCACCTTACAGATTAGCAATAAAGCACATATCGGAACTATTGAAAAAAGAGAAACCATTCTGAAAGGCTTACTTGACAGTAAGGTGCCTGTAGATCATTCGTGTATGAGCGGAGACTGTGGTCTTTGTGCTTGTCAAATAAAAGCTGGTGAGGTTGTATCTTTACACGAAAAAAAACTTACACGTAAATTAGCAGGTGAAGAAATATTACCTTGTGTATCGTATGCGAATACACAGGAAATTGTATTACTGAAGAGCTAGTGAAAAAAGGAAATGTCTGAAAAAGATTCAACACCATATGATTTTGGATCAGTACTAAAGCGTAAAGCAGGCCTTTCTGACGATCAGGTGAATGAAATGCTGAACAGGTCCACTGAAGCTTCATGCAAAAAGAATGAAATTGTGTTTTGGGGAGATCAGCCTTTTTTAAAACTATTATATATAAAAAGAGGCATCATGAGGATGTACAGGGTAATTGACGGTAAGGATATAACATTTTATTTCTTTTTTAGAGGTGAATTTGCAGTGGATTACGAGAGCTTTTTGACTGAACAGAAAAGCCCGCTTTTTTTTGAGGCCCTGACTGATTGTGAGTATTTGGTTTTGCCGAAGCGTTCTCTTTTAGAACTATATAAAAAAGAAGAAGCTTGCTATGAAAGGGTGGGCCGGGTAATGGCAGAAGAAGCCTATATCAGCGCCACCAACTGACTTAAGCAATACCAGGCGGACCCTTTGGCTGTGCGTTATCAAAAATTACTGGAAATAGACCCTGTTTTATTTCAACAAGTACCACAATATCATATTGCTTCTTACTTAGGTGTGAAGCCTCAATCACTTAGCAGGGTAAAAGCTGATATGATGAAAAGAACAGTTTGATTAATCTGGTTTTCAACCTTGGGGATTATGCTGAGTTCGCTTTTAATCTATACAGATTGTTACTCTTACTAATAGGTTAAATGCTAGATTGGAATCCAATATGTTTTATTCAGGAAGGTATCATCAGATGTAATAATTTACTGTTAAGGAGGAAATTATTATTTCAATTTCGTTCTTTTATCATTGTTCTTTCTGATTCTTTTCACCCGATACATATAATATGTATTGATAAAGGAGAATATAAGGCTAACCCCTGTCAGCACGTAAAATATTGTGAATATCTTCCCGATATCAGTTTATGGAAAAGTCGCCATACCCTACTGTTGTCAATGTTATAACAGAAAAATATATAGAATCAAGCCAATTCCAACCCTCTATATAATGGTATACCGTTGAACCCAATAATAGAATGATAACTGTTGCAAAAATCAGTCTTGGATGCCTTTTGTTATTTGCCATTCTACTTTAATTCAAAAACGTTGATAGAGTTAAAATCAGAAAGTATATAGATTTCATAAATCCCGTTTTCACCCCTCATTTCCTCATTTTATTGTCAGATCACAAATATTTCTTAAAAGTAATTGAAAACGCTAGCATACTACGGAACTATGGGCAATTTTGAAATCATATGGATGCATAATAGGATATGCGCCGGGTAATGTGCTACTTACATACGGTTTCTGTCGTAATACATACTATTAAGGGAAGAGCCACTATAAGATATGAATAAAATGGCTCAACAAATGATCAGATTTCTACCCGTACTTTTTACACTCCTGTTCGCATTTATCAGCTGTACCGATGAAAGTTTTATAAAGATCGACCCGGAAGTTACCTGGGAAAATCCTGCAGATATTGGGGTTGGCGTTCTTTTGTCCGACGACCAGCTAAATGCAACTGCCGATGTCGATGGAGTATTCACCTATACACCTCCGGAAGGCACAGCACTACCGCTGGGAGACAACCAGGAATTGAAAGTTGAATTTGCCCCTAAATACCCGACTGCATTTAACTCAGTAGTAAAAACGGTGACCATCAACGTAGTGGATAAGGGTTCAAGTACGGCAAATTTCAACACGTCAAAGGAATATGGCACGGTTGCAGACCGGGATGGCAATGCCTACCGTACCATTTCGATCGGCAATCAAACCTGGATGGCTGAAAACCTACGGACCACCACGTATCGCAATGGGGACGATATCCGGAATGTACAAACAAACTCTGATTGGGTACCCCTTACCGAAGGTGGTTACGCCAGCTATAACAATACGGATGATAAGGATGAGATAGCCACATATGGTCTGCTCTACAACTGGTATGCTGTATCAGACAGCAGAAACATTGCGCCTGAAGGGTGGCATGTTGCCAGCAAGGCTGACTGGGATGAGTTAATTGCTGAGGTCGGTGGAGTGGCCATTGCCGGACAACGGTTAAAGGAAGCGGGTACTACCCACTGGAATGCCGGAACTGCGGGAAATAACAGTAGTGGATTTACCGCATTACCATCCGGGAGACGTGAGTTTGGAGATGGGTCATTTCTCAATATAAACTTCAATGGATTTTGGTGGTCGGCCACACCAAACGGAGCTGATTTTGCTTTTTACTATCAAATGAACTTCGACTCGAATAGCATCATTCCTGCCAATTTTCTCAAAAATTACGGGTTTGCCGTCCGATGCGTTAAGGACTAGTGAATAGAGGGTAGTTTTAGGGGAGGGACTCCTTGTATGGTAATAGCAAACTGCTCAAACAGCCCGGAGTAAACCTAATTAGGCTAAACAAACCCAAGCCAACTGCTAATCCCGATGGATATCGGATTGTCATTCATCCCTAATCCCGATGGATATCGGGATTGTCATTCATCCCAAAAAGAAAGCTATGGGCTTGTCATTGGTCACTAACAACAATATACCATCATTACCCCGTACATCCCAATAAAGAAGGATAGGTGTACCTGTTTCTATTCCTTTAGTGCGGAATTTTACTCGGCACCGCATTTGACAAAGCTGTCCGGATGATATAAAGTTCTATCCTAAGTCACTCTCCTTCTCATACTTCGGTCAGAACAATGGGGCAGATATACCAACTGTAAATCCATATGACCATCGATTGTCAAACCAATAATCCTGGGTGGTAAAGGTGTGGCCGGCAAGCGCTTCCAAAGTAAGAAAAAGTTTAGGTGCTAATGCAAACTCATACCCGATGGTATACCGCATAATACCAATAAACCTGCTATCAAAATCAATACTAGCCTGTACACTATCGGTAATGAATATAGGGAAACCATAATTTCTTACTCCTCCCTGAATGTATGCAGTAAAATTGTGCTTATCATCCCGATCCCGATAACCTATCCCTCCAATAAATTCAGAAAATGACATTCTTCCAGTATAGGATAAATCCGGATTTACAGGATATTCAAAATTCATATTTGAATTGAAATCATCATAATTCAGACGTACCACAAAGTTAGACTGATGTCGGTATTTGATAGAGGTCTGTACCATCAAGCCTCCGAATAAATCATCTGTTCCATGTCCGACATAGCCCATTTGCACAGCTGGCATGAAGGTCCGGTCCCAATCCGTTAATGTGTCATTTTTGTGCTGGCCAAGTAGCTTTGAATTGGAAGTTACTAGCAAAACAAGACTTAGCAGTAACTTTATTTCAAGATTGAATTTAAATTTTACTACCGGACATCTTGATAATAATTTATGGTCTTCTGCAGGAAAAATCCGAAACATATCGAGAGCCTCGTAGCAATGGTCAGGTAGGGTCGGTTGCATAAATTAGATTTCAGGAAAGATAATAAAAAAATGAGCAAACTATTTCTATTAAATAAAAACGGCTTGCGCTGCGAGCCAAGCCGTTTTTATTTTTCCTATATTAAAGATAATTATTTCAACCAACTGTACGCATAATCAGCTACTTCTTCCCAGCCTTTTTCACCAGCAATAAAGTGATCGCGTCCTTCAAAAATTTTATGCTCTATTACGCTATTTTTATCCTTGTATCGTCTGACGTTTGTCTTGTTTAGAGATGCCGGGATGATGTGGTCTTCTTTACCGGAAATGAACAACATCGGCGCATGTGATTTTTTGAAGTCAATCTTACCGGCTTTCTTCAGCGTTTCGCGTGGAATGTTTCGACTTTCGGGCACCACCAATTCGTCAAATATCCTATCCGATTCTTCTCTGGACAATGTGTTGGTGAAGGCATAATGGAACCACTTTTTAGTGGGGTAATGCACGGAGTTGCCTTTGAAAGGGTTCAACAAGCCCAGGTTGGATTTAGCAAAGCTGAGTTTAGTGGTTATAACACCTTTTGGAGGTGCACTGCTGATGATAACAGCTGCTTCCGCCAGGTCTTTTTCGACTAATTTCTGAGCTACCAATGCGCCCATGGAATGACCGATGATGATCGGTTTCTCCGGTAGCGTTTTGATAAAGTTTTCAAAATGGCTGACAACATCTGTGAAGTTTACATTACTCAGATTCTCGGGAGCACCATTTCGAAGGGTAGCAGGATCTCCATCGTGACCCGGAGAAACAGGGGCATATGTGGTGTACCCTTTTTCTTCAAAATACGATTGCCAGGCTGCCCAGCTTTGGTTGTTAAGGAATAGCCCGTGAACGAATACGATTGTTTTTGATTGAATTGATTTTTCCATGGTATTATCTGTTTTAGTTTTTGAAAATGTTGATACGGCAGTTAAAAGACCGGCCATTAATAAGAGTTTTATTGATTTCATCATGCTTGTTTTGTTTTGATTACATGACAAAATTCCTAAACACCATAATGGATTTCCTTAACCCAGGTTAAAATCAATTTTTTTCTGTGGATTTTTTTTTCAATTCTCCATTGGCTGTCCAAAAAAGAAGAAATAAAGTATCATTGGTGCCGTTAATTCCAATCAATAGGATATTGCATGCCATTAAAAGTAAGCGTAGCTGTTTTACCACCATTAAAAACCAAGGTGCCATCGAATGAAAATTCCTCACCATAAGCAGATCCTGTTAATGCAATACCTCCACTTCCGCTATTAATCTCAGCTTCTTGTTTACTAATTTCCACATTGGTAATGTCAAAAGTAAATGTACTTGTCACATCCAGCTGTTCCCTGAAAATAAGTACTTGCGTGCCACTCCTTGTAATATTGCCCACTATAGAAATAGTTGAAGAAGTAGGTTGTAAACCAGAGGCATTCCCATCAAAACTGGCATCATCGTCTGATTCAATTCTGTCAGAATTAAAAATGGAAGATGTTATAGAACTAAAGGTAGCTGCTTGCGGAATATCAAAGTTATTACATGTCAATGTGTAGGAAATATTCGATGTATATTCAGCTTGAACTTGATTCCCCTGAAAATTATCTTCTATGGTTGTTTCGTATAACGAATCGCATATCTCACCAGAAGCAACCGCAACCACTAACTCCTCAACTATATCCTCAAGGTTGCTGATAATTCCACCGACCCTGCTTTGTAAAGCTGATTCAATAAGTTCAACAGCATCCTCCTGAGATAATGTTTCGATTTCTTCTGTGGTATTCTCGCACGATGTGAAAACCAGTAAACTACTCCCCATAGCAAAAAGCATAGCTAAGTGTCTGTATTTTGTCATAATGTGTTATTTTAATTGATTAATCTTTGAAGATAGGGTAGAAAAGTGCGTTGTAAATCAACATATGTTAAAAAATAATGATACTATTCCGGTCATTTTCAGAATAAGCAGCCTTTCGGACTCTTAAAACTTATATACATACGACACTCCCACACCCCCTAGATATCCAAAGGTTCGAAAAACCTCCTCCCATATAAGCCTGTCAATCTCCTGATTGATTAATTCTAGGTTATTCCAGTTTCCCTTTAAAGTTGTGGCAGATGAAATATGCTTTATGACAGATAAATCACATTTCAAATAATGCCTGTTATTTGATCCCAGCGCAAATGATCTCCCAAATCGTAATCCGACCCCTGCTGTCCTCAAGCCTAATTGCAACTGAATTTCCCTATTAATTAATCCAGTTCTGTTAACAGACTGCCCGGATACAGACTCAATCAGACCCTGCGGAGTATCGGAAGCGGTTAAAAAATCAAACCTGACATCCACTCCGGCATACCAAAGCTTTTTGGAGCCAAATTTATAATACGCTCCCAGTGAGTTCATCCAACCAAAGTCGAAGGAAGCATCAAGGAGATTAATATAAACCTCATCCGTACCAAATCCTTCAAGAATTCCTAAAATAGCCTCCGAATAAGGTGCAATTAGAATACCTGATCGGTATGAGAAGTCAACATTTTTCAGTTCCAAATTTATGGCCGCATAATGCTGATATGGAATATCTGTACCAATAGCGGCACTGAAATTTTGTGCGCTGGCCCTGGTTATCAATAAGGAAATTAAAATCCATCCTAAAATAAATTTTTTCATCATCAGAGAGGTATTCAAGGTTATTATATATGAAAATATAGCTTTTGCCTAATGAAATCGAATGTTCTGCCTTGAATTTCATCAAACTCTATGGATTTTTCAATAGTAAAAAATTATCCCATAATTGCCTTTAAATAATGAATGATAACTAAAACCATCAAGCATTAGCTTCACCTGGCCAATTCAATACGTGATCTTCTGCAATTTACCATAGGTCAACGACCTCCACAGCCACTCAAACGGGCCATACTTAAAATACCGCAACCAGAGATTGCTCACTATGATCTGAAGGATATATAGCCCAACACCCATTGGTATATATACGGTGGCATTCAGTTTACCAAAATAGCCAAGCCCCCAGCCGTGAAATACAAAAGTCATGATGAGCGACTGCATCAGGTAGATGGTCAATGCTGTCCGGCCTACAGGGGCAAACACATACAGAAATTTCTCCCATAGGGCCAGCTTCAGAATACAATAAATGGTGTATTGGGGCAATCGTACACATCGTGAGTATGGCGCTCACTGTATTTCAAGATACAAAAAAAGCAGGACAAACAATTACTTTTATATATCTTTATATCTGAATGAAAGTGTAGGGCTAAAAAATACATTCAGAAAGAGTTCTTACATTTAGCATATAACTTTTCCAAATGGTCTGGCCCTATTTTTTATTAACATCTACTACAATTTCATTCTTGATTTCGCTAAATCAAAAATTTATTCCAATTTTTAGATCGCCTAGTGGGTATACTGGGGATCCATTAGATTCAACTGTGGGCCATTGGTTTGAACTGTACGGGACAGATCCTAAACCGGCCTGACCGATAATAAATAATCCAAATCGTTCTTTTTTCATGAGGTCAAACTTATATCCTAAGAAAGTCTGAGAAAAAACAACAAAAGATTCATAATCATTACCGTCAACCTTACTTTCACTAATACTGGCATTACCAAAATTGAATACCTGCTCAAAATGTAAGCCCTTCCAAAAATATTGCCTTAAGGCTACAGATGCCTGATTCGCGGAATAATATCCGCTGCTATTGAATGCATCATTCGTTGCCCTTTTGGATACTGGTTGGATTAAGAGACCCAGACCTAATTCTGTCTTGGTTTGTTTTTCAGGGTTGAGAAGATACGTAACCTTACCCTGATACAAACTGAATACACCTATTCCAATAGCACTAAATTCTGCTCCCCATCTATGAGGCTTAATATCTTCTTGTGCCTGTACAGTAAGTATGGAACTAAACATAAGCAATAAGAAAACGACAGAAACGACATTTACTTTCGGTTTTGTTTCGACTATAGCTATCATTTGTAACTGTTTTTACGGTTATAATTAAAATTTACATTACAAATGTATCGGGAGCTAAAGCTTGACGCATTCACATATGTGAATTAATACTGCTTACCTGCAATTTCTGCTTTGATTCTGCTAAGGCTTTGGGGTTTTACTCCAAGATAAGTGGCTACATAGTGCTGTGGTACCGATTGAATTAGTTTGGGGTTCTTTGTAAGTAATGTAAGGTAACGGGTTTTAAGGTCATCTGTTTGATGCTGTTTAAGCCTGCTTGCAGCACTCAGGTAGGCCTTTTCTGCCATTAATCTTCCTAGCTTTTCAAATCGGGGATACTTGTCATAGAGCCGGTAAATGTCAGTTTTATGTAAGATAATGAAGCCTGTATTAGTTAAAGTTTCGAAACGCAACTGGCTATCTGTTTTTTTCAAAAAACTCTCAAAATCAACTACAAACTCTTTTTCAAAGAAGAAGAAATAAGTAAATTCTTCGCCATTAATAATCCTGTAACATCTAACTGCCCCTTTTTTAATATAAAACAGTTTATCAAAAACTTGACCTCCACTGAAAAATATGGTTCCTTCAGAGATAGATTTGGGATAGGCTGCAGATTCTATAGCAGCAACTTCCTCATCAGTGAAGCTGCCAATTGATTTTAGTAGCTCTTTCATTTTAATTGGTTATAGATTTTTGCAGCTAATCATAATAAAATGATGTATTCAGTGACTTAAGTTTCATTTAGGTTTAAGTCGGATTTTATCAACCAGTTTTTTAAGGATATGTTGAGGATCATAAATGATTTTATATCCATCAGTTACTACTTTTTTAGTTCCCTCATCTAAATTCTCTGTATCAGCCCATGAGATGTCAGCAAATGAAAATTCAATTTCTATCTTGCTTTCCAAAAACACATGGCGGGACCAAACGCTACCATATTCTTTATCCTCAAAGAATTCCAGTCTTTCATTAAGATTTTTTAGATTTAATTTCTCAACCCATTCTGTCGCTTTAAATTTCATTTTGTCTTTCACAATAATTGAGAAATCAATATCAGAATCTGGTTTTGCCTCACCTCTGGCATATGAGCCACAAAGTGCCATAGTCATAACCTCTGGATTGCTTTGTGCAAATTCGACTGCTATGTCCAGTATGCCTTTGAGTTTTTCAATCTTCACAAGTGGAAGGTATTTGCCGTTATTGTTTAACAACAATATACCATCATTACACCGTACATCCCAATAAAGAAGGATAAGTGTACCTGTTTCTATTCCTTTAGTGCGGAATTTTAATCGGCACCGCATTTGAGAAAGCTGTCCGGATGATATAAAAATTAAGCTCGTCTAGCTTGCTGGGTCAATATGGTCGACATCAAAAACTCTTCTAAAAATGATTTAGAATGCATGAGTAATGGCTTCAGGAGTTGCACCATTGTCAATGCCTTTACCCCATTTTTCCCGGAAAGTTTTTATCTGATTTTGATAAGATGTGGCATTGGGGTGATCCCAAATTTCAATATGGTCATCTAATTGACTATCAGTCTGCTTACTTTGCCACAAGGAACCCATTCACCTCCAGCCAGTGAATAAAAGCATCAAACCAACGATTGCTGGTTCTGTCGGGGTTTCCGAGGCCAAAGCCATGGCCACCATTCTGATACAGATGAAATTCTACCGGAATTCCTGCTTTATACCAGGAATCAATGACACCAAACTGCCCCCTGAAGAGAAAATCGTCAGTAGCGATCACATTAAACATCGGCGGAGCATCCTCAGGTACTTCTACAGGCCCCATGCCCCCGTATATAGGGCCGATAAAAGCAAGTTTCATCGTTTCTGAATTCAGGGTTGAGTGCATCGTGAGACCTGCACCGGCAGAGAAACCAATCATACCAATTCTGTCGGTATCTACTCCCCATTCGTCAGCACGGTCAACGATCATTGCATAAGCCGCTTCAGCATCCTCCAGCTGATTGGAAAGGTCCCATTGTGGTCGTTGTGGAGGAGATGCCTCCTCTTCACCTTCAGTGGTTTCTGCCGGTGCCGGAGTACGGGGGCGATTCATCCACGCGGTGAAGTCTTCCAGTGATTCCGGTGTTGGGTGCAGGCGGTACTTCAATACAAATGCCGCAATGCCCTGGGCTTTTAATGCTTCCGCAACTTCCCAGCCTTCATTACCCATGGAAAGCCATCGAAAACCTCCCCCGGGAGCTACGATCACGGCTGCACCATTTGCCTTTCCTGGTTCGGGAATGAAAGGGGTCAGGGTAGCAGTTGTAATGTTTCTGGCCATGGGATCACCCCATTGCTTGAACCAGGATTCTGAAGCTGGTTGATCATCCACCCTTCCTGTACCCAGTGGAATGGCATTTGGTTCTTCCGGGGCTTCGAGTGGATATATGGTCCCATCTTGTGCTATTGCCCACTGCGAAAGGATCATAAGGAAAAATAAATAGCATGCTTTGGTTAAAAAATTCGGTTGACAAGTCATAATGAGAAAATTAAGCGTTTGACAATCAATAAGTTTAAAATATTCTTAAAATAATATTTTTATTAATAACTGGCTGGAATACACATCTCTGTCATGGGGAAGTAGTAGCAATTTAAAATATTGAAGGCATCAAATTAATTAAACTTCCACCAGTCAAAATAAAATAAATCCTTTTCTCCCCTGAAGACAAAGTATACATCATGAATTCCTGTGATATTTTTGTTTACCGGAGCTGTAAATGTGCTCCAGATGCCCTCTTCGGTTGCGGTGTTTATTTCTACGGTTGCCATCAGTGGCCCGTCAATTTTATCAGCCCGTATTTCAATTTTACCACCATAAATTGGAGATATGATGACTTCAACCGATTCAGCGCCATCGCCAAAGTCAACGCCTCTGACTTGCAGGTAATCACCATGATTTATAGCCGTGACAAATAAGCGATCTGCTATCCTTTCTCCCCTGGCCCAATCGAAATCACCTTCCCATTCAGTTTCAAAACGGGTTTTAACCCCCTCGCTCCAGGCCATGGTTTCGGCTTCCACATGGCTAAACGGATTTACGACACCCACTTGTTCAGGGCCATTTACAGACCAGTACGCCCTGTTCCGGATGGTGCCATCGGGATTGTATACCATTTCATCCATATCCACCGAACGGCGTTCATAAAATTTTGGCGTAGTTTTTTTTAGCAGATCGTAACTATGGCCGAAACAATACCATTTGCCTTTGTATTCGATAATACCCGGGTGATTGCCTCGTGTTTTCT
This sequence comes from uncultured Cytophagales bacterium, assembly GCA_964514385.1. Classification (GTDB taxonomy): domain Bacteria; phylum Bacteroidota; class Bacteroidia; order Cytophagales; family Cyclobacteriaceae; genus CAZEQJ01. The sequence goes on from CAZEQJ010000001.1 coordinate 134,551, forward strand.
CCGACGCATCGACGATCATACCTTTGTATTCCCATGGCCCCGTCGGAGAGTCGCTCATGGCATATCCAATTCCTTCCGGGCAACACATGGAAGCATAAGCCAGATAATAATGATCGTTGCGCTTCCAGACCCAAGGTCCTTCCTGATAATTATCGGGTCTGGTGGGCTCCTCCATAATTTCACCGGAATATGAAATCATATCTTCATTGAGCTTCACGTAATAAAGATTTGGGTTTCCCCAGTACATGTAGGCCTGATCACCATCAATAAGTATGTTAGGGTCAATGTCGTGATTGCTGTTTTTAACAAGTGGTTTTCCAAGGGGATCTCTAAATGGACCGTAAGGACTATCGGCTACCAGAACACCTATCCCTACGCCGCCGGGCATAGGGCAATAAAGATAAAATTTACCATTGCGTTCAACACATTGTACAGCCCATGCTCCATTGTCATAAGGTACCCATTTGAAATCATCCAATGTTGCCACCACACCATGCTCGGTCCAGTTTACCATGTCAGTGGAAGTATAAAGCAACCAATTCTCCATTTTAAAGCCCATAGCGTCATCTTCATCGTGGCTGGTATAAAGGAATACCGTGTCGTTATACACCAGTGGAGCAGGATCAGCCGTGTATTTTGTCTGAATAATAGGGAGCTGCTGAACCTTATTTTGTGCGCTGACACCATAATAAAGGCGCAGCAGGAAAATAATAGTTAAATAAATGTTTTTACTCATCTTATGTAGTTCAAATTATTTTTCATTCTGAAATTGAAATATAGCGATTATTGAAATTTAACGTAACTACCTGTACATTCTGCCCGGTAATCTGCATTTTTTGATAGCAAAGCGTCCAACCAAAAAAGTGTGGGTCAGGATTGCTAGAAGCACCAAAGTTTCGGGCTTACATTGTCATATCATATGACTCAGTTCGCAAATTCATTTTAATATTTGTATTAATTCATTTTTAATGTTCGGAGATGAATTTAATTATTTCTTCCCATGATTGTATTGCAGCCAAAGCATTTCCTTCATCCGTACCACCTCTGGCCGAGCTATTGGTATAATCCTCAGGTGGCAAATACGGAATGCCACAACCTTGCCCACCACCAGCAAAGTTATGTCCTGCATTATCATATGAGTAATGGGCATAGTCGTACTTAAACTGCCTCTGCTCAAGCCTTTTCATCATCATCTCAGACATCATAAAAGAAGGCCATACTTTATCTTCTTTTCCAGAAATGAACAGGATCGGAGCCTTTATATTTTCTACTTCAATAGCCGATTCAATGATCATTTCTTCGTTTTTAAATGCAGTTTGAAATTTAGGCCCATCATGATACTGAATTCCATTTTCTTTCATTTCAAGTTCTATTCTTTCTGAATCATCTTCAGTATACTCAGCGTAAGGAAATCCTTTTCCGTTATATGTAAATGAAGATTTGCCATCTTCCCATCCAAACCACACTACATTGGAGGGTGCTTCAACCACCACATACTGCAAGCCATCATAATGCGCTGCATACAGTAATGCCAATTGTGACCCCATAGACCGTCCCATGATCCCAATTCGTGTGGTGTCAATTTCTGCTTGACTTTTCAACCATTCATGTGCTTTGGCTACATATTCGAGTGGAATTTCTGTTATCCCTTCCGGCAAACCATCGTATCTGAAATACTTAAGATTAAGTACAGCAAATCCTTCACTGGCAAAAAGAGATGACCTTTCTTGTCGAAATTGACCACCTGATCCTCCAAGAAAAATGATGGCCGGAAGTCTCTTTTCACTTTTCGGTAGGTAATAATTAGCGATTATGCTATCTCTTATTTCGGTACCGGTTATTTTGAGTGCGTCAAGCTCCCTTGTGCTTCTTCTGTATACTGTTTTACTGGCAGCCGTTGAATCATAGACAAGCATATTAATTGTAGCTGTATAACCCTTACCGGTTGCGATCTGATGATCATCACTGCTCCTCATGGACCAAAACAATCCCATAGGGTGAACTCCTGTGTAAGAACCACTTATAGACTCTGACTTAGTCGGGTTGACTATACCAAAATCGTCTGCAACAAATACCGCATGGGATGTCCATTTGTTGCCTTCCGTGTCAATAACATTTAGTTGAATGGTAACTTGTTGCCCAGGGTCCAAACCTGCAGCTTCAATTTTCAATGGCCTGTGATAAAGTGAGGTATCAGGACTTACAACCAATTCGATTTTCGATGGCTGTGCATTTAACAGAGCACTATGTACAGTTAATATTAAGTAGAAAAGCAAAAAATTCTTCATGAGGCTAAATTCTGAATATGGTTGTGAGCTACGCCTGTCTGCTGCTAAGAAATATGTGGCATTTCGAAGCAATTAACCATGACCTTGTAATATAAAGATAAATAGGAGGTTGAAACCTTCCTATGTTAAAACTTCAAATCTTTATTTTCAAACTACTTCGGCTGGCGTTTCTTATTCACAGCTTCCTTCGGAACTGAAAAAATCAGTTTCATTTCACTTGCTACCTTTCGTCGTAAATATCGTAACCCTTACTGGCAGCTCAAGTTTGCTTGCTATATCAAACCGCTGTATATGTTTTAAATATCAATATGTTCAGATTTAGCATTATCCTCCAGATGAACTGCATTTTAGCGTCTGTTGTGCTTTCGCATTTATTTCGCAAGGTGTTCAATTGCATATGTATATAGTATTAGTATGCCAATTAGTATCGCCATCCCAAAGCTCAATAACGTCCCGATCAATATATATTCTGTGAGTTTCCGATCTCTTGCTTTTGATATATCGCCAAAGCGGAAAACAGATTTTGCTGCAATCAAAAGACCTATAGCTTGCCATTGGTTTAGAACAATAAATCCAAAAACAAAGAGCCTTTCTAAAATTCCTATATACTTTCCCGCATTTTCAAGGGATTCATTGTTTCCTTCCACTTCCCAGTGACTCATAATAACCTTCATTACTACCGAGGCTACAGAGGTTATGGAGATCCGTGCAAACGCCAGAATTAAACTTTTAAATGAGTATATGAGCTTAAAATCAATCTGATACGGTTCGTATATAAATACTATTACTGAAATAATGACCAGATGTGCCAGTTGGTCCATTACAAATAGCACTCTGGAATTATTGTCATTTTCGAAATGGATTTTGGTTAAATCAATTATGTAATGACTCACGGGAATAGTGATATATGCTAACCAATAATTCCAATCAAATTTTAAAACAACGATTAGTGTCAGCGTGTGTATTAGTATATGAATGTATAGAAATACAGATTTGTGCTTTTTCTGCTTTTTATCATCTACCCATTGCTTTGGTTGTAAGACAAAATCACCAATTGAGTGTGAGATTAGTAGTTTTATTATTAGTAGCATCATAATGACTTGACTTTGTCCTTGAAATAGTTGTTTAAATTGATTATTTCCTCATATCCACCTCGTTTAAGAGCTTCACTTATACTGCTTTGAGATTTATTCAAAATCTGAGCTATATCCTTTTGATGTTTGTTTGGGTTTTCGAGATACGTGCTTATTATTTCTGCAACAGTACTACTCCAATTATTTGCTGTCAGCAGAGCAAGACCTAACATTAAATTTATTGTCTCATCGAAAATGGAGGATTCAGTCTTTATGGCCAAGGTTTGTTTTTTTAAGCTTTCAAACATTTCTCCAGATTTAATGTATGCATCCCCATTTGATTCAGAAATCCTGTTGGCATTGTGTGTTTGATTACCAATGCCTATTGCTATTCGTGCGTCTTGAAATTTGGTTTGTTTGATCACTGCTTTAATATGAATTGCTGCTATTAAAGCCTCATCTGGTTCGGTCATGAGCTGGAAACTATCGCCTCGAAATATTTCCCATTTCTGTGGAGTGTTTCCGTATTGGTTCAATACATTCTTTAGTCTATCTATCCAATCAATGACTTCACTTTTTCGGGAATTAATAATATCGCCTGTTAAGATTGCTACCATTTTGTTTACTTCTTTTTCCAAAAGAACAGTTTTAAACTTAATTTCAAAGATATCGGCTTAGGAGCCGAATTTATTACATATCGTTTAGTACGTCCAATGCCGGTGATAGCAGCCTGGAACTGGATACGAATAGGAAAGTGAAACCTCAGGGAAAGTGAAACCATGTTGAAACAAAACGCCATGTGCTTTCTCAGGTGCTGTTATGCACCCATTTTCAATATCTAAGATGAATTTGAGTAGTTTAGGCTGCATACAAATCTACTTTCGACTGGAAGCATATACTATACCATTTGTTACATTTCGATTTTCATAGCAAAGAACTCCTGATTTACATGCTGTATGGACTGAAATGAATGCCAATATTGACTTTTCCCGAGGGGACAATTTTGAAGTTGCTCCGGTTTGTTCCAGTTCGGCCAAAAGCTGTTCTTGTATAAACACATTCTGTTTGGAGATGCATGATCCAGGCATTAAACTAAGACGGTAAATGGTATTAGTAAATATTGGCAAACATTATTTACTTTAACTATGAATAATGAAGATCCGGTTTATCAGGAATTTAATCCAGACCCAACGTTAAACAATATCGTAGCAAACTACTGGAAGTTTACTGTACCCTCACTTAAAAAGCCGCTATATCACCTTATTCCACCCGACGGCTGTGTTTCCTTGACCTTTAGCATAAATACTAACATACCATTCCGATTGGTAGAATTCTCAGGCGCCGGATTTGAAATGAAAGAAGTGGAAATTCCCCCTGCAACAACTATTGTTGGGATCAGATTTCTGCCAGGAGCATTTAATTGCGTTTTTGACACACCTGTGGATACCATCAGGTACAACTTTATCGACGCATCAGAGGATGAAGACTTAAGAGGTATACTACTGGAAATGGAGGTGGATTTTAAGGATATTCACATCTTCAATAAGCTGCTAAAACGTCGCTTTCGCTCAGAACCAGATTCAACGGTACAACAGGCCGTAAAATTGATCGTTGAAAACCGGGGAAATATTACGATCAAACAATTACTTGATCAACTGGGTCAAAGTGAACGGCAATTTCAGCGATTATTCAAGACCTATGTCGGGGTCTCTGCTCGAGAACTGGTCAAATTGATAAAAATCCGGCACGCATTGACTGAGTTGGTAACAGGGAATAATAATATTACTGAAGTAGCCTTAAACAACGGATATTTCGATTCATCGCACTTCAACCGTGATCTTTTAAAGTATTCAAGAGACTCTCCTAAAAAGCTTCGCGCTTATTTCCAGTCGATCAGAATGAAAGCACTTAACTGGTAGTTGTCGGTATCTTACAATTTTTGTAACCCGGTAACGAATAATTTAGCAGAAAAAAAATGAAGCAAATCTACATTATTCTGTTAGTGGTCTTGATGCAGGCAACTTATGCACAAAACGACCTAAAAAAATACCGCTGGGGAGGACTGGGGTATGGCTCGATAGGCTATACACTCTTGAATATAAATCAGAAGGATTTTCCGCTGGAGGGAATTGGCAATGCAAACCTTTCTTCTAATGGTCTCCAATTTGGTGGAGGAGGTTTTCTGTTATTTGGCTCACGTTTTATTGTGTCAGGACATGGGTATGGGTCGGTATTTGACCTGAACGACCTGCAGAATGTCGACCTTACATCAACTTACGGAGGTGGTCATCTGAACCTAGGGTATGTATTGTATAATCGAAACAGCCTGTTACTGTTTCCAGCAGTTGGGGCGGGAGGTAGCGGATACAGAGTTGAGGTGATGAATTTAGGGGCCGCTCCAACGCGTTTTGGAAATCAGGCCATACCTTCCCAATCCGTAGCAGAATTTGAGCTGCCACAAACGTACCTTGATATAAATATTAACCTGCATAAACTGGTGGACTTTGGTGATGATAATGATGAAGGAGGTATTTCATTTGGCGTCTCATTGGGCTATCAGGTATCATTGGGCTACACTGAATGGAGGGTCATTGATTCAAATGATCCGGTTCTTGATATTGCCGGAAATCAAATACAATCATTCTATTTCAGACTCCATATTGGCGGTGGCGGATTTGAATATTAACTATTTTAACGTCTAGCTTTCTGCTGTGCTCCAGAAAGTCTTATGGCGAAAGAGTAAGCAAGAACTCAGGCATCCCATGAGTGCATTGAAGAGAATGGCGTTATTAACAACCTGATTGTCATACCTGAGGAAACGAAATCAGCTATCTCTAAAACTATCTTGCTTGGAAATGCCTGATCCATGTCAGTCATGACACTAGTATATTAATCCATTTGTTTCAATTCCCTCGAGAGTTCTTTGGTCTATGAGCTAGTAGCTAAGAGACAGCAGCTAAACGCTTTAGATACCTGTCAGGCAAGCCTCAATTATTTGGTATGATGAGATACGTTATCACTTTTTACCAAAACGCCAGTTCAATCCCATTTGGATGCCTAACCCTTTGCTTTGCATGCTTCGGTCCGGGTATTTGCAAAATAATTGTAATTATATCCGGAGCCATTGCTGTAGGTGAATCCTCCGTATAGCTGTGCCCTCTGTGTTAAATCTACATCATACCTCCGGAAAATTGATGATTGAAGGCTGCACCTAAAAGACCATAGGTGGCAAAATATTCTCCGTATATAGAAAAGTCATCTGTAAAAGAACGTGTCAGGCGTGCTCCCCCATTCCATATTTCTGAATAAAAATCCCTTCTCATGCCAAAAGAAGCCGATAGATTCATCCTGTCACTGATTTTTTGATCCATTATTAATTGTACTCCAATAAAACGAATATCACTTATCAAGAAATTACCCATAAGCGAGATTCCGGGTTTGTACTGATTCTGTGTCATCAGCTTGATTTTAGTCCCCAGCGAAAAATCAATCCAGGGTTGCCTTCGTTGATCTGTCAACATAATACCACCCCGCAATTCAATTCTATCAGTAAGCCCGTACCTTAATTCGTTAATATAATCCTTAAAATATGTGGTACGATCAATCATTCCTTCACTTGTATAATGACTGATTTGATATTCAAAATGAGATTGTAGCACAAAGTTACCTTTACCAACTGTGTAGGAATTAAGAACGTTACCTGGTCTTTCAAACCCATTTTCCTGTGCAAATGATAAAACAGTCGAAAAAAGGATAGCGAATAGAGTATGTTTCATAGTTGTTTTAATTATTTAATATTATCAGGATGCTAACTTTTCTTTTTTGGTTGCATTAGTCGACAGACATTGAGGTAGTTGGTGGTTAATTGTCATAAGGCTACAGATAAGCGAGCTGAATTCGTCTTGTTCAGCTTAGCTTTAAGCTTTCACCTTTCACCTTCAGCCTCTATAACCCTCGCCGTCAATATCCGCACTTCATCAATCGGCCGCTCACCATCTACCGGTACTGCTGCAATGCTATCCACCACATCCATCCCCTGAATCACTTCACCCCAAACGGTATAATTCTGATCCAAATGGGATGCCCCTCCAATGGTACGATACACCTCCCTATGCTCCTCCGGTATGGTATAGCGCTCAAACTCCTGTGTTTCTGCAAGTACGCGAATGGAGTCATTGATTTCGTTTGCCTTTCGCCACTCTCTGTTTTCCTGTGCTTCTAAAAATGCCTCCTTCAATGCCGCATTCTTCGGATCATTCATGGCGTAATATTCACTCAGGTAGGTATTGATCCGCTCCTCATTGCGGTCAATGATACTATCCGGAATGGGTCCGTTCCCCTGCACCAGAAAAAACTGAGAAGCTGCCGATCGTCGCTCCGGATTGTTGTTCCGTGCTGCATTCAACGCACCACGTTTATGAAATAAATCCGGATGAATCTCAGCCGGGATCGTATAATCCAGCCCATGGATCGTCGTGTCTGACTCATCACGTGTTCGTGGATTACCGGTCTGAATACCAAACCCCTCTACTACCCGGTGAAACTGAATGCTATCGTAAAAACCCTCATTCACCAACTTGATAAAATTGTCGCGGTGCTGCGGCGTCTTATTGGACAACTCCAATACAATGGTACCTTTTGTGGTGATCAACTCAACTTTCGTTTTTTGTTCTTCTTCTTCCTGCTGCGGACTACAGGATAAAACCATTATTGAAATAACGGTTAATAAAAATGCTTTCATATCTGATGAATTAAAAGCTCAAGATAAAAAAGAAAATTAAAGGCGTGGCTATTTATCCTCCTCCTGTTGTTTAAGGTAATCGTCAAGATCTTCGGTATTTGTTTTCTCCCAGAATTTCACACCGGTGATCACAGCGGCGCGGGACACAATATGCGCTGCAAGCGGAGCGATAAGAAATACAAAAAAAAGAATGGCAAATATCTCAATATAAATCAGAATATCATCATAATGAATTCCCACGCCCATGAGTATCAACAACACACCCAACACCACAGCTTTGGTACTGGCAGAATTACGGATATAAAAGTCAGGCAGTCGCACCATCCCAATAGATGATATCAGCATAAACACTGCCCCAGTAAGCATTAAAACTGCACTAATAATGTCCCTGATCATCGTCTTTGTTTCTTTTTTGTACCAGATAATAGGCAAAGGTCATAGTGCCAACAAACGCCACCAGCGACATCGTTAACGCCACATTCAGATACGTTTTTTCCTCTGCCAGAATAGAATAAATTGCCAGTATCGCCAACAGGTTGGCCGAAAATACATCCAGTGATATAACACGATCCGGCAGACTCGGGCCAATCACAAACCGGACGAGCGTCAGTATCATGCTGGCACACATAATGCCAATAGCGATATAGGCAGAAAGTATAAAAAAACTCATCGCTGATTTCTTGTTATTTCCAGTATTCTACGTTCAAACCCTTCCTTGATATCATGGATAATTTTTTCTTTAGCCCCTCCCTTTACATATACTTCATGTATATAAAGTGTTTTACGGTCTCCGGAAACATCTACGCTCAGTGTTCCCGGCGTAAGGGTAATAAAGTTCGCCAATAATGTGATTTCGAGATCTGATTCTGCTTTCAGGGGAAGTGCCAGGATCGCCGGCTCCATATGGTCTTTCGGGGTAAGCACATCATAGGCTACTTTCACCGACGCCACTACCATTTCCTTGAGGTAAAAAAATATCAGTGAGCCTATTTTTGGTGTCTTATAAAATGCCGTTCTGTTGTAAAAAAAGGAAAAAAGCCAAAAGATAACATTCCATCCGGCAAAAAGGACCAAAGTAGCAAACCCACCTGATGGCAATTCCTGAAAAACCGAGCGGGTAAACCATGTCATAAGTAAGGTAAGCAATATGTTGAGTATGATATACATGTCATTCAGTTGGTAAAACAGCCTGGATATATTCAGCGGGGTCAAGCAATTGGTCCGCTGTACGTTGTGAAAAGGAAATAAACCAATCCGGGTAAAGACTTAAACTTAATGTACCTAACGTAAGTAAAACGGAAGCTGTGAGCATCATGACATATGATTTTAGTTCAGGACGGTTATCCTCCTGAACCTCTTTCCTGTCAGGCTGCCAGAATACCGAACGCCAGATTTTTGTCATGGAAAACAGGGTAAGCAACCCTACCAGTAAGGATATGCCCACAATAAAATATTGCTCCGATACCAACCCGGCCTGTGCCAGCATAAACTTTCCCCAAAAGCCGGACAGCGGTGGTATTCCGGCCAGCGAGAAGGCAGAAATCACAAATAAAAATGCCATCCACGGATACCGGTCATATACACCACCAGAGCGCAAGAGGGAAAAGGTGCCCGTTACTTTTCTGGTGAGCCCGCTGATAAGAAATAAATTAGTTTTCACAAGGATATGATGTATGATATAAAATATGGCTCCGGCCATGGCCATGCGTGTAAATAAACCAAGACCCATGACCATATAACCGATCTGGCTTATGATATGAAAAGACAGTATTTTTCTGAAATCCGATTGCGACACAGCACCCAACACACCAAAAAACATGGTCATGCCCGCAATTATCAGCAGAAAATTATGGGTAAGGGCAACATCGAAAACAAATAAAAGGGTAAAAAAACGTATCAGGGCATAGACACCGACCTTGGTCAGCAATCCGGCCATAAGGGCAGCAATACTCACGGGAGGTGTGGGATAGGATGCCGGCAGCCAGGAAAAGAGTGGGAATAATGCCGCCTTCATGCCAAAACCAATGAAGAAAAATACCAGGGATACGAGGAGTATTCCCTCATCATGCCCGGGTATCAATACCGCCAGCTGCGCCATATTTAGGGTGCCCGTAACCCTGTATAAAATCCCTATTCCCGTAAGGAGAAAGCCTGATGAAATAAAGCTTAGGATCACATATTTAACTGATCCTTCAAGTTGTGAATCCTTGTTGCCCAGCACCATGAGTACGAAAGAGGAAACCAGCATGACCTCAAACCATACATAGAGGTTAAAAATATCACCGGTTAGGAATGACCCGCATACTCCGAAAAGGAGTATTAGCATAAGGGGAAAAAACCCGTTTTGCTTATGCATTGATGATATATCCTGAAGCGCGTAGAGCACAATAGCCAGGGCAATTACCGAAGAAATCAATACCATGAGCGATGCAAAAAGGTCGGCAACGAGGGTAATGCCGTAAGGTGCCTGCCAGCTACCGATTTGAATGACCTCAATACCATGTGCTGACACCCGCATCAGCAGCAAAACAGAAGAGAGGAAAAATAAAAAGGCAGTGATTAATGTGGTGATCGTCTGTACGGTGATGTTTTTCCAGAATAATACCGATACAATAAATCCCAGGATCAGGATCCATAACGGCAACAGTATAAAGGGCAGATTCAGGTTAATCACTATATAGCATCCGTTGTATTTAGTTCATCCAGGTCTTCGGTACCTGTTTTCTCATATACTTTTTTTAGCAAAACGATGACAAACAGCTGAACCCCAATGCTGATGACGATTGCGGTAAGAGTGAGCGCCTGTGGCAGCGGATCAGCCAGCACATCCGTGTCAATGCCGGCATCACCGGTGAGCGGAGGTCCGTTTTTGGTAAGTCCTCCCGCCGAAAACAAAAAGAATATGGTTGCATATCCAAACAGGATCACGCCAATAATCAGCTTAAAAAAGCTTTTTTGGAACATCAGGAAAACACTCGACCCAAAAAGCAACCCTATAATCAGTGAAATGATCAGATTCATATTATTCGTCCGTTAGCAAAAATGTTATGTTCAATACCACACCAAAAACCACAAAAAACACACCGGCGTCAAAGAAAATAGGCGTTCCCACCTTACCCACCAGTGGTATTTTCTGCTCTATCCAGAGGGGCGTCATAAAAGCTTTACCCTTAACCACTGAAAACATACCGCTTACCAACGCCAGGAGCAATCCAAGTGCAGCTACAAGCCTGGGCCTCAACCGAAATCGACGCCTGGTGCTCCGGGCGCCAAACACCATGGTATGAATCATAAGAGGTATGGAAGCGATAAGGCCGGCAATAAAACCTCCACCGGGATTGTCGTGGCCCCTGAAAAACATGTAAAGTGCGAAACCAATAAACAACGGTGTAAGGGCCTTTAAAAGAGTAGAAAGAATGAGCGTTCTCATATTTCGTTGGTTTGGCTTTTAAATCGCAGTAATGCCATTACCCCCAACATAGTGACCGTAAGCACTGTAATCTCACCGAGAGTGTCAAGGGCGCGAAAATCGACAAGAATAACATTGACAGCATTTTCACCCTTCCCGAGATTGACACTGTTCTTTAAAAAGAAATTACGTAGCCGGTCAGCCTTTTCATATGCCAGCGTCAGGTATGAAACGATAGCCATAGTAAGTCCAAATACCACAGCTACAGGAAGATAACTTTTATGTGGTAATTTTTTTTTCAGTGTATAGGATGGAAGGCGGTGCAGGATGAGTATCATCAGGATCAGCGTTAATGTCTCAGCAAGAAACTGGGTGATGGCCACATCAGGTGCACTGAAAAGGGTGTAAGCCAATGCTATGCTGAACCCTATGATGCCAAATGTTGCCGTAACAATGAGCCGTGAACGTGTGCGGAATAGGAATATTGTAGCCATTGATATAAGGCCAAATACCATGATTTCGTAAATCTGCAATCCTTCTGCGAGCGCCTTGGGTGAAGGGACTATTAACAGCTGATAGTCAGCAATCAGGGCCAGCAGTAACACTGAAAATGTAATAACGACGATGGTGATATAATTTCTCAGATACCCGCCCTGGATGACACGGGTTGTTCTTTTGGCCGTTGCCTCTGTCAACTCAAGTAACCACCCGTATATGGCATCGCCACTCAGCCAGGCAGGTTTGGTGAAATTACGGACATACTTTCTCAGCAAATATAATGCGCCACCTGAAACCCATGTGAATAAGCTCAACTGAAAAACGGTATTGAAGCCGTGCCAGATTTTAAGGTGCATATTGGTATCCGCAGCAAAGCCGGCTATAGCAGCATTTATCAATAATGGCTGTAATACCCCTGGAAAAACCCCGGTGACCAATCCGGCCATTGCCAGGATCAGTACGGTCGTCACCATCAGATAATGCGGCTCATTAGTGTGTATGCCTGTCTTCTTTTTTCTGTTAAAAAAAATATCATAAACTATTTCTATGGCAATAGCCGTAAAAAAGGCGCTGGAAATAAAAAGCAACACAAGGAAAGGGCGTGCTAACATCATGTCGTCATGATAAAGCGTGTGATATAACGACTCCTTTCCTATAAACCCAATAAACGGAAGTATACCCGCCATTGATGCTGCTGAAAAGAATAAAGCTGTACCGGAAAACGGCATCTTTTTGAAATTCAGTCTCAACTCTGATACCCTTCTTGTCCCTGCCTGCTGGTCGATGCTGCCTGCCACGAGGAAAAGCGCTCCTTTATAAAGGGCATGGGCCAGCAAATACACCAATACGCTGTTTATTGCCGCTGCTGTACCAAAGCCTGTCATCATAAAAAAAATACCAAGAGCTGAAATAGTGGTGTAGGCCAGTATTCTCTTTAGGTCATCCTGACCGAATGCTTTCAATGCTCCCCATGTCATGGTCACTGCACCAGTTATACCCAAAGCGTAATGCCAGAATGGATCAGTATTAAAAATGGGATTTAAGCGCAGGATAAGATATACCCCGGCTTTTACCATAGTAGCAGAATGCAGGTAGGCACTAACAGGTGTAGGTGCAGCCATCGCATTTGGCAGCCAGAAGTGAAACGGAAACTGCGCCGATTTTGTAAAGGCGCCGACAGCGATTAAAATAATAACCGTTGACCATACATAGCCCGGACCTGATCTAACGCTTGCATCCATCATATCAGGGAGAAAAAAGCCAGCTTCAAATATGCTGTTCAACATTATGAAACCCGCCAACAGAGCCAGCCCTCCACCGGCTGTTATTAAAAGAGCCTGCCGTGCAGCCTTTCGGGAGTCTTCTTTTTGATTGTTAAAGCCGATCAGCAGAAAAGAACTAAAACTCGTCAACTCCCAAAAAACAAAAAGGCTGATCAGGTTAGCGGAAAGCACAAGACCCAGCATGGAACCCATAAAAAACAGCAAATAACCAAAGAAACGACCCTGCGATTTATAATGCTGCATATAAGTAAATGAATAAAGCATTACCAAAAGACCGGCTATGGTAACAAGCAGCGAAAAGAACAGGCTGAGACCATCCAGGTAGAAGTTGAGGTGTATATGCAGCGATGCAACCCACGTATGATGAGTGGAGATGATGTTACCTTCACTGACTTCCGGTATGTTGAGGCTGAAAAATACTACCACACCGGCGACTACCGCAGTAAGAAATGCTGCCGTGATCATGCGGTAGCGCTCGTAAAAATGAGGAGCCAGGGCTGCTGATATCAATATGGCAAGTATAGCAGTGAGCATGCTGTTATAGTTGTTTTATTGCCTCTGTGATATCCATAACTTCATTATTTTCCTTTACAATCAGCATCGGAATATCATATATTCTCCCTATCGTCTTTTTTGCGACACTACCGGATAAAAGCGATGCAGCACCTGTACGTCCCTTCGATCCCATGATGACCATGTCTGCGTTTTCGTCAGAAAGAAAGCGTGAGATGCATGCTGACGGTTGGTTAGTCCTGTCATACCGGTAGTGCATTTGTATATTTTGGAGACTGGCATTTTCAAAAAGATTTTCTGCTTCTTCACGGGCATTTTTTTCCATGATGGAAGCAAACTCTTCCCTGCTTTTGCCGGAAGTATGATATCCTGTAGGAACCTGAAAACAATGTAATCCGAGGACCTCAGCGCTACCCCTCGCCGCCATTTCTAAAGCATACTGCAGCGCATGCAACGATACAGCTGTGAAATCAAAGGGTACACATATGCGCCTTACCTTTGAAACCGGCTTTGACGGTGTTAGTAAAAGTGATTTTCCTGGCTTCTTTATGAGATTACCAACGTCAACCGCATGGTCAGGCCGATCATGACGTCCAAGCATCAAAAGGTCTATCCTGTTCTGCCTGCTCCACTCTCTTAAATGATCATCTGGCTGGCCCTCAATCAAAAGCAACTCATAAGAAAAGGCGAATTCCTGAAAAAAAGTGTTAACCCTGTCCTCTAGCCCGGCAATCAGATCTTCACGATCATTTTCAGTACCAAAAATATTGGACCTGATATGGGTAAAAAATACCTTTTTTGGTTGGAGCAGGCCTAAGTTTTCCTTCAAAAAGCCCAGTATCTGGTAATCGGCTGATGAAAAATTAAGACCCGCAAGAATATATTCAGAAAATCCGGATGCCATGATTAAATTTTAATCCTGAGCATCCTTATTTAATAAATTATGACAGAAATCCTAATTTTTATAGAGATTACATTTGCTCATTCCTTCGGAAATAAGCTGCATCAACAAAAAGCTCTGGCACCCGCGAGCCCGAAACGGCAAAATACTCATCGCGGTATCTTCCGATAAGAAAACCATTTAACCGGTTCTCACTGAAAATCAGTGTATGTGATGTTCCATTCAACGCTGTGACCTCAATAGAATCAGCTGCAAAAAACTCGTAATTGGGATCTGCCTGATGAATCTCGTCTTCAGTAAGAAACTGATTCACATTAAAACGTTGAAATTGCTGCACATAAGCCATCATGGCTGTGGTATCCATTTCCCCGATTCCGGCTATTTGCAGAAAATCCTTATGATAGCGGATTTCAGTGCTGCCCCTGCTGCCTCTGTATATGAGGGATTGCAGGTTGAGCCATGACACTGAAAACAGTTCTTTGGAGCGCCACTGCCCTTCACTGAGATAAAATATTCCTCCAACAAAGGTTGCATAACCCGGTATATAGGCTTCCACCCACCTGTCATCAGTAAAGAGGTAGGTGGTGTTGTTTTCAGGATCCGGAGTGATCTTAACATCAGTGACTCCGTCTGTGCCGGTCAATACGAGCTGAACGCCGAGCGAATCGTACCACTGCCCTACCTCCTGCTCCTCTTCGGCTGAAAGAAAACGGCGAAATTTGATATCTTGTATAAATGTAAGGGCTATGCGTAGCACATTATCATCTGCATCGAGCGTATCATTGATCATCCATCCCTGGCTGCCTTCTGTGAGCTTATGGCTGATGTCGTCGAAAGCCAGTCGTATTTCAGTTACCGCTGCACTGTCCGGAAGGTTCAGATTATATCGTGCCCCTCTGTTACCTGTGTTGCTTAATAACGCCAGTGTCACAGATATCACCACAAGTGACCAGAATATAACTGTCAGCTTACGTAACTGCGTCATGATCTTTGTTCATAATTACGTTTTCTCAAAAAATAGCGCAACCATCCAAAGCCAATGATCAGCAATATAGGAAGCACTATGTTGACGGATTGCCATCTGGTACGCTGCTGCTCCACCTTTATTTTGTCCAGCGGACGAATGGTGATGCGCTTGCTGCGCGATTGAATAATGCCTTCATCATCGGTAAGATAAGCTATGGCATTGAGTAACAGGTCAGCGTTCCCATAATACTGTCCACTGTAAGGGTCCAGACCAAGCGGCAGTGCAGACCCGTCACGATCATCAAACTCTGTACGAAAAACGTCTCCATCGCCAATCACGATGATTTTTCCTTCTGTCGTGGCATCTTCTACATAATCCTGCTCCGATACCCCCAGCGGTAGCAACCGGTTTTTAAACAGAGATGAAAACCTTCCCTCCAGCAGATAGGCCAAGGTAAAGGGGCCACCTGAAAAGCTCGAAGGATCGATATTCCTGATGTCGTTGAAAGCAATCCGGACCGGCGCACCCAATGCACGGCTGTACGTAGAAGTCTGTACCAGCGGGTATTTTTTGATGCCTTCTGCCTTTACGGTGTCCAATGTGCTGGCAAAGCGAAAAGCAACAGCATTGAGATTTCGCACTACAGGGTGATCGCCAAACCGATTGGCATAAGGGAAGAACGGCCAGGGTAGCAGCTGTACCTGCGGCTGGTTGCCTACATTTCCGGTAACTACAGGGAAAACACCAGCATTAAGCTCCTGTATAAGATCGTTATTAATTCTTACTCCATACCTGAACAGCAGATCCATCAGGTTCACATCACGTGGTACCGTCACCGTGCCTTCACCGTCTGCCGCTGCCATGTCGATCGAAAAAAGATCAAGCGCAATCAGTATTCTTCCACCTCTCAGCAGGTATTGGTCGAGTTTGAATTTTTCTACATCGGTGAAGGCCTGATCCGGCTTTAACACCAGCAAGGCTGAAATATCGCTGGCTACAGCCATGTCGTCAAGATATACATCACGAAAGCGATACTGCTCTCTCAATGTATTTTTAAGGGCCGCCACATCTACACTATCCAGTTCTCCATGCCCTTTCAGCAAACCAAGCACCGGGCGTTCGGGGATTACCAGCGACTGTATCGTCTTAGCCAGCTGATATTCGATATCTTCTATGGATTGATTAAGCTGTGTTTCGGGCGAATCACCCTTGTTGCCCCGGAGAAGCATTACTGCCGATTCTGCCTTACCATAATTTATCAGCGCACCCGGAAAGATCAGCTGCTCGGAGCGCTGACCACTTTCATTGGAAAAGATATTGGTTGGCTGGATGCCCAGCTGCACCAGATTGCGGTAAAAATTATTTCGTGCCTGCTCCGGGATGTCTTCCTGCGGATCAATAAAGCGGTAGCTGAGCATACCACCCGATTCATATTCAAATATTTTGAGCATGCCTTCAATAGCATTCTGTAATCGCTTAAATCCTGCAGGCATATCACCGGCAAGGTATACTTCCACATATAGCGGCTCTTCAAGTTCACCCAGCAGTTTTCGGGTATTTTCATTTAACGTAAACCGCTTATCTGCCGTAAGGTCGATACGAACCGGGTAAAGCGATGCCAGCTGATTGATGATGATCATGGTCATCAACACAATACCCAGAGTGGTGAGTAAAATTCGTTGCTGCAGATGTTTTCCTACCATTTCTTGTTCGCCAGATTATAATAAGTAGCAGACAACGCCACCCCTGCCACTGTCAGCAGGTACAGCATATTACGAATATCCAGTACACCACGGCTCAGGGCGTCGTAATGGTGAACGAGACTTATATTTTCTACAAAAACGGCAACCTTACGTAATACAGGTAACTGTGCCAGGCTATACACTCCCGTGTACAACAGAAATGAAATAAATACCGCGATCAGGAAAGCGATAATCTGATTCTCAGTCAGGGAGCTGGTGAGTATCCCGATAGCTGCAAATGAAACACCCAGGAGTATCAGCCCCACATACGACCCGGTGATTGATGCAAGGTCAATATTACCAACAGGATTAGCCAGATAATGCAGGGAAACGACATAGGTCAATGTTGGTACCAGGGCGATCAATACCAGTGTTACAGCAGCAAGGAACTTGCCCTGTATCAGATCAAAAAGGGAGACAGGGCTTGTGAGTAAAATCTCCAGCATCCCGGTTTTTTTATCCTCAGCAAAAGATCGCATGGTGATAGCCGGAATGAGAAAAAGGAATATATAGGGCGTGAGATTAAAAAACTGATCCATGGTGGCATAGCCATATTGCAGTATCGAAGTATCCGGAAAAACCCAGAATAGAAGACCTATGGCCACCAGAAATACTGCGATTACCATATATCCGATTAAGGAATCGAGAAATGCTTTTATCTCACGCAGGTATATTGCTCTCATGATGCCGTCAGGTTTCTGAACACTTCCTCTAGACTCATATTTTGTTGTTTTTCCTCAAGTGACCTGAGTGGAAGATCTCTTTCAGTGATAATCTTCATAACGGCTTTCCGAGGGTTTTGACCAGGTAGATAATGTACCTGCAGCAGCTTCCCGTCAACGGAGACCTCTGTACCTTCAATGCCCTCGAACCATGATTTTTCTACCGGCTCCTCAAACATCACATACAGCACCTTTCTGTCAGTTCCTCCTTTATTAAGCTCCGCAGTAGGAGCGTCTGCCACTATTTTACCCTTATTGATAATAATAGCCCGATCGCAGATGGCCTGAACCTCCTGCATAATATGCGATGAAAATAAGACGGTCTTATCGGCCGCCAATGCTTTGATAAGCCCACGGATTTCCAGAAGCTGATTTGGGTCCAGTCCGGTGGTAGGCTCATCAAGGATCAATATTTCCGGGTCGTGTACGAGGCTTTGAGCCAGCCCGACACGCTGTTTATACCCTTTACTCAGTGCTCCTATTTTTTTATTTTTTTCAATTGTGATACCGCAAAGGCCGATCACCTCTGCGACACGACTGCGCACAGACTTCACCTTCATGCCATGTAAATGTCCAATAAAGCTCAGGTATTCTTCCACATACATGTCGTAGTACAATGGATTTTGTTCGGGCAGATAACCCAGCCTCTTTTTCACCTCTGCCGGATGTGTGGTAACGGAATATCCAGATACCTCGGCGGTGCCGTATGTTGGCGCAATATAGGTGGTCAGGATCTTGAATGTTGTTGACTTACCCGCACCATTGGGACCCAAAAAACCTACCACCTGGCCTTTGTGGAGCTCAAATGACACGTCGTCGATGGCATGCTGCGCGCCATAAATCTTTGTTAACCCCGAAACCTGTAATGTCGCTGCTGACATAGCTGCAAAAGTAACGATTACAATGAAAAAACATTATGTGTACCTCAGGTAGTTTATCATTAAGATACACATCATAAAAACATGATTCATTAAAATGTGTTGATCCTGAAATGAATTAGATGTTATGACAATAACCATCGTTTGTGGCACGAACCGACCAAATTCCACCTCTCGAAAAATAAGCGAATATTATGGTAAGCTACTCAATCAGCAGGGTGTTGATTACAGGATCGTAGACTTGTACGAGCTACCACCTGATTTTACAAGAACTGCACTCTATGAAAATGCAGGTCAGGACAAAGAATTTAATAAATTCGCGGATATCATGTGGGAAAGTGAACGATTCGTATTTATTGTGCCGGAGTATAATGGCTCCTTTCCGGGTGTACTGAAAGCTTTTATCGATGGCTTGCGTTACCCCGGCACCTTCCGAAAGAAGAAATGCGCACTTGTAGGCCTTTCGGCGGGCACACAGGGGGGCGGACTCGCGCTAAGTCACCTCACAGATATTTTTAACTACATGGGGATGAATGTATTGGCCGAGAAGCCAAGACTGGCCAAAATCGACGGGAAGTTAAGAGACGAGGAAATTATTGACCCGCTGTATATTGAGTTGCTGGAGTCACAGATTAAATCATTAATTAAGTTTTGAAAAAAGAAGATCTACGGATAGTTTACATGGGCAGCCCCGAATTTGCAGTACCCTCACTGGAGCTGCTGGCACAGCATGGCTACACCATTGCCGGGGTAGTCACAGCGCCGGATAAACCACGGGGAAGGGGTAAAAAAATGGGGTTTAGTGAAGTGAAACAAAAAGCACTGGAGCTCAACCTGCCGGTACTGCAGCCATCAAACCTCAAAGACCCGGGCTTTATCAACGACCTACAGGCATTGAATGCCAACCTGCAGGTGGTTGTTGCTTTTCGCATGCTGCCTGAAAAAGTATGGAGCATGCCGGCACTTGGTACGTTCAACCTTCACGCCTCGCTGCTACCCCGGTATCGCGGTGCCGCACCTATACATCATGCCATCATGAATGGGGAAAAGATGACAGGCATTACGACATTTTTCCTGAAGCATGAGATCGATACCGGCGACCTGATATTTCAGGAGGAGGAGCCTATCCTTGATGGCGACAATGTGGGTACGCTCTATGAACGACTGAAGATAAAAGGTGCTGACCTCGTACTGAAAACTGTTGAAGCTATCGCAGATGAGCGTGTAATAACGCGACCACAGGAAGGAGAAATCACGCAGGCACCTAAAATCACACGGCACGATTGTAAAATCCGATGGGATAAGCCTGCCGAAAAAATACGGAACCATATCCGTGGCCTGACCCCCTTCCCTGGTGCCTTTACCTTTATCGATAACATGCATACCAAAATTTTTGATGTGACGGTAGACCGTTCGGTTTCACTACCTGCAGGAAATATTTACATCGGTGGCCGTCAGATGTGGATCGGCTGTATCGACAATGCGGTAGAGGTGCATGAGCTGATGATAGAAGGCAGAAAGAGGATGAAAACTGCAGATTTTCTCAATGGCTACTCCATTCAGGACTATCAAATCGTAACCAAATGAAAATATCGATTATCGTTGCACGGTCGGCCAATCATGTAATAGGCAGAAACAATGACCTGATATGGAAGCTGCCTGCAGACCTGAAATATTTCCGTTCCACCACAATGGGGCATTTCATAGTGATGGGCCGCAAAACCCTCGAATCTACAGCACGACCGCTACCCGGACGTACTTCAATAGTCATCAGCCGCCAGCAGGACCTGTCCATAGAAGGCTGTATCGTGGTGCATTCGCTTGCTGAGGCCATTGCTTTAGGTGAAAAATATGGCCAGAAAGAACTTTTTATTCTCGGCGGAGGTCAGATTTACAGGGAGGCCATGCAGCATGCCGATCGTATTTATCTTACCGAAGTACACGAAACATTTGAAGGTGACACCTTTTTTCCGGAAATTTCGGAGAATGAGTGGGTCGAAGTGAGTCGTGAGGACCATCAAAAAGACGAAAAAAACCCACATGATTATTCCTTTGTGTTGCTGGAAAGAAAATGACATCAATAAAAGACAGTAGGGTATGGATTACCGGAGCCAGTTCCGGCATAGGGCGCGCTTTGGCACTTGAGGTAGCCAAACGTGGCGGTAAGCTGATCATCTCGGCCAGAAATGAACAAAAACTTCAGGAGCTGGCCTCTTATATTTCAGAAAATCATCACACTCCCTGTAAGGTGATACCAATCGACCTGAGCGATGGCACATCCATTCACCAGGCACTGCGTCAGGTGGGCCAACCTGTTGATATTCTTGTCAATAACGGCGGTATTAGTCAGCGTGATACGGTAGAAAACACAAACCTGGAAACTTACCGCCATCTCATGGAGGTGAATTATTTCGGAGCGATACATCTCACCAAAGGTGTGCTACCGGATATGCTGAAAAAGGGCAGCGGACATATTGTGGCAATGAGCTCCGTGGCCGGAAAAATAGGTACACCCAAACGGTCAGGATATGCAGCAGCCAAACATGCCATCCATGGTTTTATGGATAGCCTGAGAGCAGAACTGGAAGATAAAGGCATCAGGGCAACAACCATTTGTGGTGGATATATAAAAACTGATATTTCGCGAAATGCATTAAAAGGTGACGGCACAGCACAAAATACCATGGATAAGAATCAGGAAAACGGATTAGCCCCTGATGTGGTCGCAGCGCGAATTTGTAATGCCATTGAAAATAATAAGGCGGAAGTGTATATCGGTGGCCGTGAAATTATGGGGATTTATATCGGTCGTTATTTTCCCTCTCTGCTGCGGCGTATCGTAAAAAAGGTCAACCCAAAATAAAAAAGCCGGGATATACCCGGCTCCTTATATTTATTCCCCTTTCCTTTTCTTCAGGCTAAGGGTCCATACAGGACGCTTGGCATGATTTACAATATCTTCAGCGATACTTCCGCTGAGCAGGTGATTGAGGCCTGTACGACCATGAGTAGCCATAGCGATCATATCCGCGTCAATATCCTCAGCAAAGAAGGTGATGCCATCTTCCTCATCCACGTCGTTGTAGATATTCATGGTGTAATTGGAAAATCCTGCCTTTTCGACAAACTTTTTCAATCTGGCATTCAGCTCACGTGTGGTTTCAAAACCACCCGGTGTATTCACTACCACCACATGAAGTTTGGCACCCACAAGCTCCTGAAACTGCTTGATCTTTTCTGCAACCGGGAGCTGCCGCTCGTGCAGATTGGTAGCAAACACGATATCTTTAATTTCATTTACGCTTCTTTCACTCTTGATGGTGATCACCGGGACATGAGCAAAACGAACCATCTTCTCTGTATTTGATCCGATGAATATCTCCTCAAGGTCGCTGGTACCCTTAGTACCCATCACGACAAGATCAGCATCATGCTTAGACAGTGTTTTGGAAATACTCTTATACGGATTTCCTACTTCGACATTCGTGTGAATAGTGATGCCGTCACCGTATTTTTCTACTTCATCTTTCAGCTTTTGCTTTGCCTTTTTAATCATTTCAGCCGTAAAAAGGTCAGCTTCGGTGCTGATATTAACCTCACCGGTAACATTAAAACTGGATGAAGCAGGGTACTCTACCACATGCTGGAAAATAAGCTCAGCTCCAATCAGCTTAGCTAATTCAGTTGCAAATTTGATGGCGTTGTCCGCCTGTTCTGAAAAATCGGTTGGTATAAGTATTTTTTTCATTGTTTTTGTGAGTTATGTTTAAATGTAGCATTAAGACAATAAAAAGCCAATAGAAATTAAAATTACCAAAACCGCAGACCCCAGAGCCGTTGGTTTCAGAAACTGATCATAAAACTTATTTTGTCGGACAAAGAACATCCGGACGGCATTTCGGACAAACAATGGTAAGACTAACAAAAAACCGTACCTCCAAAACTGCCAGTCCTCTATTATAGCAAACGAGATGAGGAGCAAAAAAGGTGTGATCATCAGGACTAACTGATACAATAATGCGTTTTTTTGACCTATCCGCACAGGAATGGATATCTTGCCTGACTTGCGGTCACTTGCCATATCCCGCAGATTATTGAAGTTTAATACGGCCGTAGCCAGCATTCCCATGGCTAAAGAGGGCAAAAGCAAGGCTGTTTCCATGTGTCCACTGGAAATATAACAGGTACCCCCTACACCTACCAGACCAAAAAATATCAAAACGAACAGGTCTCCCAACCCGATGTAACCGTAAGGCCGCTTTCCGTTGGTATAGAGGATGGCAGCAAGAATTGCCGCTATGCCGAATCCGAAAAAGACAGCTTTCACGTAGGTACTCACCGGACTAAAATAAAGTAAAAGGATACCGGAAGCCAGTGACAGGAATACTAACATATAAACTGCCCGTTTCATTGCTGACGGTGTGATCTCACCTGACTGCACCATGCGCTTTTCCCCTTCCCTGTGCTTATCTACGCCCTTCTTATAATCTCCGAGGTCGTTCGCGAAGTTGCTCAATACCTGTAAAAAGAGTGCTGTCAGCATAGCCAGTGTAAATGCTACGGGGGAAAATGTATCTGTCTCTGACGCTAACAGGCCTCCGAGACCGATCGTCGCTAAAGCCAACGGCAATGTTCTCAGCCGTGCTGCATAAATCCATTTTTTCATGTCTTACATTCTTTCCGGACAGCCGATACCAAGCAGGGCCATAGCCGAGCGGAGGGTTCTGGCTACTGCATAAGATAAGGCGACACGAAATGCCCGTGCCTCCTCCGATTCTGCTCCAAGTATGGACAGGTCGGTATAAAATTTATTGTATTGCTTTGCCAGCTCAAAACTATACTGCGCAATGGCTGAAGGCGAATAGCTGCCTGCTGCCTCTTCCAGTACCTTTGGAAAGTCTGCCAGTGCGACTATAAGGTTCTTTTCTTCCTGCTGAAGGGTGCTGATGGTATATTCACGGAAATCTATATGTTGCTCTTCGGCTCTACGCAGTATTGCCGAAATGCGGGCATGTGTATATTGAATAAACGGTCCCGTGTAGCCCTGAAATTCGATCGATTCCTGCGGGTTGAACAGGATTCTTTTCCTAGGGTCTACTTTCAAAAGGAAAAATTTCAATGCTCCCAGCCCGAGCATACGATGCAGCTCTGTCAGCTCTGTTTCAGAAAAACCTTCAACTTTTCCCAGCTCTGCAGTCTTTTCCGCTGCAGTAGATTCCATTTCATCCATCAGATCGTCGGCATCTACCACTGTTCCCTCCCTTGACTTCATCTTACCGGAAGGCAGGTCCACCATGCCATAAGACAGATGATAAAGTCCGGAAGCATAATTTCGCCCCAGTTTTTCAAGGATTGTAAAGAGCACCTTAAAATGATAATCCTGCTCATTGCCAACTACGTATATGGACTTCTCAAAATTAAATCCCTGATACTTCAGGTCTGCCGTACCCAGATCCTGTGTCATGTATACCGATGTGCCATCACTCCGGAGCAGGAGTTTTTCATCAAGTCCCTCTTCAGTTAGATCTATCCAGACCGAGCCGTCCTCCCTGCGATAAAAAATACCTGCATTAAGGCCTTCCTCTACCAGGTCTTTGCCCAAAAGGTAAGTCTTTGACTCATACATTATCTCATCAAATGAAATGCCCATACGACGGTAGGTGATGTCAAAGCCATCATAAACCCATTGGTTCAGCTTTTGCCACAGTGTGACCGTCTCCGGATCGTTTTCTTCCCATTTTTTAAGCAATTCCTGGGCCTCGAGTAATAGCGACGCCTTTTTTTCGGCTTCTTCCTCCGGAATACCGTTTTTGATAAGCTCTTTTTGCTGCTCTTTATATGCCTTATCAAAGGCTACATAATAATTTCCAACGAGCTTATCGCCTTTAATGCCAGTGGTTTCGGGTGACTCGTCATTACCAAATTGGGTATAGGCGAGCATGGACTTACATATATGAATACCGCGGTCATTGACGAGGTTCACCTTTTTGACCTGATAGCCCTGGTGTTCCAGGATCCGGCTTACAGCATCGCCCAGAAAATTATTACGCAGGTGGCCGAGGTGCAACGGTTTATTGGTATTTGGAGAACTGAACTCCACCATCACCTTTTGACCATTGAAAGGTTTAGTGCCATATTTTTCATCCTGAACAATGGTATTAAAAAGGCCTGTCCAGTACTGGTCAGCAATGGAAAGGTTCAGAAAGCCTTTAACAACCTGGAAGGCCTCCACATGTTCACCCACCAGCGCCCTGCCGATGATGTCGCCTATTTCCTGTGGCGATTTTCGCAGCATTTTAACTAACGGAAATACTACAAACGTGATTTCACCCTCAAACTCCGGACGGGTAGGCTGAAACTGCAGCTGGTCATCGTCAATCTCCGTCCCGAAGTTTTCCCTGACAATATTTCTAACTTTTTCTCCTAATACCTTTTCTATCATCACACATCAAGCTTTGGGCAAATATAAAAGATGATCGCTTGCGAATCTTTCTGAAATTATTTTTTAGCGATAGAATTAAAATAATTTTCAAACATTATGTTTGTCAACTGTTTAGTATGATAAGATGATTAATAAGTACATTGACCTGATCCACCAGACTTTTGATTTTCCCCAGGAGGAATTTCAGGTGGTTAATGATGAGCTCCATTTTCACGGCGTTCCTCTTAAATCAATAGTCAGTAAATATGGCACCCCCCTCAAGCTGACCTATCTTCCCAGAATATCTGAAAGGATTCAATACACTAAAAAGCTGTTTGAAAATGCCTTTAAAAAGCATAATTATCAGGGCAAATACACGTATTTCTACTGTACCAAGTCCAATCATTTTGAGTTTGTGCTTGAGGAAGCACTAAAGAATGATATTCATCTTGAAACTTCTTCCGCTTTTGACATTCAGATCGTAAAGAAGCTTTATGAAGCCGGGAAAATAGATAAAAACACTATGATCATCAGCAACGGCTATAAACGGCCGCTGTATACCAAATATATAACAGAACTGATCAACGATGGCTTTACTGGATGTGTGCCCATCCTTGACAACCTCAAAGAACTCGAATACTACGAGGCCAATGTAAAGGCTGATTCGTACGATATAGGTTTACGCGTCGCGTCAGATGAAATACCAAACTTTGAATTTTACACCTCCCGCCTGGGAATACGGTATACTGACATTGTATCGTATTATCAGAACCGGATAAAGGACAATGCGAAGGGAAGGCTGAAGATGCTGCATTATTTTATCAATACCGGCATCAAGGATGACACCTACTACTGGAGTGAGCTCAACCGCTTCGTAGAAAAATACTGCGAACTGAAAAAGGTATGCCCCGAACTGGAGATCATCGATATTGGCGGTGGCTTTCCGATCAAAACAAGCCTGGCATTTTCGTTCGATTATGAATACATGGTAGATGCCATCATCGAAAACATCAAAGATATATGTGATCGCAACAACGTTCCTCATCCACATATTTACACTGAATTTGGCAGTTTCACTGTGGGTGAAAGCGGTGCCACATTATATACGGTGCTCGGCCAGAAGCTGCAAAATGATAAGGAGCTTTGGTATATGATCGACGGGTCGTTTATTACGCATCTGCCGGACAGCTGGGGGCTAAACCAAAAATTCATACTGTTGCCAATCGATCACTGGGGCAGAGATTACCACAAGGTAAATATTGGCGGGCTCACCTGCGACAGCATGGATTATTACAATTCCGAAGCCCATAGCGGCGATGTATTTCTACCCAAGATCAAGCCGGAAGAAAACCTGGTGATCGGATTTTTCCATACAGGTGCGTATCAGGATTCACTAAGCGGTTACGGCGGCATTCAGCATTGCCTGATACCGGCGCCCAAGCATGTACTTATACAAAAAGACGAAAACGGAGAATTTCACACTGAACTGTTCAGGGAAGAGCAGGACCATGAGGATATGCTAGAAATTCTTGGCTATTAGCTGCCACGCCTCCCCGAGAGAGGAAGCCTGATGATCTGAATTGGGCGACGTGCCCGACCCAATCATAATCGTGCTGATACCGAGCTGTCGTGCGGGCAGCAAGTCTCTGTCCTTGTCGCCGGCCATGTAACTGGATGCAGGATCGATCTCAAAACGATGTAGAGCCCGTTCGAAGAGTAAGGTGGCCGGCTTTCGGGACAATGACCGGGTAATATCCGGGTGGTAGGGGGAAAAATATACCGCCTTAATTTCAGGAATAGCTTTCATCATGATTTCATGACAGATGCGCATCTCAGACAGGGTATATCTACACAGACTGATACCCGCCTGATTGGTGATCACAACAGGAATAAAGCCTGCCCCGGATGCTGCCGCAATAGCTTCTGCCACTCCGGGAAGTATCTCAAAATCTCTAGGATGATAGGTATAATCACCACGCTCACGGTTTATTACACCGTCCCTGTCAAGAAATAAACCCTTGTTTGAATAACCTTTCATGGCAATTCCGTAAAATTAGTAACTTCGAAGTTTCAAAGATAAACTATGAAGAGCGAAACGCTTGTCATTATTCCTACATACAACGAGATCGAAAACATCGAAGCCATCGTGCGGGCTGTGATGTCACAAAAAGATGGTTTTGATCTTCTGATTATTGATGACGGCTCACCAGATGGCACTGCGACGGTAGTGAAAGAACTCCAGACGGAATATAGCGGGAGGCTTCATTTAATGGAAAGAAAAGGTAAACTCGGCCTGGGCACAGCTTATATCGCAGGTTTCAAATATGCTTTGGAGAGGGATTATTTGTTTATTTTTGAAATGGATGCCGACTTTTCGCATAATCCTGATGATCTGGGCCGCCTGTACCATGCATGCAAGGAAGAAGGATATCACATGGCCGTAGGTAGCCGATACGTAACAGGAGTGAATGTGGTTAACTGGCCTATGGGGCGGGTGTTGATGTCATTCTTTGCTAGTAAATACGTCCGTTTCATCACCGGCCTGCCAATAAATGATGCTACAGCTGGTTTCAAATGCTATCGACGCGAGGTACTGGAAACCATACCCCTTGACCAGATACGCTTCATTGGATATGCTTTTCAGATTGAAATGAAATTCACAACCTGGAAATTTGGCTTCCGCATAAAGGAGGTGCCTATAATATTTACCGACCGGTCGAGAGGAACTTCAAAAATGTCATCGAAAATATTCCGCGAAGCCTTTCTTGGTGTGATTGAATTAAAAATCAACAGCTGGTTTAAGACCTACCGAAGGGCGATGGCCTAACTGAATCTCAATGCCTTTACTGGTTGAGTGCGGCTAATGATAGCTGAAGGAATCACCAGCACAAGGCTTACCAGTCCCAATACCAGCACATTCAGGCCGCCAATAATGGTCCAGTTGAAGTATATGGGCACATATGAGATATAATAATTCTCCGCGTCCAGCGGCAGAATATGAAAATAATACTGGACAGCACCAAACAGGATGCCAATACCATTCCCATACAACATCCCCTTTAAGATAAGCCTTATTCCCACCTGGGTAAAAATATTTCGAACCTGCGCATTCCTGGAGCCCAGACTTTTTAGGATTCCAATCATGCGCGTACGCTCCATACTGAGGATTATCAGAACCGAGAGGAGGTTCAGACTGGCGACGATCAGCACCAAAACAAGTACCAGAGTAGCGTTTTTATTGATCACCGTAAGCCAGTCAAATATGGCAAAATAGAGTTCGGATGCACGATCTACACGATATTGAAATCCTGTCAGCTCCAATAGCTCCTGTTCTGCCCGCTGGTCTGAAACTTTTGGGTCACGAAATACCTCGTATCCACCTACCTGTTTTTCCCCCCAGTTGTTAAGCAACCGTATCAGCTGTATATCCCCTATTACCAGTTGCTGATCCACTTCCTCGACTTCCGTTTCAATTATGCCACAAACACGTAATCTTCTGAACCTTGGCGGATCCTGAACAAAATATACAGACACCATGCTGTCCACATCTACATTGAGCCGGTCAGCCACAAGGCGGCTTATCAGAATATCCTGGCTATGGGCACCAGAATCAAATCGTAAATACCTACCCTTTTTGATTTGCAGGGAAATACGTGAGGTATCTGCATCTGGTCCAAGTCCCTTAAATAAAACACCTTTGAGCACTTCCCCTTCTTTGAGCAGTGCAGGTTTCAGGGCAAAACCCTGTGTATGTTCTATGAATTTTGGCTTTTCGAGCTGCATCAGGCTGTCAAAATTGATATAAATAGGATCATTGACCATTTGATTGCTGAAGCTGTATTTTTTGACCTGAAAATGCCCTGACATGTCATAAACCTTGTTTTTTATTGACTCCTGAAATCCACCAAGGATCATGTAACTGCCCATCATCACAGCCAGACCAATAGCAATTGTAGCAACAGCAATCTGTTGCACGATTTTTGAAAAAGAACTTTGCCTATTTTTGTATAAGCGACCGGCAACAAAAGCAGCGAAATTCAAATGCAGAAAATTTTAATGTTTGACTCAAAGTTAAGGCAAAAATTACTCACGATACCAATTCTCCTGATGATAGTACAGGCTCAGGGGCAGGTCATGCCCGGAGCATGGCAGATGGAAGAATATCTGCCGCTACTGAATGACAAAAATGTAGCACTGATATGCAACCATACCTCTATGATCGGGAATAGTCATCTGGCCGATAGCCTGATCGCGCTGCAGGTAAACCTGGTAAAGCTTTTTTCACCTGAACACGGCATCCGCGGTAATGTATCTGATGGTCAGAAAATAGATAACGGCACAGACCCCGAAACCGGACTACCTGTAATTTCCCTGTATGGATCACACCGTAAGCCAACTCCAGAGGACCTTGATAGCATAGATATCGTGATATTTGATATCCAGGATGTTGGTGTTCGTTTTTATACCTATATCAGCACTATGCACCTGGTAATGGAAGCCTGTGGAGAACAGGGAGTAGAGATGGTGATACTGGATCGTCCCAACCCAAATGGCCACTATGTGGACGGACCGGTACGGGAAGCCGATTATGAATCCTTTGTCGGCATGCACCCTATCCCGATAATTCACGGGTGCACGGTCGGGGAACTGGCCTGTATGATCATCGGCGAAAAGTGGATAGCGTCTGCACCGAAGATGAGTGTAATAAATGTGAAAAACTATGATCATAACACGCATTATACCTTGCCCGTCAGTCCATCCCCAAACCTTCCCAACATGCAGGCTATTTCACTTTACCCCAGCCTTGCCCTGTTTGAAGGCACAAAAGTGAGCGTGGGCAGAGGTACGCCACATCCGTTTACATGCTATGGTTATCCGGAAGAGCAACTGGGCGATTTTACATTTACACCGGTTTCCACTCCCGGCAAGTCGGTAAATCCACCTCTCAAAGACAGAAAATGCTATGGTGTGGATCTTTCCAATAGCCCGTATACTTCATTTACTCTCAGCTACCTGCTGCATGCGTTTGAAGTACTGGGGGAGGACATCTTCAATGCTTATTTCGAAAAGCTCGCGGGCACGGATATGCTTCGGAAGCAGATTGTTGCCGGCTTACCTGAAGACGAAATCCGGCTCACCTGGCAGGAGTCGCTGAACCGGTATATGAGAATTCGAGAAAACTATCTACTTTACGATTGACATGTTTTTTATATTATCAAAGCTGCTTATAGTCTTTTCCAAACCAGTAGTGATCGTATCCCTGCTGGCTGTAGCCGGAGTAATTTTTAGAAAGAAAAGGTATGGCAGGCAGATGCTCATAGTTGCAGGTATTCTGTTCTATTTTTTCAGTAATGATTTTATCGTAAATGAGGTGATAAGAGCTTGGGAGTGGACACCGGCCAGTTACAAAGACCTGGACCAGAAATATGGTAGCGGAATTGTGCTGGGCGGATACCTGAACCCGGAACTGGAGCCGAGAGACAGACCTCATCTGAATAAATCAGCCGGACGCATAGTGCACGCCTGTATGTTGTATCATCGTGATGCCTTTCACTATCTCATTACCAGTGGAGGTAATGCACGGGTACTGGGAGACAAAACGGCGAAAGAAGCAAATGCTACCCGTCCGCTATTGGAGGATCTTCAGATCCCTGAAAATGCCTATATTCTGGAAAACAAAGCCCGCAACACTTATGAAAATGCATTGTATTCAAGGCAGATCATAGATAGCCTCGGCCTGTCCGCAGAAAAGCATTTACTGTTCACATCCGCTTTTCACATGCACCGTGCTGTGGGATGCTTTCAGAAAATGGGCATTCGGGTGGTGCCCTTTCCGGTAGATTATCAGCACCATGAGCGTAAATGGACACCCGACAGCCTGTTTTTACCTTCAGCAGATGCGCTGCTAAAGTGGGAAACCCTGATAAAAGAATGGCTTGGTATTTTCGTATATCGTCTCCAAGGGTATATGTAAGCTTAGTTTTTTTTGCCTATACCTTTTAAAAATCCCGATAATGTGCTTCTGCTGTCATTGGCATCCATATAGTTGGGAGATAAAGAAGGCTGTCCCGGCAGATTTTCTACATGAATGGTCTGTGTAGGGAATGCAAAGTTTACACCCAGGTTTTCTGCCAGTCGTATGATTTCGAGCATGATCTCGTGACGTGAACGAAGCTCCTCACTCCATGAAGGCACTTCAAAAAATATATAAAACATAATATCCAGTGATGAGGCCCCAAAATCATTCAGGTGAATTTCATAATAGTCTTTTCTGGTTTTGGGATGTGACGCCACGATTTGTTTGAGGCCATCTACAAAATCTTCAATGATATGTGTGGGTGTATCGTATGTAATGGCAATGCGAGTATAAAATCTCCTGTAGACGCGTAAGCCATGGTTGTCAATTACCGAGTCGGCCATTTTCCCATTCGGGACGTAGACAAGTGAATTTCGAAATGTACGCACTCTGGTAGAACGAAACCCTACCTCTTCTACCGTACCATCAATTTCACCGGATGTGATCCAGTGACCAATCTGAAAAGGACGGTCGATAAAAATCATCAATGATCCAAAAAAGTTTTTGATGGTATCCTGTGCTGCCAGTGCAAAGGCCAGACCACCAATAGATAAACCTGCAATAAGTGCCGTAACATTAAAATCCAGGTTCTGCAGGATAAATATGGTACCGACGATAACTACAAAAGTCTTGAGGGTCTTTTTCAGGAGTGGTACCAGCTGATCATCGAGGGTGCTCTCTGTTTTTTTGGCCATCTCCATCAGATAATGACCCAGTATATCTACCAGTCGGTATACCAGCACGGTAGCGATAAGCGGGATGGCAGCTCGTAAACCCAGTATGATGTAGTGATTAATATTTACCGGTAGCTGCAATATGGGCACAAACAACAACAGCAGGCCAAATATTACCAAAAGGCTCAATGGCCTGGCCACAGGAGCAAGCACTTTGCGTACCACCTCCTTATACCCCAGCCTGATAAAGACCTTGGCAAGAAAATAATCAAATAATAAGGTCAGCAGCCGGTGGGTCACAAAACAAATCAAAGTGAGTGCCAGAAGACCGATGAGCTGCCACAGGCGAAGCCCGAAATACTTTTTTGTGCCGAGCTTGGGCAATAGTTTTAGTAACCGGGCAGTTCCGAAAGGAAAAGCCTCATGATGTACCCTATCGATTGCTTCAAGCGAGTAATTTGAAAACAGCCATTTATCGCCTACTTTTTCCAAATAAATAGATGGGTAGTCATCCACAGGTGTATATCGTGCTCTCGACGAAGCTGAATCAATGAAGTTTTCCTGATTGGGCACGCTTCCCATGTCAATATAATAGCCTTTGCCGTCCAGTATCTGCTTAAGCTTCACTGCTTTATCAATAGCAACTTCTCTGGATATACTCTGCCGTAGAAAGGGAAGTGCAGCTGTATCAGGCTCAAAGCTGTCTTCCTGCAGGTAATATAGAAAAGTACGCATGCTCTCATAAGGTGTCGTGGTATTGCCTTGCGCCAGACTGACACCTGCAATTAAAATCATTGACAGAAAAAGGAGCAATATTGATTTTTTCATGCCCAAATATAGACTTATCCTTTTTAATTCGTAAAAGAATAGTACGGTCAACCACAGGATCATAATTGACTCAAAGAATAAACATGCGCTATCTGCTATTTTTATTGCTGGCCCTACCGGTAATGGTATCAGCTCAACAAACCCTTACGGTGGTTGATGCTGTGGATAGTACTGCTGTTCCTTTTGCCACCGTTACTAAAATACGGGCGGGTGGTAGCATTACCGATATGGCTGGGAGGGTGAGGCTGCCTTTACAGCCCGGAGATACCATATTTATTCAGCATATCACCTATTATGATTCGCTGATGGAATATAATGGCCAGGACACCATTTGGCTGAAACCTGTAGTGATAATGCTGGATGAGGTGCTTATCGGTAGTGATACGCTACCGATGGCCTTTAAAAGGGAAACTGACCGAACGCCTGTGATGGTACCGGGTCTGAACCGTCTGCCTCAGGAATATTATGATGCGCGCATCAAGGAACTATATCCTTTTTACAGCAGAGGACTTGGAGCCAAGCAGATGGAGCTTATTTACCAATTTTTTAACAAGAAAAAATACGATCAGCTCAAAAAATTGCAGGAGTTATATGACCAGGAAGATCAGGAAAAGCTGTATCGCGAACTATTTGATCTTCGGTTATCCATTGATGCCATATGTATTATGCTGGATTGCGATACATTCTACGCCGAGGAGGTGCGAAGGCATTTCAATCCCGGCCTTGAATACCTTAAAAATGCGTCGGATTACCAGCTGGTGCAGGACCTGAAAAGTGAGGCCGATGGGCTTTCCATTTACCGGTTTGAGTCAGATAAAAAATAAAGCCCCGAAGGGCTTTTACTATTTCAGGTAAGCGTTATACATCCACGCCAGTTTTTCCTGTTCTTTCATATAATCACTCATGAGGTCTGCGGTGCCTTCATCACCGGCTTCGGCTGCAACATGAAGCAATTCGCGCTGAGAGATGATCAGGTTTTGCATGGAATTAAGGATTTCCTTTACTGCCTCATTTCCATCCGAAATATTCTTCTTCTCTCTTATGGATGACATCTCAATATACTGGGAATAGCTATGTACCGGCTGTTTGCCGAGAGTGAGAATACGTTCGGCCATCTCATCAATTTTTTCAGCCAGTGAAGTATAAAGTTCTTCAAACTTTACATGAAGTTCGAAAAACTGATCTCCTGTGATGTTCCAGTGAAATCCGCGTACGTTCATATAGAAAATTGAATATTCCGCCAGAAGCTTATTGAGTTTTTCAGCTAGCTGAGCAGATGTTTCTTCGTTAAGTCCAATTAAGTTGAGATTTGTCATAGAAAATAATTATTTGTTAATAATGATTCTTAATTAGAAACGAATAACCCGGCTCAGGGTTTCTACGGACGCGATAAAATATCCATGCAATTGAGTGGAGGAAACAGCAACAGATGTATATTATAATCAGAGAGGGCTTACAATGACCTAAACCTGCCGGGGTATTAGCTGTGGCTCAGGGTATGTTCGGTGTTAAAAAGTATAATAAAAATACGTTCAATATCCCCTTCAAGATTTTTGACTGCGGTAAAGGTAGTCCTGAACTTCACTTCGATATCTTCTATAGTCTTAAAGATAAGCTCCCGCTCATGGTATTCATCGCTCAGCCAGTTTGAATCCAGTTCAGATACCAGAATATCATGGATATTAAGTTTTGTGAGCTGCATGCGGGATATGCCGAAAAGATCAAAGAAAAGCTTGTTCGCTTTTTTTAATGATCCGTCGGGGTTGATCTCCAGTACCGGTGCTGATTTTTTAAGCCCCTCTACCATTGTGCTCAATTCATTTTGTTTCCTTTTTTCTCCGGTGATGAATTGGGCAAACATCATGAGGCGTGTGATTTCGCCGGTTTCATTATCTACCATCGGGTGGAATGAACCATAAAGGTACATGGGGTTGTCGTGAACATCGGCCATGGTGAACTCTCCTGTAAATTGCGATCCATTGACCAGGTTGTCCCAGATCATGCTTACCTGTGGAGAATCCTGGTCCTTCTTTCTGAAAAGGTCTTTGTATTTGGAGCCAAAAATCTGTTGCATATTGTATCCCGAAACTTTCAGGAACAGATCATTTGCATTTACAATATTGGCCCTCAGGTCAAACTCCACAAAGGCAATGAAATTTCCGATTGCCGCCATTTGACTTTTAATCTCCAGCTCCTGCTTTTTGGAAAGTGTGGATAGTTTATGTTTTACCGTGACATCAATGGCAAACTTGCTGATCTTAAGCAGCCTTCCTTCGATATCAAATATCGGGCTGTATACGCCTTCAAGCCAGATCTCGCGGCCAAACTTATCGATGCGTTTGAATTCCTGCTTGACAGACTTGCCGCTCCGCAGGTCGTCCCAGAACTTTTTATACTCCCGGGAATTCTTTTCCTTTTCCTTGACAAATATCGAGTGGTGCTGCCCGATAAGTTCGTAGCGTGTGTATTTGACAATATTCAGGAAAATATCGTTTACCGATTTGATATAGCCATTCAGGTCAAACTCTATGATCGCATTGGACCGGTCGATAGCTTCCAGTTTATATTGAAAGTCAAGTGCCTTTTCTTTGGTTTCAGTAATATTAGCCTGTACAGCGATATACTTATCTACTCTACCGGTATCATCAAATATCGGGTTGATGGTAAGGGATATCCAATAGCTTTCACCTGATTTTTTATAATTCAGGATCTCCTCGTAGAGTGTTTCACCCTTACGGAGTTTTTCGCTAATGCGCTTTACTGTATCCTTGTCTGTTTTAGGGCCCTGCAGGAAGCTTCCCGGCTTTCTTCCCCGGATCTCATGCAGTTTATAGCCTGTTAGCTTTTCAAAGCCCTCATTTACAAATTCAATTCCTCCGGCAGCATCGCATATTACAACAGAATTATCAGTATTATCAGCTACCAGCGATAATCTTTCCAGTTCCGCTTCCTGCTCTTTACGCAGGGTAATGTCTTTCCCAAGGAGAAGTATTTTCTCCAGCTGTTTATGTTGATTGAATACCGGCGCACATGTTCCTTCGACATAAATACCTTCAAAGCCACTCATTTGATATTCAGATGATATGGTTTCGCCTGCGCTTACCCGATTCAATATCGTTTGGTGGTCAATAGCCTTATCAAGGAAATATTGGAGCGGCAAGCCCTTCAGGTCATTATCGGGTTTGCCAAGCAAAGTGCATAATGTGTTGTTGGCACGTATTAAATCACCTCGGGTGTCAAACTCTGCCATAAACAACGTGCTGTCAACGGCATTGATGAGTCCTCCCATTTCAGACGCTTTACGGGCGATCTCTTCCTGGGTAGCTTCGAGCTCTTCCATATTCTGCCGCATTTCCTCCTCATTGGAGCGCAATTCAACAGCCAGCTGCTGCGATTCATTGAGCAGTTTTCTTGTTTTCTCATTTGTCCTGACATTTGCCAGTGTAGCCGCTATACTTTCGGCAGCCTCTTTGAGGAAGTCTATTTCATAGTCTTCGTGTATTTTAAAAGAGGCAAACTCTATGGTACCCTGAAAGGATTCGTTTACCATGAGGGGTATAAGCAAAATATGGCGTGGCAACGCTTCTCCCAGCCCGGAGGTAATATTCACATAATCGTCCGGTACATCAGTAATATAGATGAGGTCTTTGTCGTAAAGCATCTGACCTACAAGGCCTTCACCCGGCTCTACCGTACGTTTCAGGTGTTTCTTTTTGCCATAGGCATAACAGGAAAGCAGTTCCAGTTTTTCATTGGGATCTTTATCATACAGGTAGAAAGCTGCGTGATTAGCCTGAATATATTTGGTGAGAAAGGATAATGCCTTATCTGCTATATGCTCCATGTTTTCATCTGCACGCAAAATCTCCGCCAGCCGGGCCAGCCCTTCATTTGCCCATGAGCGTTGCCTTGATTCCCTGGAAAATGAAATAAGTCGTTCATCCAGCGATTGTAAAGAATGGATCAGCTCGTCGTCGGTGTCAAACAATTGTTGAAATTGTTCCTGATCGCGATCCAGCTTACCTACCTCTTTTATGATGTGGAGAGCAGTTTCAACACGTCGGTCGGTACGGTAAAGGTAGTTGCGTACTTCTTCCACCAGGTCGCCAGACGTAGCATTTACGAGCTTTTGAATTTCCTTTTTCTGCCTTGATTCACGTCTGAAGGCTAAAAATGCCGTAAATAATATACTTAAAAATACCAGTGGGAGGATGTTATTCACATAGGACGGGAAATAATACAACACGGTGATGCCCGCGCTGCCCAGCACTAACGTAAGTATTACATGTGTCAGTAAGTTGTGATTTTTCACTCTTTTGTTACCTCTTCTTTTTTATTCTCAATTGCCTCGATAAACCCTTCATCAAGATGCCAGAAAAAAATCGGATTCAGTTCCTTATCTCCTGCAAAGGAGAAATGAGTATTGGTAAAGAGAAAATAGCCGCCGTCCATATTCAGATTTATCAGTTCGTCGACTACCGCATCAGCCAGAGCATCACTATCTTTTCGCAGGTAATGTGGCACATCGCCATATAAGGAAACCTGCAGAAAATTGGCAAACTCTGTAATAACTGCAGCAGAGAGGATATTATCCAACTCAGTGATCATTGCAGTTTCGATCTCGGGAGAGCTTCCATAGGTGTAGCCTTTCATCAGACTGGCTTCATAGATTTTCTTACATTCCACATCGCTTAAAAGCAGAAAACTGGCTCCACCGAGTTCACCTATTATCTCGGTTTTTACCATTACAGATTTATTGTTTTTACAGATGATGTTGCGGATTGTATTATAATCATACATCTGTGTAACCTTGAGCTCACTGTTTTTTACATAAATGGGACTGCGTGCTATTTTTTCAAATGAACGCGCAGATGAATCATATGCCCGGCTCATCAGCTTGTCCATCAAATTCAGTTCCTTACTATTTACTCTCGTCATGGGATTATATTATTCCTAAAAATTATAATTGCTCTGATTGCTGAAATCTACCTAATGTCAATGCTCAAATGTTTCCAGTAATTGTTCGGGCGTAAATGGCTTGACGATGTAGCCTATGGCTCCCAGGCTCATACCTTCATTAATGACAGAATCCTGACCGACGGCACTGATCATCACTACTTTGGAACTGAGGCCCTCATCCTTATAGACCTTTAAAATATCCGTGCCGATCATATCAGGCAGGATGTTATCCAGTGTGATAAAATCAGGTTGCAGCTCAAAAGCCAGATCTATTGCTTCCTCCCCATTGGATGCCTCTCCGATTACTGTATAGCCATTACTCTCAAGTGCCTCTTTGATAATGGTTCTCATGTAGAGGGAATCATCGACGATTAACACATTTTTTGACATACCTTGTTTCCTGTTATCTTTTGATTTTTGACCAAAAAAGGAAGCAAAATCTATCTGAAAATATAAGTTTAGATATTACTTCCCTTGCTTAATTTTCCTTAAAGATAGGCCGGGATATCAAGGGGTTCAATCGAGATATTTTGGTATTTTATTCTACGTATTACTACGTAGATAATGTAGCAACTCATTGGTTTTCAAGGAATAAGATTGAGCTCTTTACATTTATTTATCAGTTCTATGGTATTGGTAGCGCCAATTTTTTTCATAATGTTGGAGCGGTGGGTTTCAACAGTACGATAGCTGATATAAAGCTTTTCAGCGATCTGTGATGACGTGAGTCCTTTATTCACATAGCTGATTATTTCTTTTTCACGTCGGGTAAGTGTAACAGCTACCGTCTTACTTTTTTTAGTTTGCATAGACTCAAAATATGCAGACTGGGCCTGGGGACTTATGTAGCGGTGTCCGTCATTTACCCACCTGATGGCCTGAATGATCTCATCCAGCCCTGCGCTTTTTATGATATATCCGTCAACTCCAAAGTTGAGGCATTTATCAATATAGCTGGCATCTGTATAACTGGTAAGTACGATGATCCTGGCTGATTTTTCTACAGAAAACAGTTTTTCAAGTACTTCCAGCCCGGAATGTGAAGGCATAGAAAGGTCGAGAAGTACAATATCGGGATGTAGCAGCTCCATTTGTCTCAGGGCCTGCAGGCCATTGGCCGCCTCTCCTACAACTTCAAATTCCTCGACGGCATTGAGCGACATAATAAGGCTATCTCTGATGATTTTATGGTCATCTGCTACCAGTATGCTAACCTTTTCCATAAACGGGTACTTCTATATTGATCATGGTTCCGAACTTTTTGCTGGATTCGATTTTAAATGTGCCGCCGAGGATATAGGCCCGGTCTTTCAGATTGACGAGGCCATGGCCTCCTGTCTTTTTCTGAGCATTTTTCTGGAGGTCAAACCCTTTGCCATCATCTTCGACCGTGAGCGACAGCATACCTCTTTCAAAATATAGCTGTACGGAGGCGTGACGTGCCTCTGCATGTTTTTCAATATTGGAAATAAGCTCCTGGACAATCCTGTATACGTGTAGTTTCACCTGATCCGGTATGTCTCTGGGGATGGCGTTGTGATGAAAATGCAGTTCTGCTTTCCCGTTCATCTCATGTACAAGCCCTTCGAGGCAGTCCTCAAGGGGAAGTACCGCCAGACGGCTGGGCATCAACGCCTCAGAGATCCGGGAGGTCTCGGCAATAGCCTCATCAAGGAGCGGCGTCAACAAGGAAATATCTTTTTTATTATTCTTGACATAGTCAATGTTGATTTTAATGGCATTGAGTATCTGGCCAAGGCCATCGTGAATTTCCCTTGACATCCTTTCGCGTTCCATTTCCTGGCCTCTGATCAGCATGCTGATGCGTTCCTTTTCCTGTTTTCGTTTCGCCAGGTTTTCCCTGTGCTTGTTGATGACAGAGTCTATTGTGGTAATCAAGGCCCGTTCTTCGACGGGTTTGATCAGGAAGGCATACGGTATAGCAAGCTTGGCACGCTTCAGGGTTTCGTCATCGCTCAACGCAGTGAGAAAAATGATCGGTACCTCTATGTGCTGGCTGATAATTTCAGCTGTGCGAATGCCGTCAATTTCTCCTGCCAGCATAATATCCATCAGGATCAGGTCGACGGGTTTTTCAAGAATATACTCTACCGCATCTTCGCCTCTAAAAAATGGCTTCACTACCTGAAAACCGTGGTTTTTCAGCATTCTTTGTAACTGAAACGAAAAGACAGGGCCATCTTCGACGATCAGTACTTTATTTCCCATATTTCATAAATACTTTAGTGTGAGTTCCCCTTTCGGATTTTATTTTGATATATCCATCATAGCGCTCAGCCAGTGACTGTATCAGATGGAGCCCGGTTCCATATTTCGTATTTTTCATTCCTTTTCCATTATCACTGAGCTCTAACAGGAATCCGGAAGACCATTTTCTGAAAAGTACGGATACCTCCGGATCATCTATGCCCTCAAGTCCGGCGTGCTTTCTTATGTTGGATAATAGCTCGGATACTATCAGACCCCAGTTTACCGCCATATCCATTGCTACCTGACATTCCTCAACCTCAATATTCAGTACGGGGTAAATTTGATCCCTGGCCTGATAGATCTCATGACACAGTTCGCTAAGATAATTTTGCATTGACACCTCTGTTGGCTGCCCGGTATGGATCAATCGTTCATGAATAAGCGAAATAGCACGAATATCGCTGGTGATATCCTGAACGAAGTTGTTCATATCTGACAGGTCGTCTGCCGATTTAATATATACCAGACTCATGATGGTCTGCAGGTTATTTTTTACCCGATGGTGCAGCTCACGCATCAGCAGATCTCGCTCTTCAAGAATACGGTTGAGGCGATTCAGCTTTGTTTCATAACTACTCACGTCATGCAGCTGAAGTATCCACTGGCCGGCAGGATAGGCAGATAAGTGGGCCTGATATTTTTTTCTGAAAATATTAAGCTCTGTATGAAGCGGAGTATTGGGGTCGTCCAACCATTTTCTCACTATCGCCTGTTGTGGCTTACCCAGCAGGTCAAAAATATTTGATCCTTTTGTGATTTCGGCAGCATGATGGTTCATAACCTCGATTTCGCCGGAGACTCGCAGGACCATCACCGGCATGTCCAGGTAATTGATAAAATCAGGTAGTTTAATTTCCTTTATATCCTGTTGGGCCGACATAGCCACAAGTTAATATAAATTTGCATTCATGATACACACTTTAGAAACAGGTAAAGGAGATCATCTGGTACTGATACACGGCTTTTGTGAAACACACCAGATATGGGAGCCGATACTGGCAAAGCTCGCGTCTTCTTTCAGGATTACGCTGGTTGATCTTCCGGGATTTGGTGAAAATCCGCCCCTTGACAGCCCGGTGACCATTGATCAGCTGGCAGATGAAGTTTATGAAGCAATAAAGAACAGTATTTCGGGGCCTGTTGTGGTTTCTGGCCATTCCCTTGGAGGATATGTTGCCCTGGCTCTGGCAGAACGCTACCCGGATCTGTTACGTGGCTTGTCGCTTTTCCATTCCACCGCCAATGCTGATACTGCTGAAAAAAAATCAAGTCGCGATAAAACCGTATCTTTTATGGAGACTCATGGCATTGAACCTTTCATAGACTCGTTTTCGAAGATGCTTTTTGGTAATACACCTGATGAGGAAGCGTTAAATTTTCTGGTTTCCATTACTGCCAAAACACCATTATCGACAGCGATAGCCATTACTCGTGCCATGAGAGACCGGCCGGACAGAAAGCATGTGTTGTCCTCTTTGAATATTCCGGTTCAGTTTATAATCGGGAAAAAGGATAATGCCGTAGCCATAGAGACTATGTATGAACAGATAAGCCTTGCTGCTGAGTCATTCGTACATGTACTACATGATGTAGGGCATATAGGTATGATCGAGGCCCCCAGGCAAACGGCAGCGTATCTGAAACAATTTACCTCCTATTGCTATCAGAAGTGAACTCCTGCTACCATGCATCTTACGCTTCCTCCGCCAAGAGCTTCGATGGTTTTCACATTTAACGGAAGTATTGTATTCAGGTCCTGCAGTTGCTTTTTCTGATCAAACGTAAAGCTATCCCATGCGGTGCGTGAGACCAGCAGTATCATTTCATTCGTCCGTGATTTCACCTGCAGAATATTGCCGGCAAAAGAGTACATCTGATCAAAGGTGATGGGTATAATGGTCTTTCCAGAGCTTTCAAGCGCCTTCACCACCCGCTCCTTGCCTTCACGGATACAGTCCAGGCATACAATAGCATAATTATCTGCCACACCCATCACCACATTGGTGTGGTATATATCGTCGCCATGCTTATCAATAGCCCTGAACTTGACCGGTTCGTATCCCAGTTCTTTACATACCAGATCAAGTAGTCTGTAGTTTGTTCTTGGTGAAAGGTTGGCATAGGCCAGTTTATGATCATAGTCAAAGACCATGCTGCCTGTTCCTTCCAGAAACTCACCACCGTTTTCATAAGCGGTGATATCCCAATGGCGTGTTACCGGCAGTTCATTTTCATGCATAAAGCGGTTGATATCCCTTCTTCTTTCGAGCCTGCGATTTTCAGCCATCATCGGGTAGGTAATAATCAGACCTCCTTCATGAAAGGAAATCCAGTTGTTGGGGAAGATGGCATCGGGTTTCACGGGGTCGGACGTATCTTCCATCACCAGTACATTGACACGATTTCGTTCCAGTGCATGCACAAAACTGTCAAACTCCGTACGCGCCTGATTGAGCAATTCAGATGAAGATTTACCTTCGAGAGATTTTTGAAACGAATTGGATGCTGCTGTCTGAGGATTGCTGAAAATCGATGCCGGACGCACCATCAATACCGTTGAAGGGGCCTGATGTGAAATCATTTTTTATGCCTTTTTCGTAATACTTCCGTTACCTCTTCGAGGGAATAGCCCCTTGCTGACAGGAGCACC
Organism: uncultured Cytophagales bacterium; assembly: GCA_964514385.1. Lineage (GTDB taxonomy): Bacteria > Bacteroidota > Bacteroidia > Cytophagales > Cyclobacteriaceae > CAZEQJ01. The sequence goes on from CAZEQJ010000001.1 coordinate 177,445, forward strand.
ATCAAATGAAAAAGCAGATCAGCTGATTCATTTAGAAATGCCTCATCGTTATCATCTTTCGATGCGATGATGGTTTCAACCGCCTCTTCGCCGACCTTCTGGGCAATTCTGTTGATCCCGCTTTCAAAGAGGGTGCTGGTATATGATTTCTCCGTATCTACTGCCTTTCGGAGTTCAATGATCTTTGTCAATTCATCAAGAAAAGATAAACCCATAGCTTAATTTATTCGAATTGTTAAACCTTTATTAATCAATGCAGATTTTAGCTCCCTAATGGGTATTTCCCCAAAGTGGAAAATACTGGCGGCAAGTGCTGCATCTGCATGTCCATTTTCAAAAACTGTAACAAAATGCTCGATGCTGCCGGCACCTCCGCTGGCAATAACCGGTATAGTAAGGTTGTCCGAGATTTTTCTTGTCAATTCTTCTGCAAAGCCCTGCTTTGTGCCATCATGATCCATAGAGGTAAGTAATATCTCACCGGCACCCCGCTCCTGAGCTTCCAGCGCCCAGGGGATAGTACGTTTATCCGTTGGGGTACGACCGCCATGGGTGTGGACAATATGCTCACCATCTGTAAACCTTGAATCTACAGCCAAAACTACACATTGACTTCCAAATTCCAGTGCAAGCTCATTGATCAGCTCTGGCCTTTTGACAGCAGAGGAATTGATCGATACCTTGTCTGCGCCTGCGGCCAGTAATACAGAAACATCCTCTTTGCTCGATATACCACCTCCCACGGTAAACGGAATATTGATTCTCTCCGCCACTTTTCTCACGAGCTCTGCCAGTGTTTTCCTTTTTTCAACAGTAGCTGTAATATCAAGAAATACCAGTTCATCGGCACCGGCATCAGAATAAGCCGCTGCCAGCTCTACCGGATCGCCGGCATCCCGGAGTTCAACAAAATTGACCCCCTTTACGGTGCGGCCATCTTTAATGTCAAGGCAGGGTATGATTCGTTTTGTCAGCATATTGAGCAACAAAACTAGCAATAAAAACCATCCCTGCCATTCATGTTTAATCAATACAGCACAAAAATCGTTATGACTTTATGAAAATTATATATGTATACGATGCTCTCTGCGGATGGTGCTATGGCTTTTCTGATGTCATCAAGCGTTTTTATGAAAAATATAAAGAGAACTATGATTTTGAAGTCGTCTCAGGTGGCATGATCACAGGTGACCGTGTAGGTCCTGTCGGAGAGGTAGCACCATATATAAAATCAGCGTATAAGCAGGTAGAAGAACGAACGGGGGTCAGGTTTGGCAGGGCATTTTTAGATGAGATTCTGGAGGAGGGCTTGGCGATTTTCTCTTCGTTGGAGCCTGCTGATACTCTTTCGGTTATTAAAAATCATTACCCCGGCCTTCAGCTACCTTTTGCGCATCATCTGCAGAAAGCCATCTACTTTGATGGATTAGCGCCGACGGAAAAGGATAAATACAGAAACCTGGTGGAGTCTTTTGATATACCATTTGAATCATTTCTATCCAAATGGGATGAGCCCGCCACCAGAAAAAGGACATTTCAGGATTTTCAGCTTGCTCAGGAACTTCAGGTAAAGGGCTTTCCCTCTGTTTTTTTACTTAACGGGAGTACTGCATACCCGCTTTGTTACGGATATTCAGATTATACAATGCTGGAAAAGAATTTCGATATACTGTTGACCAAAATATGATTTATATTACATTTAAAAATTAACCGGAATATATTTGAGGTTATGACCCAATCGCTTCTATCGTTATTTTTTGCCATCATGCTATCATCTTTTATGGGAGATCCTGAATACCATGAGGTGGTGGTAAGCCGCAGTCGCTTCAATATAAAGGGTTCTACCAATGTCAACACCTTTAGTTGCGGCATTGCACAGATCAGGCCTCTTAACCCGGTTGAGGTGACAAGTTTGTGGGAGGATTTTGCCATCCATTTTGACAACCTGAAGATGTCATACTCTTTAAATAATATCAGCTGTGGTATACCCATGATGACGCAGGATGTAAAAAATCTGCTTAAAATACGTGAGCACCCAAACCTTGACCTTCAGATCAATACAATTCATATCAGCAGAGGCAATACGGATATTGATACTTTGGATGTGAGCGCAGATGTGGCTGTCACGCTGGCAGGCGTCACAAGAGACCTTGCGATTCTGGATGGTGTTGTTGTCAACCATTCTGAGTCTTCATTGACGCTTTACGGCGGCATAAACCTGAAAATGACAGATTTTAGTATTCAACCACCAGTGAAGTTTATGATGGTGAGGGTAAATAATGAGGTGGAGATAGATTTTGAAATCAGGATGGAAGTCGATACCAAAAAGTAAGCCATCCCCGGGGGGATGGCTTCTTTAGTAGTGTATGGGTGATTTTGTGTCTTATGATCAGAAACTAATGGCTGCTTCGATTACTAGCCCGCTAAACTCAGCACCTTGCTCCTTCTGTCCGGTAAATCCGTCACCACTGTATGAGCTGGTTACATATTCAACCTTGGTAACAATATTTTCTGTGAGGAACCAGCCACCACCTACATTAAGCCTTGAAATACTTCTGTCCAATGCTGTTTCGGATGCCTGACCATTCACACTATTGAATCTGCCGCCAAAATATAGCTTGTCGTTGGCAAAGCGATAGATAGCCTCAGCTCCGAGTTGAGTGTAGCCACCACCAATTGCATCGCCATTTGCATCTTCACCACCATTATTAGCGATTTCATATACTCCGAAGAATTCAAGACCTTTGAACTTCACAAACGGGTTGATCTGAATAGCGGTCTGGCTTGGGAAACCTGTATTAAATCTGGGCTGAAAATCATCACCAAATCCACCTGCCTGTGATACCATTACATTATAGTATCGTCCACCGGCGCGGTCACCATTGTATAGATAATCCCGGGTACTCTCAACCGTACTGCTGTAGATCGAGCCTGTCAACCTAACTCTTAAATCTTCTGACAGCTGATTGTCATAGCCCAGCTTTGAGTAGAAGGCAAGTCCGTCATCACCAGGTGTGGGACTTTGATTAAGCCTTCCATTGGTAATACCCCCTACGAATAACAAACCGTTTTTCTGAAGGGTAATTTCACCAAATGGCTCAGTTGTAAATGCATCCATAATATAATTACCCACGAAAGGATTGAAGATGGCCCGTGCATTATCCGATCTTCTGAAATGTGTATCACCATAATTGATTTCATCCATACCAAAGCGTAACGTCGCGATGCTCATGAAACCGGAAAGAAAATCTTTACGGATGAAATCAAGTTTGTCCATCTGAATATATCCACCTTTTACCCAGGCCTCCGGATGGTGTCTTGATGAAAGATACACTCTCATGTGCAACCGTAAGCCATCGTACATCTGAACGTCCAGGTTCAGGTTAGCCGTTGGCAGGTTAAAGTTGTTGGACAGTTCAACAAGTGAGTCACCAGTAAATGTATTGGACTGAGATATCCCTTGAAACTGTAAGGCAAAATCACCACCCACACGTACAGCTACACCATCGAATTCGACTGTATCTTCCTTACCCGTTTCGAATACATTTAACCCACGGGCATCATTATATCTGAAATATTGCAGTTCCGACCGCTGGGCAAACACCATAACGGTACTTAATAGAAATGATGCGATAACAAATAGTGTATTGTTGATCTTCATTATTGAAAATTTAGTTGATAAAAATAGTTTAGTTTAAAAATTGCTTAGCCTTTAATCAGCACGTTGTATTGTATGGTCACTTCGTCACCTGTGACCATCGTCCCAAACATGGCTGTTGGCGGCTCAATGTTGAAGTCGGTCATCTGAAGCCTTACCTCACCACTGACACTGTAGGTTGTGCTACCTTCCGGCACCAGTCGTGCCCTGATGCTTATGGGTTTAGAAACACCTGCAACCGTAATAGTGCCTGTACCGGTGGCATACTGACCGGAAACGGCGAGCTTAGATGCCTTAAAATAAATATAGGGATGTCTGTCTTTCTGAAGAGCATCGTAGGTCTTATCGTTCATTATGCTTTTACCACTTTTAATGGAAGCTACTTTTACGCTTACCTCCAGATCTGTGATGGCATTATCCTTGTAGATACCTTTGACGGCAAATTCCTCAACGTCTGACGTCCAGTCATGAACGGTAGAAGTACCTTTAATTTTCATGGAGCTTTTGGACAGGTCAGATTTGAAAGACCATTGAGAGAATGCTAGTGTTGCTACTGAAAATATAATCAGAATGAATTTCATGGCTACCTTACTTTTGATCTGGGACAAAGGTAAAAGGATGTAGAAGGGATGGAATATGAGATTTCGAAGGAAAAAATCTGATATACCTCAGAAATCAATGCTCCAAAAACTGACTAATATCATTATTCCGAGTTCTTCTATAGGATAAAGAGTAAGGAATGAGGTTTTGGATATACATATCCCAAACCAGAAGTGATCAGATCAGTTATTCTACAAGACACAACTTTTGTTTTTATGAATCCAATTTTTCAGGCAGTACAGGCAGGTGACATAGCTATGCTAAAAAAAGCGATCAGTGAATCGCCCGAAGCCATTAATCACCAGGACCAGAAGGGCTTTACACCGCTGACATTTGCTACCTACTTCAATAATTATGAAGCCACCCTGTTATTACTGGAAAATGGTGCCAATGTGAACATTAAGGATATGCTCGGCAATACACCTCTAATGGGCGTTTGCTTCAAAGGTAACACCCAAATTGCCGGATTGCTCATAGAAAAGGGCGCTGATATAAATGTGCGTAACAACAATAACACCACTGCCCTTATATATGCGGCCAGCTATGGGCAAAAAGAAATGGTAAAACTACTTTTGCAGCATGGCGCTGATACTTCTGTTCAGGACCATGAGGGTCTTACTGCAAAAAAGCATGCAATAAATAAGGGATTTACTGAAATCGAAAACATGTTATAAAAAAAGCGGCTTTCGCCGCTTTTAATTATTGTCCCTGACCTAACGAGTACCCTCTGACTCCGTCAAATTCATACAGGTTTTCGGTTTTTATGACATCGATATTATGATCTAATGCATGCTGTAGTAAATCAACAATTTGCTTTTTATCTACAGCTTCACCTCCGCTGCCTTCATACCGACATCTCCAATGGTCTGTGCAAAAAGTCTCTTCAAATCCTTCGGGCCACACTTTTACACCACGATTGGTAATCATGGCAAGCTGCATACCATTATTGAGTTTTTGCAGCATTTCTGCCAGCTCATTGGCATTAGCTCCCTTCCAGTCTACAAACACATCTACGCCTTTCAGTACTTTATTGGCAGGCTTCCTTCTCTTATAATGATGCATGTTGATCCTGACATCCTTGGCGAAATGTGCTGGTGAAAGAGTCGCCGGCTGCTGGCCAAGTCTGTCTATCACAGCCTGAGCAAATTCACCGGTTCCTACTTTTGTTGTACCCTCTTCACCCTTGTAGATGTCTGGAGTACGAATACCATCCTCCAGGGTCTTCAGCCAGGCATTGGAAACCTTTTCAGCGACGGCCTGCTGACCAATATGATTTAGCATCATGATAGCTCCCCTGAGCAGTCCGGACGGATTGGCTATTCCCTGACCTGCAATATCAGGTGCAGACCCATGAATAGCTTCAAACATAGCAACATGCTCCCCAATATTGGATGACCCTGCCAGTCCGACGGACCCTGTGATCTGCGCCGTAATATCAGAGACAACATCGCCATACAAATTGGGCATCACCACTACATCAAAACGCTCGGGCGTATCGGCGATACGCGCAGCACCAATGTCGATTATCCAACTGTCACTTTCTATATCCGGATACTCCTTTGCCACTTCCTTGAATACCTGATGGAATAAACCATCGGTATGCTTCATGATATTATCCTTTACAAATACGCTCACCTTTTTGCGCTCGTATAATCTGGCATATTCAAATGCGTACCTCACGATCTTTTCGCATCCCGGTCGGGAGATAAGCTTAAGGCACTGCACCACTTCATCCGTTTGCTGGTGTTCGATACCGGCATACAGATCTTCTTCATTTTCCCTTATAATTACCACATCCATATTAGGGTGCTTGGTGGTGATGAAGGGGTGAAAGCTGCTACATGGCCTCACATTGGCAAAAAGGCCGAGTGCTTTACGCATAGTCACGTTCAGACTTTTGTATCCACCACCCTGTGGTGTAGTGATGGGTGCTTTTAAAAATACTTTATTGCGTCGGATACTTTCCCAAGCCTCCTTGTCAATGCCGCTGGTATTACCGGAAAGATATACTTTCTCCCCTACTTTTATTTCTTCCCACTCAATCTGCGCCCCGGCTGCATCTAAAATGTTAATAGTGGCCTCCATTATCTCAGGCCCGATTCCATCTCCTTTTGCAAAGGTTACTTTCGTCATTTTCTGGTATTTTTTTGTGCAAAGAAAAGACTTAATATGGGATTATTTATATTTAAGAATATTATTCAATCCATAAATACCTTTTATATAGCCCCGTGAGAATCATTTTATATACAATCCTTTTGCTTGCTCCAGTTTTCGTGCATGCACAGCGCTATGGCCGTGAGGGCACGGTGGTATCATCAAGTCAAATTGCCTCAACCGTAGGACGGGAAATCCTGCAGCAAGGCGGCAATGCTATAGATGCCAGCATAGCAACGGCTTTCGCTCTGGCAGTTACCCATCCCGCCGCCGGAAATATCGGGGGTGGTGGATTTATGGTGTATATGGATGCTGAAGGAACGGCAACGACGATTGATTTCAGAGAAAAGGCACCCCTTGCGGCCACGCGTGACATGTACCTTGATGAAAACGGTAATCTGGTACCCGGTAGTAATCATAATAGTATTCGTGCAATTGGGGTGCCGGGAACAGTAGCAGGCCTATGGTATGCGCATAAGAAATATGGTGTATTGGAGTGGAGCAAGCTGGTACAGCCGGCTGTAGAGCTGGCAGCTGAAGGGTTTCCAATGCCTTACGGTGTCTGGCAGGACGCCCGGAATTTTAGTGAAAATCCGTCATCAACTCCCTTTATCTCCCATTATTTTGACAATCAAAATGGTCAATTGACAGCTTTTCAGGAAGTTTGGAAGCAACCAGCCCTCGCCAATACACTCTCCCTTATCCGGGACAAAGGCAAAGATGGGTTTTATGCCGGCCCTGTTGCACAGGAAATTGAAGACTATATGCAGAAAAATGGTGGCCTCATAACACGCGAGGACCTTGCACTTTATGAAGCTACAGAGCGTGCTCCGGTAACAGGAACTTATGAGGACTATACTATTTATTCCATGCCGCCTCCGAGCTCAGGTGGTATAGTTTTGATTGAGATGCTCAATATGGCTGAAGCTTTGCGCCTGGATACTATCCCTTTTCAATCTGCTACATATATTCATCTGTTGGCAGAGATCATGCGCCGGGGGTATGCAGACAGGGCAAAACATTTAGGTGACCCTGATTTCAATCCGTCCATGCCCGCGGACCATCTTATTTCTAAAGCTCATGCTGCTTCACTTGTGTCGGGCATTAAACTGGATGCTCCTTCTAAAAGCGACAGCTCCCGCTTCGCAGAGATATACGAAAGTGAGCATACCACACATTTTTCAGTGGTAGACAAAGATGGTGCGGCTGTCTCTGTTACGTACACACTGGAATATAGCTATGGCTCAAGGATGGGTTCAGAAAACCTGGGTTTTATTTTTAATAATGAAATGGGGGACTTCAACCCTGTCGCCGGACTGACGAATAACCGGGGACTGATCGGCACCACTCCCAATCTGATTGCTCCTCAGAAAAGAATGCTATCCAGCATGACCCCTACCATAGTAGCGAAAAACGGCAGACCATACCTTGTCATCGGTACGCCCGGCGGCCGAACGATTATAAGTACCGTTTTCCAGACTGTATTTTGCCATCTGGGCTATAACATGACATTATTCGAGTCGATAGAATCTTTAAAAATCCATCATCAGTGGCTTCCTGACCGGATCATATATGAAGTAAATCTACTCTCACCGGATTCAAGGATGCTACTGGAGAACATGGGTCATCAATTGATTCCAGCAGGGAGACTGGGATCACTAATGGGTATTGTCATTGATCCTGACACCGGAATCCTGGAAGGCATTTCAGACTCCTCTGCTCCTGATGGCGGAGTGTCAGGCTATTAACATAAACTGATGAAAAAGGGTTATTACGCCGTAATTTTCACTTCGATGCGTAAGGCTGGTGAGGATGAAGCCTATCAGGCAATGGCAAAAAAAATGAATGAACTGGCTGCACAGCAGGAAGGATATCTGGGTATGGAGCATGCCAGGGAGGATATTGGCATTACCATTTCGTATTGGCGTGATTTGGATGCCATCCGTAAATGGAAAGATAATGCAGATCACCAATTGGCACAGCAACTAGGTCGTGAAAAATGGTACAGCTGGTATAAGGTGCGTATCGCCTTCATAGAGTCAGAATATCAATTCAGTGAGTAAACAATGTCAGCCTGCTTACCAATATTTAATTGAAAATACATTAAGTTTCGGCGGTGAAAAGCTTCGCTAAAACAGCAATACTATTTTTCAGCCGTACTCCAAAGCTGGAGGCGCGGTGCAAATGGCATTCGTTTGCTGAAAATGAAAAAGTAGCGCAAGCTTTTATTCAACTCACCTATAACTCCCTTGCCAAATCTAACCTGCCCGTATATCATGTAGGTGAAAAACAGCAGCGTGGTGCTAGCTTCGGTAGCAGGTTTGCAAACGCCTTTCAGCAAATATTTGATAAAGGCTACGAGGCCGTCATTGCGGTGGGTAATGACACCCCCGGATTGTCTGAAGTGAACTGGCATCATGTAATTTGTGCCCTTTCCAGCGGTAAGGCCGTGCTTGGCCCGGACCGGCGAGGTGGAGCCTATTTGATAGGCCTTACAAAGTCACAGTTTGAATACTCAACATTCGAATCAATACCCTGGCAGACGCGTGATGTTTTTAGATCTCTTTACCATTTAGTTGGGAACTGCACCCTGCTATCAAAGCAGGATGATCTGAATTCAGCAAGGGAACTACTCACCTTTATCACCCGTGAATCATGTAACAGACACTGGTGCCGAATACTCAAACATCTCGTCAGCTCACCAGAGGTAAATGCCGCAACCGGCACCTTCAAGAGCTTTCGTTATTATTGTGCAGACTACCTAAGAGGCCCTCCCTCAGGGCATGCTATCCGGTTTTATTAATAAGTCATTCACAATAATTATTTCATTACATGAAAAATTTATTTTCGTGGGCATTATTGCTGCTCACTTTAGGTGCTGCTTATGGTCAGGCTGCACTTGAAATCTCTTTATTTGATAAAAAAAATAATCCTGTTTCGTTTCATCCGGTGTTGATTTCCAATGAATCGATCGGCATCAGCCTGGAGGTAAACACGAACGAAAATGGTCGAGTCAGGGTCAACGGCTTATCAACTGCCGGACAATATGTGGTGACTGCTGCCGAAAATGCAATATATAAACCTCTGGTTTCGGGGGAAATCACCCTTCGCAACAACCACACACACTCCATTATCCTTGAGATGCAGGAGAAGACAGACACAGAGCTGGATGAGGTGGTCATCAGAGCACCTTCACGTGTTGCTCAGATCAATGCTATTAATGCAGAAGTGGCATCTGAACTCTCTGAAAGGGAAATCTATCAGCTGCCCATAGAAGGCCGCGATATCACTCGTGCATTGTATCGCCTGCCGAATGTAACTCAGGCAACCGGTTTTTTCCCGGAAGCACCCAATGTCAGTATCAATGGAGCGAATTCATTATTTAATAACTACATGATCGATGGTCTGGACAACAATGAGCAGTTTCTGGGAGGGACACGCTTTAACATTCCGGTAGGGTTTACCCAAAACATTACGGTTCTCACCAATAATTATTCTGCAGAATACGGCAATACCGGAAACGGCATCATCAATATCACCTCCAAATCCGGGAGTAATAATATTTCAGGAGAGGCATTTTTTGTTACAAGGCCGGGTGTTTTCGATGCCCCCACGGATTTTGTTCTCCGGGACTTGTCAGGAAATCAGGTGAAAGATGGGTTTATGCGATTTCAGGGAGGCTTTGGAGTTGGGGGACCCATCGTAAAAGATAAGACTTTCTATTATCTGAACATGGAACACACCACCGACGTTAAGGATAACCTCTTAACCAGTCCGTTGCTCAATGTAAACGAGACCGTCCGTGGCCGCAATAGCTTCAACTACCTTTCCGGTAAAATCGATCACTTCTGGTCAGGCCAATCCTCTTCCAGCCTTAGGGTAAATGCCGGATTTGTAAATATCGGCAGACAGGCAGGTGGTTTAAGTGGAGGTGTGGCTTTCCCGAGTGCTGCCAATGCTCAGACCAGAAACTCGCTTAACGTCGCCAGCAATAATATTTTCAAGCTGGGTGATGTTACGCTGGAAACAAACGCGCAATACGCCACATTCGACTGGACCTACGCCCGTCCGGTAAATCCTGAAAGTCCGAATGTTACGGTCGATGCTCCGGATGGCACAACTATAGCCGTTTTAGGTCATCCGGGATTTGTTTTTGACAGCCGGCAGACCACCCTCCAACTTCAACAGAAAATGACATGGGAAAGAGAAAACCACAACATTCGGGCCGGAGTAGAAATATTATCCACTGATCATGCGCTTTTTGGAGGCGGTAACCCAAATGGCAGCTATACTGTGCAACTGAGTACCAATCAGCTTGATGCCCTTGCCAACATGAACCCGGGTAGTACATTATCCATTAATGATCTCCCCGAAGATGTACTGGTCACTGCCTACAATATTGAATTACGCCCCAGTAGTTTCGGGAAAAGGCAAACCATTTACAGCGCCTATATCGAAGATAATGTACAGGTTAACGATCAATTGAAGGTCAATCTCGGGCTTCGATATGACTACGATAATTTGTCAAGAGGCGGGTCGTCACAGGGTGACCTGAATAACATCGCCCCCCGGCTTGGATTCAACTATAAACTGGGCAGCAAGAGTGTGATCCGCGGCGGTTACGGTGTGTTTTATGATAAAATATTATACGCCATTTACAGCGACGCCTTACAACAAAACAACAACTCCGATGACTTCCGAAGGCAAATCCGGTATTTTATTGAGCAGGGTATCCTTCCGGAAAATACCGATATAGATGCAGTAACTTTTGATGGTAACCTGACCGTAGGTGTATCGGGAAATAATGCTGGCATCACCTATCTGGACGGACCAGCAGCCAGCAGCTTTGCAGATCAACGAAATCAGTTTTTTAATGAACGGCGTATACTGAACCCTGACGGATATGACAACCCCTACACTCACCAGTTTAGTCTGGGCTATCAATATCAGATAAATGATGATGTATTATTTTATGTAGATGCCTTGTATAACAAGGGTGAAAACCTGTTTCGTACACGTAATATCAATGCTCCTTCAGCATGGGATTACTCACGCAGTGCCGCTGAGGGCGTGGCCCGAAGCACATCATGGGCTGATGAGACCCGACCACTGCCAGTTTATGAAAACAGCTACGGGATAATAAACGGCGACACCCTCGGTGGCATTGCCAGAAACCTGGTTTACACTGAAACCAATGGAGAAAGCCGCTATTATGCCGCAAGTGTAAACCTGCAAAAGAATCGAGGTAATGATATATACGCCTTTCGCCTTATTTATACCCTATCTTATCTTGAGAATAATACAGAAGATATCAATTTCAGGGCTATGGATAATAATGACTTTACTGCCGAATGGGGTCCGGGTATCAACGACCGAAGACATGTGATCAACGCGTTTGGATCAGTATTTCCCATTGACAACCTGACCCTGACATTAGCGGCCCTGATCCAAAGCGGACAGCCGGTAAACAGAATTCCTGATGCTTCGCAATATGTGGCCATCAATCGGGATGGATCTTTCGTAACTGATGATGGAGTACCCATTACCACAAACGATCTGAACGGTGACGGAGGTGCATTTGGTGATGCGTACGTCGGCAACAACGACCGTTATCCCGGCGAGGCAAGAAATAGTGATCGACTGCCCTGGGCTGAAACCTTTGATGTAAGTGTACAATATCAGGTTCCAGTATCTAAAGGATATTTCGAGTTGCGTGCTGACGTTTTCAATGTGCTGAATGCAAACAACCTGAGTGGATACAGCAATAACGCCACCCAAAGCAATCAAATTCAGACCGGACCCGTGTCGATGGGGATAATACAGCGGAATGCCGCTCCTCCCCGGCAGTTTCAGTTTTCACTTAGGTATATATTCTAATGGACAGACGACGATTTATTATAAAAAGTGCACTCACTGCGGGTGCATTTTCCTTTTTCAATTTCAGGTTGTTGCACGAGCAGGATTCAAGGCTCCCATTAATCATTGATGCCGATACCGCCAATGAAATAGACGATATTTTTGCCATTGTCAGAGCATTGAAAGAGCCTTCATTTCAGGTTCATGGCATTACTTCATCACAATGGCATTCATCTCCTCAGGCTACAGAAAACACAGTCAGCGAGAGCTATTTATGGAATAAAAAAATCACCGATGCACTTAATGTAGATGTTCCTGTATTGATGGGCTCAAATATTCCTTTGACGCATTCATTCCGGCCGCAACCATCTCCGGCATCGGCATTTATTATCAGTATGGCAAGGAAAATGGAGAATGGGAATAAACTAAATATTGCCATACTGGGTCCCTGCACTAACATAGCTTCTGCAATTCTGGAAGCTCCTGATATTGCAAGTCGTATTCGTTGCCACTACATTGGGCTATGGCATGGCCGGGAAGAAAATACCTGGAGTAAAAGAGAATTTAACACGGGTAATGATCCCATAGCACTCGATGTATTGCTCAACCATCGAGAGGTGGAAATGCACATCATGACAGCCTCGGTTTCAAAAAATCTTGTATTCGACAAAGCAACCTCCATGAAATACTGGGGGAATAAAGATCCTTTTTTCGAGGAAGTGATGCAACGCTGGGAGAGTTTTGACCGCTACTGGCAAGCTGAGGACCCGGAAAATAACCTATGGACAATGTGGGATGTGGCTATAATTGAAGCATTGGCTGACCCTACTACGGCAGCACAGGGGCTCTTTGAAACACCTCATGACAACCGGAGTCGTGAAATTTATGCATATACTTCCATTGATGCTGAAAAAATGAAAGAGAACTTCTGGGCCTCCTTGGGAAAATAAATGGGGATTTCAGAATCAGTTTTGGTATGTGATTCCGAAACAATATACTATAATTATTTTAATATTTATTTGTATATTTATAATTCAGCTATAAGAAAGACCCTATGAGGTATGTCTATATTTTATGCCTGATCCTTCCACTTTATCCTTACGCTCAGGAGCTGGGAATCAGCCTTGCGGAAATACGACAACATGTAAAGCTACTATCCTCATCACAATTTGAAGGCAGGTTAGCCGGAACGATGGGCTGTAAAAAAGCTGCAGCATATATTTCAGATGCCTTTCAACAGATAGGATTGCACCCATATGATGAGGACTACTATCAGGAGGTACCGCTAAGAAGAGTCTACTGGCAGGATGTATATATGAAAACCGCTTCTCATTTATTAAGTGGAGAGTCATTTATCTTTAAAGGCAACAAACCTTTGGAAGAAGAAACCGAGTTTGAGGTAGTCTTTGGCGGGTCGGGCAGCGAAGCCGAACTTCAGCATCTGGAGGTTGAAGGCAGGCTCGTTTTTGTACTGCTGCAAAATTTACGCTCCTATTATCATGTCAATGAGCTGTTGGCAGATCGGGGGGCAGAAGGTATTATTATGGCCAACCCCTATAATGAAGCACAGTTTGAATCGATTTACCGCGGTTATCAATCCTTCCAGCAAAAGCGGAGAGTTACACTTGACCGCCAGATACAAGACACATTGGTAATTCCTGATATCACTGATTTTCTGAACAGGTACACTATACCCGCCTTCCGCATAGCTGATATACATGGCATTTCCACACGAAAGCTGCTTGACCATATTGAAAATAAAACAACTGATCAGGTACCTGTGGGTGTTGTTACCGTAAAATGCAATCGCATTTCGGAGCAGATAATATCAAATAATGTAATAGGTATCATTCCCGGTACCAGTGAAAAGGAGGTATTAATAACAGCACATTATGACCACCTCGGCATGGATGATAATCAAATATATCACGGTGCTGATGACAATGCCAGCGGTGTGGCGGCTATGGTTGAACTTGCAAAATATTTTAAAACCACAACACCAACATTAACCATGAAATTTATTGCTACTACTGCAGAAGAATCAGGCCTTTATGGCGCTATTGAGTATACATTGAAGGATGATTTTGACCCGGAAAAGGTCGTAGCAGTATTCAATATGGATATGATCAGCAGGATGGATGACCGCCACAAAAATCTGAAATATTTATATGAACTCGGCGCCGACAGATATTCCATTTTTGAGCCGGCACTCGTGCACGCAGACAGCATGATGGAAAAAATCAAAATAGAACGATATCCGGAGCCTTCCTCCGTGCCTCTGAGTATTTATTCCCGCTCTGATCATTTTCCTTTTGCTCAGCATGGCATACCGTCTCTGTTTTTCTTTGCCGGCTTACATGATGATTATCATCTTACCACAGATACAGCAGATAAGATCAATTACAGAAGGCTTTCAGAACGAACCGAACTGATCGGATATACGATAGAGACTTTTATTGATGTCTATGATCTGGCTATTCAAGAAAGCGCTGGAGGTCATTAAGGTGTATCTTCTTCTCATAGATGGCTTTCCCTATAATGGCACCATAAACGCCGGTATCCTGAAGCTGCCCAAGGTCGTCAAGCGATGAAATACCACCACTGGCAATAATATTCAGTGAGGGAAATTCCTGTTTCATTTCCTGGTATAGGGCGGTATCCGGACCCTGAAGCATGCCATCTTTTTCTACAGGGGTGGAGATTATGGTTTTAATGCCCTTTTGAATATATCGGCCAATAAAATCGCGCCAATTCTCATCGGTACGCTTTGTCCAGCCCTGGATGGCAATTCCACCATCTTTAATATCTGCCCCAAGTAATATCTTCTCTCCCCCGTACTGAACTATCCACTCGTGTACCAATTCACTGTTGTGCACAGCCACACTTCCGGCAGTAATTTTGGATGCGCCAGCATTGAAAACATCACGTATGGCTTCATTAGACTTAATGCCTCCGCCAAAATCAATAATAAGAGAGGTGCCAGATGCCAGTTTTTCGAGCACCTTCAGGTTTTTTGGCTGGCTGGCTTTTGCTCCTTCAAGATCTACAAGGTGGAGGTGTGTCAGTCCGTGGTCTTCAAACTCAAGTGCCACGTCAAGGGGGTTGGCTGAATACTCCTTTTTATTGTCATAGTCTCCTTTTGTCAATCGGACACATTTACCATCGATAATATCAATAGCTGGAATGATGATCATAAGGATAGGAAGTTTTTAAGGATTTTTTCACCTACATGGCCTGATTTTTCAGGATGTGGTTGTATGGCGTAAAAGTTGTCGCGATGAAGTGCAGCGCTAAAGGTTTCACCATAGCTGGCCGTGGCAATTGTATCTTCACTTACTTCTGCGAAGTAGCTATGCACAAAATAGGTATACATCTCTCCCGCTATGCCGTCAAACAATCTTCCTCGTGTGTTTTCCAGCCTGTTCCACCCTATCTGAGGCACTTTACGTGCAACTGTAAATCGCTTTACTTCAATATTGAAAATGCCAAGGCACTGCGTGTCGTTTTCTTCCGAATGACGGCACATCAGCTGTAGCCCCAGGCAAATTCCCAAAAAAGGCTGCCTGAGGTCAACGATCACTTTATCCAGATTTTTTTGTTTCAGATACGTCATAGCGGTGCTGGCCTCCCCCACTCCAGGGAAAATTACTTTATCAGCACGCTGCAACTCGACGGGATCGTCGGTGACTAAAGGATTCACTCCAAGTCGGTTAAGCGCATAGGTCACCGATTGTACATTCCCGGCGTTATACCTGACGATTGCAATGTTCATGGCGCATATTTTATAAAGCGCCAAAGGTAATGATTTTGAAAATTATCCGTGGGCCTGTGGCTCCTCTTTTACGGCAATTTTCATTTCCCGATCAAGATCAGGAATACAATCAGCAAGTTGCTTAAACGAGTCAATAACAAAATACTCCTTCTGAAACACATCCTTGCGATAAGGTGTGCGCAGTATTTTTGCCACATCAAAGGGATGACGTGCGGGCTTTGGATCATGTATACTGTAATGCGTTTCACCTTTGGAACTCAGAATACCGGCACCGTATATACGTAAATTACCATTTTCCTGAATAAGGCCAAACTCCACCGTAAACCAGTATATTCTTGACATCAGTTCTATAGCCCATTGGTTATCAATGTACACCAGGGCAATCTTGCTAAGCTCCTGAAGAAAGTCAACTACGTTCTGATTGGTAAGCAACGGTACGTGACCGAATACATCATGAAACATGTCGGGCTCTTCCAGATAATCCAGCTCCTCCATTTTTCGCAGCCAGGTACTTGCAGGAAATTTTTTATTGGCGAGAAGCTCAAAAAACTCTTTATCCGGGATAAGACCCGGCACAACTACGAGCTCCCATCCGGTATATGAACTGAGGTATTGGTTTGTCTCGTCAAACCGGGGAATTTTGTCAGCCACAAATCTAACACGATCGATACCCTCAATATATTCCTGTATCGCTGCACCCGGAAGTTCCGGATATTGACGTTCATACAACAGCTTCCAGACCTGAAAATCTTCTTCTTTGTATTTTTCGTAGTCCTGAGTCATAAGTTCCATAATCATCTCTTTTTACCTAACGGTTGTTAGGGTGATTATACACAAAAAAGGTGTTCCTGCAAAGAACACCTGCTAAAAATCATCTGGACCCTGTCACCTGTACATTTGCCTTGATGGTAAGGGATTGCACAGGGTTAGTAGGGTCATTCGAGAAAATATCAATTTTCTTGATTTGATTTCCTCTCCGATTGCTGGTATCAAATGATATTTTCAGTGATGCTTCCGCTCCCGGCGCTATAGTTTTTGTAGCCATCTCTGTGGTAATACAGTTACAATTGGGCTTTATAGCACGGATAATCAGGTCTCTTTTCCCATTGTTTACCAGGGTAAATGTTGTAGATACTGTCTCACCACCATTTACTGTGCTAAAATCGTGATTTTTCTCGTCCATTTTCAACCTTGGGGATCTTAACAACTCATCCTGAGATAGCGGAGGAAAGTATTCTGTGATGGTAGCCATCACGGTAAATGTCTTATCTGGCATAGCGGCATCAGTGGTTGAGATCATGATCTGATCAGAGTTAAAACCGAATTCACCACTTTTTGCCGCATCATAAGTGACAACAATTTCTCCTTCAGCTCCAGGTTTAAGGACTGTTGGCTGAAATCTTACTGTGATGTATTCCGGAGCTTTTCTAACAACTTTAAGGCCGATGTCTGCATTACCTGCATTATATATGGTGTAGGTTTTCGATACAGGTTTCTCAGTTGTAATATTACCCATATTTAGCGTATTATACCTTACCCTGAGGTTACCCAGCTGAGTAGGCAGCTTATCTTCAATAGTGGCTGGTTTAGGTATCACCGTACCTTTTATGAAAATCACTTCTGTTGGCTTACTTGCATTGGAGGTTATGGTGAGTGATTTATTAAACGCTCCCGGGCGATTCAGGGGATTGTATTTGGCATCAATATAACCTTCTTTTCCAGGCATAATGGGCTCTTTAGTCCATCCTGGCGTCGTACATCCACAAGAGGGTTTAACATTCTGAATAATAAGTGGAGCTTTTCCAGTATTACGGACAACGAACCTGTGGGAAACAGATCCACCAGCTTCGTCAATCTCACCGAAATTATATTCACGTTCTTCAAACGATATTTCCGCCTGGGCATTCACATCAAAAGTGAATAACAATGTGGCTGCAAATAATAGAGATAGTAATTTCATACGTAAAAGTTTTTTACCCTGTTAGTATACTACAAAAATAAGCAATAAGTTTTTAAATCGCGTGAATGCTGTAAGGTTTAGTGCCTTATTCTGCTGAAATACAAGCTGTTATGTTTGAAAATCATTCGCTAACAAGCTCAGCGTTATAATTATTCAGATGCCAGGCAAACGCTTTAGCTACATTTAGTGGTCGAAGCTCGTTTTTCTTTTTGAACTGGTGCCCCTGCATTCGGATCAGAATATCTTTCAGTACCCTGACAGCTTCTACGATATGCGGCCCCTTATTCAGCATCACACATTCGGCCTGAACAGCCTGAGCTGCATCACTTATTTCAGCTCTGGTGGGTATACCTGTTTTTGCCAGATTTTCAAGTACCTGTGTTGCCCATATCACCGGCACATGCGCAGATTCGCAAAGCCAGAGTATTTCATTTTGCACTTCGGAAATACGTTCAAAGCCAATCTCAACAGCCAGATCGCCTCTTGCTATCATCACCCCTATTTTATTGTATTTCATACCCTCCAGTAAAATTTCAGGAAGATTATTAAATGCGATACGGTTTTCAATTTTAAATACTACGCCCGGCTTTTCTTCAATATATTTTTCAAGCTCGGTAAAGAGTTTTTTCACATCCTCGGATGTCTTAACAAAGGAATATCCTATGATATCTGCATAGCGGCATGCAAAGGGTAGCACTTCAAGGTCTTTTTCCGTAAGCGCCGGGAGGTTGAGTTTAGTGTCCGGAAGATTGATGCCTTTTTTTGAGCCTATTTTTGTTTTATACGATTCAGTGATTTCTACATCAATATAGTCGGGGCCCTGATTGACTACTCTTGATCGTATCATTCCGTCATCAAACAGCACCTGATCTCCAATAGCCGCATCATAAATAAGGGCATCCAATGTTACACTCATCATGAGAAAATCTTCCTCATGTCTTACGCCCTCTCTTTCGCGCTGACTGAGCGCTGCACGCGTCATCAACCGTAAGGGATCGCCTTTTGCAACTTCAACCGCTTTTTTCGATTTCCTTTTTTTTCCCCGGCGTATAAAACTGGATGTCCTGATTTTTGGTCCGCCAAGATCCATATATATTCGAATGCGCTTTCCGGTCGCTTCACTTGCCTTTTGAATGGTATTGATCATTTTACGCCACAATACAATATCTCCCTTACTAAGGTTGATGCGGGCAATATCCATACCCTGCAGGGCCATATCACGGACGAGCTGCTCATTTTCTGCGGCCTCGTCAGGCATGGTCACCATTATATCGGTAAAATGCTTTCGTTTGGTTTTATCAAAGAGCGTGTCGGCATGCTGGCGCAATAATTTCTGGCTTCGTGTATATCCGATAATTTCAATATCAGGATTTATTCCAAACTGTTTGCCCTCAATAAGATTCAGTAAGTTAACCACGTTATACAGATTGCTGTAAACATACCCTTCGGATGATCTGATAGATGAGATGCCCAAATCAGACAATGCTCCATGATATTTTCTTAAATCAAAACTGCGCAACAGCAGATATCGAAGCAGGTTTTTAGCACTTGGCTGATAGTCAGGATGTACGTTTTGAATATGATCATTGATTACAGCTTCTTTATCAATGATTTCATTGAGGATATTAAATAGTTCCTGTCTTAGTTTGTCCAGTTCCACAAGTTCTGCTTTTATGTTTGGGGGCTATGCGTGCTAAATTTCGTGAATAAGGCCATCAAGAATAAGTTTTCGCATATGATGTTGGACAGTAAAGGATGTGATCCTGATTAGGTACTGCGAGAAAAAATGATAGTATTACTAAAATTATTCATCATATTTTTGTCGTAATCTGAAACTTTTTGGATATTTTGCCTGTATTAGCATATGTATCATACCATGCAGGAGAGAAAATACATATATAAATTTTGTAAGGGTCTTATAGTTTACGGGCTGGCAGGATTTATTTTCTTCTGTCCCTGCCTGAGTACCGGTACTGCGATGGCCGAACAAGAGGAGCTTACTGAAACTCAGGTCATTCAGGAGCAGCGCACCTGCAATTATCATTTCCCCGGTAATTTTAAAGAAACTGATTCAACCACCTATTTTATCGCAACCGGTTTCTCATCCCCTATTGCCTTATCTTCATTTTCCACAGAGAGCAAGCGATACCTTCGCTATTGCAGGCTTACCTATTACGACTGACGAGGTCTTTACATACACTCCCAACCTCTTTAGAATATCATTTTATAGTTAAATGAAATCAGTCATTTTATGGAAACAATGTTAATAAACAAGGTAGATAAATACATTATACCGAATCTATCATTTAAAAAAGAAGAAGTCTTAAACAGCCCGGAACAACGATCACTTAGGTGGCAGGACCTTCACCGCGCCCTGTCATTAGGTAATCTGTATAAATGCCCGGTCACTATCCGTTTTGAGACCAGTAATGGACAAATAATGGAAACGGAAGGTACCGTTTGGGCTGTTACAGAATCTTATGTGATCATGAAAAAGGATATGCGGATTCCTATCGCATGTATCCATGAAGTAACAATTTAATTGTTTGGTTTGTCAGGTCGAGTGTAAAGGCAGTTCCCTCGTGGGCTGCCTTTTATTTTTTTACAGCCCACAATGAATGCTGATATTATATTTTCCATATGGTTCTTTTTTATACTTTTGCCCAAAACTCGCAAAGGAATGTCACGAATACTTACAGGTATCCAAAGTTCAGGAAAACCTCATCTGGGTAATATTCTGGGAGCAATACAGCCTGCCATCAGGCTTTCTGAGGATCCGGAGAATGACTCGTTTTTCTTTATTGCAGACTTCCATTCCCTTACCACCATCAAAGACCCTGAAATAAGGAAACAGAATACACTGAACATTGCCGCAGCCTGGCTGGCTTTTGGTTTTGACACTGCAAAAAATACATTTTACCGGCAGTCCAAAATACCCGAAGTATGTGAGCTCACATGGTACCTAAACTGCTATACACCTTTTCCTATGCTGGCTAATGCCCATTCCTTTAAGGATAAGTCAGACCGGCTTGCAGATGTAAATGCGGGTCTTTTTACTTATCCTGTGCTTATGACTGCCGATATCATCATGTATGATGCAAATTATGTACCGGTAGGGAAAGATCAGAAGCAGCATCTGGAAATGGCCCGCGACATAGCTGCGGCGATCAATCATCAGGCCGGCAAGGAGGTTTTTGTACTCCCTGAAGCCAGAATCGATGAGAATGTGATGACCATACCCGGCACTGACGGACAAAAGATGAGCAAGTCATACGGAAATACCATCGATATTTTACAACCCGATAAGCCACTTAAAAAGCAGGTGATGTCAATCGTAACGGATAGCACACCGATGGAAGACCCCAAAGACCCGGATACATGCAATGTCTTTGCCTTATACCGGATTTTATCGGATAAAAATCAGCTGGACGCAATGCGCGAGAAATACCTTGGTGGCAACTATGGCTATGGTCATGCAAAAAAAGAGCTCCTTGAGTTGATTACCGAAAAGTTTAAAAAGGAGCGGGATGCGTACAGCCGCCTTATGAATGACCCCGGATATATTGAAAAGGAGCTTGAAAAAGGTGAATCAAAAGCCCGTGAGGTGGCCCTTGCGACATTGCAACGAGTCCGTGAAGCGTTGGGCTTCAATTAAAAATATACCTAATGCTTATTTCCCCAAAATGGATAAATGAGGCATTTGCGGAGCCTCTGCCAAAATATGTAATGTCCAGCATAAGATTGTCGCGAAGGGGGCTGGCAGCTTGTAATCGCATGGTATGATTTCTTCCCGGCTGCAATCCATCAAGCATGTCATATGAAATATTCTCTGCCATGTCGCCGCTAAATTGAATGAAGTGGGACTGCCATTGCGCAGAAAAATCTACAAGCCTGGCACGATAGGACATTTGTTGCGAAATAGTCCATATCGTCGCATTGGTTCGTGTGATAGACTCGCCGAATTTTCGTGTATGAAGTACGGCTGTTACGAACCGCAGATGATCCTTGAAGAGTGCTTCGTACCGGCCGTCCCATTCATGAACCTGTATGGTGTAATTTCTTCTCTCAAGCAAGGCACTGTTGACTTCCTTTTGCTCATTTCGGTAAGCCATCACAATATCGGATGACCTTAAAACTGATTTTCTGATTTCAAGCCTTTGGTTTGTATTTGCCGTCCCCTCAAGACCACGCATCGTGAGGTACTGCTGACGCTGGGTGCGGTTTTCCAGCATCAGGGAAAAATGGCTGAAGGGCAGTTGCAGCCTATTGTTGAGCAGGTAATTTTCACCCAGCCTGGCAGACTGCAGGTTAAGGAGTGAGGTATCTTTGGTCATTTGAGTGAACTGAAACTGCCACCGTATCTTTTTGAGTGCCTGTATATCTGTCAGTTGCATCATGCTGAATGTCGATAAAAACTGGATACGCTGCTGGTACGCCTGAATATACTGCTGCGTTGGAGTAAAAAATTTTGCATACAGCCTTTCATCGGGATTTAAAGCTTCATAAAATTCGTCCAGTTCCTTCTCTCCATTGCCATTGTCATCACGCCACATATGTGTACCCTGACCGAAAGGCACCTGCATGAAAGTATACTGGCGCTGAATCTCCCGGCCTTGGTGCAAGGCATATGTAGCCTGCAGGTTCCAGCTTTTTTTGAACAGGGTGCTACTGAAGCTATGTGATGATGAAATGTTGTCGTTAAAGCCTGCGGTGTCCGCACCATACCATTTCACTGTTGCGAAATTTCGGGTAGAGTATGTAACATAATCTGTTTTAACCCCGGCATTTAGTGATGCAAGGGACATTCCTCTTCTTTTGAGCTGCCCCTCATGGTCGGTAAACCAGTCTTCTCTAAAACCTATTCTTATTTTATCCTGCTGCAATGAGTCCAGCGTAAGGTAAACAGCATGCTCATAAAACCCATTGCCCCTGCGTTCAGATCCTGATTCTATCATTTCACCCTGCCTGATAAAATCATAGCCTAGTCCTGCATGGCGAACTGTATATTGACTATCGTGCCACTCCCTCTTGCTGCCATTGGATGCAGTCCTTATATCTGTCATGCTGGCCGAAAATCCCCAATTTCTGATATTTTCATGCACCCGCACCTGATAACGGTTACCTTTTCCAATAACGGGGTCGGTTCTGTGTGTAAAACCGAGATATAGCTTTTCTTTTTCATCTAACATCATACTGTAGGCACCGGTCAGCTCCTGGCTCTCACCGGTAAACTGAGGAATACCCGACCAGATCCTCATTTGTTCCATCTGATGAGCCAGATTCATGGGCTGATAGCCCCTGCTGATTTTTTTGTAAGACAAGTCAGAAGACCACGTCCTTCGTGAAGAAAAAAACTGACGCCCTGAAGATAATAGCCCTGCACCTACTGTATATCCTCGTATTGCGGTAGTGTCGAGCAGGTGATTTTCGTTTTTATTGGCAAACTCAACAGCAAAGTATACTTTTTCATTTGCAGTAGGAGTAACGGCCACACCCGATTCTATAAAGCTCTCCTGCATGGGAGCATCTGGTATCCTGGCTGTTGTGTGTGTACCATTTCCCCTCCCCACCCAGTCATAATACTGGCCATTATCGATATAGTCTCCCTCCGGAGATGGAATAAACATTATTTCTTCACCACCCGACACTGAAGGTATGTAGATTTCAATTCTGCTACCTGCATCATCTACCGTATCCGTCTTATGATAGCGTATTGGTAGCTGCCCACGCTCACCTGCCAGATAATCATAAATAGGTTCGCTCATTTCAAACATCACAGGCCTTAAGGCATTATCCTTCTCGTGGGTCAAATGCAGGTATGCCTGTATCCATTGGCTTGACTTCTTTACAGAAACCTGATGAAAGGAACGTCTGTAGGCCTGGTTGGTGTATTCAAAAGACACGAACACCCGTGAATTGCTAAAAAGTTGAATATTTTGCGAAAAAGTAACTTCAGCCGTGAAATAATCAATTATATAATCCTGGCCAGGGCCCCTTACGAGTTCTTCTCCATCGAGTAATATCCGTTCTGTTCCCGGTACAATGGTAATAAAGTCATCCCCGTCATTACCGTGCAACCGGTATGGCCCTGAAACACCTGGAATTATATCAAGCGGCAGGGATACAAATTTACCTTGTGTCATACCTCCTGCCCATGAAAAGGAGGAGCTGCTGTCTGCCCATCCTATGGCTGCTCCGAGTATTTGCTTTCTGAAATTTAGCCTTGTTGAAGGCCCTTCGAGCAGCAGGTTTCCCATTTCAAAACTTGCCCTGGAGTTAGTCAGACGGATACCAAGCTCATCATAATCACTTACATTATGGTAGTTTCCGGTGGCCTGATAAGGCATGTTCTGATCACTTATATGACCTGTTAGCCGCCATCCATTTTTCAATTCACCTTCAAGGGTAATATCAAGAAAGGCATTCATGCCCATACTTGCGTTATTTGCAGCAGTAATGCTGCGGTTTAAAACACCTTTAGCCGTGATGATCTCTTCCTGAGCATCCGACTCGGTTGCATTTGGATTCAAAAAAGGATAGTTATATGGTAATGCATTACTGTCATAGGTGTATGCATTTGCCTCAGTCTGTGTAGTTCGTACCGCAAAAACCCTGTAGCAGACTTCTATGGAATCTTCATGTTCATCCGCATGTAAATGAATGGTGTTTGAGGCCGCATCGAAGCTGTAGTCTACTACGGGTCGGGTATGGATGGTGGAAGAAAGAATGAGAAGTGAGTCGGTGATCCCGGCGTTTCCTTTGGTGACGGTCTGGCAATGAAGATTGCTAAGTTGTGCCGAAACTACTACGGGTAATCCTATGAGGAAACCACAGGTAATTCTATATAGAAAACTGTACCCTCTGATGACGTTTCGAACCATATTTTACCTCCGACGTACTCAATGCCCCGCTTTGCAATAGCCAGCCCGATTCCGGATCCTGCTTCCTTAGTAGTAAAGTTAGGAATAAAAATTTTAGATTGGATGTCTTCCGGTATACCAGAGCCGTTATCCCGGATAGAGATTAAGGCTTCATTTGTATTTTTTTGTAGAGAAATGTCAATTTTGGGCTTTTTTTGATGCACAGACTGAATACCGTTGAGAATCAGGTTGGAAAGAATTCTGCCCATGAGTTTTTCATCACCCTGACATATAATTGACTCGGTTTCAATATACAGATCTATTTCGGCATCTCCTTTATGATGCAACTCTACCGTATGCTTCAGGGTTTCTGCCAAGTTGAATGGTTCAATCGCCGGAACAGGCATTTTAGCAAAAGCACTAAAGGAAGTGGCAATATCGCTGATGGTTTCGAGTTGCTTCAGCAGGCTTGTGATCTTATTTTTCTGATTTTCGTCGTAAAGTGTGCGCTGAAAATGCTGAAGGCTCAGCTTCATAGGCGTAAGGGGATTTTTAATTTCATGGGCCACTTGCTTTGCCATTTCCCGCCATGCCGTTTCCTTTTCCTGACGCTTCAGTGCCTCCTTACTGACTTCCAGATTTCTCAACATGGTATTATATTCCCTTACCAGCATACCTACTTCATCCGTGCCCTGCCATGGAATCGGTTTATTTTCCCTTGAAAGGGATATTTCCCTGATTTTTCCTGCCAATATCTGCAGCGGGCTGGTAATGCGTCGTGCTATAAAATAAGAAACCGGAAGAATGGTCACCAGCAATGCATAAAGGATGATTACCAGAACAAGGAAAATATCAATTACCCGTGATTTCCGGGTGGCTGTATCTTCGTAAAACGGGATATTTGCTATAACAAAATTGTTGTTGTCACCGGGCGGCCGGATGATTTCATAGAGTGCGAAATAATTCAGCTTACCAATGTTTTCATCTACCAGGATCGACTGTACACCGGACCCGAAAAACCGATCAAGCACCACCGGGTTGATATTTTCCGAAAGTGTATGATTATCGAAAATAAGGGGCAGACTGGACGCTATTTTTACACCCCTGTTGCTGTACATGTTCAGGTCGATTTTTAGTTTTTTGGATAGCTGACCGATCATTGCATTCAGCTCTTCATTGGATATATTGTAGGAAAAATATTCATCCAGAGCAGACATAATTTCAAACCGTACCTGATCCATTTTATTCTGGTATTCATCAATCAGAAAGCGCTGGTTCTGGCTGATGCTGATGCTCATGCTAATAACCCCGACCAGAAAAAAGGAGGTAATAAGCACAAAAATGGCAAAAAGCTGAATTCTGACGGCAAGCGCCTGGTTAGTGATCCTGTATAGAATTGCCCGAATGATAATAACTACTATTAATATGACTAAAGCAAAGAATATACTTACAAAACAAAACTGACTTATGGATTGGAGTGCCGAAGAATAACGCCGGGATACAATGACCACCTGCTCGCTGTCCAGACTCTTCTGACCCACATGAAAAACGCCATCGAGCATTACGCCCTCCTCAAACAAAAGCTTACTATTCAGTAGTCCATCGATAATGCTGGACTGATAATTAAATGTACCGGATGATATATATAATTCATCATCACGGAATATGGCATAACTTACACCAGAGTTCATGTTGAAGGTCTCCATCTGCTGATCGGCCAGCAAAAAAGGATAGGCGCTACCGGGCGTAAATTGTCGCAGGTTAAGAAGCAGCACAATATTGCCTATCACTACATCATACCGCTTGAGTGGTATAAAGCAGGCGTACGTGCCTGTAGGCAGACCGGGGCCAGGTGGTTGATAATAAATATCCTCATACACAGTGCTGTATTCTGCTTTTTGATATTTATCCTCAAAATGCTTCATTTGTACAGTATCAGTGGTATTGATAGCCATACCTTCACCGTTGAAAAGGCGGATATCTACATTATATTTATCAAAATACCCACCCAGAATGCGCAAAGTTCTTTCATAAATAATTCTTTTGCCCGCCAGGGGGTTAAAAATCCGGTTCTGAATAATGACATCATCACTGATGCGATCAATAGCTTCATCCAGCAGGTATTCTCCTAATATATCATCAGAGGTAAGCAAGATATTGCCCACAGACTGCTGGTCCAGTTTATATTTATCAAATGTATACTCCCTCACTGATAATGTAATCAAAAGAGAGGTCAGCGTCACAGTTGCTATCAGATTAAAAACCTGATGTCTGCCGAATTTTCTAAATGATGTGGCCCGGTTGAGGGTTGAAGATAGTGTCCCCAGTGTCATGGAAATGAAAACAGTGACCACCACCATTAACCATGACCATCCTATACTAAATATTATTCCAACGGAGACACTGGCAATAACCAGCATCAACACTTTGATTCGTTTTGAAAGAAAAAAGCGGTTGATTACGTCCGATAATAATAGCATAGATACGATCACGTAACCCATTATCAGATAATAGATCGATTTAAATGTGATATCATCAAGTACCTGCCCCATGTTGAGCAAAAATGTAGAATGGTTATAAACGGTTCGGGTAAGCAGGTGTGCAAGGGAAAGGGTCAGCACATATAGAACAGCAAGACCTGCAAAAGCATAAACATTATACCTTAGCCTCCATAGAAGCTGTGATTTTTTTGTCCATATGTAGCAAATGAACAACACATAGCCTGTCATATTAAGAAACAGATCACCGTAACTGGGGCTAAGTAAAGAACTTGCATAATATCGGGCATCAAACAATGGGATATCTATATAGCGAAAAGGCAGCTGGAGATACAACATAAATGCTCTTATGGCCATCAGTGAAAGCAAAAGAACGATAAGGCCTCGCCCAAAATGATTGTGGTCTAAAATTATCGCCTTACGCCACAACCAGATTACAAGGGCAATAAGGGTAAAAGCCATTAACAACAGCAAAAGCCATTGCAAGGGGTGATTTTTAAGCTCGAAGGAAGCAGCGTTGATTGAAAAGAGTGGATTTCCCTGATAGTTGATATCCAGTTGCTCATCGCCCGGCTTATTTATACTTATACCTTCAATGCCTCGTGGTATAATACTGTAGTTTGGACTGGAATGAAGATACTGGTTATTTACCTCACTGGCATACCGTAAAGGAATCAGTATATAAAATGAGCGTTGTGGTGTTATTTTAGACAATACCACAAAGTCACCTTGATCATTCTTGATAAAATACAAGGGGTCATCATTTCGGTCAATGAAGGGAAGGTCAAACTTATGGTTATTCCAAAATACGAGGTATCTGTTTTCAAAAATAAATACAGGGTATTCATAGCCAAATGCGCCTTCCAGGTCATTCTTTAATAAGGTTTGGGCTTCAGCTATCTCCTTTTCGAGCCTTGTCTCAATGTAATGGCGTGCAAATTCTTCCTTACTCTTCCAAAAAAAGAAATATAAATGAAGCACCAACCACAATAAGGCGGTTAGGATTATAAATAATGGTTGAAGTCTACGCGTATTTTTCTTCATCAAATTTCACACCACTGAACCAATGAAGATACAAAATCCTGGAAATTCGGTAGGTGAAAGGAATCAGTCCAAGTGTGATGCCAATGGTGGTGAAGATATACGTATAAATGGAAGGGTCCTTAATGAGTACTGTTATGGCGATCCCGACAGTTACCAAAAGTGCTACTGTGATAGCATAACTTATATACATGGCACCGAAGAAAAAGCCCGGTTCCACCTCGTATCTTAATCCACAATGCGGACAGGTTTCATTGGTTCTTGAAAAATGCGTGATTTTAGTTAGCGGATAGGTGAATAATTTACCTTTTCTGCAACGCGGACAGTTTCCTCCTAAGATAGCCTGCCATTTTGTTTTTGGCATAAGTTTCCTTTTTACTTGTGTAATACCATAACAAACCTACTAAAAAAATACTCAGATAGGGCATCATCAAAAGGTATAATATGCCCAAATTTAGACCAGCAGCAATATCTTCAGCGGCTACACTGACATTGTTCTCAATGGTAGCCCTGCACATCGCACACTGTCCAAAGGAAGCAGCAGGCACTGAAAAAATTAGCGTTACCAGAAACAATACTCTTTTTACCATGGGTAATAGGGTCTGATAAGAAAATAAACGATAACACCGGTTACAGAAACGTATAACCATACCGGGTATGTATACTTAACAATCTTTTTATGACTGCTAAAGTTCCTGTTCCATGCATAATAAAACGCAAGCAGCACGAGCGGCAATACGATCATAGCCAATAGGATATGGGAGGAAAGCAGTATAAGGTACACTGATCTCCCTAACCCAGCCTGATCTTTCTCAAGTACAGTTACGATACCATCGTGATCAATATCTCCATAATAAGTAGAGGGTGCAGAGGCGTGATATATCACATATGATACAAGAAAGAATGCGCCTAAAATCAATGCACTTTGCATGCTCCATTGATGGGCCGTGACATTTTTATTGCGGATAAAGTAAAGTGCCGCAATGAGCAGAATAGTAGTAAGAGAATTAAAGGTGGCGTTAAGGGTTGGCAGCCATTTTACTATTGAAATTGGTAAGTCCAGCTTTTGGGGCAGGAAAATCAGGAGCGCTACTACAACAGGCACCACAACGGATATCACACCGATGGTACCTTTTGATTTTAATACCTTATTCATAAATCAGTAATATATCTATTTCTGTATGCAATCTGTCTGCCTCCGGCAGTTCTGAAAGATTATACTGTCCTCTAACCATATTGTTTTTGTCAACCAGTATAATAGGTTCAGTTATCTGCTGGGGAAGACAGGAATCACCTGTTGCCACGTCACGGGCATAGGTAGTGTCCACATCCTCCTGATAATCCCTGATGGCGAGCTGGATATATTCTTCAAAGCGATCAAACTGATCGTAACCCTCCAGAAATACCAACTGAACCCGATCTTTTGTATCAATACAGGTAAAATCTCCAAATTCGTCCAGTTTGTACTCATTTTCTCCGAAAATATTCAGTATAAGCACAATAACGATCGGAATCAGTAAAACGAATACAAGAATAAGTCGTTTATGCATAGTTATAAACAAAAAAAGACTGGTAATAACCAGCCTTTAATGAAATGAAATCAATAAGATCAATAACGTACTGAAAAAACTTCCCCACCTTCAACCAGTAAGGCCACAAGTAACCATACTACGAAAACCAGTGGAATGAGAATGCTCCAGGCCAGCACCTTAACTTCATGTTTGAGGTGCATAAATTCAGCCACGATATAAAAGGCCTTCACTAATGTCATAAGGATAAAGACCATATTTCGTGTCATGCTGGCAGGTAACAGAAAAGCAATAGTGAATTCTGCTGCCGTTATAACCGCCAGAATAAGCGCAACACGCCATATATGATTGATTTTTGATTTATCTACAGGCTGTACCTGTATATCGTTTGATTCTTCAGCCATAATTAAATAAGATAAAAGAATGTGAAAACAAATACCCAAACAAGGTCTACAAAATGCCAGTATAATCCTACTTTCTCTACCATTTCATAATGACCTCTTTTCTGATAGGTTCCTACTACTACATTGTAGAAAATGATAAAATTCAGGACTACCCCACTGAATACGTGAAACCCGTGAAATCCGGTGATAAAAAAGAAAAGTGATGCAAATAATGGAGGGCCGTACTGATTTCTACTAAGGTTGGCACCCATAAATTCCCATCCTTCTACATTTTTTGCAACGTCACTACCATGGATGAAATGCGACCACTCCCATGCCTGACATCCCAGGAAGGTGAGTCCTCCGATGATTGTCCATAGCATCCATTTTTCGACATTTTTTCTGTCCATCCTATGTCCGGCCTCCACTGCCAATACCATGGTCACACTGCTTAGGATCAGAATGAAGGTCATTATACCAACAAATACCAATGGAGCAGAAATATGGAATACAGGAATGGCTTCAAATACCTTTTCAGGAATAGGCCAGTATTCGGGTGAAAATTTGAAATCCTTAACTGCACCGGAATATGCCGGGTGGATATATCGTATTACGCCATAAGTTACAAGCAAGGCTGAAAATGTGAATGCATCAGATAGCAGGAAAAACCACATCATCAGCTTACCATAGCTTGCCTTGAAAGGGGAGACGCCTCCGCCCCAAACGTTTCCTTTAGAAACTGCCATTGTTGTCGCCATCGTTAGATTATCGATTTAGTTCCAAAAATAGATATAAATATAACCAAAGTCCATCAAGAAAATGCCAAAATGTGTTAAGCAACCGGATGGATAAATTATCTTTTGAATGCACCTTCCCCAGGTATGACTTCACCAGCACAATGGTCAGGAAGATCAGCCCGGCGATAATATGTGTGCCGTGAAGGCCTGAAAATACATACACGAATGACCCTGCCGGGTTACCGACGAAATATACATTTTCTTCTACCAGTCTGTCCCATGCGATCAGCTGACCAGCTAAGAAGACTATTCCGAGAATACCGGTAATCCATAACCATCGCTTTACAGCCTCAATTTCGTCTCGTCTCGATGCCCGAAATGCCATCTGCATGGTGACACTGGAGAGTACAATGATTACCGAAGTGATCATAAAAAGTGATGGTAACTCAAAATTTAACCAGTCCCCTTCTGTTCTCCTCACCAAATAGGCACTGGTGAGGGCCGCAAAAACCATGATAATAGACACGATAAATAACCAAAGCACAAATCGCTTCGGGTGCATCGATAATATTGTCTTTGGCCTGTACTTCTCTTCTACTGTATTCTCCATCTCCATTATACTTTGTCCAGTAAAAATGCTATCTGCACTACAGGCAGATATATAAATGAACCGAACATAATCCTCAATGCTGATTTTCTGCTTCCGTCTTTCATCAGCCTGAAGGTTTGACCGAAAAACAGTACGCCACATAGAGTAGCTACAACTGCAGAATTTATACCGGTAATACCCATTTTTGCAGGTAATAAACCCAGTGGAATAAGCAGCATGGTGTAGGTCATGATCTGAATCGCTGTATTCAGATCTTTTTTGCCTCCAAAGGGAAGTAGTTTAAAGCCGGCCTTTTTATAGTCTTCATCGCTGACCCATGCAATCGCCCAAAAATGTGGAAATTGCCAGATAAACTGTATACCGAAAATAATCAATGCTTCAACCGTAATGGTACCGGTAGCGGCAACCCACCCAATCAATGGGGGCAATGCTCCGGGGACAGCACCTACAAATACTGCGACAGGACCAACCCTTTTTAATGGTGTGTACACAAAGCAATACAGAATAGAAGACACTATTGATAACACTGCAGCAAAAAGATTAAATTGTGCGATTAACATGAATCCTGCCAGTGTAGAAAAGAATGCCAGCATTACAGCTTCCATGTCAGATACTACTGATAACGGGAGCGGCCGGTTTTCCGTTCTTTTCATTAACGCATCATATGATTTCTCCTTTATCTGATTCACTGTAGTTGCACCGCCAGAGAGCAGCATGCCACCTACACCCAGCAGCACCAGAGAAGATATATCAACACTATGAGAGGCGAGAATAAATCCAAATACGGAGGAAAACGCCACAAGCATGGATAACCTGAACTTCATGAGCTGTCCATATGCTGCCAGCTTATTTCTTACCCCTGCTGCTGCAATTGTACTCATATCTCACTATATCTTTTGTTCTTTAAAACTGTCATTACCAGATATCCACTTACCAACACTACAGACACACCCAACATCAGATGAAGCGGCTGTACAAAGGTAGGTAAATTAAAACATTGCAGAGTGATCCCTGCAATAACCTCAAATGCAATTATTACGGTTAGTACATTGACCCATTTTGTAAATCCGGTTGATTTAACATACTTACGTGTATTCAGATAAAGTAATCCTGCGCCAGCTACAACAAGAATGCTGAATGCCTTATGCAGGGTAAAACCTGCCGGTAGAAGAGATATAACCTGAGAGCGGCTATACTCATCCAGAAGATGGTCTACAGACTCACGTACATTAACACCCAACATTAACTGTATAAGTGCCAAAATGGTGAAAATATAAAGCGAAGGCTGGATTTTCATTATGGAATCCCTGCTGATCATATCAACAGGCCGTGTATATACGATATTTCTTATGATCAATACGCCCAAAACCACAGCGAGCAACATATGTAGAGATATCGTACCTGAAAGCAGATTTGTAGATACTACAACCGACCCCATCCAGGCCTGAAAAAGCAGTATCACAAGTATAAGCGACGACACGAAGAATATGCTGCGTCTCGTTTTAATAAAGCCAAATGCAGCAATAAAATTAATCAAAACGAAAACGCCCATAACTGCACCAATAAGACGATTGATATACTCTGTCCATGTCTTAACGGCATTAAAAGGTTCTTCTTCCTTTATCTTTGGGTCATTCACAATTCTGGAGGCCAACGAATGGTATCCAAGCTTACCTAACATCACTGCCAGCCGTTCATTTTTTTCCATTCTCTGCTCCTGAAAAACAGAAAGGTAGTTATCAGGCAATTGATCTTCGCTTGTTGGCGGGATAATTTCGCCAAAACATTTTGGCCAGTCGGGACATCCCATTCCTGCTCCTGTACTTCGTACTATACTTCCTGCAAGCAGGAGTAACACCAAAGTAATGAGTGAGAGCATATTGGTAATACCGAATACGCGCTCCCTCAGGTTTTTATTTCTTTTCTTCATCCACTACCATATCTGCATCAGAAGTATTTTCCTTTGCAGCTAAATCGTTTTCATGAGGTAGGTTGGACTCTGGTGTTTCTGTGAAAGGTACATGCTGAGGTATGTAGTCCTCAGGAGCACCAGGCTTTGAGTAATCATATGGCCATCTGTACACTTTTGGAATCGCACCAGGCCAGTTGCCATGTCCGGGATTTCGCGGTGTTGTCCACTCAAGCGTATTCGATTTCCAAGGATTTAGCGGTGCCAGTCTACCACGGAATATGCTGTATATGAAGTTAAAGAAGAATACAGCCTGTGCCGCAAACGTGACGATAGCCGCAATACTGATGAATGAATTCAAATCTGTAAAAGAGCTGAACGCATCGAAATTAGTGAAAGAATAATATCGTCTTGGGAAACCGGCAATACCAATATAATGCATTGGGAAGAATACTAGATATACACCAACAAAGGTGAACCAGAAATGAATATAACCTAGTCTTTCGTCCATCATCCTGCCGAACATCTTAGGGAACCAGTGATAGATACCCGCCATCATGCCAAAGAACGATGCACTACCCATAACCAGATGGAAGTGAGCCACAACGAAATATGTGTCATGCAACTGAATATCAATAGCTGAATTACCCAAGAATATACCGGTGAGTCCCCCGGAGATAAACAGGGATACCAGACCAATTGAAAACAGCATAGCTGGGGTAAATACCAGGTTACCCTTCCATAAAGTTGTCAGATAATTGAATACCTTAACTGCAGATGGAACGGCAATGATCAATGTCAACAACATGAATACTGATCCAAGGAATGGATTCATCCCGGATACAAACATGTGGTGTGCCCATACAATAAAGGAAAGGAATGTTATACCAAGCAACGAGATTACCATAGCTCGATACCCAAATATTGGCTTACGGCTATTTGTGGCGATGATTTCAGATGTAATACCCAATGCCGGCATCAATACGATATATACTTCAGGATGGCCAAGGAACCAGAATAAATGCTGGTATAGCACAGGGCTACCTCCTTCATTTGGTAATGCCTCACCACCAATGTAAATTTCAGACAGATAAAAACTTGTACCGAAGCTTCTGTCAAATACGAGCAATAAAGCAGCAGCAAAAAGAACCGGGAATGACAACAGACCAATTACTGCAGTAAGGAAGAATGCCCAGATAGTCAAAGGAAGCCTGTTGAAAGACATACCTTCTGTTCTTAGGTTAATTACTGTTGCGATATAGTTGATACCACCTAGTAAAGTGGATGCAATAAAGAACACCATGGATACGAGCCATAGCGTCATACCAAGACCTGAACCACTAATGGCCTGAGGAAGTGCGCTCAAAGGAGGATAAACTACCCACCCACCTGCAGCAGGCCCGGTTTCTATAAAGAGTGATATAAGCATGATAACACTGGCAACAAAGAAGAACCAGTATGAGAGCATATTCATGAACCCGGACGCCATATCTCTTGCGCCAATTTGTAGGGGAATCAAGAAATTACTGAAAGTACCACTAAGACCCGCTGTAAGCACGAAGAATACCATGATGGTACCGTGCATAGTCACCAGTGCCAGATAGAATTCTGGATCTAATGATCCACCTTCCTGAATCCATTTGCCCAACAGCGGTTTTAGCCAGGAAAGATTTGATTCAGGAAACCCTAGTTGTAACCTGAATATTACACTTAACGCTCCGCCGATAAAGGCCCACAGTATACCTGTGATGAGAAACTGTTTAGCAATGGTTTTATGGTCTGTACTAAATACATACTTCGTAAAGAAGTTACCATGGTCTTCATGGTGCTCGTGCTCCTCGTGTTCTATTACAGGTGATGTAATTTCTGCCGTTGCCATAAATACTTATTTATTTTCGTTTGATGCTGTTAAATCGTCATAGAGTTCCGGCATTTTTTCAGCCAGGTATTCTTTATTTAATTCGGACCATGGAGTCTGAGATGCAATCCAGTCGTTATATTCATCTTCAGTCTCCACTATCATTATTTTCCTCATTGAGTAATGTCCCTCTCCACATACTTCAGTACAAGCCAGTTCATAATTGAAATCCATGTATCTGGGGTTTCCGGTCTCAGGATCTATTTCACGCCATTCCGGAATCTTACTGAGTTCTTCTCTCATCTCAGCAGTAGTTTTGGTAGGCGTGAACCAAAAGCTTGTAGGCATTCCGGGTACAGCATCCATTTTTACCCTGAAATGAGGTAGGAAAAAGCTATGCAAAACGTCTTTTGCCCGAATTTTTACCTGAACAGGTTTATTCACCGGCACATGTATCTCATTTGATATGAAATCGTCACGGAAATTTGGATCGGTATAATCTATCGCAAGGGAGTTAATAGCGTCCGTTTTATTGAAATCATGAGCAGCGAGCTTGCCGTCAGGACCAGGATATCGTAAATCCCATGCAAACTGATATCCAACTGCTTCAAAAACAACAGCGTCTTCAGGTGCATCTTTCGTAATATCGCTCCATACTTTGAGGCCACTGAAAACCAATAGTGAAAGTACCACAGCAGGCACGGATGTCCATAAAATCTCCAGTTTATGATTGTCAGGATAAAATAAAGCCTTCCTCTTAGGGTTGTATTTGTATTTGGAAGGGAAGAAGAATAGCAAAACGTGAGTCGCTACAAACACAACCCCCGTTACTGCCATTGTAATCCAGAAAAGAGTATCTGTTGCCTTACCATGCTCACTTGCGAGCGGTAAATTATACGCATCGAAATAGCGTACGGAATACCAGAATATCCATCCAAAACCCAGTAGAAACATTAGGATAAACAGTGTTCCATTGAAATTTCTTGATCTTCCGTCATCCTTTTTATTCACTCCGGATGCCACTGAGATCAGAGAAAAGATTCTGAGTACCAATACAAGTATCAGTACTACGGCAACTCCAACTCCAACTAATAGAATTCCTGACATTTTAAATATTTAATTAAATATGATGATGTAAACTTTCCTGTAACATTGGGTGATTAACCGCTACTAGCTTCGCTTTGGATAATGACCTGAGGACAACGAACAAGAAGGCCGCTCCATATACTAGTGGTAAACCTATTTCTATTAATCCAAACGAATTTTCCTGTCCAACAACTCCCGGCATTATCATCAGGTAGAAATCAATCCAATGTCCAATGATTACTATAACACATACAATCTTCAGGAAGATCATATGTCGTTTTGAATCTCTTGTCATCAGAACCAGAAATGGAAAGAAAAAGTTTAGAATCAGATTAATAAAGAAAAACGGCGCATAAGTATCTGTTTTCCAACGCTCTACAAAGTAAATTGTCTCTTCAGGTATATTGGCGTAGTAGATAAGAAGGAACTGGCTGATCCATATATATGTCCAGAAAATACTGAAGGCGAAAATGAATTTTCCCAGATCATGAAGATGGTTTGCTGTGACCATTTTCAGGTAACCATTCTCTTTCAGTAATACTACAATGAGTGTAATAACAGAAAGACCTGTCACAAACCAGCTTGCAAAAACGTACCAGCCAAACATGGTGCTAAACCAGTGTGTATCAATAGACATGATCCAGTCCCAGGCGGCAGTAGAACTGGTTACTGCGAAGAGTACAAGGAATATAGCGGAATATTTTCTCATTTTCCACCAGTAGGAAGTACCCCCTTCCAGATCTTCTTTCAATGATGCCTGACGGATCAGATAGAACATTCCGATCCAGATGCCAAAATATGCAAACATACGTACTAAAAAGAAGACCGGTATCCCTGGAGTTTCTGCCAGCGGGAAAAAGAAAAAGCCTTTTTTACCGTTAATGATGGGATCAAAATGTGACCCACCTTCTTCATAAAGGTCGGTGTGCGTCCAGTGGAAAATATCACCTTTAAACAAGAAGTAAGAAGCTATAATCGTAATAGCTGCAAATGGTAGCCATGCGCCAAAGGCTTCAGGCACTCTCTTTATTGTAGCAGACCAACCGGCCTGAGCAGCATACTGAAGTGCCAGAAAAAAAACTCCGATAATAGCGATGCCAAAGAAAAACATATTGTTAATCCATACATTGGCTACTATTCTTTTATGCAGGGTGCTGCTCCCATGATGCTCTTCACCGCCATGATCATCATGTCCCGCTGTAGCGTGAGAATCTTCTTCATGCCCTGCTTCGGCATGATCATCATGATCACCTGCATGAGATAAGTTTTCGTCCGGATTAGCATCATAGATCATGTTGCCTATTGCCATTCCGGTATTACCATGGCCATCATGACCTCCTTCGGATTCGCCAGCCATCATAGGGGCTATGAAAATACCAGCTACGAAGACTACCAATCCTATGATACCCCAGGTAAGGATTCTTCTTTTAGCAGTTGAACTAAAAATATATTGTTCCTCCATCCTATTGAATGTTTTTATCTGTTAATACCTGTACATACTCAGCGATTTTCCATCTGTCTTCAATGCTCACCTGAGAGGCATGAGAATACATACGACCCCGGCCATGTGTGATAACATGGAAAATATAACCGTCTGTTCGTTTTACATTGTAGGGTACAACGCCCTGATAAACCTCCCCTACTTTTGCTGTAGGGTCCTGCGAACCGCCACCGTCTTTACCGTGGCAATGAATGCAATATTGCTCATAAAGCACTTTCCCCTCGGCTACAACAGCTACAGAATCTGCGTCATCGAGT
This sequence comes from uncultured Cytophagales bacterium, assembly GCA_964514385.1. GTDB lineage: Bacteria > Bacteroidota > Bacteroidia > Cytophagales > Cyclobacteriaceae > CAZEQJ01. The sequence goes on from CAZEQJ010000001.1 coordinate 215,714, forward strand.
GGATTTTTGAGGACGCGGCCCGCATAATCAAGGCTATCGTAGGGAAGACGGTAAGGTAAATAATCTTCATCAAAGCGTACCGTATTTGATGCCGGTTCACGCATGGTCAGATTATTAGGATTATTAGGATTAGAGTTATAAAATTCACCGACACCATCATCCCTGCTATCAAGCCACGAACCGGCCTTTTCGTCAGTTATTTGAGTAAGCGGCTCATAAGGCACAGAATGATACATATTAGGTGCATATTCCAGTCCCTGATAATTGTCCTTTGCAGCACAGCCTGCCAGAACAGATACTATGATCAGACTACCGATAAACTTATTCATTGTCAATTTCCTTTTGGTTGATTTCACTAGCCCCGGTTTCTTTTAGGAGTGAATGGATATGATTTACATCCTGACCTTCTTCCGCAATTACCATTACGTGCTTATCATCTGTACTGCGGATATCAGGCGATTTAGTCTTTCCCCATGGCTTTAGATTACTGACCACCAGAAAAGTGCCGACCATTCCAAATGCGGAAAGCAGTACTGTCAATTCAAAAGTTACAGGTACAAAAGTTACACTGGCATAATCCTTACCACCAATAATCATTGGCCAGTCCACTGCCATCATATATCCCTGCATTAGCAATGCCAGAAAGGTACCTGTCATACCAAACAAAAATGCTGCAACAGGTAATTTCGACCTTTTATACCCCATGGCGTGTTCCATTCCATGGACAGGATACGGCGAATAAACATCATCAATTTTTATGCCCGCATCTCTTAATTTTTTGACGGCACTGAGTACTACGTCCTCGTCCTCGTAGATACCTATCGTATATTTGTTATTCGATTCCATATCAGGCAGTAACTTCTTCAGGTTTAACTTTTTGCTCGTTTTTACCCTCCATTTTCTCAGAAGTAGACTTGAGAATAGCTTTTACTTCAAACATGTTGATCACAGGGAAAAACTTAGCGAACAGGAAAAATGCTGTAAAGAACAATCCAAAGGTGAACAGGTATTCTCCCACATCATACAATGTTGGCTTAAACATAGCCCAGCTCGATGGCAGATAATCTCTGTGAATGGAGGATACAATTATCACAAACCGTTCAAACCACATTCCGATATTTACGATAATCGATAGGATAAACGTGGCCATAATATTTGTGCGTATCTTTTTGATCCAGAAAAGCTGAGGTGATATCACATTACACGTCATCATAGATGCGTATGCCCACCAGTAAGGTCCGGTGGCTCGGTTGATAAATGCATATTGTTCAAATTCAACTCCTGAGTACCACGCAATAAACAACTCAGTAATATAGGCGATACCTACGATAGACCCCGTAATAATAATAATGATGTTCATCAACTCGATGTGATAAATGGTAATGTAATCCTCCAATTTATACACTTTGCGGGTGATGATCATCAGTGTAAGCACCATTGCGAAACCTGAAAATATGGCCCCGGCAACGAAATACGGTGGAAATATCGTTGTATGCCATCCCGGTATTACAGAAGTGGCAAAGTCAAACGATACAATGGTATGTACAGAAAGTACAAGCGGTGTGGCCAGTCCGGCAAGGATAAGGGAAACTGACTCATATCTTTCCCAATCTTTTGCACCACCACTCCAGCCAAGGCTAAGACCGCCGTAAATAGCTTTTGATATCTTATTTTTTGCTCTGTCACGTATAGTAGCAAAATCGGGTACAAGACCAAGGTACCAGAAAACCAGTGATACAGAGAAGTAAGTAGAAATGGCAAATACATCCCAAAGAAGTGGACTATTAAAGTTTACCCACAGCGACCCGAAGGTATTAGGCAGTGGAAGTACCCAGTAAAAACCCAGCCATAAGCGGCCCATATGGAGTAGTGGGAACATTGCCGCACATATTACGGCAAAGATAGTCATGGCTTCTGCTGCCCTGTTGATAGAAGATCTCCACTTCTGACGAAACAGCAATAATACGGCTGAAATGAGCGTACCGGCATGCCCGATACCTACCCACCAGACGAAGTTTGTGATATCCCAGGCCCAACCTACTGTGTTGTTGAGTCCCCAGACACCTACACCTACCCATAGGAGTTTTACGGTACAATACAAACCAAAGGCAAGTACAACCAATGAAAGGCCAAGAGCGGCCAGCCATGCCAGATTAGGCTTGCTTTCAACATGTCTGGAAATATCCTCAGTAACGTCGTGGTAGGTTTTACCTCCGGTTACCAAGGGTGGTCTTACTGAAGCTGTTACATCCATAATTTATGCGTGACTTTCTTCTTTATCCTTATTTTTAATTTTCGTAAAGTAGACTACGTTAGGCGCTACTCTGATCTCTTCCAGCATATGGAATGCCCGTGGTTCTGACATTTTCTTCTTGCCATCCTCATACCTCATTTTCAGAAGTTTGGATATTCTGCTGTTCGGATTATTCATATCACCAAACACAAGAGCATCGGTCGGACAAGCGCTGGCACATGCCGTATTGACGTCAGCATCTTCAAGCTGTCGCTTTTCTTTTTTAGCTTTGAGTTTACCTGCCTGTATACGCTGTACACAGAAGGTACATTTTTCCATAACTCCTCTGGATCGTACAGTAACATCGGGGTTAAGTACCATTTTACCCAATGAATCATTCGAAGGTATATTCACATCCGCGAATTGATCATTGTCATGATATTTAAACCAGTTAAACCTTCTTACCTTATAAGGACAGTTGTTGGCACAATAGCGAGTACCAATACAACGATTATAGGTCATCTGATTAAGCCCTTCAGAACTATGCGTTGTTGCAGCAACTGGACAAACTGTTTCACATGGTGCATTATTACACTGCTGGCACATTACGGGCTGAAATACTACTTCCGGATTATCGGCGGCTTTTTCAAGTTCGCGAAGGCCACTGATGCTCTTATCTTCAGGATTACCGCTTGAGCTGTAATACCTGTCGATTCTGATCCAGTGCATATTCCTTCTGTTGGCTACTTCCTGTTTACCTACTACCGGAACATTATTTTCTACCTGACAAGCCACAGTACAGTTACTACATCCTGTACAGACGCTAAGGTCAATCGCAAGTCCCCAATGGTGATTAGGGTATTCATGTCCATCCCAGAGACTTATCTCTCCCGGCTCAACAGGACCTTCTTTTGTGATGATCTGTGGTTTTGCCCTTCCGGCAAAAGGATCCTGTTTGTATTCATTGTAGGTAGCCTCCTGAATTACTGTCGCCCTACCCATATAAGTAAGCTGGGTCTGTGACTGTGCCAGCTGATAGCTTTCAGAAAGTAATTCTACAGAAGCTGTAGTGTGGTATACCGGCACGCCGTTCTTTTCAGAAACCAGAGGAAAAGCATTGTAGCCTTTTCCGTTTCCAACCTTTCCGGCTTTCGTACGACCATAACCAAGAGCAAGCCCCACGGTACCCGGCGCCTGACCCGGCTGAACGAATACCGGAATAGTGAATGATTCTCCATTGACTGTAACTTTAGCAAGTCTGGTTTTAGCTTCATTCATTACCAGACCCCATTCATTAGCTTTTGAGGTAGAGACCGTAAGGTAGTTCTCCCATGTTGCCTTAGTGATCGGATCGGGCATTTCCTGCAACCAGGGATTATTGGCCTGTACACCTGAGCCAATGGCTGATTTTGTATAAAGTACTAGTTCCAGATCACTTGCTTCCTTGTAGTTAGCGTTAATACCAGAGGCAACCTGTGCTATGTCATAGTCAAAAGCAGGGCCTTCCACTGTTTCAGCCGCTACCTCAAGTACTCCTTTTTGAAGTGTGCTATCCCAGAAGCGCTGAAAATCAAGTTCTTCTGATTGTTCGAAATAAGGCACCCATTGTGCCTTCATAAACTCCTCGTAAGATCCTGTCTCACCCGCCCATTTGAGCAGAGAATCCTGTGCCTGACGGGTGTTGAATAGCGGTGAAATAGTAGGCTGCGAAAGCGAAAGATGACCGTTAACCGGGTTAGCATCATTCCACGATTCCAGATAATGATGATCTGGCGCCTGGTAGCCGCATAAAGAGGCTGTTTCATCATCGCGATCGTTAAACGCGAGGGTTAATGAAGCTTTATTTAAGTCTGCTTCAAGCTTACTGCCTTTATAAAAATCGTATACCGGGTTACAGTTATAGAATATCACACCTCCCACACTTCCTGCACCGAGACGGTCAATGAAGCTAGACAATGCGGTACTATCGCCCTTTTTGAAATTAAGCGGATTACTCAAATCAATTGTAGAGCCATAGCTTTCAAGAAGATCGTTAATTGCATTTATCAGCAACTGAACATCAGGATCATTTGAACCAGAAACTACTAAAGCATGTCCTTTACTTTTCCAAAGTGCCTCAGCAGCTTTTTTGAGCATTGGCACCTCAATGGCATTCACACCTATCGATGATGCTCCCGCTTTCTGAGCCAGGTAGTTATAAAGTGTAGCTATTGCCTTTCCTTCCTGTGAAGGTTTAAGAAATGTCCTGTAATCAGCATTAGCACCTGTAAGTGACATGTTGGCTTCAAACTGAAAATGCTGGCTCATATGCGGATGATCACCAGTCAGCCTTCTTCCATCAGCATATCCCTTAGAAAAAATCTCAGGTGTTATCCATGTTCCCAGGAAATCTGCACCAAAGGAAACTATGGTATGTGCTTTATCGAAATGGTAGGAAGGAACTACGGATTTACCAAAGCTTAACTCGTTGGCTTTTCTCAGTCCATCAAGAGATACCGGCTCATATTCAATGTAATTTACGTCACCTATAGCTTCAGAAAACCGGTTGATTACTGCATTTGTTGAGGGACTGGAATTACCATATGAAATGATGGCTACTTCTTTTCCTTCATTGCTGATGGCCTGAAGTGCTTCTGTAACTTCTTTATCTAATGTTGCCCAATCTGTATCTTCACCACCTTTTCGTGGATTGCGTAGTCTTTCCTGATCGTAAAGTGATAATACGCTAGCCTCTACCTGACTGGAGATCGTACCCTTCGAGAATTTTGAAAGTGGATTCCCTTCTATTTTTATTGGCCGTCCTTCCCGTGTCTTTACTACAATACTGCTGTAGTCACCACCCATGGAGTAACTAGTTGCATAGTAATTAGGTATACCTGGGTCAACGTCCACCGGCTTATTAACATAAGGAATGGCTTTCCTTACCGGAGCTTCACATGCCGCAAGCGATGCTGCAGCAATACCGAATCCCATCATTTTCAGAAAGTCCCGACGCGAAGATCTGCTGTCTGACTCCTCTACCAGGAGCGCATCCGGGAATTCATTTTGAACGTTTTTTATAAACTCAGGGTCATTCGTAAGCTGTTCGTAACCCTGCCAATATTTTGTTTTCGTCTCCGACATTTGTTTGTATTCAAATGAATTAATAGTGACACTTAACACATTCCAAACCTCCAATATCCTCGACTACCATAGGCTCGTCGTCATTGTTGGTAGAATGCCATTCAAGTAATTTATTGTAATAGTCATTGCCCTCGGCATTAACCTCAGTTTCCCTGTGGCAGTTGATACACCAACCCATGGTAAGGCTGGCATACTGTCCTACAACCTCCATCTCCTGAATCGGGCCATGGCATGTTTCACATTCAATTTCTCCGACTACCGTATGCTGGCTGTGATTAAAATATGCCAGATCCGGAAGATTATGCACTCTCACCCACTCGATCGGCTTAATATCCTCACCGTAGGTAGCCGTTTCGGGGTCATAGTCTATGGCAGCGTATATTTTCTGAATTTCGGGTGATTCAGGTTTAATATGTGTATGGCAATTCATACAAATGTTTGCAGAAGGAATATTGGCTGATTTGCTTTTATAAACTCCTGTATGGCAGTATACACACTCAATTTCATATTGGCCTGCGTGAATCTCATGTGAGAATGCAATAGGCTGGATAGGTGCATAATCCTGTTGTACACCAATATTGAATAACCCGTCTATCACTGTCTTCACTACAATTGCTGTGAAGAAAAAAGCCAAAAATCCAATTACCGTTGGGTTGCGCAGGAGTTTGTTGAAATCAAATCCCTGATCCAATACCTGCCGATCTTCTTCTTCAAGATCTTCACGCTGTTTGAGCAGTCGTGTAAGAACTGATATTAGCAGTATAAGCACTGCCAGTACAAGAATAAGTACAAGTGCAAGTCCTCCGATGATGAGATAAAGATAATTCTGAGCAATTCCACCGCCTGCAGTACCTGCCGCCGCGGCATCACCACCCTGTGCAGCTGCAGAAGCCTCGACAGGAGGATTTGCTGATTCCTCCATAATATAAGCCAGTACGTTGGCTACCTGAGCATCAGACAGATTTGTAAAACTGGTCATTACTGTCGGCTTGTACTCCTCCCAGATGGCAACAGCTCTCGGATCTTTCTCAACATTGATCACTGCCTGAGAATTCTGGATAAAACGGGTAAGATAGGCTATGTCACCGTCGTATTTATCTACCACATCTTTCAGCGCAGGTCCGATTACCTTTTTGTGCACCGCATGACAAACCGTACAGTTTGCTTTCCATAATGTCTCTCCTTCGGCAATAGCTTCCGGTTCTGATGGAAGATCCTGTGCAAATGAATTATTGATTGAAAGTGTGGCTGATATAACCAGTAAATAGCAACTTCTGAATAGTAATGACCTAAACATTTATCACTCAAGTTCTTGTGAAGTGCAAATCTAGTACGGGAAGCCAGTATTCCAAACAGAAAAATGGACAATAAATTGTTAAATGTTACATCACAAAAAACTAATTGCCTGAAAAACAAACAGTTATATAATTGAAGATATTTTATGACCAGATTATTTAGAATAGTTCTAAATAATTGATATATTACCATATACTGAACTTTCTAATTAACACTTGATCATTACTTTATTAAGTCCTTGATTTTCAGGTTCTTTTTTTTAATCTATTTTGCTAATTTTGCTGGCAAATGACAATTGTATGTCTTATTGCACTCGACTATTTTTCTTGATTCTTCTTCCTCTTGTTACATTAGGTCAACGGGCTGCAATATCGCTACCCAATGGATACTATGTAACCATTCGATCTTTTGCTGACTATTATGACGCTGAAACTTACTCTGATAATATTTTTAAGCTAGGATACCATGATACCGGCTTTGGCTATGATGAAGAAAATAGCAGGTACATCGTATATTTGTTTGCTTCCAGCAACGCTGAAGAAGCAGAGAGAGAAAAAAATAATTACATTTCCAGTGAGCGCTTTCCGGGTGCCATTATACGTCATATTACTACTTCCTTCGACCGTGCCGCTACCCAATATACTTCAAATGTAGCTTATAAGGGGAATGCGCAGCCGGCTGCAACTACAACTGGCAACGCCACAGGAGGTCGTAGTCGTGCTTCGAATGACATTTCAGCTAATACCTCTACTTCAACGGATGTCCCGGCAAACGGCGGGTTTGTTCCCTTGACATCAACAGCTTCAAATGACCAAAATACTACGGTAAATGCAGCATCTGTTGCCAGAAATGAATACCAGTCTGAAACTACAATAGAAGAAGAATCTTCTATCCAGGAAGAAGTAATAACAGAAACTACTGTAGTGGATCCGGAGCAGGATTTTCTGACTTCAGATGCCTCTCAGCACAGTGACCTGGAGTACATATACATTAAACCTGTCACTTATAATGCACGAACCAATGAAGTCGTGGAGTCGATGGTAGATTTTGTAGATGCGGAAAGAGCCCGCCGGATCACCGAAAATGAATCCAGTGAGGTTTTTAAGATTGAATCGGGTCAGACTGAGAAACTAAAGCTCATTGTAGACCGATTTGGGTACCGGAAGGTGGAGTACGACATGAACCTCAATAACCCGATGGGCGCAAATGACGGCATGGTAGAGCAGGATGGTGATACACTTGTGGTCAGCCTCGGGCTGGAAAGACTTCGAAAAGGTGAGGTATTGGTAATGTATAATGTATTTTTCTGGAGTGATGCCGCTGTGATGAAGGAAACATCCTTGTACGAACTAAATGAGCTACTACAGATGCTAGAGGAGAATGAGGCATATGAAATTCGGATCAACGGACATACAAATGGTAACTCAGCAGGTCGCATTTACACGGTCGAGGAAGGAAGCACTGATTATTTCAATCGCAACCCATCGAATGACCAGTCGACAGGCTCTGCTAAAAAGCTGTCGGAGGAAAGAGCAGACGTAATTAAAAAATGGCTGGTGCTGAAAGGAATCGGAGAAAATCGGATAGAGACTAAAGGATGGGGTGGCCGAAAGCCTATTTATGATACAAAATCGCCTAATGCTGCACGTAATCTTCGTGTAGAGGTAGAAGTGCTGAAGGATGGATCTGAAAACAACACAGCTTTAAATCCATAAAAAATAACCCGGCGTTTACCGGGTTTATATCATCAATTGCTTATAGATGTTTAATCTCAATTGAACGGTGTACATCCCTGATATCACCATTCAAAGGCATTGTAATTACCAATACATCATCACGATAAAATGCTTCAATTTCGTCAATATCTACGACTGACGGAACCTGAAATATCCTTGAAAAAAGCGGTATAGGGAAAGCCTGCTCACTGCTATGACTTGTATAAGCAGAAACCACCAACTGATTCATATTCAAATCAATAGCATAGTTATCTTCACGAAGAGAAGCTGCTTTGATGTATATTTCAATTTTATTATCTGCCTGCTTTACATTTATCTGAGGGGAAATCACACCTCCAGAGATGGTGTGCATCTGATCACCCTGCAGCAACAATGTCTTCATTAACTCTCTGTTCTCTAGAAAATTCATAATTCCTCCTTAATTTGGGAGTAGTATTACAAAATGCTTGCCAAAAGAACGGATAAGTCAAAATGTCAAGAACCAGAAAGGTTATGACATACTGTCACCCTAAGGTTTCGATCACCAGATTATGGTTGGTGTAGATACATACATCAGCAGCAATATGAAGGCTTTCCTCTACAATCTCCCTCGCAGTCAGGTTGGGTGCATGTTTTTTAAGTGCCAGTGCAGCTGACTGGGCATACATACTGCCTGATCCAATGGAAGCGATTTCCTGATCAGGTTCGAGCACATCGCCGGTACCAGATAGGATAAGGACATCATCTTTATCGGCAATAATAAGCATTGACTCCAACCGACGAAGATAGCGGTCCATGCGCCAGTCTTTGGCCAGTTCGATGGCCCCTCGCTTCATATTGCCTCCATAAGCATTGAGCTTTTCTTCAAACCGCTCAATCAGGGTAAAAGCATCGGCCGTGGAGCCCGCAAAACCTGCCAGTATTTTCCCATCCTGCAGCAGCCTTATTTTTCTAACATTAGATTTGGCCACTGTATTACCCATGGTAGCCTGACCATCAGCCCCAATAGCTACCTGGCCATTATGCCGAACGGCAATGACGGTAGTTGCATGTATTTTTTCCATAAAATCTTTTATTCAATTCAGACAATAATCCGGCCAACAAAAAAGGTGTAACAATATCACACCTTTTTTTATTTATGTCAGATGAGAATTCTCACCGGATCTTCGAGAATTTCTTTAAATGTTTTAAGAAATGCCGAACCTACAGCACCGTCGACAGCACGATGGTCGCATGAAAGCGTTACCTTCATTACGTTGCCCGGCACCAGCTGGCCATTTTTCACAACAGCGGTTTCCTTAATACCACCTACAGCCATTATACAGGCATCCGGCGGATTGATAATGGCAGTGAACTCTTCAATGCCGAACATACCAAGATTGGATATTGTAAATGTACTTCCCTCCCAGTCTTTAGGTTGAAGTTCCTTATTTTTAGCCTTTCCGGCCAGCTCCTTTACTTCTGTTGCGATATGTGACAATGATTTATTATCAGCAAAGCGAACTACCGGCACCAGAAGGCCTTCCTCTATTGCTACAGCTACTCCGATATGAATGTGTTGGTTGTACCGTATTTTATCACCAAGCCATGATACATTTACATTAGGATGCTGTCTGAGTGCTGCGGCAGCAGCCTTAATCACAATATCATTAAAGGAAATTTTTACCGGCGACATCTCATTGATACTCTTTCTGGCCTCGATTGCACGATCCATATTAATCTCCATGGTGAGGTAAAAATGAGGAGCTGAAAACTTGCTTTCAGATAATCTTCGGGCAATGGTTTTCCTCATCTGAGATACCGGTTTTTCATCGTAGCGTTCTTCGCCAACGACCGGTGGTAACGTTACAGGTGCCGCTTGTTCTGCGGAGGCCTTTTCCTGTTTTGGAGTCGCTTGCGAAGGGGTGAAGTTTTCAACATCACGTTTCACAATCCTTCCGCCTTCACCGCTACCTTCAATTTGTGAGATATCAAAGCCTTTTTCCCTTGCGATTTTCTTCGCCAGGGGTGAAGCTTTTACCCTGCCGTCCGAGGTAGATGATGACTGCCCATTGGCGGGAGAAGCTGGTTCAGGTGAAGGTGTACTCTCTGCACCATTGGATGATGATGATGACTGTTGAGTGTCCTCTTTATCAGAAGATGCAGATTTCTTTTTTTGTGCATCAAGCAATGCTTTGTAATCAGCCCCTTCTTCACCGATCACGGCAATTACTCCATCTACCTCTATACTATTGCCTTCTTCCACACCTATGTAAAGCAGCGTACCATCTTCATACGACTCAAGATCCATTGTTGCCTTATCCGTTTCTACTTCGGCTAACACATCGCCACTTGAGACTTTATCACCTACTTTTTTATGCCAGGCAGCAATGGTACCTTCAGCCATTGTATCACTCATTTTAGGCATGGTGATAACGTTAGCATTAATGGAAGATACATCTACATCAGCCGCTTCATCATTGGACTCCTCAGATTTTGTTTCATCATCTTCTTTTTTCTCTTCGGCTGGTTTATCACCCGAATTCACATCCTTCAGCATACCGGAAATATCTTCGCCCTCTTCCCCAATGATAGCGATAACGCCATCAACAGGGACCGCATCTTTTTCCTTCACTCCGATATGTAGAATTACTCCATCCTCATAGGATTCCAGCTCCATTGTTGCCTTATCGGTTTCAACCTCCGCCAGCACATCACCGGAACTTACTTTATCTCCTTCTTTCACCAGCCATGATGCGATCACTCCTTCTTCCATAGTGTCGCTCATTTTCGGCATACGTATAACCTCAGCCATAAATTTTTATTGATTCCTTTCGTAAAAACTCGTCAAAAATAGATAGGTTTTATCTTTATTCAAATTAATCCTTCCCATCAAAACCCAAGGGATGCGGTAAGGAAGTCATATCGTATATTCTGAAGGCCAAAAGGCTCATCAAAATTATAACTGAAACGCACCCCTGCGCTTAATGCAGGCCGCCTTCTGATCACATTAAAATCAAACATCAATTCCAGCCCTGCAGTCTGCTGTACCCTGTCGTCAGTAAAATCACTGAACCCGGCAGGAAGGTCATAAAACCGAATAGATTTAGCCACATCGAAAAACGGCTTTACCCTTATCCGCTGAAGGTATAATAGGGACCATACCGGAAGGTCAGGATACATAATAGGTAATTCATAAGAAAATCCGGCGGTAAAATATTGGTCTGCCAGACGGTATTCACCACCTCGTGGTAACGCAAGCCGGGTAGGAAACAGATAAAAGTTTTCAGGTACGAATACTGATGTGATAACCTGACGCCCTAACGAGTCATTTTCAATCTGATAGCTGTAATCGATTGGGGGTGCATACTGCCACCCTGCCCGGATATTCACACTGTGATGTGGCATTATGCCCCTCACCGAAGTAAAGGCCTGCGCTACAAAAAGCTGCCCCTCGTAGTCGGAACCAGGCAGGGTTTTCTGGTAATCCAGTACCAGCGATATACCTAAAGGCGTATTTATATGCCGTTGGCTAGCCTTGTGAAACAAATTGTAATTACCCGTAAGGCGGTAGGAAAATAACCCCCCATTTGCTAATCGGGACACACTTCTGGTCTCTAAATCAAAATTTCGCACATTGGTATAATCAAGCGCCCCGGATAAAGTGAAATTATGGACAAATCTTGATCGTGTCAGGTTTACCGGAATCCGGGTGATCAGAGAAAGATTAGTCTCATTCCAATTTTCCCGTACCTCCACGCTGTTCTGATCCAGCAGCAGGTTAGAACGTGCACCTTCCCTGACTTCAAGGTCAAAAACAGGCCAGTATTTCTGATAGCTCACGTTGCCGAAGAAATACCCGTTAAATCCGTTTACATCATAATTATACCCAGCACTGAGTACTGATGTATTCAGAACATTTCGCGATCTGACCCCAATTCTCACCTGATCCGCACCCGTGCCATCGAGAATAGACCATGCAAAAGGGTTGAATAACCGACTTTTATATTTTGTGACTGGCAGCCCCATATCCGTCTGTAGAGAGGCTATTTCATGTTGAAAATGTTCATCATCTCCCGCAAAGTCAATCGTTTGATCTTTCACCTGTTCAACGGGTGTCCATGCCTTGATATCACGGTTTATTTTCACCACGTCTTTCCCCTCAAACGTATGAACGTTGAAGTAGAGATCGCCTTCATGTGGAAATACATTATAGGCCCCATACCGCGCATTGGTCACCTGATATCGTTTACCCGTCGGAATATGCAGCGCATAGATGTTGTCGATGCCGGAGTAGGGTGAATTGTAATACACATAATCACCTTCCCAGTACGGAATGCCAATATTCTCGTATCCGAAATGATGGAGTGTTTTAACTTCTGTTGTGGTAAGATCAAGAATTTTCAGCGACCTGCCAGCGCCTGGCATAAAAGAGATAAATATAATTTGTTGACCATCAGGTGACCAGCGTGGTGTAAGAATAGTCGCTTCACGGGTGCTATAAACGGTATCTGTTTTTGATGTGGCGACGTCGATAACGACCAGTTCACTGGTGTAGTCGGTAAGGCTTTGTATGGCTACCAGTTTCGATGCGTCCCGTGAGATATCTACGCTTAAATACCTGCTTTTTTTGCCGTATGTCGCCACTTTACTTGTTTCAGCATTCCATACCTTAATCACATTGTAGTTTTCAAAGGCATACCGGGGATGATATTGAAATTCTATCCATGCCAGTGAGTTTTTTCCTGCTGCTAAAAATTCATTGTCCTTGACAAATCCGGGCACGTGTACCCGTTTTACCTTTCCGTCCGATTCATCGATTCGCACAAACTGGTAAAAATCGCCCAGACCTTTTCGGACAGATATCAGATCGCCATTTTCCAGTTTTACAGGACTTGAAAAATCGGTGAAATATCTTCTTTCATTGAACAAAAAGCCTACGTCCTGTTGAACAGGCTCAGGATTTGGCTCAGTAGCCTCTGCCTGTTGCTCCCATTTTGCAGTAACATACTTGATCATGTGGTTGTAATTTTGGGTCAGGGTGTAGCCGGTATAGTATTTCATTGCATTTGAAAATGAAAACGGCCAGTAGGGCGCCAGTCTGAAGGTGAATTTTTCCTCAGACCCTCCAAATGAGGCTTCAGTGATTTTATCCCACACATCATCACCGTAGGTTTCGTTGATATATGCCGCAAAAAAATACCCAAACACGTAGTGATTGGCAACAAGATGTTTGTAGGATCCAAGAGCCTGCTTACTGTAACTCCACGGACCCTTTTCCAGTAAGGTGGTGCGGAATTGAACACTGAAATTTGGGATTTCTCCCCTGCCTCCGCCTTTTTCAGTCATTACTGTTTCTGCATAAACGGCATCGCCCTCCCAAAACCAGTCCGGAGCACCCAGATTTCCTGCCAGAGAGAGTGCCGGGTTGCCAATAAAATATTTTCTGATCAAGGCTGCAAGTCCCTGATCGGCTTTACCATATTGCACTACATGGCGGTATTCGTGAAATAATAGTAAATGCGTCCAGTCTGCATTACCGGTGAAATTATAGTCCTGTGTGGGGGTCACGTACAGCTGTGAATGCCAGGGGTTGACCGTTACAAATCCGTTATTGGTCAAAATGCGATTTTGCATTATAAACTGGATCGGTCTGGGTTGAGCACCAAGGCTGGTTGTCTGCATATGATGTAATGTATCTGCCAATGACGCAAGCTTTTGCGCCTGCGCTTCAAACTCTTCAGGAAAAACAAAGATCATATGTGGTGTGACAATCTGCTGCCATTTCACAGAGGGTGGCGCCTGGTCATAAATCGGCACTTGTGCAGATACCTGATATGCACCGCAAAAGCAAAGTACGGTTAGCGATACAAAAAACTTTATTACTTTTGAGGAGATATCACTCATGATATGCCGGCAAAATATGCATTTTATAGTTCTCCCGAAATTCAGGAAAAAAAATTCGGGATACAAGACTTCGGTGATTTCGAACCTCGATATAATATCAACCCATCTGACAGAGTGCCGCTTGTTACCACTATGCCTGCAAAAAAGCTCGATTTTTTTTATTGGGGCATTATACCAGAGTGGTCCAAAAACAAAAGTGTGAGTTCAAAACTTACGGAGGTCCCGGCAGAAGATTTTATGTCCAAAACCAGCCTAAAAAATGCGCTTTCCTCCAGGCGTTGTGCCATTCTTATGGACGGTTTTTATGCATGGAAGCCTATTTCGAAAAAGCGAAAAATACCCTATTTCATATATTTGGCTGATAAAACCCCATTTCTTGCTGCTGGTATATTTGAACAATCAGCAGATGAAAAGTTGTATACTTTCAGGATTATCACGGTCCCTCCAAATGAATTGATGAGGGATTATGAGCAGCGGCTGCCGGCCATTTTACCTGTAGAGGATGCCGCAACATGGCTGGATAAAACAACGACACCCGAAAACTGTATGGCATTATTACAACCGCTGAGCGCTAAAAAAATGAGTGCACATCCGGTAAGTCCGTTAATTAATACCCGTTTTGATGGCCCGGAGGTGCTTCAGGTCACTCAGCCGGTGGATCAATTTGGAAACTATACTTTATTTGACTGATGTACTATAGCAAAATATCAGGGCTGGGTCATTTCCTGCCCTCACGTGTGGTGACAAACCATGACCTCGAGCAGCTGATGGATACTTCCGATGAATGGATCATTGAACGCACCGGAATAAGGCAGAGGAGATGGTTTGACCCAGAAAAGGATACGGTGGCCAATATGGCCCGGCGTGCCGCTGAAAAGGCTATTGAAAATGCCGGCATCGACACAGGGCAAATCGACCTGATCATTTTGGCAACTATCACACCTGATTACTTTTTCCCCGGTTCAGGTGTACTTCTGCAGCGTGAGCTGGGTCTTCAGGGAAAGCCGGCACTTGATATTAGAAATGCCTGTTCCGGCTTTATATACGCGATTTCAGTGGCAGATCAGTTTATCAAAACCGGCATGTATAAAACTGTGCTGGTGGCCGGTGCAGAGATACAATCTTCTGCTCTGGATATTTCAACAGATGGACGTTCAAGCGCCGTAATATTTGCTGATGGCGCCGGGGCGGCGATATTACAACGATCCGATGAGCCGGGCATTCTGAGTACCCATCTGCACGCTGACGGTGATTATGCTGAAGAGCTGTATGTGAAAGACCCTGGCAGCAGCCGCAAAATAAGATTGAGTAAAGATATGCTGGAGGGCAATACACATAAACTCTATATGAATGGGAATGCTGTATTTAAACATGCGGTTACGCGGTTTGAAGAGGTTATTCACGAAGCCCTGAATGAGAACAGCTACCAGCCGGAAGATATCGATCTGTTAATCCCACATCAGGCTAACCTTCGCATCAGTCAGTTTATTCAAAAAAAGCTTGGCCTCCCCGATGAGAAAATATATAACAACATCATGACCATTGGAAATACCACAGCAGCCTCAATACCCATTGCACTGAGCCAGGCCAGTGATGAAAACAAAATCAATAAAGATGATCTTGTGTGTCTAGCTGCATTTGGAAGTGGTTTCACGTGGGCATCAGCATTGATCAGATGGTGATATTGACCGAACAGGAAATAGAGCAATTAAATGATGATAGCTGGCTTAAACGCAAGAAAGCCATCACCGGAAAGCTGGAGGATATCCTGACAGCCTCGCACCAGCAGCTTGCTGATATCCGTAAACCTGAAGTGATGGATCCGTTTTTTAAAAAAGGAGTTTCCGGCCGTATCAGCCGTGGGGACAATTATCAGGATCTACCCTATCTGGTGCTTGATTATCCTAAATTGTCAGACAAAAATGAGATGCACACTTTTCGAATCATTGTATGGTGGGGGAATGGGATACTGCTCAATTTTCTGCATTCCGGTAAGATCCTCCACCTGATGAACAAA
Source organism: uncultured Cytophagales bacterium (assembly GCA_964514385.1). GTDB lineage: Bacteria > Bacteroidota > Bacteroidia > Cytophagales > Cyclobacteriaceae > CAZEQJ01. Next base: position 231,984 of record CAZEQJ010000001.1, read on the forward strand.
AAACTCCTTACTGAGGCATTTGAAGATTGGTATGTGGACGGAAATGATAATCCATGGGAACATGAAATCACCCCGGCGGATAAATTAATTGGTAAGCTCGGACTTAGCACTGACTATGGATTTCTGAAGATAAGCAGGCAAATTCCCTTTAGAAATATCAATACCTTGCCGGCTATTGCTGAACAAACATATACGAAATGGTTGACTTGCTTTTAAAACCAGTAGCATTCAAAATACTGCTATGTATAGTATTTTCCCGGCCAGCCTTTTCACAAACGCTGCATGCCGGGTTTGAGGGAGGATACCAGGTCAACAGATTGCTCATCAATACCATACCTCGACCTGAGGGGGGATTCACGTCAGGCTATACCGCGGGAGTTTCACTACGCTACCTCAATCAAAACCGGCAAGGTATGAAGATTGGCCTTATGTGGATGCAGCGGGGTTATCAGCAAACTGCCCCAACACCCTATGATCTGTATGTTGATTACCTTGAAATACCTTTACACACCTACATTACCATCGGAAAAAAATACCCATATCTTGTACTTTATGGTGGTCCTTTTGCTAGTGTTGAAATATCTAACAGTTTTGAAGGGCCCGAACCTTTCGATTTCAGAAGAAACCAGTTTCAGGCAGGAGTATCGGGTGGCCTTGGGGTATATTTTGGTGCAAAAGGGCAGGAATTCGGATTCCATGTGCTGTATGCCAACCATCTGACCAATCTCTATTTCCAACAGGATCTTAACCCCCTTGCCCAATCGTTTTTACAGGGAATAAATATTAACCTGCAGTATTTCTTCAGTCTCAGGGATTGGTCAGCTCCATAAAACCTATACCTGAATGTGACCCGGTAATATCAATCATCCCCTCCCAGTAATTCAGTTTTACAAAAGGAGCAAAACGTATCGTTAATTCCTGGTTTGATATGGGGGTAGATAAATTGAGATCATAGCCATAATCGGGAATTTTGACATTCCATTCCAATGCATACTGCTTTTTTGTGCGTGGACTATCCCAGTATCTGGCAGGTTCGAGCTGAATCTGATCCTGTGAAAGACTGATGCTGCTTTCACCTTCGCGCAGGAGGGAACCTCCCAGTATCTCCTCACCGGTTTTGGTGAGTGTTACCTTATATACCATTATATTATCCCCGTTGTCAAGCTGAAAGCTAAACCAATCCCATCGTACCGGCTGATCCAGGACAGCCAGACAATCCCACTGACGGTCATACCAAAGCTCGCCTGATACATCCAACAACTCACCATCCCACATCAGTTTTCCTTCCGTTTCAAGCCGTGGATAGGAATAGTAGCCTGCTTTGGCGTAATCTCCGTATTTTTCATAACCATCTGGCTCATGTAACCATGGTGCATCATCTTCAACGGTATTGAGCTGAATACCGTAATGATTACCATTTTCGCCAAACATATTGGCTTTTATGGTATAATTGCCTTCCTGCCCCTGCAGCATTCCATTGATATCAGTTTCCTTTACAATCAGATTGAGCGGAAGCTGTGTCGATTCTTCTTCCATCTTCTGGATGGAATAATCATAAATGAACTCACCCGTTCTGCGGTTACTTAAACCAACATTCAGCATGGTATAGGCTCTTTTGCCTGTAGGTGAAAAATGAAAAATCACAAATTCTACGCCGTACGTATTTTTGTTGGCATCCTCCATATGACCTGTAAAATACCACCATTCGAGTGAATTTTTGGGTTGCAGTGCTTCCCTATCGGGAAAAGCATAGCCGGTATCGGTGATGTTCCTGATCGTTACCCTCGGACCACACCCCAGGGTAGAAAATATTATGATTAAGGCTGAAAGTAAAGAAATAGACCGCATCTGGTACCAAATATTTCTTAACAAACTTAGATAATGCGATAATGTTATTCCAGTACCTGTCTATATTGTCTGTTTAGCTTACGTTTTTATTATCTTTGCCGCAACATGGCTAAGAATAAGATCCGGGAATTATATCCGCCAATCCTACCCAGAAAAAAAGAATGGCCTATTGTAAAGCTCTCGCGTAACAGTCAGGAGTTTCTGGCCGGAGTAAAAGCAGAGAGTTTTAGCAGGATCCGTCAGATAAAACCGACTATCGAAACTCTCAGGGAAGAGATCGAAGCCACCCACCACAAAGAAAAGCACAGGATAAAATATAACCGTTGGAAAGTTGACCCTGAGGATGATATACTTTTCTGGGATAAAGTAAAGGATGACCTGCTTGAAGTAAATATTGAAAATGAGGGCGAAAAGGTAGAGGAGATTCTGCGCACGATTATCGACCGGTATGCCAATGAAATCCTTTCCAAGTTCAAGCCCTCCTACCACGCCTTTGCCAAGCGTCTGGTAACCTTTGGTTTTGCTCGACTGCTCAATGCGGCCCGTTTTAAAACATTGGGTGGGTTATGGCGCAATGAATATGACCTTATCGACAAGATCAACATTGTTGGTCATACACAGCATATGCGAAGTCTTGCGCAACAGGGAGGAACGATAGTCATGGTACCTACTCATTTCAGTAACCTTGACTCTATCCTGATCGGATGGGTTATCGAGACCCTTGGACTGCCGCCATTTATATATGGTGCAGGACTAAACCTTTTTAATATTGGTATCTTTTCCTACTTCATGAACAGCCTGGGTGCCTACAAAGTTGACCGGCGTAAGAAAAATCTGATTTATCTCGAGACATTAAAAACCTACAGCTCACTCGCACTACAGGAAGGCATTCACAGTCTGTTTTTCCCGGGTGGCACACGCAGCAGATCAGGATCCATTGAGAAGCAACTAAAGCTTGGTCTTTTAAGTACTACTATCGAAGCACAACGCATCATCTATGAAAAGCATGGAGCTGACACCTCACGTAAAATATTCATAGTGCCTGTTACAATAAATTACAATTTTGTACTTGAAGCCCCGGCACTAATCAACGATTACCTCAAGCGTCAGGGACAGGAAAGGTATTATATTGATCATGATGAATTTTCCAGAAGCCACAAAATCCTGAGCTTCCTTCTTAAATTCTTTACCCAGGGCTCCAATATTTCTGTAAGCGTAGGCAGGGCCATGGATGTACTGGGTAATGTAGTGGATGAAAATGGTAAAAGCAGGGATGCAAAGGGCAGAATCATTGATCCCAGTGATTATTTCAAATACAATAACACCATCACAGCAAATAGTCAGCGGGAAACGGAATACACCCGGATGCTGGCTGATAAGATCACCAAGGAGTATCATAGGGCCAACCGTATTTTCCCCAGTCATATCGTGGCCTTTGTTGCCTTTGAACTGATCAGTCGTCAGTATCCCAAACTTGACCTGTATGCATTATTAAGGCTCCCGGAAGAAGACATCGAAATAGCATATGACAGCTTGAAAGAGGCCTGCTCAAAACTGGTCGAGCACATTAAGAAGCTACATGAAGCCGGAAATATTGACATTTCCAATCAGTTGAGCCAGCCAGTAGAGCATATCATTAAAACAGGAGTATCCAATGTGGGCATGTATCATGCCAAAAAAGTATTGTATATCAACGAGGATGGCAATATTGGTACGCAGGACCTGAATTTATTGTACTATTACAGAAACCGATCCGATGGATACCAGTTCGAAAACTACTTCTAGCCGGCCGGTAGGTGTAATTGGTGCTGGTAGTTTCGGGACCGTCATTGCAAACCTGCTTGCAAAAAATGTCGATGTTTTACTTTATGCCCGCAAAAAAGAAACTTTCGAAAGCATATTGGCTAAACGGGTCAGTTCTGGCACCCCTTTGCATGAACGTGTAACACCGGTCAATGATCTGAAATATTTAGCAGAGCAATGTCACACTATTTTTCCTGTTGTTCCCTCTGGAAACTTCAGAAATCTGATGCAGCAGCTTTCTCCCTACATTCACCCTTACCATATTTTTATTCACGGTACTAAGGGGCTCGATATTTCACCAGACCATTTAAATCAGGATGACCGGCTGATGGCACATGAAGTGCGTACCATGTCACAGGTAATTGCCGAAGAAAGCGTGGCTGTAAGAATAGGATGTCTTGCAGGTCCAAACTTATCGCGTGAACTTGCCGAGAGTCATCCTGCGGCTACTGTGGTGGCAAGCCGGTTTAATGAGGTAATTGCAGAAGGCCAGCGTTTACTGCGCAATGAGAGATTTCAGGTATATGGGTCTAATGATATCATTGGTATCGAGCTTTGTGGTGTATTAAAAAACATTATCGCCATCGGTTCCGGTATTATTGGCGGCCTGGGCTTTGGCCTGAACACCAAAAGCTTGCTGATAAGCAGAGGCCTCATAGAAATGATCTATATTGGTAAGCTGCTTGGCGCTGATGTGCAGGCGTTTATCGGACTTGCCGGCATAGGTGACCTGATTGCAACCTCTACCAGTTCCCTCAGCCGAAACTATACCTTAGGTGTCCGCCTGGCAAAGGGGGAAACGCTGGATGAGATACTGGCTACCTCCGATGAGGTAGCAGAAGGGGTCAATACTATCGCAATCGTAAGGAGGCTTATTGAGAAAAGTGCTTTTCACGCCCCGATCACAAAGACCCTGCATGATATTCTATACAAAAAAATGGATATTCATGATGCTATTAATAAGCTCATGAAATATCCATTTAATGTAGATGTAGACGTACTTTAGTTTACATCATCGATGTCGATAAGTTTTATTTCTACCCGTCGGCTTTCTTCTGAATCACCCGCTTCTCCCTGTGTAGCACCGTATCCTCTTGCAAGTATTCTTCTTCTGGAAATACCCTGAGAGCTGAAATATTCCAGGACGGCATTTGCTCGCTTATTGGATAGCTGACGGTTATATTCTGCATCACCGGTAGATGAAGCGTATCCGCTGATTTCGATAGCAAGATCTTCATAGGCTGAGAGAGCTTCAAAAATCTCCTTTAACTTATCATTATAGGAAGCATCAAAATCACTTTGTGCGGTCTCGAAGTATACCTTAACTGTTTTATTGAGAAGTGAAGCTTCGTAGGATTTTGTACGTGGCGCAGATGCGGCTGCCTTTTGCTTTCGTGCTTCCTCTGTTACATAGAAAGTAGGCAATGAATAAATGGTGTCACCATCCACAATTCGCATTTCCAGCTCCTCATTTTCATCAAAATAATAGGTCGTCTCTGCTGCTTCTACAGCATCATTTTCATTGAAATTCACATCCTCGATAGGATTTACTTCATACATCAGCTCGAGCAGATAGCTATATGCTGCTGTATCTTCAGATGAAATCACAGCGTCCATCAGTTCATAAAGATCCACACTGTCGCTTTGGATGAGCATGGCGTCATTGGCTTTTTGTATTGCTGCCGGATCTTCGCTTGTATCGTAGAATGCATTTTTTACAGATACTTCCTGTCCCACTACCTCATCAAACTGCTTAACCGGATACAGGTATATCTGCTGGTATAACTCATAAAAATAAGTCTGATTCGGGATTGATATATTCATTGTATAAGGCTTGTATCCTTCAGCCTCGATAATCATATCGTAGTCTTTGCCCGGAGGAAATATAATGAGATAGTTACCTGTGGCGGGATTGGGATCATAGACGTAATCGATTTTCTCACTCGATTCATTATCGACAACCTTGATTTTGGTAGGTACAGGCTTCTGCTCCTCACCAGCGAGTATTTTACCCTTAATCAAAGTTAACGGCACATTGGCCAGTTCCTCAGGCATATCAAAATAATACAGATCCTGTCCGCCTGCTCCACCTTTACGGTCAGAGCTGAAAAAGGCCTTCCTGCCATCAGCAGTAAGATTAAAATAGTTGTCATTCACGGTAGTGTTAATCGGATAGCCCATGTTAATTGCTTTTTGCCATCCGTTTTTTGTCAAGACAGCCTTGAATATATCCTTACCTCCCATGGTATTGTGACCTTCTGAGGTGAAAAATAGGGTTTTGCCATCCGGGTGGATGAAAGGGGCATCATCGTCAAATGACGTATTTATATTTGGGCCGAGATTCTGGGGGGCAGACCATTTGCCGCTGCCATCTTTTTCCACCATATATATGTCAAGACCGCCTTCACCACCGGGTTGATTGGAGGCAAAGTATATCCGCTTGCCATCCGGTGAAATACTGGCTGTTGTCTCCAGGTATCTCGTATTTACGTGACTCCCAATGCTTACAGGGTCGCTCCATGTATCTCCCTGGTTCTGAATGGTATAAATATCACCGGCGGTTCCGTCTCCAATAAAGATAAGCATCTGATTGCCGTCGGGAGTAATCCCTGCTGTACCCACGTTATACTGTGTTCTGATATTAACTACCTGTGGTTCGGACCATTGGTCAGTTCCTGTCTTATTAGTCACCAGGATTTGCTCAATCAAATCGGCTGATGATCCGGGCTTGGACGGGTCTTTGCGTAATGCTGTGAACGCCATTAATCGCTCATCTGCTGATACTACAGGGTTATACTCTGTGCCCTCACTGTTAATTGGATCCCGGAATCTTTTCACATTGAAAGACCTTGCCTGACGCAGATGCACCAGGGCATTATTGAATACTTCAATATGCCGCTCAACTTCTTTGATAAGCTCACGCTCGGAAGCAGGCAATGAACTTTTGTAAGTTGTCATGTATTTAATAGCACGGTCGACCTGCTGATCTCTATGGTACAGAAGGGCAGCATAATAATAAACTTCAGGTGCTACCTCATCATTCATATTATCTATGGCGCGCTGCAGATAGGGCAGTCCGTTTAACTGCGCATTCACATCCGCTTTTTTGGCATAGCATACTCCTGCCTTAAAATATATGCCGGGTGTACCTTTACCTTTTGTTATGGCTTCCTCGTAGATGCTCAAGGCAGCATCATAATTTCTGATGCTGAGGTAGCGATCCGCACGGTTGATATCCTGTGCTATCACGATATTTGCTGTTAAAAGCAATATGAGAATGGATAAATTTCGAATGTTCATGAAACAATTCTGTTTATTTTTTGACAAATATATACAGTAAAACCTATGTGAAGTGGCAAAAAACTGCCAGAAAAGCACATAGGCCATGTATAACTAACAATTTTAATGCCTGAATAGAATAAATGTGAATTTAGACGCTAAATATGGCGATTAAATTCCTTTTCTTTATCTGTTTAGCCGGTAGCCTGATAAGTTCGCAGAAATCTTACATCAGAATTTAGGGCAAGGAATGAGCCTGTCATTCAATGGAGGAATACGCGGATCCCTCGGAAACTCAAGTGATATTGAAATTTCATGCGCTCCTCCGGATGCAATACCAAGGCTCGATATCGGAAAATCAAAACTATAACCAATATTTAAGCCCATAAAGGTATATCCAGCTATTACGATTACTGACTCACTGAGATTAGTATTCAGCCTTGGGCTGTTGAGGAACATACCACGGTACCCAACTCCCAGAAATACAGGCACATACGTTACATAGGTATTGATATCGAGTTGCTGAAAATTACCCTGTCGCTTGTATTGCACTCCAGGCGCAATGCTTCTTTCAACAACATATTGATTTAGATCGCGCTTGATCGTAAGTGGTGTGAGCCTGAATTTATAACCTGTATGTACAGAGATACGCTGTTGTAAAGGTTCGACAGCACCCGCAATGGACTGGTTTGGGGAGTTTACATGATGTACAGATACGCCAAGCCAGGCATCGGGCGTATAAAAAACACCGCCAAGGGCAAGATCAAAAAACCTAACCAGTCCTCCATCTAAAGGTTCGTTTGTGCCTCCGGAAATTATACCTGCTTCATTTATCTGGTCAGGAAAGATTAGGTTATTATAGTTATAGGTTCTGAAGTCATAGCCAAACTGAAACCCCGGCCGAAAGGTCAGCCAATCGGTAAGTTCCAGCTGGTAAGCATAAATGACACTTATATCATACATCCGCAATCCGGCAATTCCTTCACGGTCTGCATTTACAATTACACCAACGCCACTATTGTAACGCTCAAGGAAATAATCAAAATATGCGGAATAGGTTACGAAGGCATTGGTTGGAAGAGATGGCCACTGGTTTCTATAGTTCACACCTACTCGTCCCTGTTTAGTAGCCCCGGCAAAGGCGGGATTAAGGTATAGCGGAGCGGAATAGAATTGCGAAAACTGAGCATCCTGTGCTATTCCTTCGAAAGCAAGAACAAACAGCAATACAATAATGAGTAATGGTTTCCTGTTTAACATGTATAAAGCAATAACACCAGATAGATAACGATTATATCAAATAATATTATCTATTGCGACGAATTTAAGGTGTTTTTTTAATATTTGGGGACTATAAGAGAACTTTCTCAAAAAATATAGATATTTATAGTGGAAACAGGTGTATTATATGATGCTTTCTAAAAGACTGCTCGCGGGGTTGATTTTGTTATTTTCTGCTACCAGCAGCATGGCCCAGCAGCTTCACACGCACAACTGGTATTTCGGTGATTCCGAGCTTGTAATGCGTTTTGATTTTGGTAATAACGATCCCTATCTGGACTCGATACCCAATACCTTATCTACCGGAGGTTCGATGGTGGCAACAAACCCGGTAAATGGTTCAGTACTTTTCTATGCCGATGGCGAATTTGTATATGATGCCTCCAATCAGCTGATGAGCCCGGTCGTTTTGGGCGGAGCGGTAGATGAAAATCAACCTGTAACCGCCTTTCCATTACCCAACCTCAATAACCGGTATATTGTAATTGCGAAAACTCAAACGAACACCGTTCTGTATTATGAGGTGGATCTGACTGCGCCGGGTAATGCTAACGGTGGAGCACCTCTCGGTGAAATAGCTGCCATAGCCGGACCCGCCATCCCCTCCCCTTCGGAAGGAATGCTGGCCATAAGAGGAAATAATGCAGTTCATCTTATCCTTCAAAACTCCAATGCCACAGATCAGTTGGAAATCCTCGAATTTGATGGATTCGGGTTTTCAAACCAAATCACCATAGATCTGCCATATAATCTGGAATTGGCACATGTTGCGTATTCTGAAGCGTCAAATCGGGTAGCGCTGGCACCAAAGAATCCGACGGCCAATATCGCCATATTTGATTTTGACCCTGCGGCAGATACCGTACTTCAGTTCAACTCTGCCATTTTCAATAGCGGCTACACGGATATATCGTCAGAAAATATATATGATGTGGAGTGGTCCAACGATGGCTCAAAGCTTTATTTTTCCCGGTTTGGAAGTAATGGACTGGTTGGAAATGTATACCAGTTTGACTTCTCCGTTGACAACTTCCTGCCGCAAAGCATCTTATCTGGACCGGTATTCGAAAGTTTTGGGCTGCAGAGAGGGCCGGATGGCAATATTTACCATTTATATCGCCAAAACTCTACCGACCCGATAGCCATTGGTCAGATCAGCAATATTGACAGTGCCGTCAATGAAGTGACTTACACACGCAATTTTTTTGGTACCGGTATTCAGTTTGAAGGACAGCAATTTCCTTCCCTTGCACCTCCGTTTGATATCACACCTGTTATCGACTATACTTACCTTGATTCATGCCAGCGTTCGACTACAAAGTTTTTCCCCGATATATCACCTGAGGCAAGTGCCATTCTTTGGGATTTTGGGGATGGATCAACATCCAATGCCCATAGTCCGATTCATCAGTTTCAAAACCCCGGCAGCTACGATGTGTCCTTGTCCGCTATCATAAATGGTGGAATAGAAACATTCACACAAACCATTGAAATTATAGCCAATAATGACTCCGTATCCCTGGGTATGGATACGGTAATTTGTCCGGGTGAAGTACTTACGCTTGACGCCACTGAAAATCTGACATCATCTCCGGCCAATTATACATATATATGGTCCGATGGCAGCACGGGCTCACAACTGGATGTCGATACCGCCGGAACTTTCTGGGTAGCTGTCACCAATGCTACCGGATGTACCGTCTATGATGCCATAGAAGTAACACTATACGGAAACCAGGATCAAACCTCCAACCAGTGGTATTTCGGCCAGAATGCCGGAATTGATTTCAATGGCGGCCCAAGCCCTCTTGATGATGGGGCCATGGTCACCCCGGAAGGTGCAGCGACCGTATCTGATCAAAACGGGGATCTGTTATTTTATACAGACGGGCAAACGGTCTACAACCGGATTCACCAGGTAATGGCAAACGACCTGATGGGGACACCTGACGCCTCCCAATCAGCGATTATCGTACCTTTTCCGGATGATGAAACGATGTATTATATCTTCACCACAAGAGCAACCTACGGTGATAACAATTATACACTTTATTACTCTGTGGTAGATATGAAAACATCGGAACATGGCGATGTGGTGATACGCAATGTGCCGCTTTATGAAAATAATACGGAGCGCATCACCGCGGTAGAGGCAGGCAATCTTACCTGGCTGGTAACACATGAGTACGGAACAAATGCATTTCGCACATATCCTATAACAGCAGACGGGATCATTACGCCCATCATATCGAACGCCGGGAGTATACACTCCATTGCCGATGAGCTCAATGGCAGGGGATATATGAAACTCTCTGCAAATGCTGAGCGGCTTGCTGTTGTATTACCGGGAAGTGGCGCCGGTGATGATGTGATAGAGCTTTTCGATTTCGTAGACACACTGGGACGTGTGGAAAACGTTGTGCGGATACCTTTGAATGAAGCCGGAGGGCAGCAGGCATATGGGCTTGAGTTTAGTCAGAATGCCTCAAAGCTTTTTGTGTCACTTACAGGTAGTCCTTCAACTATTTTTGAGTATTACCTTGACACCACGGCAACCGAAATTGTCAATTCAGGGGTACCTTTAAACGGGACAGTAAGTGGGGAACTGGGAGCTATACAAACCGGGCCAGACGGTCAGATCTATGTTGCGATCAACAATAATTCATCGCTGGGGCTTATCACCCCTGCTGAAGCCTTTGATGAAGTGTCCACTTATGTTGACGGTGGCTTTACTCTCGCGGGTGGAACACAAAGCAAGCTGGGCCTTCCTAACTTCATTCAAAACGTTGTGCCGCCAAGTCAGTCGCCCTCGATCACTGTAAGTGACAATTGTCTTGGGCAAACAACGACTTTTGTGGGCACAGGCACCTCGATAATAGACGAATTCAGCTGGACATTTGGTGATGGTAACAGTGCTACAGGTGACTCTACATCACATACCTATGCTGTTGACAGCGTATATCTTGTCTCCCTTAACATTACAAACCGGTGCGGACTGGACTCTACACTTACTCAAACCATTACCATTTTTCAGGAGGCGCCTACGCCCACCATTTCGGATACTACGTTTTGCCGTGACAGTAACCTGTTTCTCAATGCCAATATTAATAACATTCCTGATTTAACTTATTCATGGAATACCGGTGATTCAACCAGTGCTATTATAGTCACCGACCAGGGCAACTATTCGGTAACCATTCAGGATGAAAACGGATGTACTGCCTCAGCGTCAGCTTTCGTAAGTGCCGGTGGCCCGGATTTAAACCTCGGACCTGATCTTGTTTTTTGCGAAGGAGACCCTGTGACACAGCTCAATACGCAGGACGCCATCCCTACCTATGAGTGGTTTGTGAATGGAACGGCAAATGGCAACACATCTCAAATACAAAATATCGACACGTCAGTCCCGGGGCTATTTACCTATGTTGTGGTTGGCACTGATCCACCTGCACTGGGCGGCTGCTCAAATGCCGATACAGTGAATATTACGATCAGCGCTGCGCCTTCTATTGGTGTAACAAGCATTGTAGCAGATAGCTGCGGAATTGGTAATGGTATACTTGATATCGAAGTTACCGCTACCACTACCTCTATACAATATAGCTGGACCGGCCCGGGCTTTTCTGCAAATACTGAAGATATTGCCGGGCTGGCAGCAGGGGCTTACAGTCTTACAGCTATTGATAACAATAACGGATGTGCCGCAGATACCACTTTATCTGTACCCGATATCGGCAGCAACTTCAATATTACAAATGTGCTGGCTACTCCGGCATGCGAAGATGCAGGTAGCATTGATGTAAATCTCGATGTGCCACAGGACTATGATTACACATTGACAAACCTGACAACCAATACCACACAAAACGGATCTATCGCCGGCTCTGATGTGCTAAACCTCATAAACCTCAGTCCTTCAGATTATCTTATTGTATTTACCGATGCAGGTAACTGCACAGAAGATACTATTGTGAATCTGACTGAAGCTCCTCAGCTTGTGGTAGATATAGCAGAAGATATTATTACAGCGTGCGGCGTCAATGTGTCGGTGACTGCGACATCTTCTACCAATCCAGCTGATTTCTTATGGACCGGCCCTGCAGCAAACCCCGCTACAAGTGCCACCACTACGGTATCTCAATCCGGCTTGTATGTAGTGGAAGCCTCAGACCCAACCAATACCTTATGTCCGGCACGTGATTCTGTTCAGGTTGTACTTTCAGAACCGCAAACAATAGTAATTGATGAGTCCGGTGATCCTTGTGAAGGACAGGTTGACCTGATAACCTCCATTTCAGGAGGTACGGGTCCATTCAGAACAGTATGGAATACAGGGGCGACCACTCCTTCGCTGACTGTCACCAGATCAGGTAATTATACACTAACCGTCATCGATCAGAGTACGGGATGTGAAGTGGTAGAAGGCCCGATTCCTCTTACTATAAGTCCGGCTTTTACCGTCAGCCTTCTCTCTCCCTCCTTTTGCGATCAGGATACCATTCTGCTTCGTTCGGTCACAACTGCACAAAACCCATCCTATACCTGGACATTTAATGGGGAATCAACCGGCTTCAGCGGCCCGAATGTGGTGGTATTTGGAGAAAATTTCATCCGACTGGATGTGGAAGATGTAAATGGATGTGTACGTTCGGACAGTATTGATGTAGTACGTTATGAAACAACGCCTTCTGAACTGGTGGCAGTAGCCTACATTTGTCCTGCAGATCCTGATAATTCAGAAGCCCTTCTGGATCCGGGAGGCGATTTCTCACTGTACGAATGGACACTTCCCAATAATGCCATTTCCAATAGTCCGTCGCTGACAGTCAATAGCGGAGGAAGATATAGTGTGCGCCTGACAAATGCCTTTGGATGTATAAGTGAGGATGAGGTAAATGTGATAGAACAGTGTATACCACAGATTTTTGCGCCTACAGCATTTAAACCAATCTCCAATATTCCTGAAAACAGGGCATTTTCCATTGAAAGCATATTTGTGAATGAGTTTGAAATAATCATTTACAACCGATGGGGTGAGCCGGTTTATTCCAGCTCTGACAAAGAATTCGAATGGTTTGGTAACCGATCTAGAGGTGATGCAGCACCGTCAGGAACATATGCCTATGTAATTCGTTATACCGGTTTAACAGATGATACAAGAAGAGAACTAAGAGGAGTTGTTACATTAATCAGATAAATAATCATGATCGCAGTAATATCACCTGCCAAGTCTCTGGATTTTACGGATCCGGATTTTAAAAATAGTACAGAACCTGAGTTTAAAAAAGATACAGCTGAACTGATCAGCATTTTGAAGAAGTATACAGCTACGCAGATCAGAGAGTTGATGTCCTTAAGCGATAATCTGGCTGACCTTAACCATAAACGCTATCAGGAGTTTGATTTACATGATCCGAACAATGCCAAGCAGGCGTTGCTGGCATTCAAGGGAGATGTGTATACAGGTTTTGATCTGGATCATTATGATAAAGATGACTTCGAATTCGCTCAGCAGCATCTTCGTATCCTGTCGGGGTTATATGGCTTGCTACGACCATTGGATTTAATCCAGCCTTACCGACTCGAGATGGGCACAAGTCTCAGCAATGAGCGGGGTAAAAATCTGTATGAATTCTGGGGTGATCGTATTGCACGCCATCTCAGGGATGAGCTGACCAGTCATAAAAGCAAGACCATTATTAATCTGGCGTCTTCTGAATATTGGAAATCTGTGGATGAACAAACACTTGGAAGCGACATCCGGGTTAAAAATATTATATTTAAAGATTTCAAGGACGGTAAGTATAAGATTATCGGTATCTATGCAAAAAAAGCAAGGGGATTAATGTCCGATTTTATGGTGCGAAACCGAATCGATAAACCAGAGGATCTTAAGTCTTTTGATGAGGGTGGTTACCTATTTCAGCAGGATATGAGTACGGAAAACAATTGGGTATTTACAAGAAAGAACATATAATGAAAAAACACGTTTTATTCACCTTTTTATTGTTTGCAAGCATCGCCGTTTTTGCAGCTACTACGCGTTTACAGGTGATCGTTCAGGATGCTGAACAAAACCCTGTAGAAGGTGCTGAGGTAATCCTGTATGATTCAGAAACTGACTACCGTGCCAATAAAAATGCAATAGATACCGTATTGACCGACAAAAAAGGCAGAGCTCGTTTTTCGGATCTCCAGCCTAAATCCTACTACATGGACGTCAGGAAAGGCGAGCTCAGTAATGTGGGTTATGATGCACAGACAGAAGTACTGAGTGAAGGTAAGCTTAACCGCGTACTTGTTGAGCTGAATTGATCGTCAACGGGAAGATATCAGCAGCATACCAAAGGCAATGACCATCATCCAGACAACATATTGGGTGATGCGTTTGATCTGTACTATGCCCAGTTCCATTAGGACACATATTACAACGATGATTACCGACAGTAGCTTTAGCAGGTTTCTGGTTTTGTTGCTCATGGCGTAAAAATTTTTTTAAATATATCACATTTTTCAGGGCAGTGGAAGGAAGCAGAAAAAAATGACGGGCATAGACATCAAAACAGCTGCATATTGGCTCAGAAAAGGTGAGGTAGTCGGTATACCGACAGAAACAGTTTATGGCCTTGCCGCTGATGCCACCAATGAAAATGCAATAAAAAAAATATTTGAAGTCAAAAAAAGACCTTCCTTCGATCCCCTTATTGTGCATGTAGGCTCAGCCGATATGGTAGAAACAATTGCTGATAACCTGCCTGATATGTTTTATCTGCTTGCTGAAAAATACTGCCCCGGCCCTATCACCTTTGTACTCAACAAAAAGCCACATATTTCCGGTCTGATAACCGCCGGACTTGATACAGTAGCAATAAGGATTCCGGCTCATCCACTTACACAAAAGCTGCTTCAGGAAATCGATTTTCCCCTCGTAGCGCCGAGTGCCAATCCCTTTGGGTATGTAAGTCCTACCGAGGCAATCCATGTTGAAAAACAACTGGGAGAAAAGATACCCTATATTCTGGATGGGGGAAGATGTGGAATAGGCCTGGAGTCAACCATAGTCAATCTTACTTCTGTTCCGCCTGCCATACTCCGCAACGGCGCCATCGATTTCGCTGAATTGAAACAGGTTATACCTTCCATTATTACAGCACCCGCAATCCGGGAAGAGAACCCGATTGCACCGGGAATGTTAAAATCACATTATGCGCCATCCGTACCCGTAGTAATCGGAGATATTCCCTCTTTGATAAAGCAATATAAAAATAAAAAAGTCGGTGTCTTATCTTATCGGACAGACTATCGTGATTTAGGGTTTGAAGGGCCTCAGCTGATCCTGTCATCTGAAGGAAATTTAAATGAAGCGGCAAAAAATCTGTATGCATCATTAAGAAATCTCGACATTAGTGAAATATCCATAATTATTTCCGAATTTGTGCCTGACTACGGCATTGGTGTTGCCATCAATGACCGGTTGCGTAAAGCATCTAACCAAAACAAGTAATAAATATGAAAACGGTAGATTCTATTGACTTCAAAGACAAAAAAGCACTTGTCCGTGTGGATTTTAACGTGCCTTTAAATAAGGACTTCAAAATAACCGATGACACGCGGATAAGAGCAGCTATACCAACGATTAAAAAGATCCTGAATGATGGCGGTTCGGCAATACTTATGTCTCATCTGGGCAGACCAAAGGATGGCCCTGAAGATAAGTTTTCTTTACGCCACATCGTAGACCATCTTTCAGAAAGTCTTGGTGCTACTGTGCACTTTGCAAACGATTGTATTGGTGAAGAAGCAGTTAACAAATCGAGAGCTTTAAAGCCTGGTGAAGTACTGCTTCTCGAAAACACACGATTTTACAAGGAAGAAACCAAAGGCGATGAGGTCTTCAGCCAGAAATTAGCTAACCTTGGTGATGTGTATATCAATGACGCCTTCGGGACAGCTCACCGTGCCCATGCCTCTACTACAGTAGCTGCCCGTTTTTTTGAAGAAAAAGGATGTGGTTACATTATGCAGGCCGAGCTTGAAAACGCTAAAAAAGTACTCGATAATGCAGCCAGACCTTTTGTAGCTATCATGGGGGGAGCCAAGATATCGGATAAGATTTTAATTATTGAGCGATTGCTAGACAAGGTCGATACGCTAATAATCGGAGGCGGCATGAGTTACACCTTTTTCAAAGCAATGGGTGGCCAGACAGGGAAATCGCTCGTAGAAGAAGAGAAGCTTGATCTTGCTAACGAGCTGATCAGAAAAGCAAAAGAAAAAGGTGTAAACCTTGAATTGCCAATAGACAGCATCGTTGCCAGTGAATTCAGTAACGACGCCGATACTCAGACTTCGGTAAATAATGCTATTCCAGAAGGCTGGATGGGTCTTGATATTGGGCCTCAAGCCGTAGAAGTATTCAGTAATATAGTCAAAGAGGCAAAAACTATATTATGGAATGGCCCTATGGGAGTTTTTGAGATGGAAAAGTTTGCAAATGGCACCAAAGCCATTGCCGATGCTGTAGTAAAAGCTACGGAAAACGGGGGTTTTTCATTAATTGGCGGAGGCGACTCTGCCGCAGCTGTCAATACCATGGGATATGGTGACCGTGTATCCTTTGTATCGACAGGAGGAGGTGCGTTGCTCGAATATATGGAGGGCAAAGTATTACCCGGTGTGGCTGCTTTAGAAGAATAATAATGCGCTGCGGGCTACGCCCGCAGCTTATCTCCCTCTCTTATGATTTTACCTCTCTCCAGCAATCGCCGGAGGTGAAATGATACTTCTTTCTCATGACCGGCAAAATGCTCTAGTAGCGAAGAGACCGAATGAGACTCCGATTGTATAAGTTGAATGATATTCTCCTCGTTTACCTCAGGTTTATTTTTTTCCGCTTTGCAGTTGTCGCAATAGCCACAAACTTCCTGTTTCTCTTCACCAAAATATGCGAGCAAATATTGCACACGACAGGATGTTGTTAAAGGGCAATACTCAATAACCTTTTGGGCTTTCGCAAGAGCCAACTCCCTGCGTTGCCGTATGAGGTTTGCTTCAATAGGAAGATGTGTGGCTTCATAGCGCTGATTAATAAATGTAACTGTAGGCTGGTCAAATACCGGTTCATAAATGGCAACCTCCTCCTTATTCAGCTGTGTAAGATGCTTTTTTACCTGATTGACGTGTACCCCTGCATGTTTGGCGATAGCAAACTCATCTACAGAAACAAAATCGTGATAAAGATCGCCACCATAAAGTCTTAGCATCGTTTTTATCAAAACCTCCATTCCCCGGTGAAAAAGCTCATATTCATATACTTTTTCATGAGGAATAGCAAACATAAACCTGGACCTGCGACCAAACCCTTCATTTAAAAAAATCACCCCCTGATCATGGAGTTTTTTGAGCACATAATACGTTTGGGACACATCGAGCTTATAGACCCCGGCAAAAGCAGGAACATCCAACGGGTAGGCATCCTTCCCCTGAACCCCGGTAGCTACTTTCAGATAATTGCCAAGGCACTGGTATACATGTCTGATCTCATCCATAGAAGGATTTGCACGATTAATCCTATCGTTAAGCTGTTTCAGATCAGTCTGGTTATATAAAATGAAGGCAAAGGCTGTTTTTTCATCTCTACCGGCACGTCCGGCCTCCTGATAATAATCTTCCAGCGTTTCAGGCAGATCCACATGTATAACCATACGTACATCTGGCTTGTCAATACCCATTCCAAAAGCATTTGTGGCCACCATCACCTGTACTTTGCTCTGGATCCACATATTCTGTTGCTTCTCACGGCTGGTATGATCCAGTCCACCATGATAATATGTCGCTGTTATGCCGTGACGCTGAAGCTGACGTGATATCTCCTGTGTCTTTTTACGACTTCTCACATATACGATGGCACTGCCTTTTATCCGGGAAAGCATTTCGACCAGCTTGGTCAGCTTTACCGCGACCTCCCGGGCTCCATAAATAAGATTGCTGCGCTCAAAACTTTTAACAAAGATTTCGGGCGATCGCAGCTTCAGCTTTTCGGCTATATCTTCTCTCACTTCATGCGTGGCAGTAGCCGTTAAAGCAATAATTGGAACACGTGTCACATCATCCCGGATATCAGATATAGCGAGATATTGTGGCCTGAAGTCATATCCCCATTGCGATATGCAATGCGCCTCGTCTACCGCGATTAATGACAATGACATTTGCTTACACCTCTCCTGGAACAAAGGCGTTTGGAGTCGCTCGGGCGATACATATAAAAAACGATAAGCTCCTGATACGGCGTTATCAAGTGTGATATCTATTTCCCTGAAAGGCATCCCGGAATGAATAGTAGCTGCAGAAATACCCCTTTTTTTTAACTGATACACCTGATCATTCATCAGGGCAATAAGAGGAGAAATAACCAGCGTAATGCCCTTATCTCTCATTAGGCCGGGAACCTGAAAGCAAATCGATTTCCCCCCGCCGGTCGGTAGCAGGGCAAGCACATCTTTACCTTGCGCGACAGCATTTACAATATCTTCCTGTAAAGGACGAAATGCAGAATAACCCCAATACTGTTTAAGTACGTCTAATGGTTTATTCAAGGGCAGTTTAGTTTATCAGGAACCTTAAAACGCCCGGAATAATTTTCAAAAAACCTACAGGCCTCTTCTTTTCTACCATTGGCCAGGTTATAAAGCGCTTCAAAATAGGGCATGCCGTTAATATCTTCTGCCAGTGACTTTGCACGTTCAAGTGACCTCCCGGCTGCCTCTACATCACCTGCTGCAAGGTAATACGCTGTCAGGTTGCGGTATAGGTACGGGTTTTTTCTGTCGACCAGCAGACTTTGGTCAAAAAAATAGCGGGCGCTATCCAGCTTTCCTGCAGAAAGGTATGCAAAGCCCGTATTATTTAAGACATACGGGTCGTTTGGCGCAATTTTACCAGCTCTTCGGTAGTAACCGATAGCCTCAGCGAAGTTGCCGCGATCCTGTTCAATTAAGCCCAATGTATTCCATGTCTGCGAAATACCATCATCCAGCTTCAGTGATTTGGAAAGATATCTATTGGCCGAATCGTACTGCTGAAGATGCCAAAAAACATTACCCAGGTTGGTCAGCAGCTCAGCCGTCTCGCCTTCCTCCTTAATTAGATTTTTAAAGAGCAGAATAGCCTGCTCTTTATTATCCTGCGTTTCGGTATAAACCAGCGCCCGAACAAAGCGGGCATCCGGGTTATCAAACCCCATTTGCTCTAGCCTGTTGAGATCATTTAGTGCCTGTCGGATGGCATTTTTGCGATACAGAACATAAGCACGCTGAAGATAAGCCTGCGCATTTTCAGGGTCCAGTATGATCACATTAGAAAAATCACTCAATGCGCCATCCATATCATTCATGTTGATATAGCTCAATCCCCTGTTGAAATAGGCTGACACAAATGCATCATCACGCTCCAGGGCATCTGAATACAGCCGTATTGCCTTTCGGTAATCTCCTTCCCTGAAACTTGTGTTTGCCTTGTTGTAATACTGCTCGTCCATTGGAGTGGATTTGCAGCCAAATAACATCACCAGTAGTATAATACCTGATATTCTCATACAACCTTAAACGGTAGCTTCAGGTCTAAATGTTTTAAAAACCACCTTATCACCTACAAGATCCGGTTTAAGTGATGATTTGCCCATGAGCATTCGCGCACATTCCTGAATACCTTCGATGATAGAAGGATGCGGGTGGATCAGCTCGGCAAGCTCTGTGATACCCTTATCCATGGAAATAAGTAAGGCCACAGCCTGAATTGCACTGCTGGCATGCTGCCCTACAACACGCATACCCAATATCTTCATCTCATCATCATCTGTTACCAGGATTTTAATAAATCCCTGAGTATTTCGCATGGCTACTGCACGGGGAATGCATGAATAGTCCAG
>CAZEQJ010000002.1:0-39994 GCA_964514385.1 uncultured Cytophagales bacterium
GCCACTGAAAACTTCAGAGAAGTCAGGATTACCAGCACAAATGTTAACAACGAAAGTATAGAACTGTATCCTAACCCGGCTCAGGATCACCTTTATGTAAGGCAGAATGGTGCACAATACATATCACGTATTGAGCTGATCGGTCAGACAGGAAATATTCAAAAAATCTGGAAAAACACTGAAAGTTTAAATTTTCTCGATATTTCTGATGTACAAACGGGCATCTATATACTTAGAATAGTGATAAACAACACCGCATATAATTATAAAATACACAAACTGTAGGTGTATTTTCTCGCTGAGGGCGAAATGAGTAATATCTATTTTTTTGTTCCATTTTTGCCATTTCATCAAACCTGAAGGACATATGTGCAGGTTTTTTACAATTTTAAAATAAAGAGAAAAATAACGGAATGAAGGATAAAAAGTTTGTCTTTTTTATCCCTTTAATGACTGAAAACTCACTTTTGTACAATTTTCATACAATAGTGAACACTTATTAAACATTTGTGCACATTAAAGAAATACTTTAAAACAATCTTTAAGATGTGAAAAAATCAAATACACCAAATATTACGCTTATGAGAAAAACGCTACAAGAACTTATTACTACAAAAAGAACCAAATTCAATAATTTATAAAGCATATCACGTCTGGGGCTACCCTGACATGATGTGAAATTCAAATCTTTAAACTTTACCTAAAGTCGTATGAATCAACTAAACAATTATTTCAAAAAGAGAGGCCTGGCAGGCATACTGGCGCTGCTGCTGGCCGTGCCTTCACTAACGTTCGCGCAGGAGCGACAGGTGACAGGTACTGTAATTGATGAAGATGGAAACACCATTCCCGGTGCCACGGTATTGATCGTCGGCACTAATAGTGGTGACATTACCGATATCGATGGTAAATATTCCATCACAGCATCAAGTGACGATGTACTGCGGTTTTCTTTTGTGGGTATGAAGCCACAGGACATCCAGGTAGGTGACCGTTCCGTGATCAACGTTACGATGCTGCCTGACAATCAGCAACTGGAAGAAGTAATCGTGATGGGTTTTGGTGTCCGTCAGGAAAAAGCTGCTGTAGTAGGAGCGATTTCACAGGTGGATGGTGAAAGCATCCAGCAGGTGAAAATGGGGGGTAGCCTTGAAAACTCATTACAGGGTGCACTTCCCGGTCTGACCGTGATCCAGTCTGACCCTACACCGGGTGAAGAGGCATTAGGCGGACTTTCCCTTTCCATACGAGGTATTGCTTCCATGGGTAACAACACACCGCTTTATATAGTGGATGGTGTTGAGCGACCCTTCTCCAATATTGACCCGAATGAGATCGAGTCTATCTCCATTCTGAAAGATGCATCGGCAACGGCAGTGTATGGTGTTAGAGGTGCGAATGGTGTAATCATTGTTAACACCAAAAGAGGTGCTTCCGGTCGTATTCAGTTGGAATACTCTTCACTGGTAACGATGAAAGAGCCGACTATACTACCTGAGTATATGAACTCCTATCAGACCATGCAGCTGAGGAATACAGCCTACAGAAATGATGGCAACTGGGATCTGATTATTCCGGATAACGAGCTGGCACATTACCGCGATCAGGATCTTCCGTATCTGTATCCTGATACAGACTGGATGGATTTCCTTTATGGCCGTGGCTGGGATCATCAGCATAACCTCAACGCACGTGGAGGTAATGACTTTGTGAAATATTTCGTTTCAGTGGGTTACCTGTATGAAGGTGATGTCATGAACACGGGTCAGGACAATGCATTCCCATACAATTATGATGAATTGAATGCAGGCTATCGCCACCAGCGATTCAACTTCAGAAATAACCTGGACTTTCAGGTGACGCCGACTACTGAGCTTTCAGTTAGCTTAGGTGGTAACATCAAGATCTGGAGAAAACCGGATGACACTTACACGCAGGAAAACTGGTTCGAGCCTGTAACTGGTCTTCCCTATTACCCTGAAGACATACTGGATCAGTATCCTGATGAGCTTATCCCTTATGACAGAGGTGTAAGAAGACCATATATTAACCCGGCTCAGGGTGAGGTAAGACTTAGCTGGAACGGATCATGGGGTTTTGACCGAAACAAGGGCAACCAGATCCTCAGTGATATCAAGCTGACACAAAAACTCGACTTTATCACCGAAGGACTTAGTGTCACAGGACTTTACTCATATAATACAGATACCCGATACAGAAAAAGGTTCAGAAACCCTGACTATCATGGTTACTACCTGGATCCTGAAACACTGGAATGGACCCGATTTAACCGATTCCCCGGTACTATCGATTTTGACAATCCTTCACGTCCTCTTAATGTCAACAATGCTGATCAGCTGCTTAGTGTAGGTAGAAGCCACTGGTATCAGGTAAGCCTTGATTACAACAGAAAGTTTGGCGAACATACTGTAACAGGCCAGGGTATTTTTCAGCGACGTCAGAATCAGGGTGGAACCTCTTTCCCATCTTTCCAGGAAAACTGGATCGGCCGCGCTACTTATAACTATGCCGGAAGATATTTCTTCGAAGCCAGTGTAGCACATTCCGGATCTGAGAAATTCGGGCCGGGTCTTCGTTTTGGTACCTTCCCTGCGTTTGCCGGTGGATGGAGAATCTCCGAAGAAGACTTCTGGTCTGGTATCAAACCCGTCGTTAATAATTTCAAACTCCGATACTCTTATGGTATCGTAGGTAGTGATGCAGGTATTGCAAGATGGTTGTACCGTTCATTCTATGAGCAGGGTGGATCAACTGTATTTGGATTTCCGCGTCAGACCTACGGCATTATCAACGAGGGTCCTATTCCGGTTACAGATGCAACATGGGAAGATGCCTACAAGCAAAACCTGGGTATCGAACTCGGATTTCTTAACAATGAATATACGCTGAGTGTAGACCTTTACAATGAAAGAAGAACCGGCGTACTGCAGACCCGCCAGTCAGTACCTGCCTATATTGGTACTACCAGTGCTATACAAGGCAATATCGGTGAAACAAAAAGTCAGGGTATAGAGGTAGAGTTTGGTGTTAACAAATCTGTCGGTACCAACGCCTTTATCTGGGGTACTGCTAACGTAGCCGCTACTGAAAACCGTGTGGTATTTTACGATGAATCCGATAATGTTCCTTTCCACCTGAAGGCTGAAGGTAAGCCGGTAGACATCGCCCAGCGACTGGGTAGTTACACACCGGGTACCGGACTTATTCACAGCGGATTTTATCAGAGCTTCGACGAATTATTTATGTTGCCTACAGCAGGTGGAAGCCCTGTAATGGGTGACCTTCGTTTCATTGACTTTAACGGAGACGGTAACGTAGATCAGCAGGATTATGTGGTATCGCAATACCCGCTGACTCCTTTGGTAAACTGGAACGCCACGATAGGTTTTGACTACAAAAACTGGTCAATCAGCACACAGGTCTACGGTATTTCCAATGTTGCCCGTCCGATGCGTCAGGGTGGTATGTTCTTCCTGTTCCCGTTCTCTCAGAACAAGGACAATGCCTACCTGGTACACAACGATCACTGGAGACCTGATAACCGTGATGCCGCATGGCCAACACCACATTCTCAGGCAACAAACCAGAATTATAACTACCAGATCAGTCAGTTTTCAATGGTTGACGGTATGTATGTTCGTCTGCGAAACCTGCGCCTTGCCTATACCTTTGACTCCGACATTCTGTCAAAAATTGGTATGAGGGAAATGACGGCTTCTGTGTTTGGAACCAACCTGCTTACCTGGAGAAAGCGTGACTGGGGTGGTGATCCTGAAGGATTCAACTTTGGTGAAGACTTTGGAAACTACCCGCAGATGAAGCGCTATACGCTTGAGATCAGAGCCATGTTTTAATTGAAAACAACAGACCATTATGAAAAAAATTATAATAGTAGCTTTTATAGCAATTACAGGATTTTTCTCCCTCAGTTGTGAGGAATACCTGGCCAGTACACCTGCTGCCGACGGATTTCTCAAAGAGGATGTATTTTCGGATTATCTCACCTTCCGTCAGTTTCTGGATGGTGTATATCCCTATCTGCATGATTACCTTGCACCTTTCGATTATGCCTGGATCGGTGCTCTGGGAGATGAAGGTTACCTGAATTCTGCATGGGAAACCATGGGAGTTGCCCGCTCCGGCGACTGGCTGCGGGCCTTTAATACAGGTCAGGCGCTTCAATTCTACAGAGTATGGGAAGGCTGGGAAGGTGTCCGACGCTGCAATATTGCATTGGAGGAAATTCCTACCCTTGTCAACAGCGGGCAACTTGAAAACGGTAGTGTAACACAGACTCAGATAGACGAGCTTGAAGGACAGGCTCATTTCATGAGAGCCTGGTTCCACTATGAGTTTCTGCGACGACAAGGTGGTATGCCATACATCACGGAAGTATATGAAGCTTCTGATGATTTCTCCCGTGCGAGGTTGTCCTACAACGAAACGGCTCTGCGTATCGCAGCAGATTGTGATTCAGCAATGGCGCTGCTACCAGAAAGCTGGAACTCGGCCAACCTGGGCAGGCCTACACGCGGTGCGGCAATGGCGCTGAAAGCCTCAGCTTTGCTTCACAGTGCCTCACCTGCCAACAATCCCAGCAATGATCAGACACGATGGGAACTGGCGGCTCAGGCAGCATGGGATCTTATCGACTTTGCACAGTCTACAGGACGATACAGCCTGATGCCATCTAATGGTACAGACCAGATACAGTATGATACACCGGGAGGCATTCAGACGATCACCTTCCCAAGTGGATTTGACTCTATCTTTATGTATACACCGCTGAATGAAAACTCAGAGATCATCTGGGAAAACTATCAGCAGTCTACTACAGGTAATGGCACTTACACTGTACTGACCGTACCTTCTATAGAAGATGGTGGTATTATCCAGGGTTTCAGTCCTTCACATAATATCGTAGAGCGGTTTGAAACAGCCAACGGGCTGGCACTGGAAGATGATCCCGGTTTTGATCCTCAGAACCCTTATGTAAACCGTGATCCGAGGTTCTACTACTCCATTCTTTTCAACAATGAAATATGGACTTCCGTGAACCGTCCGCTTGAACTGTTTGTAGATGGACAGGATCGTGATCCGACAAACCAGTTTTCCAATCATACCGGATATCTTTCCCGGAAATTCTGGAACCGCAACGTCGATGCACAATCCGATCAGGCTGCTCCTCTCACACATAAAATCTATTTCCGCTATGCTGAAATATTACTGATGTATGCAGAGGCATGTAACGAGATCGGAGGACCTTCCTACACATTGCCGGGAGCAAACATGAGTGCTCTTGATGCTGTGAATATGGTGAGAAACCGCGTAGGACAGCCAGACGTGCCTGCTCAGTATACCGGAAGTGCTGATGACTTCCGTGAGCGTATTCGAAACGAGCGAGTGGTAGAGCTTTACCTTGAAGGAAAGCGGGTATTTGACCTGATGCGATATGGTACAATAGGTAATATTGAAAACAGGTCTATTTACGCAATCAATCTGGTAGAAAACCCGGGTGCGCCTACAGGTTTTGATATACAGCCCATCAGCACACCTTATTCGATCTATCAGTATTCAAGCAAACATACACGATTCCCTATACCGCTTGAAGATGCATTGATATTCGATGATTTCAGTCAAAACCCGGGATGGTAAGCCTCCCGGGTCTGTAAAAACATTTTTAAAGACCTAATGAAGAAAACTATGAACAAGAATATATTGAGCAGTTGTCTGATGGTCCTGGTATTTTTTGGATTAATCATTAATCCGTCTTTTGCACAGGACGTGGAGACGGCAGAGCTTAACGGAACAGTATATGATAAGGATGGTGAGCCCATGGAAGGTGTTCTGATTGAATCGTTCAACACACTTGAGCGTAAATTCACAGATGCCGAGGGTAAGTATACCATCAACGTAACCGTACCAAATGATCAGCTGATCGTATCAAATGACGGATATCAGAAACAGATCCTTCCGGTTAATAATGGAAACCTGGCAGTGGAGTCTATTACGCTTCTTCCAAGTTCTATGATCAATGGCGCTGATAAATTTGCATTACCATATCAAAGCTTTGATCAGAACAGAATGGTATCACCAACGACGATGATCACAGGTGAAGAGCTACAGAGCTACCCCAGTGAGAATGTCATCGAGGCGCTTTCAGCCCGGTTGCCCGGCCTTACGGTAAGTCAGGTCATAGCAGATGGCCCCGGTCGTGATGTTTATCTGGCCGATATTCGTGGTGAGGATGCTGTATTCTACATCGACGGTATTCAACGTGACCCAAGTTACCTTTCAGTATTTGAAGTTGATCGCGTATACCTGCTGAAAGATATTTCCTCCCGTGCTGCGCTTGGTGTTTCAGCATCCGGACCAGTCATCTGGATTGAAACAATCGCCGGCGAAAGTTATAACCGTCAGATCAATGTCAATTTCGAGTATGGCGTTTATTCTCCTACCGAAACACCCGGTTATCTCGATGCCTTTGATTATGCCAGCCTTCGTAACGAAGCAGCTCTCAACGACGGACTGCCGGTACCTTTCTCAGATGATGCTTTGGCAGGATACCAGAACGGCACCAATCCACTGCGTTATCCAAATGTTGATTACTACAATCAATATCTAAACAGCAGTGCCATGTTCAGCAGGGCAAACCTTAACTTCTCGGGTGGTGATGACAAAGTGAACTATTTCACTATGCTCGATTATACCGGCCGTGGTGGTCTTGAGGCCGTTGGCGAGCCAGCTACTTACGACAGATACAAGGCAAGAGCCAATGTAAACCTTTACCTTACAGAGTACATAAGCATGAATGTAAACCTCGTAGGTTCGATATCTACTACTGATTATCCAAATTTCGGTGGAGGTAACGGGTATATGAACCTTTACAGCATATTGCCCGGACTTCCCGCGAATGCTCATCCCAATAATGTGGATGGACTGCTGTTTACGAGTGCTAATTATCAGTTTAATGTTGAAAATGAGCTGTTGAATGGGTTTGCCAAAAACCAGACGATCAACACTCAAAATAACGCGACGTTAAATATCGACCTGAGCCCTATTGCCGAAGGGCTTGAGTTTGCAGCTACAGGTGCATTTGATGTAAATAATCAATTGACGGAAGTGCAGGGTGGTACTTCAGATATCTGGAGAACCATCCAGAATGGCAATCAGGACTCCGTCTTCAGGTTTACACCTGCCGCAGTAGATGCTACACGTGATAATGGCTTTGACTGGACCAGAAGGGTTACTTCCCTGTTTTCACGCCTTACGTACAACAATACCTTCGGAAACCATGCGATCAGTTCGCACCTTTCCTATTACCAGGCTGTAGATGAGACGAAAATCCTGTTCGGAGCCCAGCAGCCTTTTAAAATTCAGGATGTTGCTGCTCGCGCAAACTACTCTTTCGACAATCGTTATGTTGCACAGGTTGACCTGTCATATACTGGCAGCATGCGTCTTCCGTCAGGAGATAAATTCAATCTTTATCCTACCGTTGGTGCTGCATGGATAGCAAGTAATGAAGCCTTCCTTAATGGATCTTCTGCTGTTAACTATCTGAAAGTTTATGGTTCAGCTGGTCAGATGGGTATTAATAGCACCGGTTATAGCCTAACGAACAGAAACCTTATCCGCTCAGGACTGGGTATCGGTGGTGTAAACGAATTCTACCTGGATCGAACCTTATGGGAGCAGGTCGGCGGCGGTTATACATTCGGTACCTTCACCGACCTTAGTGCAGGGGTTAACACCTTTTCCATCGCACAACAGGGTACTACAGATTATACGCTGCCTGTCAAGAATTACCTTAACGTAGGTGTACAGTCTGAATTATTCAATCTGGTTTCCGTAGAAGCCAATTATTTCTTTGAAAGAAATTCAGGATTGCTTTCCCGACGTGCCAGCCAGGTGCCTGACATCCTGGGACAAAACAGCTTCATACCGGTAACCAACTTTGGTGAAAATACAAGATATGGTATAGATGGTATGATCTCACTGAACAAACGTAAAGGTGACCTGAAATACAACATTGGCATCAATGCTGTATATAGCACCGGAACGCTTGTGACTGTCGATGAGCCACTTAGTTTACCTGATTCAAGAAAACGATCAGGCACACCTATAGACGCAATATTTGCTTATACAGCTGACGGTCTTTTCCAGACCCAGGAAGAAGTAGATGCGCATGTACCACAGGCATGGGGTGATGTACAACCCGGCGATATCCGCTATGTAGATATCGATGGTGATGGTCAGGTAAATGAAAATGACCTTTCTGCTACAGACCTTTATTTTCCAAGACTTCAGTATGGTGTGAATGTAAACCTGAATTACAAAGGCTTCGGATTATTTGTGCTAGGCCAGGGACAGGCTGATGGTACTATGATGCTTACCAACCCGAATTTCTTCTGGATACAAGGTGTGCAACCTAACTTTTCAGAAGCAATGCTCGACAGGTGGCCTAATACCAATGATTATCCGAGGCTGACTACAGCTTCGCTTAATAATTATCAGGGATCTACATTCTGGACAGCTAATGCAGCGTTTTTCCGACTCAAAAACGTTCAGCTAAGCTATTCACTACCTGAATCTGTGGTATCACGACTGGCGATGTCAAATGCTACGATATTTGTTAGAGGCACAAACCTGTTGGTACTTTCAGAGGTAACGAGAAAATATGGTATCAGCCCGGAAAGGCCTTCTGCAGGAGCAGGTGCCTTCCCGATAATGAGAACAACGACCATAGGATTAACATGCAGATTTTAATCATTAAGACATTACAACTATGAAAAAAATATTTTTAATACCATTAATAGCTGTATTCTTTGCCGCCTGTGAGTTCCTTGAGCCGGAGCCAATACAGGATTTGACTACAGATCAGCTTTGGTCGCACAGTACGTTTGGAGAAGGTATCCTTACACGTGCTTATACAGGCCTTAGCATTGGATATCCTGTCACGTTGGATTATTTTACAGATAACGCTGTACCACAGACACCCGGCAGCAACATCATTGCACTAGGTGGATGGACAAGGGAAAATAGCCCGATAGGCAACTGGGGCAATGCTTACAATATGATCAAGCATCTTAACCTGTTTCTGGATAATGGCGATGATCTGCTGTATCGTGTTGTTGACCGAAGACTAGACTCCGCATGGAAAGTTCAGCGCGTAGGAGAAGCTTATTTCCTCCGTGCATGGTATACCTGGGAGCTTCTTCAAGCCTATGCAGGTCGAGCAGGAGGTGAGTATCTTGGAGTGCCTCTGGTGACGGAATACCTCGAGTTTGATGAAAATATCAACCTCGCCCGTGATACCTACGAAAATACTGTGGCTCAGATCGCTGAGGATCTCGATTCCGCCGTTGCAAGACTTCCCTTGCGCTACACCGGATCGTTCACCAATGATAACGTGACCAATATTGGCCGTGCCAACGGTCTTGCAACACTGGCATTAAAAGCCAGAGTTTATCTGTACGCCGCAAGCCCTGCCTATGGCGCCCCTACACAGGAAAAATGGGAGAGAGCTGCCGAAGCTGCAGCCGCTGCCATCGATTCACTTACCGGAGGTGGCATTGGTACTTTGCAGCCTTACGGTAACTTCAATAATGTCACGGCAGACGATCATATTTGGGTAAGAGCAAATGCAGGTTTACCTCCGGCAGCTTATTTCCCTCCTTCGCTTTTTGGTGATGGTATCGCAAACCCCAGCCAGAACCTGGTAGATGCCTTCCCCGCTGCTGATGGGTATCCAATATCTACCAGCTCAGTATATGACCCTGCCGATCCCTATGCAAACCGGGATCCGAGGTTTGAGCGATTTATTTTCCATAATGGAGAAGTATATAGCGCAACCGGTACTACCATTGAAACTTTCCAGGGTGGAAGCGATGCTCCAGGTGGTCTAAATCAGCTGGGTACACGTACAGGGTACTACCTGCAGAAGCTGTTGAGTAATAATATCATACTGACGCCGGGCAATGAAGCGGATGATAATGACATGCGGGTATTTCTTGGGGAGCCAGAACTATTGCTAAATTTTGCCGAAGCTGCCAATAATGCTTTCGGTCCGAATGATGCACGTTACGGATACTCTGCAGCCGATGCTTTACGCGCTGTACGTCAGCGTGCCGGTATCGATTCCGATCCGGGTACAGCCGGATATCAGGATCAGTATCTGGATGACCAGGCGGCGGCAGGACAAGGTGCTTTTGCCACATTGGTAGCCAATGAACGCAGAGTGGAATTATGTTTCGAGGGATTTCGTTTTTGGGATATGAGACGCTACAACCAGCCCCTCAACCACACTGTACGAGGTGTTGAAATTATCGATAATGGAGGAGGTAATTATACCTATAACTATGTAAATGTAGAGGACCATGTATTCCAGCCTCACATGCGATATGCACCGATTCCGTTTACAGAAACACTGTTGATGGATGCACTGAGACAAAATGATGGATGGTAATAGAATTTATAAATTAAAAAATATGAAAAAGATAATTGGAATAGTGATCATGTTGGGTACGTTGGGGGTGTTTACCACCGCGTGCTATGACCAATTCAGGTTAGACTTTGATTATACAACTGTAGCCTTCTCCAACGAAGATGGAGGCTCAAATTTGGATGGTGTACTGTACCGTACTGCTGTACGCGAAGAAGACCAGGACATCAAAGTAGGAATTTACGTAGGAGGGTTACTTGAAAATAACCAGGACCGTCTCGTGAATTTTGAAATTGATCCTTCATTGCTTGGAGGTACAGGGTTTACCCTTTTGCCTGACAACTATTACAGTATAAGTGATAACAGCCAGTTCAGGATTCCTGCAGGTTCGTTTATAGGATCAGTGGAGATAGATCTAACGGAAGATTTCTTCAATGACCCTGCTGCTTTGAACCCTACGTATGCTATACCTTTCCGGCTGACAGGTTCTCCGGATGCAGATTCGGTGCGTAACCCTACCAAGATTGTAGTATTCCGTTATGTACTTAAGGAGGAGGGCTTTTATAATCAACAGGCATCCTATGTCACATCAGATGGTGGCACTGAAATCAGCTCCGGGACCATTGAGAACGTGATAAACTTCTCAACAACAGGTACCGAAACACTGCTTTCAGATGGTATGCTGTTTCGCGGACCGTTGTATACGATGCAGATCACGGTTAACGATGATAACACGGTAGATAGTGAATATATTCCGGGTGTCTTGCAGGTTGAAAATATGGCCAGAGCTTATCCCGGTGAGCTAACTCTTGCCACTTCTGCTGTATCCCCATGGGAATCGCTAGAAGGAATCAATACCGGTAATGCAGATCCTGAGAGCTCTTTTGAAACCCCAAGATACGGAAACTGGCCAGATGGTGGTCAGTGGCAGTGGGTAGAGTACACCTTTGATCAACCTATAATCATGTATTCTGCTGAGATCTACTGGGGTACAGATGGAGGTGGTCTTCAACCGCCCACAGATGCATATTATGAAATCTGGGATGATGAGAATGAAGTATGGGTTCAACTATCTGAAGCTGTTGGTCTTGACTTAGATCAATTTAATGTAACAGAATTCGATGAGCCTATAGTTACTTCAAGAATTCGTGCAAACTTCACTATAGAAAATGGGGGAACAATAGGTACCTCAATTGTAGAGTGGAGGGTAAATGGATTAGTTATTCCAACAGAGCCGGAACAAAGCACCATTGCCGACATCATAGATAACGGTAGTACATATGATCCGACAACAGGAAATATCAGCTTAAGATATACCATAAGCTATGACGGTGCCACATTTACTACATCGGTTGAATCAGAACTTGAATGGAGAAACCGCGTACGTGATGGTGTCAACGAATGGTACAGAAACATCGAATATGATGAATAAGAAAACCAACTTTAGGTTAATGTAAGTGTAGATTACTAGTTTGGTTATCATGACCCCCGACAAAATGTCGGGGGTTTTTATTTGTATTATCAATTTACGCTCAGTTGGGTACAGGGTTCGTGTGGCTCAGGTATGTATTCCACCTGGAGGTGCATGTACTACCGAACCTGAACCTCACAAAGCTGAAACAGACTTCAGTCAAGAAAGGATTCTTATTCAATAATCAATCTGACCTTCTCTCCTTTGGGGCTGCCATCCGTGAAGGTGGGAAACCATTGAGGACCTTTTTCTATCATGGCAATGATCTCTTCCTCTGTTACCCGGTACGGTGAAGTTACTATACGGAGGTTTTCCAGCTTGCCATCTTCCGTCACGTTAAATGTTAGAATCGTTTCGCCATAAAACTTACCAAATTTCTTACCAAATACATTTCCAAGAAACTGGATATACAGGGGAAATCCGCCCTTGGGTGTGGCCGTGTAATATCCAGCCGTATCAATAACTGCTGTAATATTTTTTTCCTGTTCCCTTACCTTTTGCAGATACTGTACTGCCCACGATTCGTAGAATCCTTCTTCCATAAGATTGGAATACAGCTCCAGTTCATCCTCCAGCATCGTGGTGTTGGTCATTTCTGCCACATATGCCGGGCGTTCGCGGTTATTCAGTTCAAGCTCTGTTTGGGCTATTTCTTCTTCCACGTCCATTTTATCCGGCACTTCCGCTGTGTTCAGTTGCCGTGTGATCTTTTCCTCCAGCTCTTCGGGCATATCAGCAGATGTTTCATCAGTACCAGGGGGGGTATCATCAGCAACCGGTAGCGTATCATTAACGGTGGTATCTTCCACTATTATATCGGTGATTTCTGCATCAGTAGCTTGAGCAACGGTATCAGTGACAACATCCTGAGATGAGGTACCGCTCGCATCCCTGTTGCCTTCAGGAAGCGCTTCTTTAGCCGGACGGTATAGTATCAGGGTTGGGATGGAGATAACCAGTAATATCACCACCAGAAAAAATATATTTCTGTTTCGGTTCATTTATTCCAGTGTAAAGCGTAACCTTTCTCTAGTGGGGGCACCATCGATGACGGCCGGTCTCCACTTTGTGCCTTCTAATATACTAGTTATTGTGGATTCTGTTTCACTTGACACCCCACTAATTCGGGTACGGTTTATACTTCCGTCCTCGTTGATAATGATTACGATTGTAGCAGCCGCCGCATCAGCAGAAATATTCCTGATTTTTTGCTTTAATGCCTCCAGACCACCTTCAGGGAGTGGCACCTCAGATGAAACGACAGGCGTCGTTTCGGCGGCCTCTTGTGTGTCTGTCACACTGACATTATCTGCAGTTGAAGAAGTATCTTCTACCGGCACAGTGGTTTCTTCCTGCAGATTTGCATCTTCTGTTACACTGTCTTCCTCTTCGGTTTGAAAGGTCGGATCGGTAGTTAGTTCAATGGGTGGTTTTGAGTCTGGTGCCTTGGGCGTAGTATCTTCTGTGGCTGCTACGGGCTGTTGTATGGGTTGAGTATTTCCGGCAGCTTCTTTTACTGAGGGTTCCATTGCAACAGTATCAATAGATAAGGTATCAATGTCGGATATAGCTGATGAGTCGGATTCTGTGCCGGTTGTATCAACAGCGATAGCAGGCTCATTTTCTACTTGTCTGGTACCATCTTCACCGGCTTGTGAGTTGCCAGCAGCCAGCCACCGGTAACCAAAAAAGCTGCCCAAAATAAGAAGTATGACCACAGCAGCGATACCGATCAACTGGGTCAGATTATTACCTTTTACCGATTTTACCGGAGCCTCACCGATCATCAGTAAGACTTCGGTAGACAGTTCTCTGAGGTCTTCACTCCATTCTTCACCGTTGAATTTACCCCTCAGGATAGGCTCACTGACCGAAAATATACGCGACCGCACCTTTTTCTGCTCATACAGATGGTAGTCGTCCTTGCCGGCTTCGTTACGAAATATTTCTACCAGCTCATCGGGCGAAGGAGGGAGAGTGATATTATGTTGTTTTCTTTTTGCCATCCTTTCCGGTTCTCAGTATATGCAGCTTTTCCACCAGTTCCTGCTCAGTGTAATCGTATTCCTTCAGAATATCGGCGAGCGATCTGTGTTCCACAAAAAAGGCCTCTGCCAGTTTTCTGTCTTCGGCATTTTTCCATTGAATTTTGCCATTCTTCACCATCGTTTCAAACGCCTCTTCGTCCATCAGGGGTTTGTTCTTATCCTCGAGGTAGAGTGCATCGAGATAGCGTGAGCCAAATTCATCTTCCAGCAGCTTTTGCTCAGGCAATTTATGCTGTTTCGCATAGTCATAGCATTTTACCTTCACCGCAAAAAAGAGCCATGCTGCAAAGTTTCTCACGCCATGCTTACGCAGGTCGTCCTTCAGGAAATCGTACATTTGAAGGGTGATTTTTTTGGCGTGCTCCTGTTTTTTCATCAGGTGGATCACCGCAGCGTAAATATAGAGATAGTAGCGGCGGTAAAGCTCCCGTATATAGCCCGTGTCGTGGGAGTTGCGGTACAGCGCTACCAGTTCTTCATCATTCCGTATGTCATGATAGGTGATCATCAGAACAGGGATATTGAGGTGCCAATGGTAAACTGGTACATGCCCGCAGCACCTGCAGGGGCATCCAGATCCTGCCATAGTGGCGACAGCGTCTGGTAGTAAAAGATGTTCCACCCTCCAAATCCGATGCGCGCATAGGCACCATAACGGAGCTGATTAAGATCAAAGCCCTCATTAAATGTATAGGTTTTGCTTACATCTTCTTCCAGGAAGGAGAATTTGACCTGTGATCGTATGCGGTACCCTACCTTACCCCCAATAGCGATGCGCAGACCATTCTCAGGACGTTCCTTATTCATACGCCACTGTATCTCAAAGGGTACATCAGCAAAGTTTACAAAAAGCTTGTTGTTATTGATGAAGGGGGTAATGCCATACAGCGAGTCGGCCGGCCCGATGATAGTACCCGTTTCGGCGTCAGCGATGGTATTATTATTTTGAAAGCGATACCGCTCATGCGCTATTCCGGCACCCGGCACCAGATAAAACCGGGAGTCACCAAGCTGGTAGTCATAGGTAAAATACAGGTTCGTTACGGTCGAGCCCCAAAACTGCCCTTCCAGGTCACCCGTATTGCCGGTAGGCGTCAGGTAGCCAAAGTCGATCACAAAATTCACCGGAAGGTTGGGTTGTGCCACCTGGGCAAAGGAAATGGAATAAAACAGAGTAAAAACGAGTATTGTCCTTTTGATCATTGAAATAATATTTAAGCTTCAAATATCACAATTATATCAATACAACGCCAAAATAGCAGGTAGGAATGTGTAGTGGCAGGTAATATTCAGGGCATTTCCTCCGCTGCGCTCCGGACCGGGCTGTACGGTGCTCCGCTGACGCTCCGGAGGCCTGCCTCCCGTATGCTACGGCACCTCCCATCCCTAATGCGGCCCGAGGTGAAGAGGAGATTTCTGCAAATGCCAACCAATCCCTTTTCATTTATCAAATACATATTACCCTCTTGCCCTCTTTTGCAAGGTGGGCGAAACAAATTAGGCGGACGCGAGGCATCTATTCCATCAGGAACTTCGGTACCTCTAGCAATAAAATCAACCAGTTTATATCCGATTTCTGATTCCACCGGATGTTTACGGATATATGAAATAAAGTTCTTTGAGTATTGGATGGTTGATTCAATAAAAAATAAGATATTATGCGTTACAAACGCATAGCTGGGTCAGTCCTCGTTACAAACGAGGACTAGATGGGGGTATACCGTTGTCCTGAGTTTTCAATTCAGGGCATTCAAATCTCTACAGACTTTATAGTTCTCAAGAAAATCAGCTAAAAGATCGGTATTGTATTTTCTTCTATAAAGGCACTTAACGTTCAACTATCGTCCGTAAGCTGGACCTTTCAAATTTTCATAAATGTATCGGATTGCACAAGCCTTTGCAAATTGCTCAGTTAGCTTATGCATGATAGTGTCTGATGGATACCGTTTAGTATCCTTTAACTACAATGTCTTGAGGTAATCCGACCCTCATAAAATATCGAGCAAACGATTGAGATAAATGTTCGCGGTATGGCGGTAAAAGCCTAATCCTCTTTTGTAAATTAGATACTATTTGAATTAGACTATTAAACTGAATTCCATAGACATTCCTAAAATCAACAACCTGATAATCAGAAAAATCTTCTATGTTTTCCTCGTTATTCAATAAATGATAACCCGGCAAAAAACCTTTTCTTAAGTTATCAATTACTTTTCTTTTTGCCTTGGCACCTTGTTGCTCCTCAGGGAGATTGTTCAAGAAAGTTGTCAAGGAATAATATGGGCAGACAAGGACGATTTCAATCTTTCCATTTACTAAGTCACAAGATTGAGATAGTATGATTGAATCAATTTCTTTGATTTCAATTTCTGCCTCCTCTTCTGCTCGAATATTCGCTGGTGGTATTAAAATTGGGCAATTAGGGATGAAATCTCCCTGTTGAAGGTTGTCTTCAACTTCTACCAATATTTCGTACCAAGGATATGACATTAACTAGTCAATAATTATTGAAGGAGAGTATTTAGATTTTTTGATTCGAGCTTTAATTCGTTTTGAGCTTTTGAATTCAAATCTGGATATGATATCAAAATCTTCATCTAAAAAAGAAGGTTCTTTAAAGTACTCAAGTGGTCGTTGATCTGATAAACTCAGATTTGTGAAAACAGAAATTAAATCACCATTCATGAAATCTTCCAAGTTCACCAAGTCCTGTTCAAACGACGTTGGAGTTGCTTGAATTCTAAACTCTGTTTGCTCCTTGTTTAAAGTTGTAGAAGCGTCATGAATTGGATTGATATCTAAATAAAGTGGAAGCATATCATTTGAACGAATTATATAAATCTCCTTTAGTAATCTCTTTGAACAATTTACTGGAGAATTCATGAGCTTGATTTAACCAAGTTAGTACATTATCACTACTTTTCATTGAATTTTTCCCGCGTAAGGAAGTTTGCATCACAATTCCATCTTCTTTTTTTCCGTTTTGACCCTTCTTTAGCGTAACGGATAAATTACCTAAATCGGTTTCATAAAAGAATCCAAGATCAAGATGAAAAGGATTACCAACTTCATTTATAAACCCCTGATTAATATTAATGTTAAACGATTTATTGATAAAATCATTCACGTTTTGACTTTCGAAATCAAACTTAAAAAAGTCTAGATAGAGGAGATTTGATTTAAAGGTTTCGCTTTCTATTGGAAAAACAGAGAAAAACTCATTATTTAAAGTTTTAGCCCAATTGTAAAAATCTCTCCAGTAGTAATCCTCATCTGTTGTATTGAGTGTAAGTACTCCAGGCCCAATTTGAACAAGCGGATACTTATTTTTGTCTTTGCGAAACCTATGAACTGGATTGTTAATTAGAATGTCAGTTGGTACTTCCGGAGGGGCAAGTGATTCTCTCACCGGATATGTTTGTTTAATAGCAGAATACAAGTCACCAATAAGATATTGGTATTTTGTCAAATCTGATTTTTGCTTGATTTGCCATCGTAGTTCAAAAATTACTTCTAAAAGTGGTGCCTTAGGCAGTTTGCTCATTCAATTCGTGTTTTCAACTCAAAGTTATAAATATATACGATCAATTAAAGTATTATAGTAATGGTATCTATAGGTAAATATTGTCACTGTTTTATATGTTTGAATATGAAACAACCCTATTTTCTAATATCTCTACTCCTTTTTATGGGATGCGAGGCCTTGCTGGAGGAGAATGTAGCCTTCCCAAAAAATCGAACATTTTAAAAATGGTAAAAATAAGTAAATTAACTAAATAGGTAGGGTCTGGCCTGGTGGAAATACTTCTATAAGTCCAGGTGATAAAACCGGACCAGGTAGCATTGGTGGTGTATATGTAAATTATAATTATTCAATAGATGTCAATTATGCCAGTTCGGGAGGGGACGATAGTTGGCATCCAACAATGGCACTAAAAGATGTTGGAAGTACAGCAAGTTATGCATCCGGGGCAATCGGTTTAACTCAAATAGGAATGTTGGAATATCGAATGTCTTTGCCTATAATGAGAAAGGTCGGAACATTTGGAAGGTTTAGCTCAACATATGGCACCCTTGGAAAAATAGGAGGTCGACTTGGATACGCTGGAGCAGGTGTTAGTTTAATATCAGATATCGGT
Organism: uncultured Cytophagales bacterium; assembly: GCA_964514385.1. Taxonomy (GTDB): domain Bacteria; phylum Bacteroidota; class Bacteroidia; order Cytophagales; family Cyclobacteriaceae; genus CAZEQJ01. The sequence continues at coordinate 18,124 of CAZEQJ010000002.1, forward strand.
GAATTTCGTTCTGGAGAAATTGGTGCGGGTAGATTTACTTATAGACTGGGTTCTTTAGGTGCTTCAATAGGTTTAGGTTTATCAATTGGTGGCCCTTGGGGAGCAGTTGGAGGTGCAGCTGTAGGAGGAATTTCTGTAGGAGCAGAATATATTTACGATAATATGTTGGTTCCCTTAGGGAATGAAATTCAGTTTCAAATTTGGAACTTTGAAAATGCAATAAAAAATGGGTGGTATCTTGGCAGATAGTAATTTGTCAATTACAGTACGTAACCATATGAGTGCATTACAATCGTTGTTGATTGTATCAGTACTGTTTATAGGTATATTAATATGGTTTCAATTTAGTATTGATGCAATTATTGGCGTCAGCATTCTTTGGGGCATTGATGCAATAACTTCGCTATACTTGCATTTTGAGTACTTAGCCAAAAACAAAGGCGAAGAATACGAAGTTAGAGATACTGAATTAATCAGACGAAAAGGCGATAAAGAAACGATTTATAAAAATGATGAAATAGAAAAGATAATTGTTTACTTGTCGCCAGCGCTTTATAAAAACAGCAACTTTCATTTGTTGGCAATTGAAGGTTATCATTATGCAGTGGTAAAACTCAAAACAGGAGATGAATTAATTTTAACCTGTTTGCTTGCCCCAAGAATAGACAAGTCTTTAAAGCAGATGCGAGGAGTATTATTTGAAAAACGGAAACGATTATTTTGTAGCATATAAAAAAAAATCCCGGCGTTGACCGGGATTTTTTGTTTTATTGATAAGCTAATCCGCTCTGTGTCTCCTGTACCTTAGAATATAAGGTCCTTGTTTGCAAGGTGGGCGAAACAAATTAGGCGGACGCGAGGCATCTATTCCATCAGGAACTTCGGTACCTCTAGCAATAAAATCAACCAGTTTATATCCGATTTCTGATTCCACCGGATGTTTACGGATATATGAAATAAAGTTCTTTGAGTATTGGATGGTTGATTCAATAAAAAATAAGATATTATGCGTTACAAACGCATAGCTGGGTCAGTCCTCGTTACAAACGAGGACTAGATGGGGGCTACTTATAATAGTTTAAATAAGCATTATGTTAAAGTTGGTTAAACTAAGTAACCACTTTAATCGTTTGCATTTATGCGATATAAGGGTTTACTTTATACAGAATTATGGGACATACTAAAAAAGGACGTCGTAAAAACACAGATAATATAACAGGAAATGTTACTTATAGATATTCACCGTATGTAAAACATAATGGTGATAGTGTTTTGATATCAATATCTCATAAAAATCTTCATGTTTTTAAAAAAAGTACAAAAGAAGATATTGAAAAAGATACAATAAAGGCTTACAAATCTATATTTCCATAGTTATTGTTCGATAAATCATTGTCCTTCACCGATTTAGGATTAATAACCGGTACTTTAGAATTTAGACTTTATAAATTCACTGATAAAAATACTAAAACAGTATATCATGTAAGAGTTGAGCTCCATGATTATGATGTTTTTGCTGTTAAGTTTTATAGGCAAAGAGATGAAGGTTCAGGAGATAAATACTCAAAGGTATTCAATGACACCTATGCTCCACCTATTCTTGCAACGGTCCTAAAGATTTTTTTGATGCTCAACGTAAAATGAAATTGAAGAATGCTTCACTAGCCATTTTTGGTGTCCCTAAACCAGGAGAGGGCAAAGAAGCTACAGTAAGATACAGGATATACAAAAAAGCAATTGCAAGCTTATTACAATCTCAATTAGAAGATTACGATAGATATAGTTCAGATTCTCTTTCAATTGAGTGTTATATACCTAAAGGTAAAAGGTATACTAATAGAGATGTTGAAAACATATTTAAATACTTTGCAAATCTTTATCCCGATTTAGAGGATTGGTATTCTTAAAGTCATATAGTAAAAAAGGGCCACATGGCGATTGTTTTTTCCGTCTAAGTTGGTCCCTAGGCAGTTAAAAGCGCCTAGAAAAGTAAGCCTTTAATAATTTAGAATAAGTAATTAGTCAAAGCAATAGGGGGTATGTGTTGCATTTTGTGTTGCACTATAACAACAAAAAAGCCCCATACGTGACGTATGAGGCGATTTTAGTGAACCCGGCAGGATTCAAACCTGCAACCTCCAGAGCCGTAATCTGGTGCACTATTCAGTTATGCTACGGGTCCGTTATTCCAAAATAAAGACCAAAGTCTTTATTTATTCCCTGGCAGTTTTGCTAATCCCGGAAATCTATCCAATAATTAACTCCATCCGCCATTCGGAGTGCAAAGATAATAAAACGAATAGTATTTTTATAATCCTTTTGTGAAGTACTGTTTGGTTCGATGCCGGGATAAATAACTTTTACTCCTACAGCCGCTTTTTCCTTAGTGGCCAAAGCGGAATGACTCCACTCCCTTAATACCTTTGATCACGACATAAAATAATGATCCCGATAACGGATATGTTTCATACACATTTCTATCCTTACCGCCGGCAGTTGTGATATATAACGTATCCATATGCCTGCCACCAAATGCACAGGACGTTACCCAGGGAACAGGCAGATTTACCGTATACAGCAACTCACCGCTGTCAGGATCCCAGCAGCAAACCCTGAAGCCATCCCATAGGGCTACCCACAAATTGCCGTTGCTGTCAATGGTCATGCCATCGGGCATCCCATAGCCTTCAGGTATTTCGATTACTACCCGCTCATTGGATATAGTCGAGTGCAATGTGTCAAAATCAAAAGCACGGACATTTCGCTTTGGGGTGTCAATATAATACAGGGTTCTTTTATCCAGTGACCAGACTATCCCATTCGATATGGTAACGCCGGTTAACATGGTATCGACTTTTCCGGCCGGGCTCACACGATACAGCATGGCCTGCTCCGGTTTATCAAGAAAGCTCATTGACCCCACCCATAGGTTGCCGTTTGGATCACATTTCCCGTCATTGAGCCGGAAATGCTCCTGGTGCGCCAAAGGATCAGCAATTTTCTCCTGAAATCGTTCATTCAGCCTGTATATACCGCTTTCAAGAGCCAGTACGGGGTCAAAGTTTTGATCAAATACCACGGTTCCCGGCATTCCGTGCAGGGTAGTTTCAGTATTTTTCTTCGTTGCCGGATCAAAACGATTAAATTTCCGGCCTTCAATATCTACCCACCATAACTCATCGACACCATCATTCCATATGGCACCTTCCCCCAGCTGGCTGTTGGTTTCATAAAGCAGTACGGCATCCAAACTTTTTTTACTGCATCCCCAAAGGATGATGATTACCCATAAAATGCTGTATTTCATGAAGAAATATAATCAAAAAACCCCTACCTGCATGACAGATAGGGGTTTCAATTACGCTTTATCAGGCTTACTGAATAGTTTTCTTCTTATTCAGGTCGATAACTACCGGACTGGCGATGTATATAGACGAGTAAGTACCCACAAGGATACCGATGAGCAATGCAAAGGAGAATCCCCGCAGTACTTCACCGCCAAAAAGAAACAATACAATTATCACGAACAATGTAGTACCTGAGGTGATCAGCGTACGACTTATCGTTCGGTTTACTGACACATTTATGATTTCTTTCAGGTCTTTACTGAATTTATCGTGGATGCTTTCACGGATACGGTCAAATACGATCACCGTATCGTTGATCGAATAACCGATAATCGTCAGCATCGCCGCAATGATTACCTGATCAAACTCAAAGCTTAATCCGAGTGCCCGGGCTATGGAAAACGCCGACAGGGTGATCAGCACGTCATGGAACAGGGCGACAAGGGCGCCGAGTCCAAACTGCCACCTCCTAAACCGGATGACGATGTAAATAAATATCAGGATCAGGGAATAAATAATGGCAGTAACCGATGCATTCTTGATGTCGTCGGCAATGGTAGCACCGACCTTGGAAGATGAACTGATGGTAAACTGACCGGAATCCACCTCCCGTGCATTTGCAATAAATGATGCGCCGGTAAATTCACTTACACCTTCGATCAGTGCAGTTTGTACTGTTTCATCGGCCTCAGCTGATTCGTCGTCCACCAGATAGGAAGTGGTGACCTTTACGACATTGTTTGCGCCATAGGTCTTTACTTCTACACCTGTCTGGTCAAATTTATCACTCAGCGATGTTTTCAGTTCAGAGGGTACTACCGCCTGGTCAAAAGTCAGCACATAGCTACGTCCACCTACGAAATCCACACCAAGGTTTAGTCCTCCCTGTGCAATCAACAGCCCCATACCGATCACGATGATGGTAGAGGATACGATGTAGGCAATTCTCCTTCTTGACAGGAAATCAAGGTTTATGTTGCGCAATACATTTTTGGACAGGACTGTGGTAAAGTTAAGCTTCGTGTCGTCACCTTTTCTTGTCCACCACTCGATGATCACACGTGTGATATATACGGCCGAGAAGAAGGAGCAGGCAATACCGATGATCAGGGTAATGGCAAATCCTTTTACAGGTCCCTGACCAAAGTAATACATGATCACACCGGTAAGGAAGGTTGTAATGTTGGCGTCAATGATCGAGCTGTAGGCTTTCTGGTAACCGTTCGTAATAGCGCGCCGCAGCTGCACCCCGGCAGCCAGCTCTTCACGTATACGTTCAAATATCAGTACGTTGGCGTCGATAGACATACCAATTGTAAGTACGATACCGGCAATACCGGGCAGGGTTAAAGCTGCATTGAGCTGTGCCAGAATTCCGAGTATGAAGAATATATTGAATGCCAGCGCAATGTTGGCGACAAAGCCGGACTTGTTGTAGTAAAACACCATAAAAATGATCACAATACCCAGACCGGCGATGATAGAAACGATTCCCTGTCGCTGAGCCAGTTTACCGAGTGTCGGTCCGATGATGGCCTCTTCCACAATGCGGGTAGGTGCGGGCAGCGATCCTGCTTTAAGCAGGTTGGCGAGATCCTTTGCTTCTTCCAGGGAAAAGTCTCCTTCAATGACCGATTGACCGTTTGGTATTTCAACGTTTACACGCGGTGCGGTGAGCACACGGTCGTCCAGCACGATGGCTATTCTTTCTCCGATATTATCCCGCGTGATCTGGCGCCATGCTTTGGCACCATCGGCATTCATCTGCATACTTACAGATGGCGCTCCACGCTGGTCAAAATCCTGACGGGCATCTGTCACCACATCACCTGCAAGAGCAGGCTCACCGGTGCGTGAAGTACGCACTGCATAGATTTCAAGTAATTCCACCCCATTATCAGTGACCATAGGCTTTGTCTGCCACAGCATTTTTACGTTGCGCGGCATCAGGTTGCGAATGTCTGGACGCTCAAAGATGTTGTTGATTTTGGCGGTATCTTCCAGTCGATATACCAGACCAAACTGGGATTGCAGCAGCCCAAGAAGGGGAGAAGCCTGCTGATTTGCTAATGAATCAAAGCCTGTAGTATCAGCTTCGGCAAGTGTTGTGTCAAGCGAAGTAGTATCATTTTCTGCGGTCAGTGAGGTGACATCCTCTTCTTCTGTCAGCAGTGATGTAAGGTCATCAGCGGCGGCGGCAGGTTCGCCACTATCTGTGCCGAGTACTTTCTCAGCATTTTGCTCTTCTACCAGCTTCTGATTGATCGATAATAATGAGGCTTCAAGTTCCGGGATCTCCACTACCTCCCAGAATTCAAGCTTTGCTACACCACTTAGCAGATTTCTTACCCGCTCGGGATTTTCAACGCCGGGCAATTCAATCTGTATACGGCCTGTGCCCTGAAGCTGCTGGATATTGGGCTGAGATGTGCCAAAGCGGTCGATACGGTTCCGCAGAATATTGAACGAGCGATCGATGGCGCCTTTCATTTCCTCGCGCAGCATATCCAGCACTTCATCGTCCGGTGACTCAAAGTTGATTCTCTGGCGGTTGTTGGCATTGGCAAAAATATCAGCCAGGGGCTCATCTGTAAGTTGTTGATATTCCTGATAGAACAGGTCGATAAAACTGGCCTGACTGCTGGCTTGTGCCTCGCGTGCATTTTCTATGGCTTTCAGGAAGTTTTCATTGGTGCTGTTGCCACTCAGGGTCCTGATGATCTCAACAGGCGACACCTCGAGGGTTACATGCATACCACCCTGAAGGTCAAGACCGAGGCTTAGCTCTGTATCTTTTACCTCCTTGTACGTGTAGGACAATCCCAAAAGGTTATATACCGGGTTGGTCCATACAGAGTCGAGATAGCGCTGCTTTTTAGCAAAGTCGATTGTGCCATCCTCACTTGTGGCATAAGTGTTTGCATCTTCGACTACACGTTGCGAAACAAAAGTGAACGAGAGATAATACACACACAGTAATGTGATGATAATGGTTAAACCAATTACAAATCCTTTATTTTTCATGGTTAAATAGTGTAATTAAAATGAAATATTCTGAATAGGTGTGTCAGCAGTGAGGGAGAATAATCTCAGGGCGCCTGTGATGCAATATATTCCCTGAAAAGTATCTGCAGAAATGCAATGATCGGATCGTATAAGCCTACCTGTGATACACCCTCGATCAGCGGCACTGCTATATGAGGCGCCGGTAACAAATCGATTACCGGAGTAAGGAAATTAACCGCTCCGGTTGATATCAGATCATCGGCCTGCACATAGGCTTTAGCATCTCCGCGCTTTTGGTAGTCGTTGTCCTGTTTATGTTCGGTTTTTGTATCGCTCTTACTCAGCTTTTCAGCGGCACTCAGCTTCCACTGGCTGCCTATTACAAGGAAAAGCGCAGTGATGACCCCGAGGATCAGCAGTATTACACGATATGTTTCCCGTTTTTTCATTCAGCTGCAAAAGTAGGCAAATCCATCCAAAAGTCAATCATCGGTTGATATCAACGAATTTGTCCACGTCATTAGATTTGCCCAGCAGGATCATGATGTCGGTTTCATATAGCACCGTATCGGATTTTGGCACACCGACGATATGCTCTACTTTTACCGCCTCGCCATCACGATCTTCTATATATATGCGTTTGATGGTGATGAGGTTGAGATTATATTTTTCTCTCAGGCCGATGCTGCCTACCGTCTGGTATACCACGCGGTCAGGGGTGTTGATTTCGACAATCTCATAGTCATCGGGAAGGGGCAGGAAGGATCTCATGTTGGGATGCAGCAGCATTTCGGCTACTGTTATACCTACTGTTTCTTCAGGAGAAAGTATCTCTGATACACCCATTTTTTCCAGTATCATGCGCTGCTGGTCGTTGGCGGCACGCGCAATCAACCGACTGATGCCCAGCTCTATCAGCAGTACCGTTGTCAGCAGCAGTCCTTCAAAATTCTCACCTATGGCCACAACTACAGCATCCATATCGGTGATATTCTGAGCCTTCAGGGCTTTGATATCAGTGCTGTCAAGTGCTACCGCGTAGGCTACATCATCCTTGATGTTTTCCACTTTGTCAACATCAATATCGATAGCCAGTACTTCAGCGCCACGGCGGGCAAGTGTACGGGCGATGGAGTTACCAAACTGCCCAAGGCCGATTACAGCAAATTTATTGATCATGGATCTGCTCCTTTAAATAGGATACTAATATATCCAAACCTTTACGAATCTCATCATTATTCACCAGTATGATATCGGATTGGTACATAAATGGCTGAATGTATTTTTGATAGGACTCATACACATGATGCCTGTATTTATGGAGTACATCCTCAGCATCATATCCCCGCTCTACCCAGTCTCGCTTTAGCCGGCGATGAAGTTTTACAGGCTCATCGGCGTGTATGAATACTTTCAGGTCAAACTGATCACGTATAGACGGATCAAAAAAGGTAAAAATACCTTCCACAATCACCAGGGGTGCCGGTGTAAACTGCAACATTCTGGGAGTTACAGCCGGGTTATTGTATGTGTATTCGAGACGCTCAAAAGCTTTGCCCTGCTGGATACATTTAAGGTCATCTGCCAGGTGATCAAGATACAGAGCATGCGGTGTGTCGAAGTTGGGATGACCGAATATGTCCTTTTCTATCTTCGTCAACGGTTTATAATAGTTATCGAGCGATATGAGTGTGGAAGGAATCCGGATAAGTTCGGCGATCCTTTCGGTAAGGTAGGTTTTGCCCGAACCCGTACCGCCGCAAATGCCGAGTAAGAATGGTTTCATGTTTTCTTTTTGAGAAAATCGACCAGTTTTTCAACCGCCAGTGCCCGATGACTGATCCTGTTTTTTTCTGTCATGGACATCTCTGCAAAAGTACGATCATATCCCTCAGGAACAAATACAGGATCGTATCCAAAGCCCTGGCTGCCGGCAGCATTGTCTGTAATCGTGCCAGGCACCACTCCCTCAAAATAATGAGTGGCCCCATCGTGGATGAGACAGATCACCGTCCTGAAGCGTGCTCTTCGATTTTGCTCCCCCTTCAGGTTTTCAAGCAGCAGCGCCATATTTTTGAGGTTATCTTTTTCCGGTCCGGCATAACGTGCCGAATATACACCAGGGGAATTGTGTAACGCTTCCACTTCCAGGCCGGTATCATCAGCAAAACAGCTTCTCCCAAAATGCTCGTTTATAAATGATGCCTTTAATAATGCATTTCCTTCAAGTGTTTCTGCCGTTTCAGGGATTTCTTCTGTCACCTTCAGATCATCAAGGGATATCAGCCGGATGTCACCAGGCATTTTCGCCTGGATTTCTTCAAGCTTATGGATATTATGCGTAGCAAAACAGATTTCCATCAATCTATTCGGATAACCTCTACCTCAAATACCAGCGGACTGTAGGGGGGGATTGGAATATTGGCCAGTGATCTGGGCAATACGAGCTGCAGGTCATCATAGGCATAATCGGATGTGGTGTACAGGACAGCGGATGCCCCTGACTTTAATTCTGCAAAAACCAGATCCCAGCTTGAAATCACATTTCCAAGCCCAAGGTTAAATGAAAAGGACTGGGATCTGTCGAAGACCGTGCCATCGGTATATCGGCCGGTGTATGAAACCGTGATGCGTTGCCCCTCTGTTGGAAGCTCACCAACCCCCTGATTGATCAATGTATATTTCACAGATGAATTGATGCTGTCGTTAATGACCAGTTCCTCTCTGGCAGCATACTCTTCCAGTAAACCGAGCTCAATCTGCTGCATTTCAGCCTCGGAATAAATGCCTGCTACCTCCATATTGATGATCAGATTGCTTCCTATACCGTATGCCCAGGCACCCGGGATGATCATTTTTACCTTATCTCCTGTGGTCAGAAACTGACAAACCTGTGTAATGATAGACGGATATATTCCGTTTTGGGTATTTCGGAAATAAAGCGGCGATCCACCAAAATCCATGGAATCAAGCTTCACGCCATCTAGTCTGAAAACTTCGATATACGCCGCTACTACATCACGCTCACGGATGCTGTCTCCTGGCTGATCATCGTAGACAGCATAGAAAACACCATTTGGCGTCTCGTTATATGTCAGGGAGTCGAGCGCTACATAATCCCTTATCCTTGTCAGGTCCGAATCCGGCATTTCCTCGCTCAGACAAGAGGTGAACAGCACGATCACCAGTGTCGCGGCTATTATTTCAAAGAGTTTCTCTGTTCTCATCATTTAATAGTTGTACATCAAATGCCAGGACACTGTTAGGCGGTATTTTATCCCCGGCAGCCTGATTCCCATAAGCAAATGTAGAGGGAATGTATATGGTCGCCCTGGTGCCCAGCGGCAGGCGTGTCAGCACATAGTCCCATCCTGTGATTACCTGCCCAAGACCCACCCTGAATGTAAAAGGTTGGTAAGGGCGGTTCTGGTTATAAATTCCTCCTTTTCTGGCTTCTTCTTCAATGTTTGTGTCAAACAGGGTGCCATCCAGCAGATATCCTTTGTAATTCACATTTATGGAGCTGCCTGGTGCTGGCACTTCGCCATTTCCTTCTTCATGGATGATATACTGAATGCCATAGGGTGTGGTTTCTGCCTCAACTCCCTTTTGTTCAAGATATTGATTGATTTTATCTGTATCAGCCTGAATGGTAAGTGACTCTGACGTCAACAGGTTATCCATACGTTCCACCACCCCTTCGTAGGCCTGCTGTTGCTGTACTTTCATGAAATTCTGCCGCCATTCTTCGTAGGCTTCTTTTTCAATTGTTTCCCGGAAGCCAATAAATAATCTTACCTGATCCTCGCCCTTCATATAGGGTGGAATGCCCTGCGCACCTATGCCGGTAAAGAAACGGCCGGCTGGCATAAGATATTCTACAGAATCCCCCGGTTTCAGATCACCAAATATGTAGTCAAAAGGCGAATAAAAATTAGGTGGTCGTTTCATATAAACGCTACCGCCGTAAATATCGGAGGTGTATAACAGTGAATCGGGGCTACCTTTTTTATAATAGGCAATATTCAGCATCATGTACGAGTTTTCGGCTGGCAGTTCACCTTCCCCTTCCCTGATCATGCGGTACTGGTTGCCTTCGCTGTCCGTCTCATATTTTACCTGATTGCAGCTGAACAAGGAACCTGTAATTGCGGCTGCCATCAGGCTTAGCCCGATGAATCTTTTAATCCTGTAATGCATTTATCAATTGTTGTTTATAGTCAGATAATATACGTATGATTTCATCCCTCGTTTTTTCAGGGGGCATCTCGCTGATACCTCCGGCGGCATTTTTATGTCCCCCACCTGAGAAATGCTTTCTTGCCAGCTCATTTACAGAGAAGTCTCCGGTAGAGCGGAATGACAGCTTTACCTTGCCGTCCTTTTCAATAACGGTGAAGGCAAGTACGATATCTTCAATGCTGAGCGCATAATTTACCAGCCCCTCTGTATCCCCGTTTTCGGAATTGAATCGTTCAAGGTCTTCTTTGGTCACCACAATGTAGGCGGTGTGGAGTTCCTTCAGGATGGTCAGCTTTTCATTCAGCATATAACCAAGAAAGCGCAGCCTTCTCTCTGTATTTGTGTCATAAATCAGCTTTGCAACACGTGAGACATTTGCGCCATATTTTATCAGCCGTGATACAACCTCATGCACATTTTGTGTCGTGTTGGGGTGCTTAAAAGAGCCTGTATCTGTCATGATGCCGGCGTAAAGTGCGTTGGCCATATCAGGGTCAATACGTGCAGCGTCTTGCATCCACTTTTCAATAAACTCTACAATGAGTTCGGCTGTGGCAGCTGCCTGGGTAGACCAAAGCGAGGCATCACTGAAACCAGAAGGCTCCAGGTGATGATCAATCATCACCTTAAATGCCGGCGCTTCAGACACGGTTTTTTCAAGATCGCCAATGCGATTCAATGCATTGAAATCTAAGCAAAAAATGATGCCGGCACGTCTGACTGCATCGGCAGCGGATTTTTCATTTTTTTCAAAATTGATCACGTCCACATCGTGAACCATCCATTCCAGAAAGCGGGGATAATCGTTTGGTACGATGATCACAGGACGGCACCCCAGCTTTTTCAGATAGAGATACAGACCAACGGAAGATCCCAGTGCATCTGCATCCGGGCTCAGGTGGGTAGTGATCACGACTTCCTGACCCTCCCGGAGTAACTCTTTTAAACCATCAAAATTCTGCATGGGGATATGTTGAAAACTATGCTATCGTATAGATTGCAATTTCACAGGTATGTTTCAATGCGCAAAGATAGGAGGGTGACTGACCATTACAAAGTATGCAGATATATTTTTGAAGATGTCACTCATGTGAATAATCCTGTTAATTTTGCGGGCAAATCAATAAAATTCATTCAACATGGCAGGAAACAGAACTTTCACAATGATAAAACCTGATGCGTTTAGTGCCGGCAACTCAGGAGCAATCATCAAAATGATAGAAGAGGCGGGCTTCACTATTCGTGCCGCCAGACTGACAAAACTTTCTGAAGAAAGGGCAGGGCAGTTTTATGCTGTCCACAAGGAACGTCCGTTTTACAATGATTTGTGTGCTTATATGTCGTCAGGTCCGATTATCGCGATGATCCTGGAAAAGGATAATGCGGTTGCAGATTTCAGAAAACTCATTGGTGCTACCAACCCTGCTGACGCTGAGGAGGGTACTATCCGTAAATTATTTGCAAAATCTATAGAAGCCAACGCTGTTCACGGTTCAGATTCTGATGAAAATGCCGCTATTGAAGGAAGCTTCTTTTTCTCTGCAACGGAAATCTATTAACCGGAAAACCGACCCTGCTTTTTGCAGGGTCCTTTTTAGTTTATGGTGATCTCTGAAAATGTAAGAGGCACTATGGCGAAGATACTTCGGTTTTCGAAAATCAGATTTTCCTGATTCCCGTCTATGGTGATGGTTCGCACACCCTCCGGAAAACCATGAAGATATAACCTGAACCGACTGTATTCCGGTACAAAATCTCCCTCAGTCAATTGTGTTAACTTCAGTATGCCTTTACTGATTTTGGTCTCGAACCGTCGGATACAATAGTCACCCTTGGCATAATTCAAGGTGGTGCCATCATCCTCATAAAGGATACTATTGCGCGAGCCATAATAGAGGTGCAGATCAAGTTCGTCCAGCTTTTTTTCTCCCACATATTGCATAGCCGGTGACAACGGGATGATAGCTCCAGCCCGGACAAACATGGGTATCTGATTCAGCGGAGCATCTACCCACACTTCTTCCTTATCACCCTCAATGCGCTCGTCGGTCCAGAAGTAATACCATTCACCATCGGGCACATACATCCATCGTCCGTCAGAGCCTTCCTGGCTGATCGGGCATACCAGTATATGGTCTCCAAATACAAATTCCTCCATACGCTGATAGGTTTCCGGGTCTTTTTGATCTACATAGAAAAGCGGCTTAATCGCTGGAGTGTATTCTTTGACATACTGATAGGTAGTCGTGTATATGTAGGGGAGGAGCTTATAACGCATTTCAATGACCTCGCGAATAACCGGCAGGCTTTCCTCACCAAAAGACCAGGGCTCCTGATCGCCATGATCACCGGAGCTGTGTACCCTGTAAAATCCGTGGAAAAGGCCAAGTTGCAGCCACCGGATAAAGAGTTCCGCATCCGGCTGATCGACAAATCCTCCTATATCACTTCCGGCAAATGAAAATCCACAAATGCTAAGCCGCTGCATCTGAATATTGGCAATTTTCAGATGATCCCAGCTTGCCTTATTATCGCCTGTCCAGGTAGCACCATACCGCTGACCACCGGCATAGGTCGACCGTGTAAGTGTAAATGGACGCTTTTCCTCCGTAGCCCGCTTAAAACCTTCGTATGTAGCGCGGTGCATCTGCATGCCATAGACATTATGTCCTTTGCGGTGACTGCAGGGGTGGCCGTCGTAGTCGTGTCGTACATCATACGGGAAAGTGCCCATCTCAAACATGGCAGGTTCATTCATGTCATTCCATACTCCATCAATGCCGGTAGACAGAAAATCAGGGAAAAGCGAAGCCCACCAGTCTCTGGCTTCAGGAAGTGTATAATCGGGGAAATGACATAAACCCGGCCACACACTGCCTCTCAGGTAGGCTCCATCCATACGTTTACAGAAAATATCCCTTTCCACACCCTGACTGAATACAAAATAATCACGATCGATTTTAATACCGGGATCAATGATGACTACTGATTTGAAACCCTGATCATGTAGCTCACTGATCATACGCGCCGGATCGGGAAATCGTGATTTATCCCAGGTGAAGCAGCGGTATCCGTCCATATAGTCAATATCAATATGGATGACGTCGCATGGAATCTTCTTGTCCCTAAATGTTTTGGCCAGGTCTTTCACTACCTTTTCAGGGTAATAACTCCATTTGCTCTGATGGTAGCCAAGGCTCCATTTGGGGGGCATTTCAGGTACTCCCGTAAGACGATGATAATCTCGCGATACTTCCAGTAGCTCTGGACCGTAAATAAAATAATAATTCATTTCACCCCCCTGCGCCCAGAAGCTGTAAACATTGGGGCGCTCGTGACCCAAATCAAAGAAGGTGCGGAATGAGTTATCGAAAAATATACCATATGCCCGTTTATGGTGCAGGCCTACAAGGAACGGGATGTTTTTGTAGATGGGATCGGTGTCACTTTCAAAAGCATAAGTATCAGAACCCCACATCTGAAAACGCTTTCCCCTGAGGTTGCTTGCAGCCGGCTTATCACCAAGACCATAGAAGTTTTCACTACCCAGTATCTTCTTTGTACAGATTACAATGTTGCCACCATATTTGGGATGACTTTCCCAATGAAAGCCAGCTTCATCTTCCGAAATCGTATAGCCCTCCTTATCCAGGATTTTGATGGAAAGCTTGTCTTTTGACACCATTACATCCAGTACCGGCGTTGAGACGATGCCATGGGAGCCCTCTACTTCCCGAAATTCAACTGTAGTCGGACTTAGCTTATGACCGGGATCGATAGCATAGGAAAAGTCATCTTCGAAAATGGTATGGTTGGCATACCGGAACCGAATGATTTTATCGCTCACAACATAGACGGCCAGGGTCGTCTCTTCACAATAAAAATATACAACGTTGTCTTTTTTTTCAGCTTTGTGATAGCCGCCCGGGTATATTTTTACCGGTGATTGATCCCCATGGAAGTTTTCCATGTAGTTACCCTGAAAATCACCATCTTTTTGAGTTGTCATATCATAAAAATTCTTTGCGAATTATGAAAGAAATCAGTGAAGGTGCAAAACAGTGTAAGAAAATTTATGAGATATGTAATATTTTAAAATACTCAAACATAGACAATACTTTTTTGGGCAGGAATATGTATTTTTCAACAAAAATTTCCATCGTCTCAACTGCTTAAGTATGAAGAAAAAATGGAATATCCTGATGCTGGGGTGGGAGTTTCCGCCGGTAATTAGCGGAGGACTGGGGATAGCCTCTCAGGGTCTTGCTACAGCACTTGCCAAAAATCACAACGTCACATTTATCCTACCCAAAACCACCGGTGAGGATATGCCGGGCCATCTGAAGCTTCTGGGCCTCAATCAGGCATCTCTTTTTAAAGACAGGACAATCACAGAATCTGTGCATGAAGAAGAAAAGCCCGCAGACATTTCTGCCTCCAGGTTGATTTTTGAAGAAATTGCACTCGAAGCCTTTCCTTATGAAAATGAGGAAGATATTCCACTGACTTCAGAAAAAACAATC
This sequence comes from uncultured Cytophagales bacterium, assembly GCA_964514385.1. Lineage (GTDB taxonomy): Bacteria > Bacteroidota > Bacteroidia > Cytophagales > Cyclobacteriaceae > CAZEQJ01. The sequence goes on from CAZEQJ010000002.1 coordinate 33,242, forward strand.
TCCGTCACAACGGAGTCCCGACCCGAAAAGGTGACTCAAAAACAGGCAGAACTACACGAAACACCTGAAAGTATTTTGTCTGAAGAGCTGTTTGAAAAAAGTGAGCTCTACGGCAAAAAGCTCGTGGAAAAATCCATCCAGTATGCCCGGCTTTCAAAAAAGCTGGCCGGCGATCTGACATTTGATGTCATTCATGCACATGACTGGATGACCTTTCTGGCAGGCATCGAAATCAGAAAGGTATCCAAAAAGCCACTTGTGCTCCATGTGCATTCCCTGGCCTATGACCGTGAAGGCCCCAATTCAAGAAGCTGGACTTTCGAGCTGGAAAAACATGCATTTCAACAAGCTGACATGATTCTGGCTGTAAGTAACTATACTGCCGATGTGATCCAGGCACAATATGGTGTTGACCGTACAAAGATAGCAGTGGTTTACAATGCCCTCGGCCCCATGATGACAGGCAAGGCGAAAAAGAAGATAAAAGAGAAACTGGTACTTTTTGTAGGACGCATTACCTCACAGAAGGGGCCTGAGTTTTTTCTCCAGATAATACAGGAGGTGGTTAGCTCGTATCCCGATGTCCGGTTTTTATTTGCCGGCTCCGGCGATCAGCTCAAAAAACTGATTGAGTCTGCAGCAGATAAAAAAATAGCGGGTAAAGTTTCGTTTTCCGGCTTTGTGCCAAGAGCAGAGGTGTTTGACCTATATGCTATGGCAGATATATATGTAATGCCCTCTGTTTCGGAGCCATTTGGACTTACCGCCCTTGAAGCGGCACACAGTGGCATTCCTGTGATCATTACCAACCAGTCCGGCGTTGCAGAGGTAATGCCTCATGCACTCAAAGCGGATTATGGCGACACCGACACCTTTGTGCAGCATATACTGACCCTGCTCAGGGATGAAAAGGAAGGTGAAAAACGGGTAAAGCAGACGCTAAAATCCATCCAAAAGCTGAGTTGGGACAATTCTGCGAAGCAGGCAATAGGCATATATGAGCGACTGACAGAAAATGCCTGATATCGCATTCTATTTTCAGGCACATCAACCATATCGTATTCATCGTTTTCATTTCCTTGATGTAGGAAGCGGAAAAGCATGGTTTGACGATGACCTCAATAGCAGCATCCTCAGACGTATTGCGGATAATTGCTATACACCCGCCAGCGCCATGCTATATAATATGATCAGTGAATATGATATAAAGCTGACTTTTGGTATTTCAGGGACACTAATCCATCAGCTTCATCAATGGGCACCCGATGCTGCCAATAGCTTCACCACCTTACTCGCTCACCCGAATGTCAGTATTCTGGCTGAAACATATTATCATTCACTGTCATCACTTTATTCGTCTGATGAGTTCGTCCGGCAGGTAGAACAACATACCAGAGCCATCAAATCCTTGACTGGTAAGTCGCCGCGCGGCTTCAGAAATACCGAATTACTTTGTTCTGACCAGGTGTTAGGTATGGTTTCCGGCATGGGCTACGACTATATCATCACCGAAGGAAGCCAGGGTATAATGCAAACTGACATTGCACCTGATCATGCATTGCAGTACCATGACTTGAAAATCTACTTCCGGGACCATATCGCATCCGATGATATAGCCTTCAGGCGCGCTGATCGGAAAAATGCAGCGTACAGAATCTCAGCACAGGATTTTCTGGATAAGCTCGAGGAGCGATCGTTGAGCCGATATAATATCTGGATGGACTATGAGGCGTTGGGTGAACATAATGAAGATGAATTCCTGCATTTTTTCAGAGACCTTATCGTTCAGGGCCTGTCACGGGGGTATAGGTTTGTCGCCATAGAGGACGGGGAGCCTCAACTGCGGCAAATCACAACATTCGAAAATACGGTATCTTGGGCTGACGCTGAAAGAGATGACTCTGCATGGCGGGGAAATGCAATGCAGAGAAATGCACTTGAAAGAGTATATGGAATAGAAAGGGAAATAATAAATGCGGCTAATCCTGATTTAACTGAAGATTGGGGCAGGTTGCAGGCATCAGACCATTTCTATTATATGTCAACAAAAACAGATACCGACGGTGACGTTCATCGTTACTTTTCACCATTTCGCATGCCACATGATGCCTTTGTATACTATATGAATATTCTGACTGACCTGGAACAAAAATTACCATAATTACATCTTAAAGCTTTCACGATTTTTTTGCAGTCCGTCGCGCAGCCATCGTGGCAATAAAAGAGCGCCAAGCAGAAGGTATGGATAATATGTGCTCAGGCGCCATAGTAAGGCCTGAAGGGTTGGATTATATGTGGAATATGTGCCATAAAAGAGCTGAAAAAAATACTCAGCTGTACCGCTGCTGCCGGGTGTAGGCGATAATAGCATGATAATCCAGAGGATCACATGCCTGCCAAATACCATCAGGTGGTCCGCGATAGCAAGTGCCTGATTTTCAGATAACAATACGTTGACCAACGCATATCGTGCCGACCATGCAATGATGGTAAAGAATATAATAGGCAGCCAATAGGAAAATCCCTTGTTACGCAGGGCTCTGCCGGCCAGCACAATTTCATTTGCCTGATGATAGGCCCACCGCCGCACTCGCCTCAGTAATCTGAAGGAGGTGATACGAAGGATAAGCCGCTTAAACCCTCTTGGATTGATCAGCACACCATAGCTCATCAGCAGCGAGTAAAGAACGAGCAGGCCATAACTCGAGTAGAAAATGCCCTGAAGACTTTTCCCCAGCACTTCCTGTGCATCCGAAACCTGTGGAAAAACAGGTTGGCTGGCCAGTAGAAATACCAGTGGAGCAGCAATCACAAAAAAAAGATCATCCATGATGGCCATAACAGCAACGTACGCTAGTGAGCGGCCAAACGATAACCGCTCCATCATAAGGATGAAAATAGCGACACCGGTACCACCAATAAAGGATGGCGTGACGGCATTGGCAAACTCCCAGAGAATGATCACATAGAAGCCGCGGTGAAATGGGATTCTACCCTCACTAATATATTTCATCCGCATTATATAAGCTGTGTCTTTTACTGCCAGCATCAGCAGCAACCACAGAATTATGGAAGGGTCAAAGCTGCGAATTTGTCCAAAAGTGGTAGCATTCAGGTTAGGGTCGAGAAAAGCCATGAGCACCACAAAGCCCAATCCTATGCCCACCGGCCACCAAATACGTCTGGGATGGAGGGTTTTAAGGATTTTTTCCTGATTGATGGCCATTAGCTTTCAGTAAGGACCTCTCCGGTTTTACGTATCCAGAAATTATTAAACCCTTCACCTATGGTCATGGTGATTACACTAAGCTGCAACAGCTCCAGTATAGCGAGAAAGTTAAAAATGACACCTATTTTATTGGGATACGCCTCGATGATGTCTTCAAAGGAAAGCGTCTCTCTGCTGCTCAGTTCACGCATAAGAAAATCCTTCTGACTACTGATCGTGTATGGATACTCAACCACGGTATGCCGGGGCTTATTTTGTGCTTCCTTAAAGCGCTCGAGTACCCGTTCATAAACCCGGAGCAATTTATAGAGGTCAACGCTCTCAAATTCGGCCTCCAGGTTGGACTGGCTGGAAATTTCCTTTATTTCCCTGAGGATATTCCCTCTCGCTTCCCTTGCTAGTCGTTCGTCTTCCAGCCGCGAAAACTCACTTAGAATGGATTTATATTTTTTATACTCCAACAGGTGCCTGACCAGCTCCTCCCGGGGGTCTATTTCATTACCCTCCTCATCCAGTGATGGTCGTGGTAATAGCATTTTTGCTTTAATGCGCATCAGCTTGGCCGCGACAAGGATAAATTCGCTGGCTATTTCAATATTGAGCCGCTCCAGGTTCTCGAGATAATTGAGAAACTCTTTTGTAATACGTGAAATGGGGATGTCGTATATATCGAGCTCATCCCGCTCTATAAAAAACAAGAGCAGGTCGAAAGGGCCCTCAAAAAGAGGTAGTTTTATTTCAAATCCTTTCTCCGACATGCAAACAAAGATATGGAATGGAAATTATTGGGGGAAAGACTTCAACTAATAATTTGAATCATATAAATTGGTGAACATTTATTACCGTTGTATGGTTGTTACAACATCACATTGAAAAGTACTATGTTAATCAAGCCTGGCAAACTTTTAGCTGAGATCAATAGTCCTGACGACCTGAAGAAACTTGATATAGTTCAATTGGTGCAGGTATCGCAGGAATTAAGACAATATATCATTGATAACGTATCAATATATGGGGGGCATTTTGGGGCCAGCCTAGGTGTAGTGGAACTAACTGTAGTGCTTCATTACGCCTTTAATACACCCTATGACCAGCTCGTATGGGATGTCGGGCATCAGGCTTACGGACATAAAATATTGACCGGAAGGAGGGATAATTTTCACACCAACAGAAAATATCAGGGACTGTCAGGTTTTCCAAAAAGATCTGAAAGTGAATATGATACCTTCGGTGTAGGACACTCCAGTACCTCTATTTCTGCCGCACTTGGAATGGCGATTGCCTCCAAACATAAGGGAGAGCATGACCGTCAGCATATCGCCGTGATCGGAGACGGCGCCATGACAGGAGGCCTTGCCTTCGAGGGAATGAACCACGCCGGTGTTTCCGATGCCAACCTGCTGATCATTTTGAATGACAACAACATGAGCATCGACCCGAACGTCGGAGCACTAAAAGACTATTTGACCGATATTACCACTTCACGCACCTACAACAAATTCAGAGATGATGTATGGAAGGCACTGGGTCGTATCAGGGGCTTCGGACCTGCCGCAAGAGATATGGTGGGCCGCCTTGAACATAGCGTGAAGTCTCTGCTCTTTAAACAAAGTAACCTTTTTGAATCACTGAATCTACGTTATTACGGTCCTGTTGATGGCCATGACGTGAGCCACCTGGTAAGTGTATTTAATGACCTTAAGAAAATATCCGGGCCAAAACTGCTACATTGTGTTACGGTAAAGGGAAAAGGATTCAGTCTTGCCGAAAAAGATCAGACCAAATGGCATGCTCCAGGTACATTCGATAAAATCACCGGCGAAATCCACAAAAAAGTATCCGATACACCTCAGCCTCCGAAATATCAGGAAGTTTTCGGCCATACCCTGGTCGAGCTTGCCAGGATGAACGACAAAGTTATGGGCATTACTCCGGCTATGCCTTCAGGTTCGTCCATGAACATTATCATGAAGGAGATGCCTGAAAGAGCCATCGATGTGGGCATTGCTGAGCAGCACGCCGTAACCCTTTCAGCAGGTATGGCTACACAGGGACTTATTCCATTTTGCAATATTTACAGCACATTTATGCAGCGTGCGTACGATCAGGTGATACATGATGTATGTATTCAGAACCTACCGGTTAACTTCTTCCTGGATCGTGCAGGCATTGCAGGTGCAGATGGACCTACTCACCATGGCGCCTACGACATTGCCTACATGCGATGTATTCCAAATATGATTGTTGCTGCTCCCATGAATGAAGAGGAGCTACGCGATATGATGTATACAGCGCAGTTGCCTCGGGACAAGCAGGCCTTCACCATTCGCTATCCGAGAGGTAAAGGTGTAATGCCGGAGTGGCGTACTCCAATGAAGAAAATGGAGATCGGGAAAGGTATTAAAATCGCAGATGGCAACGAACTCGCCATATTAACTGTAGGGCATGTGGGAAATGAAGCACTGAAGGCAATAGATGAATTGTCAGCAAATGGCATAAGACCGGCGCTGTTCAATATGCGCTTTGTGAAACCACTCGATGAAGAATTACTGCATGAGGTAATGAAAAAGTATCCGAGGATCCTGACCGTTGAGGATGGTACAGTAGTTGGCGGCTTCGGGTCTGCTGTTGCGGAGTTTATGGTGGCCAACAACTATAAGAATGATCTGCGTATACTGGGTATTCCTGACACCATAGTAGAGCATGGCGAACAGCCTGAAATCCATAAGGAATGTGGCTATGATGCCGAAGGTATTGCCGATGCAGTAGTGAAGATGCTGGAAAACATAGCTGTAGAGTCATAATTTTTTCCAATTTTGCAGGATGGAAGTACATATTTACTTCATTCCTGTACCGGAGCAGGCCTATGAAAGGCTCAATGATCCTCAGTGCTTTGGCAAATCCATTTATATTTCCAAAGGCAAAATTGATCAGCTAATTGACTACGATATCGCCATTTATACGGTATCAGAATATCGGGGAACAGCTGCGGCAGATGAGCACCTGGATCATCAAAAATTAAGAGACACACTTTATAAGCTGAAAAAAGGTAGTGGAGCCTACAAGGTCATCGACCTGGGAATACTCAGGGCAGGAGAGGATCTGGAAGGCACATATGAACGGATCCGCGCAGTAAATGCAGCCCTTATGCGGGAAAATGTAGTTCCTCTTGTGATTGGCGGAGGCCACGACCTTACCATAGGGCAATACCAGGCCTATATAGATATCGAACGACTTGCTAATCTTCTGTGCGTAGATGAGTGCTTAGATCTGACGGAGGAGGAATCAGCAGATCGGGGATTTCTTCAGAAAATAATGCTGATGGAGCCTAACTACCTGTTTCACTACAGCCATATCGCCTATCAGTCTTTTCTTGTGCGGCCATCATCTCTTGAAACATTGGAAAAGCTTCATTTCGACCTGCTCAGGCTGGGTATTGTGCGTCAGCGCATGCAGGATACAGAGCCATTGATTCGCGAAGCTGACCTGTTGTCTTTTGATATGTCAGCCCTTCAGGTACAGGC
>CAZEQJ010000002.1:40004-68222 GCA_964514385.1 uncultured Cytophagales bacterium
GGGGTAATTTTTCCGAGAATCCCTTCGGGCTTACAGGCGAAGAAGCCTGTCAGGTGAGCTGGTATGCCGGCATAAACGAAAAACTGACCTCATTTGGCATATATGGCTATCATCCTCAAAAGGATGAAGACCTGACGTCACTTCGCATAATGTGCACGATGATTTGGTATTTTATTGAAGGTTTTTATCATCGTACAGAGTCGTATAATTTTATGTCCGATGATTACCTCAAATATACCGTATCATTTTCGGGTATATCCGTTGATGCAGATGCGATAACGTTCTATAAAAGTAAATTGAGCGAAAAATGGTGGATGGAGGTGCCATTCAGTCTTGATAGAAGGGCATACTCACGCAATAGTATCGTTCCCTGCAGTTACAGCGATTATGAGCAGGCCATGAAAGGAGAAGTGCCCGACCGTTGGATACGAACCCTAAACAAACTGGAATGAAAAAGCTATTAATTTTTGCCATACTTCCTCTCGTATTTTCTTGCAGTAAAACACCTACTGCTCAGGAAATCATTGACCGAAGTATAGACGCCCATGGCTATTTTGAAAACCCCGATTTTCAGGCCTCCTTCCGGTTTAGAGATATTGATTACAAGGCAAAATTTAAAGAAGGCACATTTATTTATGAGCGCGTTATGGTGAGTGAAAAAGATACCATACGTGATATTTTAGATAACAATGGCATCATACGTCTTGTAAACGGGAAGGTAGTGGATGAGGCAGACACCATGCTGACCAAATACGCCAATTCTGTAAACTCTGTGATTTATTTCGCATTACTGCCCAGGGCCTTAAATGACCCGGCAGTCAACAAGGAGCTACTCGGGACTTTTTCAATTGATGGTCACAATTACTATAAAATCGGAGTCTCCTTCAGCCAGGAACAGGGTGGTGATGATTTTCAGGATGAATACGTCTATTGGATAGATGAAGAAACATATGCTGTGCACTATCTGGCTTATAATTATGAAACCGATGGCGGCGGTGCCCGCTTCCGAAAGGTAAGCAAGACACATAATTTCAGCCCATACATATTGTACGACTATGAAAACTACGAGGCAGATGAATACATAGATGACATAGAGAACCTTGATTCGGTGTTTGCCTCCGGGTCACTCGAACTACTTTCACATATAAACCTCGAAAACATAATCATTAATCCCCTTTGACATTTCGATCTGATGGACACAGCTAACCTGATACTCATAGGTGTTACCGTACTCACTACCCTGTATGCATGGCAAAATGAAAATATTTTTAACCGCTGGATCTTTTCACCACGTCAGGTGAGGGAAAATAACGAGTGGTACCGGTTGCTTACCAGTGGTTTTATACATGCTAACTGGGCTCATTTACTATTCAACATGATAACCCTGTATTTTTTCGGGGATACCGTTATTTATGCCTTTCAGGTATATTCCGGCAATGGGGTGGTCCTGTATCTTGTGATGTATCTTACGGCCATCATTATCTCCGAGCTTCCATCATATTTCCGGCATAAAGAAAACCGGTATTACCGCTCACTCGGGGCCTCAGGCGGCGTTTCAGCTGTAATTTTCGCCTATATCCTGTTTTTTCCGACCAACATGTTGTATCTGTTTGGGATAGTACCTATTCCGGGCTTTCTTTTGGGTATATTATTCATCATCTACTCCTATTATCAGGGAAAGCAAATGGGAGGCCGGGTCAACCACGACGCCCATTTATATGGAGCGCTGTACGGTCTTATATTTGCAGTGGTGCTGGCACCCGGAGCGGTGACAGGCTTCTTTGAGCAGATCCGGAATTTCAGGTTGTTTTAAACCAAATGTTACGTAACTTTTTGTTCATAAAGTTACGTAACAAAAAAGCCCCATCCGGCAGGAATGAGGCTTTATACCATATCATAAATTTTATTATGCTTCAGCAGGAAGCACAGATACGTAAGAACGGTCTTTGCGACCTTTTTTGAATTCTACTGTACCATCTATCAGCGCATACAATGTATGATCTTTACCGATGCCTACATTTTGTCCTGGATGGTGGGCAGTACCGCGCTGCCGTACGATAATATTTCCGGCTATCGCCTGCTGGCCGCCGTATATTTTCACGCCGAGTCGTTTACTTTCCGATTCACGACCGTTTTTCGAGCTACCTACACCTTTTTTATGTGCCATGAGATTATCCTTTTATTTCTTCAATTTGAATCTGAGTCAGCGGCTGTCGATGTCCGTTTCTGACTTTATATCCTTTTCTTCTTTTTTTCTTGAATACAATAACGGTATCCGCCTTGGTGTGGGCTACTATTTTACCACTTACCGTCGCACCTTTCACTGTCGGGCTTCCCACCGTCACCTTACCGTCGTTGTCTACCAGCAGGACGTTGTCGAAACTTACAGCATCACCTTCTCCTCCGGATAGGCGGGGAGTGTATATTTTATCGTCCTTAGAGACCTTAAATTGCTTTCCAGCGATATCTACTATTGCAAACATTACCGTTTTATTAAATGGAGGGCAAAGGTAATTCTTTTTATCTGTAATGACAAGACTTTATACAGACTGAAAATGTGTTGATAATTTTTTTCGGTGTTCATAACATAAGGCACATGCGTTTTTTCAGCCATTTAAAATGAAGTACAAATTAAAAAAATATCCGCTAAATGGTTGGTAATGAACAAGATATTATACTTATCCACACAGATCTAAGTGAAAATTAATATTAGCTTACAGGGGTAATTTTTCTTTGATTTTTAAGCCATAAAATTAATATTTGTAAAAGGTAAGAGGCCAAAAAAATCCTACCTCTGAACCAAACAAACAAGTTAGATTTCTATACAGTAATACTGCCGGCTAAATGGATTTATTTTAAAATAATTCCGGTTAGCTGTTAGGAAAGCTGTCTTTAAATATTTTGAGTACATAAAACCTATTGACGATGAGTGACATTAATGTAGCAGATGAGCCCTTACTACAGGAAAACGGTGATCGATTCGTATTATTCCCGATAGAGCACGGCGATATATGGGAATTTTACAAGAAGGCTGAGGCCAGTTTCTGGACGGCGGAGGAAATAGACCTAAGCCAGGATTTAAAGGACTGGGAGAGACTAAATGATGGTGAAAGACATTTCATTACTCATGTGCTGGCTTTCTTTGCTGCAAGTGACGGTATAGTGAATGAAAACCTGGCAGAACACTTTGTCTCTGAAGTACAGTATACAGAGGCTAAGTTCTTCTACGGCTTTCAGATCGCGATCGAAAATATACATTCAGAAACATATTCGCTGCTCATCGATACATATGTAAAAGATCCAAAGGAAAAGGACCGTCTATTGCATGCTATTGAGACATTACCTTCCGTAAAGCGCAAAGCCGACTGGGCGCTTCGCTGGATTGATGAGGGTAACTTTGCAGAACGTCTGGTGGCCTTTGCCGCGGTAGAAGGTATATTCTTTTCCGGTTCGTTCTGCTCAATTTTCTGGCTCAAGAAAAGAGGGCTTATGCCGGGACTTACCTTCTCAAATGAACTGATTTCACGGGATGAAGGCCTCCACTGTGATTTTGCCTGTCATCTCTACACAAAACACCTGAAAAACAGACTTTCAGAAGAAACTGTACGTGCTGTAATTATGGATGCAGTATCCATAGAGCAGGAGTTTGTAACAGATTCACTACCGGTAAACCTTATCGGTATGAATGCGAAACTCATGCGACAGTATATTGAATTCGTAGCCGACAGGCTGATTGTTGAACTCGGATATTCTAAAATCTACAATTCTACCAACCCGTTTGATTTTATGGATATGATTTCCCTGCAGGGTAAAACCAATTTCTTTGAAAAAAGAGTAGCGGAATACCAGAAGGCAGGTGTACTCAAGAAGGACGAGAATGATAGTCCCCGCTTTACCTTAGATGAAGATTTTTAACCTGAAGTAGCCCATGTTAGTAGTTAAAAGAGACGGCAGACGAGAGTCTGTGAAATTTGATAAAGTAACCGCTCGCATAGAAAACCTGTGCGAAGGTCTGGATCGCAATTATGTAGATCCGGTAGAAATTGCCAAAAAGGTAATTAACGGTATATATGACGGTGTAAGCACACAGGAACTGGACAACCTGGCAGCCGAGACTGTTGCTACCATGACCACAAAACATCCGGATTACGCATTGCTGGCGGCTAGAATAGCCATATCTAACCTACATAAACTTACCAGTCAGTCATTTTCCAACACCATGAAGCGGTTGTATACTTATGTCAACCCCAAAACGGATGAAAATGCACCCCTCATTTCAAAAGAAGTGTGGAAAGTAATACGTGAAAATGCAGCCCGACTGGATGAGGCTATAGATTACTCAAGGGATTTTAACTACGACTACTTCGGTTTTAAAACCCTTGAGCGGTCTTACCTTATGAAAGTAGACGGTCAGATCGTCGAAAGGCCACAACATATGCTGATGCGTGTTGCGGTAGGAATACATGGTGAGGATATCGAATCTGCTATCCATACCTATAATCTGATGTCTGAAAAATGGTTTACTCATGCCACGCCGACATTGTTTAATTCAGGCACACCTAAACCGCAGATGTCATCCTGCTTCCTGCTGACCATGAAGGACGACAGTATAGATGGCATATACGATACACTGAAGCAGACTGCAAAAATATCGCAGTCAGCCGGAGGTATTGGCCTGTCAATTCACAATGTAAGAGCCACCGGTTCATATATCAGAGGTACAAATGGCACATCTAATGGTATCGTGCCTATGCTCCGTAATTTTGATATGACCGCAAGGTACGTCGACCAGGGAGGGGGTAAGCGAAAAGGAAGCTTTGCCATTTACCTTGAACCATGGCATGACGATATTTTCGCATTTCTTGACCTGAAGAAAAATCATGGCAAGGAAGAGCTTAGAGCTCGTGATCTATTCTATGCACTTTGGGTACCGGATCTGTTTATGAAACGGGTACAGGAAAATGAAGAATGGTCACTATTCTGTCCGAATGAAGCACCCGGCCTGGCAGATGTACATGGCGAAGAGTTTGAAAAGCTTTACGAAAAATATGAAAAAGAGGGCCGCGCCCGTCGAACCATTAAGGCACAGGAACTTTGGTTTGAAATACTTGAATCTCAGATCGAGACAGGTACACCTTACATGTTGTTTAAGGATGCAGCCAACAAAAAATCAAACCAGAAAAACCTGGGTACTATCAAATCCAGTAACCTCTGTACCGAAATTATTGAATATACATCACCTGATGAGGTTGCCGTATGTAATCTGGCGTCCATAGCGTTACCAAAATTTGTGAACGAAGCAGGTGAGTTTGACCACCAGCAGTTATATGAGGTTACCTACACGGTGACGAAAAACCTGAACCGGGTTATTGACCGCAATTATTATCCGGTAGAAGAGGCGCGAAATTCCAATATGCGCCACAGGCCTATCGGACTCGGTATACAGGGACTTGCAGATACTTTTATGTTGATGCGTTTTCCTTTCGACTCACCAGAGGCAAGGCGACTGAACAAGGATATCTTTGAAACCATGTATTTCGCGGCTATGACCGCTTCAAAGGATCTTGCGATCAAAGAAGGACCTTACGAGACGTTCAAAGGCTCACCGGTATCAAAGGGTATCTTCCAGTTTGACATGTGGGGAGTCGAGCCTGACAGCGGCAGGTGGGAGTGGCATGCCCTGAAACAGGAAGTTAAAAAATATGGCGTCCGAAACTCGCTCCTGATGGCACCTATGCCTACTGCATCCACATCTCAGATTCTGGGTAATAATGAATGTTTCGAGCCATACACATCGAACATTTATACCAGAAGAACATTATCAGGTGAATTTATTGTGGTGAATAAACACCTTATGAAAGACCTCATCAAGCGAGGACTCTGGGATGAACGAATGAAGAATAAGCTGATGGAACAGAATGGTTCTGTTCAGAATATTCCGGAAATTCCGCAGGACCTGAAGGAGCTTTACAAGACAGTATGGGAAATTTCACAGAAAAGCATTCTGGAGATGGCAGCCGAAAGAGGTGCCTATGTGTGCCAGAGTCAGAGTCTGAACATCCACATGCAGGATGCCAACTTTGGTAAAATGACATCAATGCATTTCCACGCCTGGAAGCTGGGTCTTAAAACAGGTATGTACTACCTGAGAACCAAAGCTGCTGCCGATGCTATCAAATTTACTGTTCAGAAGGAACAGCAGCCGGTAGCAAAAACAGAGAAGCAGTCAGCACAGGATCAGGCGGCAATTCAGTGTTCACTGGATAACCCTGATGACTGCGAAATGTGTGGAAGTTAACCATTCACAACAATTCATACACACCTAGTTCAAGGGCCGCGGCTGAAAGCCGCGGCCTTTTTTTTACTTTTACCCCAAAAATGGTGTCAGATTATGGTGAGGCTGTTTATCCTGTTTCTTTCACTGTGTACAACCATACCGTCTCTGGCTCAGATCATGGTGTCCCGTAATTATGCCATTGACCTGTTGTCCGACACCACACGTAAAAATGTCGCTTTCGATGTACGGGATGTATCCATGGAAGGCAGTCACGGCTTTGTTTCTGAAGCTGATCAGATGTTTTGGAATATTAAATTTGCCGCACTTATTGAGCTCTATAAATGGCAACATGCATCCGTTTCTTTCTCTCTTTTTCATGAGCTTCATGCGAGTCCCTTTAACCAGATCAGCTTCCAGCCTCATACCGGTATCTGGAATGAGATGATTACATATCATTACCGATTACCAGCAATGGATATCCAGGCAGGGGTAATGCATCGCTGCCGCCATAATATTGATAACAGAACTCCTCCGAAACGCGGTATCGATACACTTAGTGTTATCAGCTCGAGGATTATGGTGTTCAATTCAATATTTGTAGAACTCCAACCCCGTCAATGGTCATTTGAAAAATGGGACCACCGACTCAGTGCCAGAGCCGAGTATTATCTTTATACAGAAGATTCACGTTTTCCAAATAATGACAGGCAGCTGCCTGATATGGAAAACCTGTTATACAGTATGCAAGTCACCACATTATCCACGTATAATATCAACAAAAACGTTAAAGTATATTCCCGCAACTGGGTACAGCTTGCTGGTTTATCAAATGATGTGCTGTTTAATTTCAGGCTTGAGTCGGGTATCCGGTTTCCGGGTAATGGATGGAATTTTGAGGTATTTGCCGGATATGAATATTTTTTCGATGACATGAGCTGGTATTTACCTACGTCCTCCAGTGTATTTAATGCCGGTATTCGGTCGCGTGGCAAATATTTCTTTTAGAATTACCCATTTTTTGCACCTGTTTTATATTTTAGGGTCAATGAAACGATTCAGATGGCCATTGCTTGCCATTTTCCTCCTGGTTATATTGTTTTTTGCAGGTCCCGGGCCGAAACGGTTTGCTCCTGAGGACATAGCTTTCGATGCGATTAAGGCTGACCCGGATACTATGGATCAGTATATCAGCGATCTTGAGTCACGTTTCGATATTAAAGATGATAATCATGCGCGGATATTCTGGTACGACACCACCGACAGAGAAAGGACGGAATATGTACTTCTTTATCTGCATGGATTTTCCGCTTCATGGAAAGAAGGTGACCCCACACACCGGGATCTGGCCCGAAGATATGGGATGAACCTGTATGCACCGCGCCTGGCCGGGCATGGTCTTGCCGATGAGTCTTTGTTTAGAAACCTGACAGCCATGGAGTTTTATCAGTCGGCTGTAGAGGCGCTGGAAATAGCTCATACGCTTGGTGAGAAGGTGATCATAATGTCAACTTCTACAGGAGGTACTCTTTCATTGTTGCTGGCATATTTTTTTCCTGAAAAGGTAGAAGCACTGATTATGTATTCACCAAATCTGGAAGTATATGGTCCGACCAAAATATTCAGGTGGCCGTGGAGTATTCAGCTGGGTACCCTTGTTAATGGATTCTCACCCTATCATTCGTGGGAGCCTGTATCCGGACAGGAAGAACAGTATTGGTATACACGTTATCATCTGAATGGCATCAGTGTTTTAAGGCAATTGCTTGACTATGTAAACCGCGAGAAGCTGCTTTCCGCTATTACTACTCCGGCATTTGTTGGCTATTATTACAAAAATGCGAGCGAACAGGATGACATTGTCAAGGTTTCTGAGATCAAAGAAATGCTGGAAGCTATAGGCACAGATCGCGATTCTCTTACTGCGGTGGAGTTTCAGAATGTAGGGCACCATGTGATTGCATCACCTATAAGAAGCGAAGATGTGCCTTTCGTGAAGATAAGGACCTACCAGTTTGCCGAACTTGTGCTGGCCTTGCAACCTATTTTCAAATAAGCACCTCAGCCAGCACGGCCATGCCAGCACCAATGATAGCAATACCTATCTTTTTAAGTGCAAGGTGATGTGAAGGGTTGGATTCCACAAATATGGTGGTGGCAATATGCAGAAAGCTGCCGGTAACCAAAGCATAGAAATAAGGTGCAATGTGGCCAATCTGGTCGGTAAGCAGTGCGCTTATCAACATCCCGGCAGGAGATGCCAGTGCGAATAAAAGGATGAAGAAGTACGATTTTTTTATGGGAAATCCACTTTCCCGGCAAATCGAATAGAGCGCAAAACCGGCCGGTATTTTATGCAGAAATACCCCTAAAATAATAGATGTATTATGCTCGGGCAGATGATGATGCGAGGGGTGAATCAGAATGGTGCCTTCGAGGATAGAGTGAAGACTGAGTCCAAGCATAAGCGAAAACCCTGAAGAAGCACCCAGCGTATGTACATGGCCGTGCTCTGCTCCACGGCTCAGCACCTCCAATACCTGCTGCAGGAGAAAGCCAGCCAAAACGAAAATGCCAATTGTTGTAAAATTTTCCTGTGAATGAAAAACCTCCGGAATAAGATGGGTAAGACATAACCCGAGAAGGTACGCGCCGGCAAATATCAGTATAGCATCTCTGTTTGCCTTATTCCTGAAGATCTGTGTAAAAAGCGCACCGATTATCGGCGCTGCAAAAATGATAATAGCGGTAATAATCATTGAAATGATGAAATAAGCTCTGTTAAACCCGGTGAAGTATAGGTTTTTAATTCCCCCTGATCATCGTAAATCAGAAAAGATTCAATCTGATCATTTTTTAGTGTTTTGGAAACCGCGCTATCAAGACCCATTACCATAAATGCCGTTGCCCAGCCATCTGCGGTCATGCAATCATGGGCTACAACGGTAGTACTCAGTATTTTGGTTTGAATGGGGTAGCCGCTAAAAGGACTGATGGTATGGGCATATCGCTGACCGTCTACCTCATAGTAGTTTCGGTAGTTACCTGATGTGGCCAGCGCCCGATCTTCCAGTTTTACCTTCCGAATGGGATTTCCTGTGGTTTCCATCGTAGGGTCCTCAATGCCTATCGTCCAGGCTATCCCGCGATCATTTACACCGGCGGCGCGTATTTCTCCCCCTATTTCGACAAGATAGTCAGTTATTCCATTTTCTGTGAGCATTTCTGCCACCTTATCTACACCAAAGCCTTTTGCGATAGCACTAAAGTCAAGCTGCATGTCATTGTGGATCATCGAGTCATTTCGGATTATCAGCTTATGGAATCCAACGAGCTGCATCAGACTGTCCACCTGCACGGAATCAGGGTTTTGTTTGCTTTCTGGCCCAAAACCCCACGCATTCACCAGGGGCATGATCGTAGGATCGAAGTTACCATCCGACGCTTTATATATCTCTTCTGATTTTTCCAGTACAGGAAGAAAAAATGTGTTTTCTATCTGAATGTCACCACCCTGGTTGAAATTTGATATGAGAGAGTTTGGGTCATAGGTAGATAGCACCTTGTTAAGTTGCACCAGCATGTCGTCGACTTTCTGCTTGAGATCAGGTTGGAATACGCCATTGTATTTAATGGTGTAGGTAGTGCCCATGGTATTACCCTGAAATGAATAGAGTCTTTGCCGGGGCTGCCGGTCATTAAAAATTAAAAACAGAATAAAAATAATAATGAGGCCTATGCCAAAGTATATCCTGCGTTTCATTTTCCCTCGTTTATGATTTCAATACCTTTCATATTTCTGTAAAATGACAGTGCAGCCCTGTCCGTCATACCTGAAACAAAATCAAGGATGAGATGGACTTTTTCATCTGCATCTTCTTCATTTTTTAACGCATATGCCAGATCTTCAGGCATGAGTTGGGTAAGCAAACCTGATTTATGATGGCTAAACCCTTGTACAAAGGCATCCATATAAGCAGCCAGAATACCCTGGATAACTTCAAAACCAGCTATCTCGACATCCAGAACCTGCCGTGACCGGTAGATTTCCCTGAATGAGAAATCCCCAACCTGCGATAATGTTTCCGAATCTTTAATCTTATCCGCGAGACTGCCATTCCAGCTCCCTTTCAGCAGTGCTGGTTCGATATCTGCAAATACTTCTACGGTTTGGTCGATCAGTTTGTTGATCGACATGGCCCTTAAAAGTCCGGCCTTGCTCTTTTTTGATGGTATGCGATTGAATTTATCCGGTATGATACGGTCGTGCACCAGCGGCTCCAGCAGGTCCATCATGGTGTGTAGTGGTATCAACCCCAGTCCTACGGCGTCTTCCAGGTCGATAATATGGTAGCAGATATCATCAGCAGCTTCAGTAAGGTACACAAGGGGATGTCTGACCCATTTGTTGTCACCCGTTTTTGGTACGCCCAGGTTTTCGAACACCTCATGAAAAGCCTGTGCCTCCCCGGAAAAATACCCGTATTTCTTTTCAGCTTTCACGCTGCGCGATCTTTCAGCTCCTGCAGCACATGGATATTTGCTGAAAGCTCCAAGTGAAGCAAAAGTTAGTTTAAGTGACTGATTCTCAGATCTGGTAAGCACCCGAAAGCCCTGAGCATTGCCTTCAAACTCTGTGATTTCCTGCCATGTCTCAGGTGTGACGAGGTTTTCAATATGTTTTCCTGATTCTGAATACATAAAAAACTCGGAAATTGCTTTTTCACCGCTATGCCCAAAAGGAGGGTTGCCAATGTCATGAGCCAGACTAGCAACTGCCGTTATGGTGCTGATGTCATGACTTGTAATCTTGTTTTTCAATGCAGGGTGACGGTCGAGAATGATATTGCCGGCGTATTTCCCAAGTGACCTTCCTACGCTGCTCACCTCAAGGCTGTGCGTCAGTCGTGTATGTACAAAATCGTGCTTTGGGAGCGGAAATACCTGTGTTTTATCCTGCAATTTCCGAAATGCAGCACTGAAGATAATACGGTCATAATCCACTTCAAAGGCGCTTCTCTCTCTATTTTGTTGTCCTGATGCGGTTGAGCCAAGCCTTTGTTGTGATAATAATAAATTCCAGTCCATACCGATAAATCTACGCTCAAACTTACACCATCTTTTTTTAATCCCTGCACTGCTTGTATATTTGAATTCATAATCATGGCAGTATGAGTGAATTCAACACACTAAAGGTAAGTCTTCAGGACGAAGTATACCGTATAACCATCGATGCTGAGAAGAAGCTTAACGCTTTAAGTTCGCACACATTGAATGACCTTCGTGATGCCTTCAACAATGTCTACAATGACGATAATATCCGCGCTGTAGTCATAACCGGTGCAGGTGAAAAGGCATTTGCGGCAGGTGCAGATATTAAGGAGTTTGAGGGGTTGAATGAGGTGAGTGCACGTAAATTTTCTGAAAACGGGCAGGAGGTGTTTGAACTTATTGAAAACTGTGAAAAGCCGGTAATAGCAGCAGTAAACGGGTATGCCTTAGGGGGTGGTTGCGAACTTGCCCTTTCTTGTCACCTCAGGGTAGCTTCTGCCAATGCAAAGTTTGGTCTCCCTGAACTCAATCTGGGGCTCATCCCGGGATACGGGGGTACCCAACGTCTTACACGGCTGATAGGTAAGACCAGGGCTTTGGAAATGATCCTTACCGGTGATATGGTAGATGCTGAAACTGCCCATCGTATCGGCCTGGTCAACCATGTGGTCGATACACACGACAGCCTGCATACCCGTGTGGATGAACTGCTGTCAAAAATTCTCAGAAAGGCACCACTGGCAGTAGGTATGGCTATCACCTGTGTCAATGCAACTTACAGCCAGGAGGATGGCTTCTTACTCGAAGCGAATAACTTTGCCAATTGTGTGAAGACCCATGATTTTAAGGAAGGAGTATCGGCCTTTCTTGAAAAAAGAAATCCTTCTTTTAAGGGTGAATAAAGGTGCAGCTTAAAAAGTTAGCTGGGCAAACTACCATCTATGGTCTGAGTGTCATATTAGGCAGGCTGCTCAATTATCTTCTTGTACCGATTTATACGCCATTTCTTGAAACAGGCGAATTTGGAAATTTTACCAATTTTTATGCCTGGGCTCCGCTTTTGTTTATTGTATACACACTGGGTATGGAAACCACCTATTTCAGGTTAGCTTCTCGGCCTGAGCTGGATGAAAACCGGGTGTTTAATACGATCTTCAGTACCCTTATTATTTCCACGATCACCTTATCACTCCTTCTGCTTCCTTTATTGTACCATTTTGGCCCGATGTTGGGGTTTGCATCCAGTGACCGTATTGCCACAGTTTTTATACTGATCATCGCCGTAGATAACCTGTCCATACTGCATCTCGCCCGGCTGAGACAGCGTAACCGGTCTCTGATGTTTTCAGGCATACGTCTGGCAACTATTTTGCTGACGATATCGCTGAATATACTATACGTTGTTTTCAGGCATCGTGTGCCATTCCTGCAGGGCTTGCAGGAAGAGGCCATTTTTTTTATCAACCTTTTCTCAAATTTCATTCAGCTGGCATTTTTGCTTTTTTTTGTGCGCCCGTACCGGTTTTCAATATCTTTTGCACTTCTGCCGCGCATATTGAAATACGGATTGCCGATAATGGTCATGGGTGTTCCGGCTACCCTCAACAACAATTTTTCACGGATGTTTCTCGACCGCCTGATACCTCAGGGATATTATCCCGGGCTTGAGGGCCGTGAAGTTTTGGGCATCTACGGGGCAGCTTTCAGTCTTTCGGTGATCATGATGCTGGTAGTGCAGGCCTACCGGTATGCTGCTGAGCCTTTTTTCTTCAGTAATACCGACCATCCCGGTTTCAGGCAGAATGTAGCACGTGCCATGGACTATTTTGTTTTGATCGGATGCCTGATATTTCTTGGGGTGAGCTTAAACCTGGATTTTGCCTACCTCTTTTTGCGGGATGAAAAGTTTCTGCAGGCGGTCGACGCTGTGCCGGTACTGCTCATGGCAAACCTTTCTCTTGGCATTTACTCCAGTCTAAGCATTTGGTTTAAAGTAACCGACCGAACAAGTTATGCCATTATTTTCACCACTGTAGGCGCTCTGCTAACGATAGCATTGAATATTTATTTAATACCACGCTGGGGCTATATGGGAGCTGCATATGCTTCACTGTTCAGCTTTGGAGCCATGGCCATTTCCTGTTATATTATTGGTCAGCGTAAATTTCCCATTCCTTACAATCTGGGACGTGCCATATTTTATATCGGTTTGGCGATGGTACTTTATCTATTCATTTCTAGTTTTGAGGAAAAAATATGGACAGGTTTCGTTGCGCCGCTGGCTTACCTGTTTGTGGTAGTGTCTGTAAATCCAAATCTTCGTCGTCAGCTAAAGAGAATGGCTTATGGAAATAAAAGTAATTAATAAATCGCATCATCCGCTGCCTAAATATGAGACGGAGCATGCAGCAGGCCTTGATCTGAAGGCTTCATTGGATGACCCCGTAACCCTGGAGCCATTGCAGCGAGCACTGGTAGGCACGGGTCTTTTTATCGAACTACCTCCCGGGCATGAGGCCCAGATACGCCCTCGAAGTGGAATGGCCTATAAACATGGACTCACGGTGCTCAATACTCCGGGTACCATCGACGCCGATTATCGTGGCGAAGTGAAAGTGCTGCTGGTAAACCTGTCCAATGAGCCATTTACAATAAACGACGGTGAACGGATTGCCCAGATGGTTGTAGCCCGGCATGAGGTGGTAGTCTGGAAGCCAACTGAAATACTCTCCGAGACCCGGAGAGGAGAAGGGGGCTACGGAAGTACGGGAACAAAATAATCGACATTTATGAATTTGATCATTCCAATGGCAGGTATGGGTAAAAGAATGAGACCTCATACCCTTACTACGCCTAAGCCATTAATTCCTATAGCTGGCAGGCCTATCGTGGAGAGGCTTGTGATGGATATTGCCAAAGTTACCCCTGAGGCAATCCACAAAATCGGCTTTATCATCAGCGAATCTTTTGGCTCTGAGGTTGAGTCGCGGCTCCTGGAGATTGCGAAGTCAATTGGCGCAGATGGGTCCATCATTTACCAGAAAGAAGCACTGGGTACCGCTCATGCTGTTCACTGTGCGGCCGATTTATTAGAGGGCCCTGTGATCGTGGCATTTGCTGATACCTTATTTAAAGCAGATTTTGTGCTGAATACAGAAAGTGATGGAGTGATTTGGTGTAAAAGTGTGGACAACCCCAGCTCTTTTGGCGTCGTCAGGCTGGAGGGTGAGTATATCACTGAATTTATAGAAAAGCCAAAAACCTTTGTAACCGATCTGGCCATTATCGGAATATATTACTTCAAAAAAGGTGAAAAATTGCTGGATGAGCTGCAGCACCTAATCGACCACAGGATCATGGGTAACGGTGAGTATCAGCTGACGGATGCCCTGGAGGCATTAAAAGCAAAAGGGGCACGATTTACTGTGGGGAAAGTGGAGGAATGGATGGATTGTGGCAACAAAGATGTTACCGTCGAGACAAATGGTAAATACCTTAAGTTTCTCCATAACGAAACCCTGATTGCAGAATCAGCAGTACTGGATAATGTCAGCATCATCGAACCTGTTTATATCGGGGCAAACACTGTAATACAAAATTCCGTAATAGGACCATGTGTCTCTATAGGCGATGATGGGAAAATCGAAAACAGTATAATTTCCAATACAATCCTACAATCAAACGTTTTGGTAAAAAATCAGATGCTGGACAATTCTTTAATTGGTAATTTTGTTAAATTAACAGGTAAGGGTAAAGACCTCAGCCTTGGGGATTACAGCACCTACAGTGAATGATTAAAAAAAATATCATATTTATTGTACTTCTACTCACCATGACCATGGTAGCTGAACCTGTGTTGGCTCAAAAAAAGCGCACCAGACTACGCGAGGTGTCTCAGATTGAGCGACGAAAAGCAGAAGTTCTTTTTACGCAGGGTCAGAAATATTATATGCTTGACGAGCTGGACAAGTCAAAAGGATTGTTTGAAGGAGCACTTGAAATTGACCCCATCAACCCGGCAGCGCATTTTAAACTTGCACAAATCCACATCCGGAGGGAAGAATACGAAATGGCATTATTTCATGCCCAGAAGGCTATTGAAATTGACAATTCGAATAAATATTACTTCCTCACTCTGTCTGAAATTTATACCAAAATGAATGAGTTTGGGCAGGCCGCTGAAGTGATGGAGGAAATGATAGCTACGATAGAGGACTCAGACGGATATTTATTCGAGTTGGCTGCGCTTTATCTTTACGGCGGAGAGCTCGAAAAGGCAATTCAAACCTATACCAGGATAGAGGACAGATTTGGAATCTCAGATCAGGTGACCTACCAGAAACAGTCCATATACCTCAAGCTGGATGAATTAGAAAATGCGCTTAATGAAGGGCGTAAGCTGATAGAGGCATACCCTGCGGAGCCTGTATTTACACTCAAACAGGCCGAAATATTAATGGCAAACGGCCGAAACTCGGAAGCTCTACAGCTGCTGAGCGATTTTGATAACCAGATATCCGGCACACCGGAGATTAACATGTTGCGGGGTGAAATATTTATGAATGAAAGCAGGCACGACAGTGCTTTTGCCGCTTTTGAAAAAGGATTTAACTCACCACAGATCAGTCTTGACCTCAAAAAAGATGTGCTGGCCAGGTACAACCTGAAGCTACCCAATGAACTTTTTACCAAACCTCTTGAAAAGCTTGTCGATCTCGTCGTTTTACATCACGAAACGGAAAGTGATGCGCACACCATTGCCGGAGATTTTTATCTTCAATCCGCTCAGTATGAAAAGGCGCTGGAACGCTATAAAACAGCAGTGGAGCTACAGCCCGGCAATTTCGGCATCTGGCAGAACATTCTTAAACTCGAGATGGATAGTCAGCATTACGATTCAGTGCTCGAGTATTCGGAAAAGGCATTGGAGTATTTCCCCAATCAATCGTCTATTTATTTTTATAATGGTGTTGCCTATATGGTGAATGAGCGATATGAGGAAGCAGCCTATGCACTGGAGCAGGCAGCGCTGATTGGCGGTACCAACAACAGCTATTTAAGTGTGCTGTATGCAAATCTGGGCAATGTTTATTACGAACTGGAGGATTATGAAGCTTCTGACCGCTCCTTTGAAAAATCATTGAGTTACAATCAGAATAATCTCACCGCCCTGAATAACTACGCGTATTACCTTGCTACCAGAAAAGAAAGATTATCACAGGCCCGAAAAATGATCACCAGAGTGCTGAAGGAGTATCCTGATGATGCGAACTTCCTCGATACCTATGCCTGGGTACTTTACATGTTGGGAGATTATGAAGAAGCTCGAGATATCCTGGAAAAGGCACTGGAGTTAAGCAATAGCGGAACCATACTCGAGCACTACGGAGATGTGTTGTTTAAGCTGGGCGAGGTAGATCTGGCAGTTGAATATTGGAAAAAAGCAAGAGGTAAAGACACAACCTCAGAGTTTTTGGATAAAAAAATAGCAGATAAAAAGCTGTATGAATAATCATCTGATAGCCGCACTTCTCTTCCTGCTGATAGGAAGTTTTGGGTGTGCTAAAAAATCACTTATTGGCGATCGTAACTACGCCGAAGAATTGAATATCACGTCCTTTGAGTTTGACTATCTCGAGTTAAGAAACCGCGTAAAATACAGTAGTGATGACATGAACCTCAACATTACAGTTAATGCGCGGATAAAAAGGGATAGCATCATCTGGCTGTCCGTCTCACCAGGGTTTGGGTTCGAGGCAGCGCGGATAGCAGCAACAAAAGACTCCATCTATATTCTGGATAAATTGAACAGCGATTATTCGGTTTACGACTATTCATCACTATCACGTCAGTACAAAGTGGATATCAGCTATCAGATACTACAGTCACTGTTTACAGGAAACCTCCCATACCGCATCACGCAGGTAGATCAGGTATCTAAATCAGAAGGATACTTCAGAGTGGACCAGCTGAAGCCGAACCTTAAAATTGAGAGTAAAATTGATGCTGAGATCATGAAACTAACGCGCCTGCTTGCTGTCGATACTACCGGCAATCAGGTGTTGCTTGACTTTTCCGATTTCCAGTTGGTGGGAGAAAAATATTTCCCGTACCGTGCTGATGTCCAATTTACCAACCAGACAAATAACGGCGCAACACAGTCAAAAATCACAATTGATTACACAAAAGTGTTAGTTTCGCAGGAAGAATTAAATTTTCCTTTTGATGTACCTCAGCGGTATCGCTAAAGCTTTTTTGTTTTGCCTCCTTTTTCTGACTGCACCTCTTTTTGCCCAGCAATCGAGGGAAAGCCTGGAAAAGGAAAAGGCGGCTACACAAAAAAAAATCAGGGAAACAGAGTCAATCCTCAATCAGACACGTCAGAAGCGTTCTGCCAGCCTGGGAAAGCTCGCCGCCATCGACCAGCAGATAAAATCACAGGAAGACCTGATTGGAGATATTCAGGCGGAGATATCCTACATTGATGGTGAAATAGATGATCTCGACCTGGTGATCATATCGCTGGAGGAAGATTTACAGAGGCTGAAGAAAGATTATGCCGAAATGTTGTATTCGGCCTATAAAACCAGGGTGAATATCAATCCCATAGTCTTTGTATTTTCAGCTTCATCTTTCAAGGATATGTGGCTTAGATACCAATACCTGGAGCAGCTGGCAGAAATGCGGAAAAAGCAGGCAGATCTGGTAATCAGCGTCACCGAAACCCTTATTTCCCAAAAAGACCGCCTGAATGCCTCGCGAACCGATAAACAGAAATTACTGAATGAACAGCTAGCTGAGCGTCAGCAGCTCACGACTTTAAAAAACCAGCAGAACAATATCATTGCTGAACTAAGAGAAAGGGAATCTGAATTAAGAACAGATCTTGAACGCCGCAAAAAGGCACTCACCAACCTGAATAATCTGATTGCAGAGGTTATCCGAAAGGAAATAGAAGCGCAAAAAAGGGCTACAGCATCGGCCACTACCGCCCTAGCTTCAGCTTCAGCATCATTTGAAAATCTTCGCAACAAAATGAGCTGGCCTGTTGATAATGGCTTCATATCAAGGAAATTTGGCAACCAGCCACATCCCGTCCTGAAGCGGGTGACAGTGAATAACCTTGGAGTAGGCATCCAGACGACAAGCGGCCAGCAGGTAAAGGCCGTATATGACGGCACAGTAAAGGTAATCACCAAGGTACCTGATATGAATACAGTGGTCATTGTACAACATGGGGATTACCGTACAGTTTACTGCAACCTGGCTTCATGTAATATGGAAATTGGCGATACCATCAAAGCCGGGCAGGTGATAGGTACCGTATATACCGACGATGATGGAGTGTCCGAACTGGAGTTCCAGTTATGGAAAGGTACCCAGAAGGTTGATCCGGAGGCCTGGCTGGCAAAAAAATAAGGAGTTACTGAACATTTTTCGCATATAACTACTTCCATTAATAGTTTTTGTTCGTCATATATTGACGTATATTTGTATTTTAAATGAAAAGATTATGAACACGGTAATGTTATGGTCATTGGGTGGTCCTGAGGTAGTACTGATAGTACTGGCTTTGGTGTTACTTTTTGGTGCTAAGAAAATCCCTGAGCTGGCCAGAGGTGTTGGGCGAGGTATCAGAGAATTTAAAGATGCCACTAAAGACATAAAGAAGGAAATTGACGAAGGAGTCGACGACAAGAAATAATCCTGTATTGAAGACTTACGAATCATTAAAGGAGATTCAGCGAGATATTCGCGACGGAGCGACCAGTTGCAGGCAACTGGTCGAATTTTATCTGAGCAATATTGAAAAATACGCTCATCTCAATGCCTTTCTTGAAGTTTACCATGACGAGGCCCTTCAGCGGGCGGATGAAATAGACCAAAAAATCCGGGAAGGGAAAGCGGGCAGGCTTGCAGGCGCAGTTATTGGCCTGAAAGATGTCCTTTGTCATCAAAACCACAGGTTGCAATGTTCAAGTCATATCCTGGATGGTTTTATATCCCAGTTTTCCGGTACCGCAGTAAAGCGTCTCCTCGATGAGGATGCTATTATCATCGGCAGACAAAATTGTGATGAGTTTGCTATGGGGAGCTCAAATGAAAACTCCTATTTCGGGCCGGTAAAAAATGGACTTGACGAAGAGCGTGTACCCGGAGGATCTTCAGGGGGTAGCGCTGTGGCAGTACAGATGGATATGTGCCTTGCCTCGCTGGGAACAGATACCGGTGGCTCTGTAAGACAACCTGCTGCATTTTGTGGTGTTTATGGCCTCAAGCCTACTTATTCAAGAATTTCACGTTACGGTCTGTCTGCTTACGCTTCTTCATTCGACACCATCGGCATTTTTACAAAAAATGTCGAAGCCAATGCCGCAATTTTACAGGTAATGGCCGGCAAAGATGAATATGATAGTACAGTAAGCCACAAAGAAGTACCGGATTACCCTTCCCTTATCAAAACAGATAGTACGTTTAAGATTGGGATTATACGACAGACACTCGACAGTGAAGGGCTGGATGAAGAGATTAAGGAAGCGACGATACACGCTATCGATTTGTTAAAGGAAAAAGGGCATACAATCGTAGAGTTGGATTTTGACATGCTCGATTATGTACTTCCCACATATTATATCCTCACGACTGCTGAAGCCAGCAGTAACCTGTCCAGGTACGATGGAGTGCGCTATGGATACAGAAGTGAGGGGGCATCCACTCTGGAAGAAATGTATAAAATGACACGCACTGAAGGGTTTGGCGAGGAAGTAAAACGACGCATTATGCTCGGTACATTTGTTTTAAGTGCAAGTTATCACGATGCATTTTATACCAAGGCCCAGAAGGTAAGGCGCCTGATCAGAGATAAAACAGTTGCATTTTTTGAGCAGGTTGATATAATTGCTTTACCAACAACACCTACCGTTGCATTTAAAATAAATGAAAAAACGGCAGACCCTCTGGAAATGTATCTTGCAGATTTATATACCGTTCAGGCATCAGTTGCCGGTATTCCGGCGTTATCTATACCAAACGGCAATAATAAAGAAGGTATGCCGGTTGGATTACAGCTTATGGCAAATTACTTTGAAGAGGAAAAACTATATCAACTGGCTGATCAGTTTGCATCAATTGAAAATGCTCATGCGTAAATCTTTGATTTTTTTGGCATTCATAATGCTGGTTGCATGTGCAGAGTCATTTTCCTATGAAAATGAACCTGACACATTGCACTATGAGTATATTCCGGATGTGACTTACGGCTACATGGATTCCGCCCTGCAGTCGATTTCATCTGAAATACCGCTAAATTTCAATGAAAATGTAAAATCGTTCGTTGATTATTTTACCGTACGCGATCGCGAATACACCCGAATGGTGGTCGAGCGGCTACCGGTTTACTTCCCTCTGATGGAGGAAACATTGAAAAAATATGACCTTCCGGATGAGCTGAAATACCTGTCAATTATTGAATCCGGCCTTAATCCCAAGGCTATCAGCCGTGCAGGAGCTGTTGGATTATGGCAGTTTATGTCGGCAACAGGTCGCTATTATGGTTTAAAGCACGATTTCTATGTAGATGACCGCATGGACCCGGTAAAGTCTACTGAAGCGGCATGTAAATACCTGAAGTCACTCTACAATATGTT
Organism: uncultured Cytophagales bacterium; assembly: GCA_964514385.1. Lineage (GTDB taxonomy): Bacteria > Bacteroidota > Bacteroidia > Cytophagales > Cyclobacteriaceae > CAZEQJ01. Next base: position 60,978 of record CAZEQJ010000002.1, read on the forward strand.
TGACGATTGGGAACTTGCGATAGCTGCTTACAATTGCGGCCCGGGCAATGTGCGCAAAGCCATAAGAAGATCGGGATACAAGAAACATTTTTGGGAAATCTACCGCTACCTGCCAAGGGAGACACGCTCGTATCTGCCGCAGTTTGTGGCTATGATATATACTTTAAATAACCTCGAAAAACATCACTTCTTCAGTAGTGGAGATGTATGGGCCATGTCTGCCGACACTGTATTGGTGCAGGAGTTTACTAACCTATCCATTTTGGCTACCCAGATAGGCGTATGCCCTGATGACCTGCGTAAGCTCAACCCCTCCATTATCCATATGGCGCATCCGGGGTCTGATTATCCGCTACCGGTATATATACCAGTAGACAAGAAAGAGCATCTGAACCTGTATCGTGACAGCATTTTGCTGGCATCAGCCTACGGTAAAGAGCAGCTGGATTACCTGGCGAGAAATACACCGGGCAGCACATGGGGCAGAACCAAAATCTATTACCGTGTGCAAAGTGGCGATGTACTGGGTACGATAGCACAAGAATATAAGGTGCGGGTTTCAGACCTGCGTGCATGGAACAACATCAATGGAAACCTGATCAGAGTAGGTCAGCGGCTGGCTATATGGGTTCCCGACGGATCGGGGCTTGCCACTTACAATACGGCGCAGGTAGTAAACCAGCCGGTAACCGTAAAAGATGATCAGGGTAACCTGATATATACGGTCATGCCGGGGGACACACTATGGGAGATATCCAAACGTTATCAGGATCTTACAGTGGAAAAAATTATTCAACTGAATAATCTTAAAAACGACCGGATTACTCCGGGACAAAAACTTAAGATAGGATGATCAGAAATAGTGCTTTACTTTTCATAATACTGTCGTTTGCCCTGATTTCCTGTGATAAGAAAGCATCAGAAAATACAGGTAATAACAGCGGGAAGGCACTTCCGACAGCGCAAGGAAACCATGGTGAAATACTCATTCTGATGGATTCAGCTCAATGGGAAGGACGCCTGGGTGATACCATCAGGTCGATATTGATGTCTGATATCCCGGGTTTACCTCAGCCGGAGCCGCTTTTTTCAGGATCTTATATTGATCCTGTTGCATTTAATGCCTCATTGAAAAAGGCCAAAAATCTTCTTTTTGTTACCACCCTGGATATTAATACCCGTGATGCTCAGCGTCTTCAGGGTTTTTTTACACCCTCTTCACTCAATCAGATTAAAGAAGACACAACACAGTTTATGCGCACAATCAAAGATGAGTTTGCGCGCGGGCAGGTATTGATGTACCTGTTTTCCAGAGATGAGGAGGTTCTGATTAACCGGCTGACGGAAAATAAGCAACGGATCCAGGAATTCTGGAAACAACGGGAAGAGGAGAGTATACGTTCAGAGGTACTCCGCAGAACCCAGAAAAAACTGGAAGACCAGCTGGAAACGAGGTATGGTTTTCATATCGATATACCCCAGGGATATGAAATAGCGCTGATGGAAGATGATTTTATCTGGCTTCGCCTTCTGGATAGCGATGTTGACCGCAGTATTTATGTTTATAAGCAGAATTATCAGCGGCAGGACATTTTTGAGGAAGATAACCTGATTGCACTGCGTAATGAGATAGGTAAGAAATATATCTATGGGAGCGATGAAGCAAACTCGTTCATGACTACGGAGAGTCTTATACCGCCGACATTCACGACTCTTAATTTCAGTAACCGGTATACCGTGCGGATGCAGGGGTTGTGGAAACTGAATAACCTGTCGATGGGAGGTCCTTTTATTAGCTACACACAGGTAGATGAGGCTACAAATACACTTTTTTATGTTGAAGGTTTTGTCTATGCCCCGGGTAGGGATAAGCGGGATCCCATGGTGGAAATGACGACCGTATTAAAGACTTTCAGGCCGGTAGCGCCAAATCAATAAACCAATGACTACGAGAATTAAGAAGCAGGATGCGCTGGATTATCATTCATCGCACCCTAAAGGCAAAATTGAAGTCGTACCTACCAAAAGCGTCAGCACACAACATGATCTGGCCCTTGCATATTCTCCGGGAGTAGCGGAACCTTGTCTTGAAATCGCAAAAGATCCAAACAACGTCTTTAAATATACAGCAAAGGGTAATCTGGTCGGCGTGATTTCCAACGGAACAGCAGTATTGGGGCTTGGAGACATTGGTGCTGATGCGTCGAAACCTGTGATGGAAGGTAAAGGGGTGCTTTTCAAAAAATTTGCCGGTATCGATGTGTTCGATATAGAGATCAACGAGAAAGATCCCGATAAGCTGGTGGAGATCATTAAGTCACTGGAACCTACCTTTGGTGGCATAAACCTAGAGGATATCAAGGCGCCTGAAAGTTTCAAGGTTGAAACCGCGCTGAAAGAACAAATGAATATTCCGGTTATGCATGATGATCAGCATGGTACTGCGATCATTTCAGCAGCCGGACTTATCAACGCGCTGGAAATTGTAAACAAAAAGATTGACAATGTAAGGATCGTGATTAATGGTGCCGGTGCTTCTGCTGTTGCCTGTGCCAATCTTTATTTATCACTTGGTGCCGATCCCAAAAATATGGTCATGCTCGATAGTAAGGGTGTGATACGAAAGGACCGGGAAAATCTGAGCCCTTCTAAAGCCAAATTTGCGACAGAGCTGGATTTGCATACACTTGAAGAGGCAATGAAATCAGCTGATGTATTCCTTGGACTCAGCAAAGGCAATATCCTTGAGCCGGCATGGGTAAAATCTATGGCCGAAAAGCCGATCGTATTCGCGCTGGCAAACCCGGATCCTGAAATATCCTATGCCAAAGCTATGGCCACCCGCAAAGATATCATCATGGCGACAGGGCGTTCGGATCATCCGAATCAGATTAATAACGTGCTTGGCTTCCCCTATATTTTCAGAGGTGCACTGGATGTACGCTCCACAGCTATAAATGAGGAAATGAAGCTGGCAGCAGTTAAAGCTATTGCCCAGCTGGCCAAAGAGCCCGTGCCGGAGCTCGTATCCAAGGCTTATGGCGGTGATCACCTTTCCTTTGGGCCAACATACCTCATTCCTAAGCCACTTGATCCCAGACTGATCACGACCATTTCACCGGCGGTAGCAAAAGCTGCCATGGAAAGTGGTGTGGCACGTACGCACATTAAGGACTGGGAGCACTACAGGCTTGAGCTGCTTGAACGAATAGGTATTCATGAGGGATTGATGTCGGCAGTCATCAACCGGGCAAGGCGTGATCCAAAGCGTGTGATCTTTGTCGAAGCTGACGACATGAAAGTGCTGAAAGCTGTACAAATGGTCATGCAGCAGGGTATTGCTAAGCCCATCCTTCTTGGCGAAGAAAATGTGATCAAATCTATAGCCGAAGAAAATCAGATCGACCTTGAAGATGCTGTTATCATCGATCCTAATAAGATTGATCCTGAGCCGTATGCCCGGGTTCTTTATGAAAAAAGAAAGCGACGCGGCCTCACCTACCGCGATTGTGTGAAGAAAATGCGTGGCCGGAATTATCTGGGTTCAGCGATGTTGGAACTTGGGGAAGGTGATGCGCTGATCTCTGGGCGTACCCGTGACTACCCCGATACCATCCGTCCGGCCCTACAGATTGTCGGAGTAAGGCCTGATGTATCCAAGGTTGCAGGTATGTATATCATCAACAACAAAAGAGGGAGCTTTTTCTTTGCCGACACAACAGTAAATGTAGATCCTGATATCGATGATCTGCTGGATATCGTCAACAGCACGGTAAAAGCAGTGAGGTTTTTTAATGTGGAGCCTCGTGTAGCCATGCTATCCTACAGTAATTTTGGTAGCGCCGGGGGTGATATTCCGGATAAAATGGCAAAAGCTACTGCACTGGCTAAAGAAAGATGGCCCAACCTTGTAATAGACGGTGAAATTCAGGCCAACATGGCGGTCAATACCGAACTACAGAAGGAAATTTATCCTTTCAGTAAACTGGCCGAGTCAGGAGCAAATACCTTTATCTTCCCAAACCTTATTTCAGGCAATGTGTCATATAAACTGCTTATGGAGCTCGGTGGCGCAGAAGCTATTGGTCCGGTTTTATTGGGAATGAATAAGCCTGTGCATATTTTACAGCTAGGTTCCTCTGTCCGGGATATTTACAATATGGTGGCAATATCAGTTGTGGATGCTCAGACTTTACAGAAATGATCGGATATATTCAGGGAAAACTGATCTATGCTGATCCTGCTATTGCAGTTGTAGATGTTCAGGGCATCGGCTATGAAATTAAGATTCCGCTGACAACCTTTTCCAAAATCAAAGAGCTGCAGCAGGTCAAGCTGTTTACACATTTATATGTTCGTGAGGATGCCCAGCTTCTTTATGGCTTCTCCACACCTGATGAAAAGCAATTATTCTTACAACTTATTTCGGTATCGGGTGTCGGCCCCAATACGGCCATCATGATACTTTCCTCCCTTTCTGCGGAAGAGCTGGAAGATGCCATACTTAAGGGGAATGTAGGTCAGATACAGTCGGTGAAGGGTATTGGAGGAAAAACAGCCCAGCGGCTTATACTGGAATTAAGAGACAAAATAGCCAAATCTTCAGACGCCAAAAAACTTGAAGAATTTTCACTGACTACAAATAATACCCAACGTGAGGAAGCGTTATCTGCTTTAGTGACATTAGGTTTTAATAAAAACCAGGCGGAAAAAAACATCAATCTGGTCATAAAAAAACATGGCCCCGACCTGTCACTGGAAGAATTAGTAAAGCTAGCGTTGAAATCAGCCTAATGTGTCAGCCTCGTGCTAGAAACTACCTGATACTATTTTTCTTACTTCTTATCATCGGGATAAGCAGGATGAGTATTGCCCAGACTGACACTACCAGCCAGCAACAGGATACAATTACCACCTATGAGCCTTCACGCAGGCCTGTTTATAACCTGAGAGACCGATATGGCGACCCCTTCTCTAATTTCAGTAACCGCTCCTCATTACTGGATATCCGTCCATCCGATTATATGCTGGATGTGACATTAGACACGGGTATGAGCTACCAGATAAGAGAAAAGCTTGGCAGCCTAGATTACCGTCCGTTAAGTCAGATGTCATTCGAGCAGTATTCCAGCTATCATACCGACAGGGTGCTCAAGGAGTATTGGCAGGAACGCTCGGGCGGTCTGGATGGTGAAAGTGCCGTTGGTGGCAGACAGCTCATCCCACCTATTTATGTAAGCCCGGTGCTCGACCGAATATTCGGGGGCAGTTATGTCGATATTCGGCCAAGTGGTTTTGTTACCCTCGATTTTGGCGGGCGTTGGCAGCGCGTCGAGAACCCTGCCATTCCCATCCGGCAACAACGCAATGGAGGGTTTGAATTTGACATGCAGCTGAGTACAAATCTGGTTGGACGCGTTGGCGAGAAGCTTGAAATTACAGCCGATTTTGACAACAATAACTCGTTTGATTTTCAAAATGATTTTAAGGTAGCCTATACCGGATTTGAAGAAGATATTATCAAGAGTATTGAGGTCGGCACAGTAAATATGCCGGTTAATAACAGCCTTATCAATGGCTCACAAAGCCTTTTTGGGGTAAAGACCCAACTTCAGTTTGGTAAACTGTTCGTCACAGCTGTAGCTACCAACCAACGCGGGAAAAGTGAAACCATGGAAATTGAAGGCGGTGTGCAAAGCCGTGAATTTGAGATCAGAGGATCTGAATATGAAGAAAACCGGCATTTTTTTCTTGGCCACTTTTTTCGGGACAACTACGAAACATGGCTGACCAGCATACCCCAGATCAATTCACTGGTGAATGTAAACAGGGTCGAAGTGTATGTGATAAACCGTAACAACAATACCCAAACCCTTCGTAATGTCGCAGGTTTCATGGACCTCGGTGAAAGTCGTGTTATCTATTCACCTAATGTCAATTCAGCTACAAATGGCAGTGCAGCGCCTGCAGCAAACAGCAATAATGATCTTTACCAGAACCTTTTGGCGAACCCTAACCTACGGAATGTAGATAACCTTGCTGCTATTGTTGAAGATCCTGCAGGTAATTTCGGCTTTGTTAAGGCAACCGACTATGAAAGAATCAATGGTGCCAGGCTGCTGAGGGAAGGAGAAGAGTATACCGTTAACCGTCAGCTTGGTTATATCACGCTGACAAGACGTCTTCAGAACGATGAGGCCCTCGCGGTAGCCTATGAATATTCATATAATGGAAACCGGTATCAGGTAGGGGAGCTTACCGATGATTATGGCAACCTGCCCGAAGATCAGATGGTCTTTCTCAAAATGTTACGGCCTACAAAAATCAATACGCAGGTACCCACATGGGATCTGATGATGAAAAATATTTACAGTCTTAATGCAAATCAGGTATCCAGAGAAGGATTTGAATTACGGGTCGTTTACCGCGATGACCTCACCGGAGTAGACAACCCCAGCCTTCACGAAGGTGCCAACACAAAAGATGTGCAACTGATAGAATTGCTGCGACTGGACAGATTAAACCCTAATGGTGACCCTCAGCGGGATGGGAACTTTGACTTTGTAGATGGCATTACGATCAATCAGGAGCGTGGACTGATCATATTTCCGGTGCTTGAGCCGTTTGGTTCCCATCTTGAGCGCCAGTTTGCAGACGGAGAGCGCGCGTTAAAGGAAAAATATGTGTATGATACATTGTACGGGACCACTAAAGCAGATGCTGAACTGGTAACAACGCTTAATAAGTTTTTTATCAGAGGACAATTTGTTGCAGGCTCTGCGTCGGAAATAAGACTGAATGGCATTAACATTCCGGAGGGTTCCGTGCAGATTTTTGCCGGAGGACAGCAGCTTCAGGAAGGTGTTGATTTTAGGGTGAATTATGCCTTTGGAACTGTCGAAATTATCAATGAAGGTATTCTTAACTCAGGAAAGCGCATCCAGATACAGTATGAGAGTGCCGATCTTTTTAATTTTCAGAGCCGACGCTTTTCAGGGTTACGCGCCGACTACCTGCTGAGTGATGATATCACATTTGGTGCTACTTTACTGCGACTGAAGGAGATCCCCCTTATCAGCCGCGTGGGTGTAGGAAATGAGCCTACCGCCAATACGCAGTGGGGTCTTGATCTGAATTACCGAAAAGAATCACGTTTTCTTACCAAAGCCATCGACTTTCTCCCTTTAGTACAAACGAAGGAACCTTCAGTTATTAATTTCAGTGGTGAATTTGCACAAATTCTGC
>CAZEQJ010000002.1:68232-163581 GCA_964514385.1 uncultured Cytophagales bacterium
TGACGACTTCGAAAATGCCGTTACCCCCAATGGTCTGGGAAGCGTGATCAACTGGAAATATGCCGCCACCCCGCAGACGCAGGATAACCGGTATGACCTGTCCGGCTCCGAGGGCGTGCTTGGCGTCAACTACAGGAGAGCAAAAATAGCGTGGTATAATGTTGATAATGTTTTCTATAGAAGCTTCGGTCCAAACCGACCTACAAATATTGAAGAAGAAGACCTTCAAAACCACTATGTGCGCCCTATCCCGATTCAGGAGATTTTCACCCAGCGTGATCTTAATGTCATTAACCCTAACCTGCCGATATTTGATATTGCCTATTTTCCATCTGAAAGAGGTATTTACAATTTTAATCCGCAACTCAATCCGGATGGCACTCTGCCCAATCCCCGCCAAAACTGGGCTGGTATCACACGAGGGATCACTACCGATGTGGATTTTGATAAAACAAATGTGGAATACGTCGAATTCTGGATGATGGACCCGTTTATTCAGTCTGAAAATGGCGTAATTGACGATGGCAGTGACACACCGACACCCAATACCACCGGAGGAAAGCTGCTCTTTAATCTGGGCAATATCTCAGAAGATTTCATAAAAGACGGGCGTCATTTCTTTGAAAACGGCCTGCCACCTTCTCCTGATGATAATAATGTAGTCGAAACCGCCTGGGGAAAGGCTCCGGCACGACAATATATCAACAATGCATTTGACAATACAGAAGGAGCAAGAGCCCTTCAGGATGTCGGTTTCGATGGTATTTCCAATGAAGAAGAACGCCAGCAATTTGCTGACTTCCTCAACACAATCAATGTTGAACCTGCAGTACGTGCTATTCTTGAGCAGGATCCTTCGGGTGATGACTTCAGGTACTATCTCGGCGATGACCTGGACGAGGAGGACTTAAGCATTCTGGAGCGGTACAAACAGTTTAATGGTGTTGAAAATAACTCACCGATAGCCGGGGATGGGCCACTTATTTCCTCCAACTCAGTGGTACCCGATAATGAAGATCTCAACAATGACAATACATTATCAGATCTGGAGGAGTATTATGAATATGAGCTTGACCTGCGTCCCGGTCAGTTACGTGTGGGATCCAATTACATTGTCGATAAGGTATCCAACTCAGTGGATGGTGAAGTGGTATCGTGGTATCTGTTTAGGATTCCCATCCGGCAGCCGGACAGAGTAGTTGGAAATATCAACGACTTTAAGTCAATCCGATATGTGCGCATGTTTCTCACGGATTTTGCTGAGCCTGTAGTACTCAGAATGGCAAATTTCCAGTTGGTGGGAAGCCAATGGCGGCGATATACCGAGACGTTACTGGATGATGGTTTTGGTCCTATTCCGGAGCCATATGATGCAGGATTTACCATTACCGCAGTAAATATCGAGGAGAATAGTCAGGTGCAACCGGGCGAAAATAAAGTTGGATACATATTACCCCCCGGCTTTCGGCGTGATTTTGATAATACTTCATTGGTAAACAGAAGGCAAAATGAGCAGTCGCTTCAGCTTTGTGTAGATGAATTACGTGATGGTGACAGCCGGGCGGCCTACAAAAATATTGTTTTTGACCTTATCAATTACGGCAGGCTTAAGATGTTTTTTCATGCCAACAGTACCAACGCGTCAGATGATGAGATGACGGCTTTTATCCGGCTAGGAACTGATTTCAATGAAAACTATTATGAGATTGAACTTCCATTAAAGATTACTCCATTTGGTGCTACTGGTGAACGGGAAGTATGGCCTGAAGCCAATGAAATTGATGTGGCTTTTGAATCACTTTATCAGATCAAGGCTGAGCGAAATGCCCGCAATATTCCCCGGTTACAGGTTTTCAGCACTCAGGATGGCAAATATACATTTTCCGTAAGGGGTAATCCTGACCTAAGCACGGTACAAACTGTGATGATAGGTGTGCGTAATCCGACCTCATTGGACCGCGAGCCGAAGCAGTTGTGCATCTGGGCCAATGAGATGCGTGTCACCGACTTTGACCAGACCAAAGGATGGGCAGCTAATGCACGGCTAAATACAAAACTTGCTGATGTTGCCAACATATCGGCCACGGCACGCTATATCTCCGTAGGGTATGGAGGATTACAGCAGCGCATCTCAGATAGAGCCAGGGAAGAGACACTTGAGTACGATGTGAGTGCCAATGTAAATGTTGATAAGTTCCTGCCGGGGTTCATTAGGTTCAAGGTGCCTATGTTTGTCAGCTATCAGCAGTCGACCATCACACCCTTTTTTGACCCCAAAGATCCGGATATACTGCTGAGCACTTCACTGGATGTGTATGCGCGAAACCCGGACCTTGGCATTACCGATTATTTATCCATTGTGCGTGACAATACGACCCGCCGCAGTCTAAACTTCAGTAATGTCAGGTGGGAAAGAAATCCTGAAAATGACAGGCTACCGCTACCGTGGGATTTATCCAATTTTGGATTTAACTATGCCTACAGCGACATTAACCAAACCAATTTTCAGACGGCACTTTTTCTTAATAAAACTTACAGAGGGGGGGTGGCATATAATTATTCTCCTTCGCTACCTTCTATTGAGCCCTTCAGGAAGTCAAAAGCTTTCAACTCACCTTATCTGAAGCTGATTAAAGATATCAATTTTAATTTATTGCCGAATTCATTTTCGTTTCGAACCGATGCGAACCGCCGCTTTACTCAGACGCAATTGCGAAATGCTGATCTCACCACCATTAATATCGACCCACTTTTTGAGAAGTCATTCACCTTCTCCAGGGACTACGCAATGCAGTGGGCATTATTTCGCAGCCTGAGACTGGATTACAGTGCGCAGGCTCGTGCCATCATCGATGAGCCCGAAGGAGATATCAATACTATCCAAAAGCGGGATTCAATTCTGGCCAACCTGCAGCGACTCGGGCGTATGAAGAATTTTGATCAGACAGTAGGTGTGAATTATACCTTGCCGCTTGATAAATTTCCATTTACCGATTGGATGGATGTCAGCTCACGTTATTCCGCTACCTATGCATGGGTCGCCGGCGCGGTAGGACAGCAGGACACGTTGGGTAATGTAATCCAGAACTCCAATAACCTTTCCGTAAACGGCAGGCTTGATTTAGTGAAGCTATACAATAAGTCAGATTTGCTTAAGGAGGTCAATGCGCCACCACGTAGGAGACCCCCTGCAAGACCCGGCAGGCCTGTGCCGCAGGATACAATCAAGACCATTTCTGATTATAAACTTTTGAAGAACTTCCTTCGGGTGATGATGTCGGTCCGAAATGTGACGATCAATTATTCACAGCAGGCAGGCACCTATTTACCCGGGTTTATGCAGCAACCCTTTTTATTCGGGCTGGATAGTTCATTTACCAACCCCGGAATACCGTTTATCCTAGGCAGCCAGGATCTTGCTGTACGTAATCAGCTGGCTGCCCAGCGCCTGTTAAGTGTAGATACAGCCTTTGCCTTGCCATTTAATCAAACAGTATCTACTGACATAACTGCAAATGCGATGCTGGAGCCGTTTCGTGATTTCAAGATTCAGCTCAACCTTAAAAAGACCATCAGCGGCCGCTATGAAGAGATATTCCAGTTCAGCAATCAGTTGAACGATTATCGCACTATCAATCCCGGGCGCAGTGGCAGTTACAATGTCTCTTATATTTTTGCCAACACAATATTCAGAGGTACAAACCCCGATGGCTCCTCGCCGTTGTTCCGGCAATTTTCCGATAATCGTGATATTATAAGGCGCCGGCTGGAAACAATTGGAAATAACGCCGGAGGAATATATGTTGAAAATGGACAGGAAGTACTTATACCAGCCTTTATTGCAGCATATACAGATAAGGAAGCAAGTACCGTCAGCCTGGCTCCATTTCCACGGATACCGCTACCAAACTGGAGAATTGACTATGCAGGACTAAGCCGGTTGCCAGCTATTCAGAATATTTTTTCATCATTTACCATTAACCATGCCTACAGTGGCAACTATAATATCAATAATTACAATGCCAGTAGCCGGTATAATGAAGGATTTAGCCTGGAACGAGACTTTGAAAATTATTTGGTAGCCTCACAGCTGGCAAACCCGCAGGTAAACGAATTTGGTGAATTCACGCCACTTTTTGTTCTCGGACAGGTAACGATGACCGAGCGTTTTTCACCTCTGATTGGAGTAAGTGTACGAACAAAAACCCGGCTAAATGCCAATCTGAAGTTCAATATGGAGCGGAATGTCGGACTCAATATTACCAATGCGCAGATCACGGAAATGAACAATCGCGACATGACACTTGACGTGGGTTGGACCAAGTCTGAGTTTAAGCTCCCCTTTAAGGTCAGAGGGCGCACCATTGCACTTGAAAACGACCTTAGCTTCAGGCTGACAATGAGCCTGGGCGATACCGAAACTGTACAGCGAAAACTTGTCACCGATTCATTAGATGCGGATCAGAATATTGTAACAAACGGGGCGTTGCGTTTTCAGATGAGGCCTAATATAAGCTATATCCTGAATGAGAAGCTCGACATCACCATGTACTTCGAACATAACAGCAACAGCCCTAAAGTATCCACTGTTTTCAGGCAATCTACCACCGCTTTTGGTTTTCAACTTCGTTTCCGATTGTCGCAATAATTAGATAAACCCTGTTATATTTGAGCAAGAATTTGAGCTTATGAATTTTCCTGAACATCTAAAGTACACCAAAGACCACGAATGGATTAAAGTGGACGGTAATACAGCCCTGATAGGCATCACAGATTTTGCTCAGTCTGAGCTGGGTGACATCGTGTATATTGAAGTAGAGACGGTAGACGAGACGCTGGATGCTGAATCGGTATTCGGAACAGTAGAGGCTGTAAAGACCGTATCTGATTTGTTTATGCCTGTCGGAGGCAAGATCGTTGAGTTCAACGAAAACCTTGAAAGTAACCCTGAGCTTGTTAACTCTGATCCCTACAATGAAGGATGGATCATCAAGGTAGAGCTGGATGATCCTTCTCAGCTGGATGATCTGATGGACGCTGCATCATATAAGGATATGGTGGGTTAAACGTGTTTTTACGTTATAACCTTATTACTTTTTTGTGGGCAAGCATATTGTTTTTTCTGGTCATGTTACCGGGAAACAATATGCCCTCCCTTGACCTCTGGGATGTCATACCTTTTGATAAGTTCGCCCATTTTTTCTTCTTCACCGTATTGACCTTATTGATGGTCATTGGTTTTAGTAAGCAATATTCGTATCGTTATTTACGGGAGCATCCGGTGGCCAGCAGTATTGTCATCACACTCTTATATGGATTGATCATTGAGGTCGTACAGATCATGGTGCCGGGTCGTATGATCGAGTACTTAGACATGTTAGCCAACATTTCCGGAACAATTATGGGCTTAATTGTATTTATATTAATATACAGAGTATAGTTACTTGCGTTAATATATAAAATGTGGCTATATTCGAAATTCATTTATTGAGGAGGTAATATTATGGAATCAAAAAAGACTGAAAAAGCCGACCTTGGAAGTAAAAGAGGGTTATTTTTTAACATTGGCTTTGTTGTTACAATGGCGCTTGTTCTTTTCGCTTTTGAAAAGAAAACGTATGAAGACAGCGCGCTTATGGACCTGGGTCAGGTAGATGATAATTTTGAGGATTTATTAGAAATCCCTCCAACTGTTCAGCCGCCACCCCCACCACCCAAGGTGCAGTTACCGGAAATCGTAGAGGTACCGGATGAAGAAGAAATCGAAGAAGAAATAGAGGTTGATCTTGATATTGAGATCACAGAGGAAACTGTGATTGAGGATATCATCATTGAGGAAGCTCCACCGGAAGAAGAAGTGGAAGAGGTATTTCAGATTGTTGAGAATCCTGCCGAGTTCCCCGGAGGTATACAGGCTTTCTACAAGTGGGTTAGTGATAACCTTGAATATCCATCTCAGGCACGACGCATGGGTGTTGAGGGCCGTGTATATGTCGAATTCATTGTAGACAAAGACGGTTCAATTACTGAAGTAACTTCTGTACGAGGTATTGGAGCTGGTTGTGATGAAGAGGCGGTACGCGTTCTTCAAATGAGCCCAAAATGGTCACCACCCAAACAAAGGGGGCGTGCTGTTAAGCAAAAGATGATTATTCCAATCACATTCAGATTGAATTAATATAAAAACCGGCAGATGCCGGTTTTTTTCTTTACAGGATGTTAAGTACCTGCTCCTTTATTTTTTCAAGTTCTTCTTTCATGCTTACCACCACTTTCTGGATTTCAGCATCATAAGCTTTCGATCCCATGGTGTTGATCTCACGGCCCATCTCCTGGGTGATAAAAGAAAGTTTTTTTCCATTAGACTCGGAGCCATTCATGGTTTCGATGAAGTAGTCAAGATGTGAGTTGAGACGCACTTTTTCTTCTTTGATATCCAGTCTGTCGAGGTAAAATACCATTTCCTGCTCAAATCTTGAGGGATCTGCCTCAACCTTTATTTCCTCCAGGTTGGTTCTGATTTTCTGTGACAGGTTTTCAATTCTTTTTGGATCCAACTCTTCTACCTTTTTAAGGTATCTTCTGATTTTACCGATATTTTCTTCAAAGGATTGGGACAATCGGCCTCCTTCATCTGAGCGAAACTGATTGCATTTTTGCATTGCGTTTTCAATGCACGAACGGATATCATGCCACTGTCCGGCATCCAGTCTGGCTTCCGTAGGTGGCTTCAATACATCTGGTGATGATAAAGCCTGGCGGAAAATGTCGGAAGGGGGTGAGTCCAGGTCCTCATGAAGGGTTTTAAAGCGGTTGAAGTATGCCCTGAAGAGTGCCTCGTTGATCAGCAGGTCATTATTCACTGAAGTTAGCTCTACTTCCAGGGTCGTCATCACCTTACCTCTAACTAGTGATTTTGAAATAATATCCCTTATCTCCATCTCATAAGAGCTCATCATCGACGGCAGCCGTAAGGAGAGGTCGAAGTATTTTGAATTGAGCGTTTTAATCTCACAGGTGACTTTTCCCCAGCTGTAGCTGTGTTCGGAATTGCCCTGACCGGTCATTGATTTAATCATGAAAGCCTTATTTATGCCGGTAAATTAGTTTAATTTTGCCTGCGTTTAAAATTTAATCTGAATATCCATGAAATTTGGTGTTGTTGTTTTTCCGGGATCCAACTGTGATGAAGATATTTTTTACGTGCTTAGCCACGTTTTGCAGCAGGAGACGGTAAAGATCTGGCATAAAGACACCTCATTGCAGGGGTGTGACGCTATAATACTGCCCGGCGGCTTCAGTTATGGTGATTATCTGCGTAGTGGTGCCATTGCGCGCTTTTCACCTGTAATGAATGAGGTGATTCGCCATGCTCAAAACGGGGGCTTTGTCATGGGTATTTGCAACGGCTTTCAGATCCTTACCGAGTCGGGGCTTCTGGAGGGGGCTCTTTTGCACAACCTTAGCCAGCGGTTTATTTGTAAAAACACATACCTGATGCCAGCCTCACAAAAACACGGCCTTGATACCTTGGAGCGCAGGTGCTATAAAATTCCGATCGCACACGCAGAGGGCAGATACTACGCATCAGATGATACGATAAAATCGCTGCAGGATAATGATCAGATTATTTTCAAGTATTGCAATGAGGCAGGCGTGGTAGATGAAGCTTCCAACCCAAACGGATCGTTGCTCAATATTGCCGGCATCAGCAATAAGGAAGGTAATGTCATTGGCATGATGCCACACCCTGAGCGGGCAGCAGAAGATATGCTGGGTAACTCTGACGGAAAGCTGATTTTTGAAGCAGTTTTTCAGCTGGTTTCTTAAAAATCATATCCCAGCCAGATGTGAAACATGGGATCACCCCTGAATTCAGCCTGTAACGGGTAGGCAACATCAAGCTTTACATAAAAAGTCAATAGCACAGATCGGAATCCAAAACCGTAACTCGACAGCCACGGATTTTCATAGCTCTGAAGCTCAAGCGTCGCATTGTTGGTGGTATAGGTATTTCTGTTAATGCTGTTATTTTCATTAAATGGATTGCCGCTGCTCCATGCCAGTCCGGTATCAAAGAAACCTGTCAGTTGTAAGCTGTTAAAAAATGAGTTTGTCACGCTCCCACTGTAGAAATAATTGACAAGTGGGAGTCTGAGTTCAGCGTTGAATGCTGTTGCCTGACTACCGGCTTCCTGGTTAAAAAGGTAACCTCTGATTGGTGTCACAAACTTTGAAAAAACTATGTCTTCACTGCTGACAAACCGTTCGATGTATAACGGGTTTTCCGGATTTATCTCCTCAGTAGCCGTTCTGTTTTGCGGATTGAACGTCACCCAGTTGTTTACTCCACCGGCAAAATATGTTTTTGGGTCGGGGCCAAAGAAGTTACCGTAGAAGAATCGTGTAGCCAGGATAAAGTTGCGGCTGATTGGTGTATAATTTTTGGCTTCAACCTCAAAGTTACCAAACGATTGCAGGCTCGTGCCCTGATACCAGCTTAGATTGACCTTTGCTTTCGTTCCATTGAGGATATTGGGCCCCATAATGGTGGTATTATCAAAGGTGTAGTTGAGCTGAGCACCGGGGAAAGCATTGACCTGCCCTATGAAATCGACATATTCCGGAGGCGCCGTGCTGTTGTTATTGCTGATGATGTCGATATCAAAATCGATAAACCTTGAAAAGGCAAGCACCCCATGAAGACTGAGCCGTGAAGTGGAAGTGAGCGGATAAAGTGCGCCTATTTTCACTTCATCCAGGAAATACTTATGCGTCACATCTTCAGTGGGCACAAAATTAAGTAGCTGCCGGTTGATGGATTTACGGTAATACGTGAGTTCATAATCCATACGATTTTTCAGATATCGGTAGCCGGCAAAAAAATCACTGGACTCAAGGTCCAGGAAGAGGGAGACGCCGCCGTAAAGTTGATGGTTTTCCAGCTGATCATTCATCTGTGTCTCCAGGGTCAGGCCCACCCACCGGATAGGATCAAAGATTACGTTTGTTATGATATTATCCGTAACAAAACTGGGGGTAAAGGTGGAAGGGCCAAATAGGTCTTTCTCCGTCTGATTATTTTTATAGCGGCTCAGAAAAGAGTTTGCTTCCTGACGCTGGCGGGCAGCTGTAATCACATCACTGTCAAAAATATAATTGTCTGTATCGACATATTCTGTTACTTCGTTGGTCGTGAGTGAGTCTTCAATTTGTTGTTTAGCTTCTTCCTGTTGTTGTGAAGCTTCGATGATTTCCTGTTCCTTTTCTCTCAGTTTCCGTTCGGCAAGGTAGCGGCGCAGGATAATTTCCTGCCGGGGCGTCTGCATGGTAAAGGATTGCTCATCGAGGTTAATTTTTTTGCTGTAAATAGTGGTTTTGAGGTCAGATTGTAATGTGTAGTATAAGGTGTTGGTATTCCTGTCAAAAGTAAAGTTGGTGAAACTGAGATGATTATTGGTAATTTGACGTGTGATTCTGGTTGTTTTATCATACTCATAGAGATTCATTATGCCTTTTTGATCGCTTATAAATACCAGCCTGTTTTCATTGATAGGCGTCGGGAGGAAGTTGTCATTCAATGTATTGGTGATCTTGCCGAGCTGACTTCTCGTGGTATCAAGGTCATATAAATATATATTAAACATATTTTTTTCAATGCCATTGAAGGTTTCCCGGATATTCCGAATGCTGTCTACGCTTCTGTTAGATGAAAAGTAGAATTGGTTGGTGCTGGGTATAAATACCGGGTCAAGGTCATCAAAGTAGTCATTAGTCAGCCGGCGAAGTGCGGGGCGTCGTATGCTGGTGAGATATAAATCTGTTTTGTTGTTGGTGGTGGCACTCAATAATGCCAGCGATCTTCCGGGAGCTACAGAAAAGTCCACCACCTGATCAAGAGTGGGAAGCGGAATGGGCAAGGTGCTTTTCGTACTTAATTCATAGAGGTAAATGGTGGTCACGCCTTTATTATAATCGACAAAAGCAAGTGTATTATCATCACTCCAGGACAACAGGGGTGCTGTAATGTCACTGTCCTGATTTACCAGTGTAAATCCGGATCGGTGGATAGTCGTTTCCTCCGAAGTTTCGGTATCCCGTATTTTTACCCAGGCTTTTCCGTTTTTATGTTCAGTATAGGCAAGATACCTGCCGGCAGGGCTGACAGCAAGATCTCCGATTTTATGTCCTGATCGCAGTGTTAGAACAGGGTTATCGTTAAATGAGAAGTCGTAGGAGCCATTAATCTGGTTGTTTAGCTGTTTATAGTATGACGACCAGTCCTGTAGTATCCTGCCATAATCCCTGGCAAGGGTGCGTGATATGGATTTTTCTTCGTTTCTGATGATACGTGTGAGGTTGAGGATATTGGACAGCACTTTATTGCCATATTCTGTAGCCAGGTAATTCCAGAATGAATAGCCTACCCATGCTGCTTCTTCACCCGTATATCGGTTCATGATCAGCTGATCGTTTTCTGAAAATAGTTTTCTGGAAAAATCATCCACCTCACGGCTCCATCCGTTGGCAGCATATAATGCCGCACCTTCCGTAAACCATTCGGGTAGCTCCAGCAGGTATGCGCTCTGAAAAATTTCGGAAATACTGCCCCCAAAAAGCATATCATCGATGATGACAGAGGAAAATTCTTCGATAAGGGATTGGGTGAACTCGTCCCATGACCCTCTGAAGGCTACTTCAAGCTGAGGTTTTACCACATCCACCTGACCGGAGTTGTCAATGATCTGTTCTTTAAGCCCTACGTTGCTTTGCAGATAATCCTGGTGGGAGTTGTAGATGAAAATATTGGTTTTATAATAAGGCTGATAGCCAATAAGATCGGTAAGTCCGTCGAATTTTTCCTCCAGAAACAATGCTGTTTGTTTTGCAAGCTCATTTCCGCCATCATAAAAATGGACATTGAAATTTTCGGAAGCGTAATATCGCCAGGTAAAAGACTTATACTGAATCCGGCTTTTGCCAAATACATCGTGGTAGTTCTGCGCCTTAATGAAAAGAGGCAGGAAAATGAAAATGATAAGGACCTTTATATTGTTCATCAACTTTTATATAACGGATAAAAGCGGTCGATTGATACTTCCTTTTCTATTGGTTTTCCCTGGGTCAGGTAATCTGCAAACCTTGAAGCAAAGTAAGGTAATAAAGATACGCCTTTAGAACCCCAACCACCAAAAAATAATAAAGTTTCGTCTGCAGGATGTGGCCCGATAATGGGGCGACGATCTTTTGTGGCAGGGCGCACCCCGGCCCAATGGTCTATTACTTCCCCTTCGAGTCCGGTTAGCCTCCTGAATTTTTCAAAAAGCTGGCTTTTCCCTTTAGCTGTAGGCTCCCAGTTTATATCCCAGTCGTAAGTAGCACCTACCTTCACTGAATCTGCCCTGTCTGGAATGACAAATACACCTCGATTGTAAATATCCTCAATTGGATGTGCTATCCGGATCCGCAGTACTTCTCCTTTTACCGGACGGAAGGGCAGCCATAAAAATTCGGGCATGCTGACTGTGCCGGTACAGTAGATGGTTCGGCCAGGTAGTTTATCCATATTGCCGGCCCTTTCGGAAGGGTTGAAGTAGCCCCTTTCTTGTGTTAGTGCACGCGTAAAATCTATGAATAATCGGGTATCGAGCCAGCCGGATTGTTGTAGTCCGAGGGAGCCGTAAGGCGCATGAAGGTGGGGGAACTGTCCGGGTCCGTGAATACCTTCTATCAACGGCAGCAGATCTGAATCTGTGGACTTTACGGTCCAATCATTGGCCTCACGGGCATCTGTAAACGGACGTATAATCCGCCGTTCATTGAAAAAAGGCTGATGAGATTTGCTTTGCCACTTACGGTAAAAGTTAATCAGAAAAGGAAACAGGGTGTTTGCTTTCCATGTTGGTTTCATTACTTTACCTGTCACAGGGTTGAAAAGGCCCGCGGCTGCAAGAGAGGATGAAGGCAGCGAGGAATCATCATAAATCCGGAAAGGAACTTCCCGCTCAATTAAATTGAGCGCCAGTATGGAGCCTGCCAGGCCATGCCCGATAATATTTATTGGATTGTTCATCTGTGTAAATATCTAAAATTCACATCTTTGTAACTATGTTTATTGAAAAACTCACATTCAATCCTTTTCAAGAAAACACATATATCATCCATGATGAACATGGAAATGCCTGGATCATAGACCCGGGATGTCACAATGCAGCAGAAGAAAAAATATTGTCTGACCTGATTTTGTCAAAAAAGCTAAATCCGGTGGCAGTATTGAATACGCATTGCCATATCGACCATGTAGTGGGAAACCATTATGTATGCTCAACATGGAATATACCACTTTTCATACCGGAGGGAGAAGAAGATTTGCTTAGGTCAGCGCCTGTCATTGCAGATAACTGGGGGTTTCCCTATCACGAAAAGCTGGCAGATGGATTTATAGAGGCCGGTAACATGCCTTCACTGAATCTGCATTATCAGGTACTGCAGGTACCGGGGCATTCACCGGGTCATATCGCACTCTATTTTCCTGACTCTGCTGACCTCATTTCAGGAGATGTTTTGTTTTATCAGAGCATTGGAAGAACAGATCTGCCGGGAGGTAATCATGATCAGCTGATTGCCAGCATCCGGAATGAGTTGTTTACACTTCCCAATGAAGTCAAGGTACACCCCGGCCATGGTCCGTCCACATCTACAGGCTACGAGAAAAAATATAATCCATTTTGCGCGACCGAGTAGTAACTATTCCCAATGTATTGACACTGCTCAACCTTTTTTCAGGTTGTGTGGGTATTGTGCTGGCTTTTGAGGGGAGGCTTCAGGCAGGTGCGTATATGATTTTGCTTGGGGCATTTTTTGATTTACTTGACGGTGCAGCAGCACGCTTTTTCCATTCTTCATCCAACATAGGGAAAGCATTGGATAGCCTTGCAGATGTGGTGACATTTGGCGTACTGCCGGGTGTGATCATATACCTGATGATGGACAGTGAAGCTTCGTATATACGGTTTACAGCATTTCTGATTACGTTAGGCACAGCCATCAGACTTGCCAGATTTGTGACAGACGACAGGCAGCAATATGCATTTTATGGATTGCCATCACCGGCATCTGCCATTTTTGTAGCCGGTCTTGTTTTTATATATGCAGAGCAAAAGGGTTGGATGGTGACCACGTCAGCCGGGCTGGTAAGCATTGCGTTGTTTCTGCTGATTATTATGAATGTCAACATTCGCTTATTCAGTATGAAACTCGGTAAGGGGAACCCGACAGGTTTTACATATCCAGTTATTTTGGCTATAGCAGCGGTGGTTTTAGCTATTTTTTACCAATTAAAAGCATTACCCATCGTCATACTTATTTACATAGTATTATCTTTGATCCAACAAATTACAGACCGATGAATTTTATTGCAGAGATAGATATTATGCCTCACAAGCAGATACTTGATCCACAGGGGAAAGCAGTGATGAAGGGGCTGAAAAACCTGGGTATCGACAACATACATGATGTGCGGATAGGAAAGCATATCACACTCAATATTTCTGCAGAAAATGAAGAAGACGCCCGCACTCAGGTAGATGAGGCCTGCAAAAAGCTTCTGGCCAACCTGATCATGGAAGAATATACTTTTGACTTGCACCCGACATCATGATTGCAATTTTTTGACCCGAAATTGCGTTTATTGTAGGTGATGAGCCTTAGCATACGAATATCAGCCTTAATATTTGTATTCACACCGCTGTTGCTACCCCTGAAAGGACAATCTGTGTTGTCTGACGGCAGATGGGTAAAAATGGCGGTGTCGTCAAGGGGTGTATACGAGCTTGATTATAACCTCCTGGCAGAAGCGGGTTTTGATCCGGCTGCTGTGGATCCGCGAAAGATTGCCATTTATGGCAATGGTGGCAAAATGCTTCCTCAGAAAAACAGTGATCCAAGGCCATCCGGTTTAACTGAAAACCATATTTTAGTGACAGGCGAGCAGGATGGCAGATTTGATCCCGGCGATAAGGTATTTTTCTTCGCTGATGGTCCCGACGAATTGCGAATTCAGGAAGCTACACTCCAGTATGAAAAAAACAATTACGAAGATTTTGCCTATTATTTCCTTACGGTAGGGGAGGACAATGGGGCAAGGGTACAAAAGCAGGGCGATGCCGGCTTCGAAGCCAATGTCATTGACACCTACACGAGTTGGTATGCCTTTGAGGAAGATAATAACACCCTGCTCATTAGCGGCAGAGAATGGTATGGAGATGTTTTCAGCAGGAATAATCTTACTATTTCTTACCCGGTAAACCTGAATGGCCTGAAAAATGATGGCAACCACTCCATCACTGCGCGTGTAATCGGCTCATCACTTGATGAATCACAAATGAACATCCGCCTTGATGGTATTAACTACGGTGACATTAACCTGCCAAGGATCACCGAAGGAAGATATGACTTCAAAGGCAGACCTGCTACCGAAACATTTCATTTCAAGGCCTCAAATCTGACAAATGTTACATTTGAGTTAAATCCCACCGGTAGCAGGCGCGCAACAGCTTATCTGGATTATTTTATTATCAGCTATGAGAAGGATCTGATTATGCAGGGCCAAAGCATGTATGTCGTCGCTCCGAACTCGGCTTCATCTGCCTTCAACACTTATCAGATAGGTGGTTTTGATCCGTCATATGCTGTATGGGATGTTACTAATCCGCTTCAGCCCCGCAGCCAGACCCTTAGGATCAGTGGGGACACGGCTTTTTTCACTGTTCCTTCGGACGGGATAGTAAAGCCATACTTACTTTTTAATCCGCAGGCTGATCATCTGGCACCTGTATTAATGGAAGAGGTCGAAAATCAGGATGCATTTGCCTATCAGGGTGCTGATTTGCTGATCATTTCCCATCCTGACTTTTTAGCACAGGCACAGCGGCTTTCGACATACCGCGCTGCGGAAATGACTACCGAGGTCGTGGATATTCGACATATTTATAATGATTTTGGATCTGGCAGCAGGGATGTGACCGCCATTCGTGATTTTATCAAATATTGGTATGACCGCTCCGGTGGGCAGTATCCCTCATACGTACTTTTTATGGGAGATGCTTCATGGGATATGCGTGGGCGATCTGACATCAACCAATTGTTCATTCCCAGCTATCAGTCCTACAATTCACTTCATCCGGTTTTCACGTATAGCAGTGACGACTATTTTGGTTTTATGGAGGATGATGAAGGAGAATGGGTGGAGCAATTTGGAGGTGATCATACGCTGGAAGTGGGTATAGGCAGGCTGCCTGTGAAAACGGCTGAAGAAGCGACCGCTGTCATAAACAAGATCATCGCCTATGAAAATCAGAAAAAAGAACAGGGATTATGGAAAACGCGGCTATCCTTCATTGCCGATGACGGCGACAATCACCTGCATCTCCGGGATGCTGAGGACCTGACATCACGTGTCATAGACAATACGGACACCTACCTGCCCAATAAATTTTACCTGGATGCCTTTCCACAGGTCAACGCTGCCACATCACAGGTATCTCCTGCATTTCAGCAGTCGCTTCTCCGGACTATTGATGATGGTACATTGATACTGAATTTTACCGGCCATGGCTCGGAATCGGCATGGACGGAAGAAGATATTCTCAACCTATCGGTGATCGAAGAGCTCGAAAATGATTTTTTGCCACTTTTTGTTACGGCAACATGCCAGTTTGGCCGACATGATGGCATCATTACTTCGGGTGCAGAAAGGCTCCTGCTTATGGAAAACAGGGGAGCCATTGCGCTGCTCACTACCAGCCGCCCAGTGGCCTCCTCGAGCAACCTGCTGATCAATCGTGCTTTTTACGATAACGTTTTTAAAAAAGAAGACGGAGCTTACCGCCGGCTTGGCGATATTATGCGGGACACAAAGAATGAAAGCCTCGCTGGTGCCGGCAACAGAAACTTCATTCTATTGGGTGACCCCTCTATGCGACTGGCATACCCAGGCTATGAGGTGGTATTAGACCGGGTGACTACTGCCTCTGATGGTGACACTATACGTGCCAGCTCGGAAGTACTGCTGGAAGGCCATATTTCCTCAAATGATCAATATATCGAGCAGTTTAATGGCTGGGTAGAAATAACAGTCTATGATAAGCCAGTCAGCAAAAAAACCCTGGGAGACGAAAGCCCACCTGCATCATATCGCGATTTTGACAATATCCTGTTCAGAGGCAGGGCCACGGTGGAAAACGGCAGGTTTAGGTTAAGGTTCAGGATGCCAAAAAACATAAGTTATAACCTCGGAGAGGGACGAATAGGAATGTATGCCTGGGATGAGGAACTAAAGAAGGATGCCGCCGGAGGCAGCAACAGTATCGTGATTGGAGGCGAGACAGGTGAATTGATGACGGATAATCAGCCGCCTGATATTGAGCTTTTTCTGAATGACACCACCTGGATACCCGGCACGCCGGTAAACTCATCAGCACGCCTGTTTGCTGTGTTGAGAGATGATAATGGTATCAATCTGTCACCGGGGATCGGGCAGGAGATGGTGGTAATAATAGATGATACACTGGTACACGAAGCCAGTGAGTACTATACTGCCTCAATCGATGATTATACAAAGGGTTTTCTGGATTTTCCCCTCGAGGGCCTGACACCCGGATATCATACCCTGACGTTACGTGTCTGGGATAATTTCAACAACAGCTCTTCAGAATCCATAGATTTCGAGATAAGTGAGGATAATGAGATGCTTGTATTTGAAGTAGTACAATATCCCAATCCATTTCGTGATCAGATATCCATAAAGGTAAACCATAACCGGGCATTTGATGAGCTTACTACTGTCATTAAGATTATGAATAATGCCGGACGTGAGGTGGCCTCCTACAGGTTTAGCGGTAAATCGACGGGCAACACCATGACTTTCAATATGCCAATATCCGAAGACTTAAATGCTGGATTATACTTTTTTAACGTTTATATTCGTTCTCAATCTGGATTCGTCGAAAATCGGTTTGGCGGTAAAATCATAAAAGTCAAATAGCTATATTTGAATTCAAATCAGAATATTTTGAAAGTAAATATATTTTATGCCGTTTTGTTGCTGAGTGTATGTGTATCCCCTCTTCAGGCTCAGCAGTTATTTAGTGGCCAGGACAGCACAAACAGAACGATAGCAACCGCTGTACCCTTTATGCTGATTGCGCCGGACAGCAGAGCATCGGGCATGGGCGATGTAGGTGTGGCAACAACACCTGATCCGAACAGCGCTTACTGGAATCCCGGCAAGCTTGTGTTTATCCCTAATGATTTTGGTGCCTCTGTTTCGCTCTCGCCCTGGCTCAGAACACTCATCAACGACATGTATATCGGATATCTTTCAGGATTTTATAAACTCAGCGACGAGCAGGTGCTATCCTTGTCCATGCGTTATTTTGACCTTGGAGAACTGCAGGAAACCTATATTGGTCCAGGTAACGAGCCAATAGAAGGAAATCTTTTTCGTCCGAGAGAATTTAGTTTTGAATTGGCCTACAGCCGAAAACTGACCAGTAGCCTGGGTTTGGGAGTGACATTGAAATACATCAACTCCAACCTTACCGGAGGTTTAACAACTGCTAATGCTGATATTAATCCGGGACGGAGTGTAGCGGGTGATGTCGGGCTGTATTACAATAAAGAAGACCTGGTATTGTTTGGCAGGAATACGGATGTAGCCTGGGGATTATCCGTCTCTAATTTTGGTACAAAAATAACCTATACCGGAGATGATGAAGCACAATTTATCCCGACCAATCTTCGCTTCGGGGGCTTTGTTTCGCAGGAAATAGACCGTTTCAATAAGATCAATTTAGCCCTTGATTTTAATAAGCTGCTGGTTCCGAGTCCACCGATTATTGGACGTGACTCATTGGGCAACACGTTTATTGCATCAGGGAGGGATCCTAACCGCTCCTTGCTGAGTGGTATTTTTGGATCATTCAGCGATGCTCCAAATGGCTTCACGGAAGAGCTAAATGAAATCAGCATTTCTGCAGGTGCAGAATATTGGTATAACGATATTTTTGCTGCACGGGCCGGATTTAACTATGAGCATCCGACCAAGGGTAATAGAACGTATTTTACGGCAGGGTTGGGATTCAGGTATTCAGTTACCGGCATCGATTTTTCATATCTTGTTCCGCTCGAGCGACAGCACCCACTCGCTGAAACATTACGACTCACACTTTTCGTATTACTCGAAAAGCAGACAGACGCAGATAGCTCAATACAGGATTAATGGATAAACCACAGATAGCGCCACTGGAATATATCCCTATTCCGGAGGTAGAAAATTATGTACTCCACCATCAGGTACCCCTCCTGCTTTTGAATGACGACAAGCGGGAGGTAGTTCGTGCTGAGTTTATTTTTTCGATTGAAGGTCAGTCATATGTTGAAGTATCAGAAGTAGGCAATCTGCTTTTTTCAGGAACGAAAACCAAAACAGCAGAGCAGATCTCAGGTGCCTTTGAGCAACTGGGTGCTTACACCGATGTGCAGGTTAACCGTGATTACCTCACGCTTACCGTTTATTCATTGGGAGAAACGTTTTACAAGGCGCTTGAATTGGCAGAAGAAGTTTTTAGTGAAGCCTGTTTTCCGGCGCGGGAATGGGAAATACAAAAAGGAACTTTATTCCATAAAATTGAGGTCGATGAAAAAAAGACATCTGTAAGAGCCCAACGCGCATTTTTATCTCATCTCTACCCCGACCATGTCTATGGCGAATATGCTACCAGAGAAAAAGTTGAGACGTTTGATTCGGAACATTTTCAGCAAGTATTTCGGCATATTATATCCCAGCTGCAGCTCATTACCGTCACAGGTGATATTTCAGAGCAGCATATAACTTACATTGACAGGATGGTAAGTGGGTGGCAAAATGAAAAAGCACCCTCTTTTAGTGCCCTGCCTCATATTAAAGAATCTATACACCTGCCGGATCCATTGCCTGAGGCACAGCAGGCTTCTTTGCGGATAGGTTGTAAATCCATCCGTAGGGATCATGAGGATTATTTTGCCTGGTCGTTTTTGAATAATCTTCTGGGTGGATACTTCGGCAGCCGCCTGATGAAGAATATCCGTGAAGAAAAAGGCTGGACGTATGGCATCTATTCCCGCCTTGTGCATCTGAGATATGACAGCTATTTTGTGATAGCGGCTGATGTGAAGAAAACCATGCGACAGCAGGCGATTGATGAGGTATTCAGCGAAGTGAAAAAGCTAAGTCAGCTGAAGGTGACGGAAGCAGAGCTTTCTACCTTATCCAATTATCTGAAAGGTAATTATATGAGTAGCATAGCTACTATTTTTGACGTAATGGACAGGCATAAGTCGCTTCATCTCAATAAACTGCCATCCAACTATTATAAAAAATACTTTGATTCACTGGATGATATCTCGGCAGGAGATGTGATCAGCACGGCGCTGAAATACCTCGACGCAGATAAAATGCTAATTTTATACGCAGAATAATCTAATAAATTTATTATTGCTAATAATGTTGGTATTCCGTATTTTTGCTATATGCAGAAAGGCAGGGGAGCACAAATCAATTCGCATAACCGGTTTACAGAGCGGGCTTACGTAAAGACTGAGGCTGAAGGCATTGATGATTTTGAAGTCCCATCGCTCAAGACGGAATTTTTTTACGAGCACCCGAAGGCAATTGTCAATCGGGTAGATAGTCAGGATCTCAACATGGCATATAGTTTAAACCCATATCAGGGCTGTGAGCATGGTTGTGTTTATTGTTATGCCCGCAATTCGCATAACTACTGGGGCTTTTCTGCCGGCAGTGACTTTGAGTCAAAAATCATCATCAAAAAAAATGCCCCGGAGCTGCTCGAGCAGTATTTTAATCGTAAAAGCTACATTCAGCCTGTTCCGATTGCACTTTCCGGTAATACAGACTGTTATCAGCCGATGGAAAAAAAACTTCGGATCACACGCAGGTTACTGGAGTTGTTTTTACAATACAGGCATCCTGTGGGCATCATCACGAAAAATGCGTTGATACTTCGGGATATGGATATTCTGAAGGAGCTGGCACAGCACAACCTGGTGCATGTGTATTTTTCTGTTACCACACTTGATAAAAAGCTCCAGCAGTTACTAGAGCCTCGTACGTCAACGCCACATCGGAGGATGCAGGCGGTGATGGAGCTTTCAGCTCAAGGTGTACCGGTAGGTATAATGAACGCACCCATAATACCGGCTTTAAATCTTCATGAGATGGAATCAATAGCAGCTGAAGGGGCTGAGGCCGGTGCTTTGAGTTTTAACTACACGGTTGTGCGGCTCAATGGCGACATCGGGAAGGTATTTGAAGACTGGCTGGAGTTACATTTTCCTGACAGAAAACAAAAGGTATTACACCAGATCGCTTCCATGCATGGCGGACAGGTGAATGATAGCCAATGGGGTAGAAGAATGCGTGGTGACGGAAATTTTGCGCTACTTGTAAAACGCATGTTCCAGGTAGCAAAGAGAAAATATTTTGCTGATAAAGAAATGCCACCTTATAACACCTCGCTTTTTATAAAAAACGGGCAGTTTCGTCTTTTTTGAGTTAACTTTACTATATGGCGAAGGTAGAGTTAATGGACAGGGACCACGAAGGAAATCCCTTTTTAAAATGTATAGAATGCGAGCGTCCCATACAGGAAATGGAAAATTATCTGGTGGAAAAAGCCTACCAGAAATACCCGAAACTGAATAAAGAAATCACCGTTTTCGAGTTCGCTATATGTATGGATTGTGCCATCAGGCGTTCAGGCGAGATGAGTGAACATTCTCAGCGGGTCATGCAGGAGTATCTTAAACCTTATCAAAATAAAGCATTTTCTGAAGGAGACGAAATGAAATGCCTCGTTACTAACAAATCAGTTGAGGAAACCAATTCATATCAGGTATCAGGACTTTTCAGTCAGGGAAAGCCAGCAGTGTTCTTTGTGTTTTCTGAAGAGGCTCTTGAGGAGATCAACGAGCTGATCAGTGATGAAACACGTGACATGATGGATGGATTTATTGGTAACCATTTTGGTGTACCTCCCGAGTGGCAGCGATCGCCTGTACTAATCCTGTAGTAAGGCCTCCAGGTCTTTATCGCCTTTTATTTTCACAAATCTATCACCCAGACCCAAAAAAATGATGGATGGTTTACCTGCAGGCTCTGTTTTGAGGTTCCCTTCTTCAATCTCGATATGCACATCCTCACTGTATACCTCGTAGATCGAAAACAGTACATAGTTTTTTCGCACGGTGAGTTCATTGGCCAGCCAGCTGGCCGGACGTGCAAGAAACTCCGCAAGTAGTGGCTTTCCATTTTCTGCCTTGCGGGATCGCTCTACAATTGTATTTTCAATGAAGTCCCTGAAGTCGTTTCGGTCCGGGTTGGTGAATAAAAGAAAAAGGGCTACGATCAATAGCCCTATAGGTAAAAGTTTTTTCATTTCAGGCGTATTTAGCCTCAAATCTATTCAATGTATTTCAGAATCTCCTCATCAAACGGGTTGGTGCCCGAAGAAAAATGAGCCAGCAGTTTACCATTTTCATCGATAAGGAATTTATTGAAATTCCAGCTTACCTTAAAATCATCCAGTCCATTCATGTCTTTGGAGGTCAGCCACTGGTAGATCGGATGTTGTGTGTTGCCCTTTACGTCTACTTTTGTGGTCATCGGAAACTTCACCTGGTAGGTGCTTGAGCAAAACTGTTGAATCTGGGCCTCGCTGCCCGGTTCCTGGCCACCAAATTGATTACAGGGGAAGCCAATGACGACGACTTTATCACCATATTTTTCATAAAAAGCCTGGAGATCTTCATATTGGGGAGTATATCCACATTTTGAAGCAACGTTAACAACCAGTATTTTTTTTCCTTTGAAATCAGCGAAATTAATTGTGCCGCCATCGTTTAATGCGTCGATGCTGAATTCGTGAAATGTCTGTGCGCCTGTGCCGATCATAAGAGATAAAATTATAATGGATAATACTTTCATTTTCTTTTCGTTTGATATGCTGTACCTATAAACAAAGATATAGCGGGATAATGTTTTAAAAATTAATAATTTTACATTTTTAAATCATAGGGTTATGTCAGCACAGGATTCACTCAGATACCCGATCGGGAAGTTCACTTACCAAAAGGAATATGAAGTAAAAGATATTTACAAATGGGTAAAGGATATTATTACACTTCCGGGAAAGTTGGCTGCACTAACGGATCAGTTGACTGATGCTGATTTTGAAAAAACGTACAGGGAAGGCAGCTGGACGGTGCGTCAGGTGATACATCATCTTGCTGACAGCCATATTCACGCTTACATCAGGTTTAAATTTGGCCTTCTGGAAGATCGGCCCCAGGTGATGGCGTACGATGAAAATGCATGGGCAGACTCCGCTGATGTTTCGCTGCACCCTGAGTTTAATATTCAATTATTAAGTGGTATTCACCGTAAGTGGGGGAAAATGCTCAATACCATGTCAGCTGAGGATTTTAAGCGGGTGATATTGCATCCTGAGAGAGGGGAAGTAGCACTGGACCATATTCTTCAGCTATATGCATGGCATGGAGAGCATCACCTGGCCCAGATTGCGTCAATATTTGAATAAGCGTATGAGAATACTATTATTGTTATTTTTCTACCTGTGGGCAGTGCAGGTAAATGCACAGGTATTGGATTCACTCGTCATCCGGTCGGATAGCGGGAGTTACAATGATAATACTTCACGCATTGAGTTAAATAGCCGGGAATATTTCTACTTCGAGCTGGGTCAGCCCGATGGTGAAATAGAGCTGACGGTTTATTCTACTGACACTACTGTTCAGGCTATTTCACTGGCCCCATCAGCAGAATTCACTGAATCACAGCCCATCAGGAAAGTCGATGAAACAGTTTATCGCGGGATCGTGAAGTTCGAAAATATCGCAAGGAGCCGTTATCTGCGGTTTGTGCTGGAATTTATCAGGAAAGACAGCTCCTTCAGTTACCGTGAATACAGACTTTATCCTGTAGTATTCCCATCGATCCGGGAGTTGACGGAAGAAATAAATGTGTTCAGCGGTGAAGAAAAAATGATCCCGCTGAATATCACCAATGATTTCATGATCGACTTTGATGACGACTGGTATTTTGACGACCGCGTGGAATATAAGGTGATACGCCAGGATGGCCGTCCGATGCTGGACATAAAGAGCGATGCCGTAGGAATGCACCGGGTGGAGGTCGTGTTTACCTCTTCAAGGCCTTTTCTGAATGAAAATGGCCAGCTCACCACTAATTTGAAGTCCTTTTATGTAGATATAAACGTCAGTCCCAGCCAGATCAGCTTTCTGAATTTTGATGCCGGAGATTATTATTATGAGCCTGGAGGGAGTAATCGTAAAGTTGTGAAAATTGATTATAACCGCCGTATGGAGCTTAATAAAACCTACCGGATTGAGGATCAGGAACAGCCGGGTGGAAAGCTGATTGCGGAGCTCTTTACCCGTACCTACATTGAAAATGAAAATAAAATACTCGCTACACTGCAAACCTACAACTACCATCGGGAGGAGGAAGGATATCTTTACCTCAAAGATGGAGATGTGACTCGTTTTTTCACCAATTTTAACAGCATACCGACACCGGAAATTGAGAAAGTATCCATCTTACGTCAGGGGCAGGACTGGACAGGGAATCTGGCGGTTTACCCAAATGATTCTATCGAAATACGCATTGAGGGTACAGGTCTTGAAAAGGCTAAAATCAGATTTAACGATGGAAAGTTTAACGCACGGCTGGACAGCTCACGTGTATCTGACAGAGCCCGGTATTATTCGCTGGCTATTCCCTTTGACATTAAAGAGTCTCGCATCAGTATTTCCATGAACGATCAGCCGACACGCTTTGACTTGCCGGTTCGTGAGCATCAAAAACCCAGAAAGCTGAACTTCATCATGGTAGATTATGGTGATGGAGGTAAACGTGTGGCTACCGATTATTTTGATAAGCCAGTGCTCTATTATGGAGAAATCAGGGATATCATCCTGGAGTTTCAGCCCGAAATGATAGATTTTGGGAATGATTTTCACGGGCCGCAGTTTATTGAAATTGAAGTCACCATCCGTGACCAGAACAAAAGGTTGCTGGAGCTTAAAACCATCGAAAATATAAAGATACTCCCATCAGAAAGCTCTCCAAGGTTTCCCTCTTATTCGAGAAGTAACGCCTCACCTTTGAAGGTCAACCTCAGCAGGTACCTTTCTATCAGCCTTCCCGATCTGGAAAACTGGACTTCGATTGAATTGCGTATTCGTCACGACAAGACACGCTATGGTGATCAGGGCTACACCAACTACGTTACCATCTACAAGGCCGTAAGCCGTGAAGTAGACCTTGATGTATCTTTCCCTACCGGGTTATTGACAAAACAATTCAACGAACCCGGGCTCGGTCGACTGAGTGGTATATCTACGGCGGCACAAGCCCAGTTCACCTTTTATCAGCCCAATCAGATCAATAAGCAGTTTCCATTGAAATTAGGTCTTGGCTTTATTGCTCTAAATGCCCTGACCACATTAAATGAAGAAGATGGAAAGGATTTGGGTATTGTCGCTATTGCCTCGTTTTATCCGATCAACAGAAATTCAAATGTAAATTTTCCCATTCATTTCGGGTTCGGTTATTTGTTACAAAATGAAACTGCTTTCCTGTTGATTGGCCCCGGTATCCAGTTTAATTTCTGATGGACAAACAAAGTTTTTTTGAGGATGTATACGCTGTTGTCAAACTGATACCTGAGGGGAGGGTAACCAGTTATGGCGCTATAGGAGCCTATTTAGGCGCAAAGAGCAGCTCCAGAATGGTAGGCTGGGCGATGAATTCCAGTCATGGCAAAGGGGTACCTGCTCACCGTGTGGTAAATCGTAATGGCCTGCTGACCGGAAAGCATCATTTCGGATCACCTACAATGATGCAGGAATTGCTTGAGGCAGAGGGAATTAAAGTGGAGGATGATCGGGTGGTTGATTTTAAAAAATTGTTCTGGGATCCTCTGGAAGAGTTGAAGCTTTAGTGTTTTATAGCTCGCATCAGGTAATGGTCGCCGCTAATCTCAATTTTTATAATGTAAATACCGGGCTCCCAATCAGATGCCGGCAATTGCAGCACAGATAATCCCTGCGGATAATCAAATTCAAATGACCTGTAAATCTCGCCACTGTTTTTATACACGATGACCCGCTGATCAGTATAATTCAGATTTGCTATCATCTGTATGTCCAGGCTCTCCTCAAATGGATTATTAATGATTATTGGCTCTGCAACCGTGGAGATATCCAGTGGTATACATTCCTTGTCGATCAGGATGGAGGCGGTGTCATTTCCGGAATACCACCAGCTCAGACATACATAATTGAGGCGTCGCGTCTGAACCGGCTCCAGTGTTACGGCAGGAGAAACTACAATTGCGTCATCAGGTATCAGACGGGTGTCAGCATCTACAGATAGCGAAGCCTGGTTACCCAATGATAACGTGTAAAAAGTATTCGATGCATCCAGCACGATCGTACCTTTATTGATCAATCTTGCCAACACCTGTCCGTTATCGTTAAATACGAGCTCATCAATCTCAGCATCCAGCAGCGGGTCTACTAATCGGATAGTTTGAATTACACTGTCAAGGCAGCCGGCATCATTTACTACTGTCAGAGACAACGGCACAATGCCTGACTGATCCAGTGTGATGACAGGGTCAGCAAGTGTGGACAGAATGTCTCCATCCGCTCTCCATATAAAATTGAGCATCTCTCCGGTAGACCGGTTTTCAGGAAACAGTGAAAGCGGAGCTGCTGCCTCGTATGTATCTAAGGTGAAATCTGCCACAGGGGAAGGGGAAAGATCCACCATTTGAGCAATTGTGGACTGGCAACCATTATCGGTACGTACGCTAAGGGAAGTAGAATAATATCCGGGTTCCGGAAACACGTAATTAAATATCGAATCATCAAGATAAAGATTATTTTCTATGATCCACTGATGTGATATTACGGGATCGCGAGGATCAGCCGCAGACAGGCTAATCAGCCTGTTGCCTTCATTGCTGAAACAGTTGTCTTCCAATAGATAGGCTACATCAGGCAATTGCGGCACATATAATTCCCTTGTAGATATCGTCTGACATCCATTGGTCGCCTGAAGCGCAAGTGTTAATGTATAGTTGCCCGGGGTGTTGAAGCTACGGGTCACGGTATTCTGGTTATTGACTACGGATCCGTTGAAATCCCATATGATATTGGAGAGATCCTGGTCTTCCACCTGGTTTTCAAATGTAAACTGAGCAGGTGTTTGCAGGCAGAGGCTGTCAAAGCTCAGCACAGGCTCAGGGGACGGGAGAATTGTAAGCGTATTTTGGGTACTATCGGCGCAGCCATAGTTTGTTTCCACATACAGCTGCACATCAGTTGCTCCTGGTGAGGTAAACTGAAAGAAGGGGTCAGTGGCGATGACGGTGGAGTTGTCAAACTGCCAGCGCTGCAATACGATATTTCCGTCGTCGGAGAAGCTGTTGTTACGAAACTGTACAGGAGTGTCATCACATATCAGGTCATGCTGAAAGTCGGCAATGGGATTAGCACGGATCGTCACCGGAAGTGTAAAAGAGTTGCGGCAACCGTTGGTGCTGTTAAGCTGAAGGCGTACGTCGAAGGTGCCAAACTGGTTGTAAAGATATGTCGGGTTAAATGTGGTGGAGGAGTCGCCGTTGCCGAAAGTCCATAGCGTATCGATGACATTGGAAGTAGTAGAAAAGTTGTCCGGGATAAGGGTATCGCCAAAACAGATATTTTCCGGTATGTCGAATAAGGTAAAGGGTCCTTCACTGAGTGTAATGGTGGTGTCGTACGTGGTTTCACATCCGGGGATGCTACCTGCAAGCGATATAGTGCCGGTGGTGATGCCACCCGGGAATATATATTGGTAATCTGCAGTGGTGTTGGAGAAGGTAAGGCCATTAAAACTCCAGTCCCATGTGACGATAGAGTCTGGAGCATCGTAGGTGGATTGGTTGATAAAGGACAGCTGGTCGTTGGTGCAGAATACCGTTTGGTCGATGCGGAAGTCGGGCTGGATGGGGGAGTAGATAGTTACTGTATCAAGAGAAAAGTTAGAGCAGCCATTGTCCGCTACCACATCAAGTCGGATGGGATACCTCGCTGCCGAGTCATACTGAAACTCCACAAAGCTCGTATCCGAATCCAGAATGCCGTCACCGTTTACGTCCCAGGCGTAGGAGGAGATGGTGCCTGAGGAGACGTCAGTATCAAATCCCTTGGCATTACTCACACAAAGATTCTCATCCTGAAGGATATCGAGCAATGGTGCCTGGTCTGCTGTGACGGTGATTTCTTTAGTTAGAGATGCAGACGAGCCATTGGGATGGAAAGCTGTAAGGGTGATGGGATAGGTGCCGGGTTGGGAGTAGGAGATGGTGGGGTTTATTTCAGTAGATGTTTTTGGCTCCACAATACAGTTATCAGCATAATTTATTCTGTATAAACCTGCTGTACTGCCCTGAACTGATGTACCCAAAATACTCAAGCCAGCCTCAACAAATCTCTCTGATAAAGTAACTAAGTTACTAGCATCAGTAATGACGGATTTATCATAAATCCAAGTTCCGTTTTCCTTTTTAAAAACATCAATATTTCCTTCAAATAGCAATACGAGTAAATATTCTGTTCCCCTGTCCACTAAATATTTTGTACGATAGGGATTATCTAAAGTATAGGAAGCAATACTAATCTCTTCTTGTATTGGTGCGTTATTCAAGCCGTCTTCAAATCTTAGCTTAATCAGCTTGTCTTCGTTTAATGCTGCTCCAATAACATAATGTATTGCGCCAATTTTGTAATGTGTCAAACCTGTTACTCTACTAACTCCTGTTAAAGTATATTCAAAACTTTCAGCTGCACCATCAAAACTATTTTCAAAATCAATTACATAAAATTTGCCGCTAGCATTACCCCCTGCAAATAGAATTTTTTCAGCACTTTCATTAACAATTGCTAAGGAAGCAGTATTATATACAGGGTCGATACTAGGTATAAAATCAAAAGATTGAAGGCTTGAGCCAATACTAGAGCCAAAAAACAACCTGCTCACACCAATCGAAGCCGATTGATTAGCTGTAAAACCTATCCATTGACCATTGTCTTTAACTATCCTAATATCATTAGGACCCTGAAAACTGCCACTACTTCCACTTATTGCTTGCAGTGTGGTGGAGCCTGAATAAACTCCCCCATCAAAACTAACTTTGCGCAAAGAACCAGATGAAAAAAATACTGCCACAGTTGTATCTCTCGCTATTTGGAAAGCATTGGATTGCAATAAATTATTAGCATTTATGTTCTCAAATGCAAACTGATTAGAATTCAATATTGGTAGGCAAAAATCCCATTGAAAACTACTTGCATTAATAGAAGCATTTTGTAGTTCGATGATTTCATTTATGCATAAGTTATCATCAAATGTAAAATCAGGAGTAGGCTGTTCAGAAGCTAGTACCACCACTTCTTTTTGGAAGCTAAAGCTACAACCTTGATCCACTGTGACACTTAAATTAAGCTCATAAGTTCCTTCTGCTACATCCCATACAGGGGAAGGCTCAGTGCTGGTTTGGCCATTGAGTTCCCAATCGTATTCAACAATACTATAAGGTTGATCGGCTATCAGTTCTACATCACTAGTAAAGGGCAGGTTTTCGATGGCTTCGGTGAAGATGATGTCAGAAATGATTTGCTTGTATAGGGTTATTTCCTTTTCTTGGCTATTTTCACAGCCCGCGGCATTGTTAAGGGTCAAGCGAATGGTGTATGTACCTGCTTCACTAAAAACAATGCTGGTATCTTTTGTGAAACTATAAGCGACTTCATCTACTACCCATTGATAAGAAGAAATATTATCACCCTTGCTTTGGTCAGTCAGTGAAATGGCTTCCCCCAAACAAATAGCTCCGATGGCAAAATCTACTGCAGGGCCATCGATAATTTCCAAACTTTTTTCTATGTAGGTCTCGCAGCCCAGCACATTGGCAGTTAATCGGATGGTATAATTACCGGCTGCTTCATAACTATGTTCAGGGGTTGCATGGGTAGAAGTTTGTCCATCGCCAAAGTCCCAAAGCCACGAGATGTTATCCCCATAGGAATCGGATGTTAGGTTCTCAAAAGGGATGGCTTCAAAACTACAGTATTCCGTTTCGGCAGTTTGGAAGTCCGGAGCTGCTTCATCATAGGCGGCAATATCTCGACTAAAAGTATTGGAGCATCCTTCGGGGCTTTCCACTATAAGGCTCAGGCTGAATAATCCTGCTGATGCATAGCTATGAATAGGTGCGGGATCAGTAGAAGTGCTACCGTCACCAAATTCCCACAAATAGCTACTGATCGCATCTTCCGAATTAAAAGTGGGGCTAAGGCTATTGACTATACAAAGTACTGTATCCGCCACAAGATTCCCTGCTGGTACTTCATTATCGGTCACACTAATCTCTTTAGTAATAGCATCTTTTGTCCCATTTTCATGATAGCTAGTAAGGGTGATGGGATAGGTGCCGGGTTGGGAGTAGGAGATGGTGGGGTTTATTTCAGTAGATGTTTTTGGCTCCACAATACAGTTATCAGCATAATTTATTCTGTATAAACCTGCTGTACTGCCCTGAACTGATGTACCCAAAATACTCAAGCCAGCCTCAACAAATCTCTCTGATAAAGTAACTAAGTTACTAGCATCAGTAATGACGGATTTATCATAAATCCAAGTTCCGTTTTCCTTTTTAAAAACATCAATATTTCCTTCAAATAGCAATACGAGTAAATATTCTGTTCCCCTGTCCACTAAATATTTTGTACGATAGGGATTATCTAAAGTATAGGAAGCAATACTAATCTCTTCTTGTATTGGTGCGTTATTCAAGCCGTCTTCAAATCTTAGCTTAATCAGCTTGTCTTCGTTTAATGCTGCTCCAATAACATAATGTATTGCGCCAATTTTGTAATGTGTCAAACCTGTTACTCTACTAACTCCTGTTAAAGTATATTCAAAACTTTCAGCTGCACCATCAAAACTATTTTCAAAATCAATTACATAAAATTTGCCGCTAGCATTACCCCCTGCAAATAGAATTTTTTCAGCACTTTCATTAACAATTGCTAAGG
Source organism: uncultured Cytophagales bacterium (assembly GCA_964514385.1). GTDB lineage: Bacteria > Bacteroidota > Bacteroidia > Cytophagales > Cyclobacteriaceae > CAZEQJ01. The sequence goes on from CAZEQJ010000002.1 coordinate 98,479, forward strand.
AAGCAGTATTATATACAGGGTCGATACTAGGTATAAAATCAAAAGATTGAAGGCTTGAGCCAATACTAGAGCCAAAAAACAACCTGCTCACACCAATCGAAGCCGATTGATTAGCTGTAAAACCTATCCATTGACCATTGTCTTTAACTATCCTAATATCATTAGGACCCTGAAAACTGCCACTACTTCCACTTATTGCTTGCAGTGTGGTGGAGCCTGAATAAACTCCCCCATCAAAACTAACTTTGCGCAAAGAACCAGATGAAAAAAATACTGCCACAGTTGTATCTCTCGCTATTTGGAAAGCATTGGAACGAAAAAGACTGTTGTTATTAATATTTACTACTCCTTCATCATTTTCAATGAGAAGAGATTCACAAAAATCCCATTTATAACTCGATGCATTTGTAGACTGGTTAACAAACTCTACATTTTGATTAAGGCATGCATTATCTTCAAAGCTAAAGTCAGCGGTTATTTGCCCTAAAACTGCATGGGAATAAATAAAGGATAATATGATAATTAATCTCTTCAATCTAATTTCTCTAACTTAATGAAAACATCATTAATAAGTGGCTGAAAATTAGAAAGTCCTCTGTACTGTAATCCCACCGTCCTATGATGTGATTTATTTCCTTTATGAAGGAAATATTCAATCTTTTCAAGATTGGCAATTACTTCTAGTGATGTAAACTCATTTAAAACTATACCTACTTGATTCTCTATAGCAATTGTATCATCTTCCGATACTCCTTTACAGCATATATAGGGAAGTCCGCATAAAAGATACTCGCCTACTTTGATAGGAGAGCGAAATTTTTGAGAAGGTAGTCCGGGAATTGCTGAAATACCTAAATCAGCTGCATTTAAGTATTTAAAAACTTGATTGTATGATGTTTGACCAATAAAATACCTATCGATACCTTTATTTTCTAGCTGTTGAGCTATTTCCTTTTTATTATTAGGGCTTAATATGAGCACAAAAATATTTTCAATTCTTTCATTAATTGCTGTCAATACTTCAACTATTTCTTGGTTATAATAGATGCCACCAAATTTGCCTACATAAATAATAACCATTTCATTTTGGCTAATTCCCAAATCTTTCCTTATGTCTTTTGCAGCTTGGTCATCAATGACAAATAGTTCATCATCAACGCAACTTGGTAGTTTATACACATTCTTTGTAATCCCTTTCTCTTTAAGTACCTCCATCATATGGCTAGTGCCCGTTGCAATAATATCAGCTGATTGAGCCGTTATTTCTTCTAATGCATGGAGAATTTTAAATGCCATACTCGACTTTTTCCAAATATTAAAATCAAGCATAAACAAGCTATGTGGTTCAAATTGATAAGCATAATGTTTAAAATTAAACAGTTTTTTGAAGCAATAGGCATAGCCACCTGCGATGGTTCCTAAACTAATAATGCTTGTTGGTTTTTCTTTAAACTTTAATCGAGCGATTAAAATAAAGGAGAGTACTAAGTCATAGATTTTTTTCAATAAAAGCAATTTACCTGAATGCCAATTGAGCGGATGCCAAACTATATTTCGAGTCATTAAGTATTCTTTCTGTGACTGCATTTCTCTATCATCCAATCTATACTGATCTTGCTCAAAAGTGATTAGGTGAAATTTAAATCGATTATGCCTGCATTCGTATAGTAAATGCTGCAATAAATTACCTTGAAAAAGGGGATCATTGAAGCTATTATAGATAAATACGATTGATTTCTTCAATTAAATAGCATTTTAAATGCACTTGAAATATGCTTTTGTTTTATATAAGCCAGAATCATCGCTTTTCGGTATTTGTACTTATATATTATATTATCTAGCTTATCTAATGTAGCCCAATCTTTTATCCTATTTTCAATAAATCGATAACCCTTTTCTAAACCCTTTAGATTTTTCATGGCAGATGTAGGATTATCTCTGTAGTGCAAGATTACATCGCTTGTATATGCATAGACCCCACCTTTTTGAGTCAGTTGTAAATAAAAAAAAAGGTCTTCACAGTGCGTAAGGCCTTCTTCAAACCGATAGGTCTCTTTAGGGTTTCGTTTAATAAGCCATGTCAAACCAAGAAAACTTTTTCCAGTTAGTTTAATCAAGTCTGTAAAAGGATTTCCATAAAAGGAAGGAGACCATTTTTCATTTACTGTTGCCAAACCCTCATCCATCTTATGCACCACTCCATCCACAAATAAGATGTCTGCTGATTTTTCAAAAACTTTTAATCTGGATTTTAGGCTATTTGGTGGTAATACATCATCTGCATCCAAAAAACAAAAATAATCTCCTTTCATATTGTCTAAACCTACATTACGAGCTGCAGCCACTCCTCTATTTTCTTGTTCGAAATATTTAATTCTACTATCTTGGAAGCTTTCAACTATATACTTAGATTGATCTTTGCTTCCATCATTTATCAATAATAATTCCCATTTTTGGAAGCTTTGACTCAAAACGGAAGCTATAGCAGCCTTCAGGTATTTTTCCGATTTATAAAAGGGAATGATGATAGTAACCAAAATTATTTTACTTTTAAAAACAATGGCCTACCATTAAATTTATTTTTATACATGGGTATGTCAAATAAAACCTGATTAATTATTGTCCAATGGATAAAAATCAAATTAAGGTGTCTTTTCCTTTCCTTTTTACTCATCAAAGGAATTACAAGTAACGAAAAAATTGAATTCAAATATGCTCCTAATGTATATATTGTAAATTGTAATTTTCCTAATTTATACCAATACAAAAAATACGATAGTACATTCTGTTTATTTACTAAATTACATTTTGTACTTCTACCTACTAAATGAACAATTTTTGACTCCTTTGAGATTGCAATTTTAAATTTATCTTTTATTCTATTCCTAAACCATTCAGTATCCTCACAATACATGAAGAAATCGGGGTCAAAACCACCTGTTAAATCAAAAACATTTCTTTTTAAAAAAATATATGCTCCATATAATCCTCCAATCTCATCAGATGTATTATTTAATTTAATGATTTTTCTCAATATTGGATTCGAAAATATAAAACCATGCCTAAAAGCACTTATTACGTTCACTTTTGAATACTCAAAATATGATTTTTGTGGCGTTAAATCTTCATTTAAAATATCAGCTCCAAATATCGAATATTGAGGGTTATTTTGGGCAAAATCAAAAGCAATGTCTATAGCTTCATTAAGCAAATAAGTGTCTGAATTTATTAAGACAAAAAAATCGGATTTAGCTATTTCCATACCCAAATTATTAGCTATACCAAATCCTACATTTTGATTGTTTTCGATTAATCTAATGTCTGGGAACCTTATTAAAAAAGATTTTGGGTCGCACTCATTGGAGTTATTGTCGACCAATATTATTTCATATTTTATTTTTTTCGTATTTTTAATTATAGATTGTATGCAATTACAGGTAAGTTGAAACGTATTAAAATTTATAATTATAATTGAGACATCTAAATTATCTTTCATTGATTGAAGCTAATTTATTTAATTTATGATACACCTTTAATGCTTTATTTAAATTGCATTCGTTTTTTGCGATTTTATGATTAAGTATGCTCTTATCTAAAACACTGGAAATATTTGTTTTAATAGTAATTCCTAAGTTTCTACTTAACCATTTCGAAAGGTTAGCTTCTTCAATTAAAAGATTATCAATATCAAATAAATAAATTTTATTTGGATTCTTTTCGTAAAAATCAATAATAGCTTCATTATATACACAGTATGTGTTTTCAAATATTTTAATCCACTTCCTTTTATTTAAATCAATATCAATAAACCAAAGAAATTTCTTTAATGGGTTGCGAGTATAGTACCATTTATTCTTTCTTAAACGTTTATACAATGATTCGATTACTAAATATGGATGACGATATACTGCTAAAACATGAAGATTATTTATAATATTGCTAAATTCATTTAAGAACAAGGTAGATCTAGGTTCCTTCCATCCCCATATTATTTCATTCCTGCTTCTTTTATTTATCAAATTTAAAAACTCATCATATCTTCGGATACAAAATTTATCGCTTTTTTTTATCATTAATCCATGCTGATTGATTTTATTTAATTCTAATTCCTTGGTAAAGAAGGATAATAATTCAATATCTTCAAAATGTCCATAGGGATTATCTGAATAACCTGACAGTAGGCTCTCTCCTAAATTTACTCCATTTCTAAAAAGCCACTGAGCTGTAAGGGATGTACCTGATCGATGCATACCCGCTACAAAAAGAACTTTGTTATCCATTAATTAATTTTTCAATCCTTTCAATTTGTTTTGTATAAGTATTTTCAGCGGCAAAAGCTTTTCGTCCATTTTTCTTTTCAGTGGAATTCCAATATTTTAAATTGTAGGAAGCTGATTTAAAATTATCTAAGAAGTCCGCAGTACTGTTTGACATTAATATTAATTTGACAGCATCATGATCTTTATATTCCTCTGTCCATGTAGCTACTATCATTTTTCCAGAACCTAAATATTCCATCATTTTATGAGGATTAGCTAACTGTTCGGGGTATTTCTGATACTGATACAGTAATATCAAGATATCAAGCTTTTCATAAAAGAAAGGTAAGTCATTTGAAGGAAGTTTACCGTAAAAATGAAAATTAGATTTATTACAGATGTGTGGAAATTTAGCTTTTGAATTCCATTGACCAGCGAAATGAAAATTGATATGGGGAAAATCATTTATCAAGGATTTTACCAAATCCCAATCAATATATTTGATATCCAAATTACCAGCATACCCACAATTAATTTTACTTACCCCCCTTAGTTTAAATGCGGAACTTTGATGTTCGACCTTATTAAATCCATGACCAATGTTGTGGCTATTATCATTATATCTTTTTTGCTTTTGACTAATAAATTCGGATGTCGCTAAACATAAGTCAGCGGTTTTAGTACTTTTTTTAAATTGAAAATCTTGATTTAAATCTACAATATGTGATATTTTATATATCGAATTTGATAGAGCGGACAAATCATAGAAGACGGAATTATCAAATGACCAAATCAGATCAAACTTAGTGTTACAAAATCTTTCTAATTCTTCAAATTTTTTTTTGATCAATTGTTTTTGCAGAAATCTGGGAAACCATCTTAAACCATTTATAAATCCTTTATAATTTACTGAAAAAACATTTTTATAATCGGTTTTTTCAAATCCAGTATATTTTGAAGGCGGATTTAAAAAAATAACTTTATTTCCTCTCTCTGCTAAATGAGTGGCATAATGATGTTTGGATACAAAAATATGTTCCCAAGACTCGGGGGAGATAAGTAAAATATTCTTACCCTTTAATTTCAAGGTTTTCTTTTACCTCTTGTAGTACTTCTAAATATTTTTTACCTATTTGTTCAGAATTAAATCTACCATTATAATCGCTTTTAAAATCATTAGGGATCTGATGAAACGCTTCTTTCCATTGATTTAATTCATTTTCTTTAATTAGATAGCCATTTCTACCCACTACCTCTGGAATACCACCTAATTTTGGTGCTATTACATAAGCACCGGATGCTACTGCCTCAGCACAAACCACAGAGAAAGTTTCATAATCTGAAGGATGTAAAAAAGCTGTACATTTTTGCATGGAATCGGCTATCTGTCTGCTTTCCAAAAGACCTAATAATTCTATCTTTCCTTCAGCATTCTTTTCCTTGACAAAATTTTGCATATCATCCCACAAAGACCCATATCCGCCAATTTTAAGTGTGAAATTATCACTATACTTAGATTCTAAGAATGCTTGCATGACTAAGAGTGGCGTTTTGGGTTTTTTCCACTGACTAACCATGAAAAAGAAAGGATTACGTTCTTGATTATTTATGTGAAAAAATACTTTTTCATCCACTACATTTGGCACTATGTAGCAAGGGTATTTTCTTTTTGCAAATTGCTGGATATCCTTAGCCAAAGCTTCAGAGACTGTAATTACTGGAATATTCTGTCTAAATATTTTTTGAATTCTTGGCAATTGTTTTTTGGCACCAAAATTAAAATGGTAAGCACTCCAATGTTCTGTAATTACAATTGGTTTTTTTACCCATTTTTTTATCCAATGCCAGTAAGTTAACATTGGATAAGCAATATGAAAGTTTATAATATCATACTTCTTAAAAGTTCCCTTTATAACTAGATCAAAAAGAAAGACAAAATGAATAATCTCAAAAAAAAACCATTTTTCTAATGGAAGTTTAATTAAAATTTGTCTAAACCTATTTTCGTAATGACGAAATATTTTAAATTTTTCATTTGATGATATTTGAAAATGAATCACATCATTGTCACAACTAGTAGATAGGGCTTTGATATGATTTTTGATCCATGTTGCTTCCTTTTCATTAAATTGGTTGGGATACCAATTAGTTATATGAAGAACCTTCAAAATATATTGATCTTAGATATTTAGATTTAATCTTATTTTTAAGGTAAATTAAATCTCTTTCATTAAATATTTCTTTCCATGAATCAATTGTAGCTTTATTTGGTAATAGGCCCGTGGGTTCCGATACATTTATAGTTGGTTGTTCAATTGGCAAATTATATCTTTGACTTATTTCTCTTACTAGTTTTGAAGTGCTATTTTTAAGTTCTTCATATTGAATAATCAAAACATTTTCATTTTCTTCAGCAATATCTAGCCAACCAGAAACATGCCTTTCCCAATGTTGAATAATATTGTACTTTCTTCTGCTTCTGAAGGCTGGTGATCCTATCCAATCAAGTTTTGTCCTAAGAAATTCAGAAAATGAGATATTTTTTAAATTAGGATTAAGGAAGTTTGGTGTTTTCCAAATAGAATAAGCAACAGCTCTTGGATCTCTAAAGATATAAATTGCTGAATGATCAATTTTTTTTATAGCTGACGGAAATATATGGGAACCAAATAATTTTCCGTAAGGATTAGGGTTATTTTTCTTTTGTCGATTTGACCAATGACCCCAAATTACGTCCTCAACTTCTACATTTTTATCCCTAAAAAAGTTTTTTGCTAAAACGGCCTCCAGAAAATGGGTCCCTGAACGTGGATGTGAATAGACTCTAATTAAATCATTGTTCATTTTGACCATTGATGTATCTATAGTGTTGTGTATTAAATTTAATGTGCTTTGCTGGATTTCCTGCTACAATCTCAAATTTCTTAACATCTTGCACTATAACAGAATTTGCACCTAACACAGCATAATCGTCTACCTTCAATCCTTCTTTAACGAAAACATTATCTCCAATCCAAACATAATTTCCTATTAAAATTGATTTTTCTTTAATTTTATGTGTTTTATTATCCTCATCAGCAGTCGGTCTAAATAGGTCATGAGTTCTGGAGGCTGCACTAAAATTCCTTCCAATTGCACAGTATTTACCAATAACCACTTTTGATTCAGTTCCACTAACTATTCTAAATCCTGAATTAATATAAGTACCAAAACCAATTTCAACGTTACCATCAATTTGCCCCTGATGAGCCAAACGAACACCATTTATTTCTTTGGAATAATTTTTAAGTTTTTTTCCGATGATTTTTTTATATAATTTTCTAAACATTTACTTCCCATTCATTTTCTATATAAACACCTTGTCTGTTAAGTGAATTAGGGAATCCAGAACCAAAATAATCTCCTTCATTGATGACAAAATAACTTATATCTTCAATTTTATAAATTAATTGCCCTTTTAACTGTATTATTAGTGAAGCACTAAATTTTCCAGACATAAATGGGTTTCTATTTATTCGACATAATATTTCTCCATCATTGTTTTCAATATTAATATTTTGCCCAACAATTTTATTATTTAAAACGCTTACAAAATTACCATTAGTATCATTTAAAATTATACCAATTGCTAGATCCTTAAAGCTTTGCATCGAATAATATTTGATTCTGAATTGAATTTCTTCCCCAGCTATAAAGTTTCTTTCTGGTTGGTTCCTCCCATTTAATATTTCAAAGGATTTAATTTCAAATTCATAATTTGATCTATTTAAAGATTTAAAATCAATTTGTTCAAACTCTGAGTCATTTATGGTTTCTGAGTATTTCTTAATTACTCTATTAACATGATCCTCATAAATCAATTGTCCGCCTTGGAGCAAGGCTGCTCTATTACATAAATTCTGCACCGCCCCCATATTATGACTCACAAAAATCACCGTCCTACCTCCTTCTTTACTAACCTCGTCCATCTTTCCCAGACACTTTTTTTGGAATTCTGCATCACCAACAGCTAATACTTCATCCACAATAAGAATCTCGGGTTCCAGGTGAGCCGCTACCGAAAACGCCAGGCGTACTTTCATGCCGGAACTATAATGTTTCACCGGTGTATCAAGGAATTTCTCAACTCCACTGAAGGCTACAATCTCGTCGAACTTCTGCTTTATTTCTAACCGTTTCATGCCCAGAATGGTACCATTGAGAAAGATATTTTCTCTACCTGTCAGTTCCATATGAAAACCGGTACCTACTTCTAGTAGAGAAGATACCCTGCCATTGATTTCAAATCGACCGGTTGTAGGCTCGGTGATTCGGCTAAGAATTTTTAGTAGCGTACTTTTTCCCGCCCCATTTCGGCCCATAATGCCGACTGCCTCTCCTTTCTTAATTTTAAAATCGATGTCTTTGAGAGCCCAAAAACTCTTTTTTTCCTGACGTTCTCCAAAAAGCCCCGATAACTTATCTCTAAAGGAGTTTCTTAAATCACCACTTTTCTTGTGACCTATTATATATTCCTTACCCAGATTCTCTACTCTTATGGCTACGTCTTTGTCCATGTCACACAATATCGGCCATCACCCTTTCAATTCTCTTGAAATAGAATAGACCTGAAATGAATAATACAATAATGATCGAAAATGAAAAATAGGAGTATATGCTAGGTGCCGCTCCTCCTAATATACTCCAACGAAATCCCTCCACTACTCCCGCCATTGGGTTGGCATAATATATAAAAGTTGCCCATTTGGGTAAATTGGATATCACATCCTGTGACTGGTATCCTACCGGTGTGGCGTACAAACCAAATTGAACGAGAAAAGGGACCACATGCTGAAAATCCCTGTACCTTATCGTCAAGGCACTTAACCAGATCCCAACAGCTAGGGCGCTAACAACTGCCAGTAGAAAGAAAGCAGGTAGATAAATGATGTTTGGTGATGGTAAGAAGCCGTAGGCGACCATAAGGATAATGACAAAAACCAGTGCAACTCCAAAATCAACGAATCCCACAACAGCTTTTGATAGGGGGATAACCAGACGCGGAAAATATATCTTTTTGATCATCTCCTGTGAAGATATAATACTGTTTCCTGATTGGTTAAGTACAAAACCAAAATATGACCACGCTGCCATCCCGCAGATCGCGAATAAAGGATAGGGAACGCCGCCTGTATCAACATTTGCAACCCGCCCGAAAACTACTGTAAAAATTGTCAGCGTGAACAAAGGCTGGATTACAGCCCACAGAAGACCCAAAAAAGTTTGAGCATACCGAACCCTAAGATCCCTGTAAGCAAGTATCAGAAATAGATCCTTGTACTGAATCAATTCCCTAAGATTTAGTCGCAGTGCTGATTTTCCTGCTTCGACTATCGTTTTAGGCAATGAATATTTATTTTTTTTCGCTTTTCTGATTTTTATGAAGTTTAAAACACTATATCTAAAGCTTCGCCACCTCAGCCCCAAAACCGAAAGCTAATTTAACATTTGAAAATAAAATATATGTTTTGTTATATGAATGATTCGATCAATTTTCATTTTTGTGATATAAGTATAACCAAGTAAACGTTGAAGAACCCAAAAATTACCATATGGAGTCCTTATCCGCATAATACTGCCCCTTCCCAGCGTTTCCGGTATGAACTTTTCTTAAAGAATACCGAATTCGAAGTCATTTACCTAACCTATTATCCCCCATCATCCTGGAAAAATCTTTACAACATAGGAATTGCCACACAATTATTTCTGGTAATGCAGGGTGGGCTACGCCGCATGATTCACATAGTGCAGTCCATATCTGCAGACTTCGTAATTATTCATCGTGAAGCCACCCCTATTGGCCCCCCTGTGTTTGAGTGGATTCTTATAAAAGGGATGCGGAAAAAAGTGATTTATGATTTCGATGATGCGATCTGGCAAACAGATGCAAATGAATCCAGCGTCAGTAAAATTTTACGGTGGCGATCCAAAGTAAAATGGATATGTAAAAACAGCTGGAAAATAACAGCAGGTAACCAATACCTTGCTGATTTTGCTTCTACCTACAATTCTCACGTAATACTTATTCCTACTGTTGTTGACACCTGCTATTTTCGTCCATTTCCTCACATTCATAGAGAACATGTCGTGATAGGATGGACAGGAACACACTCTACCCTTAAGTACCTTGAATCGATCATTCCTGTGTTGTCAGCTATTCAACAAAACACTCCGATTTTACTCAATATTATAGCCAATCAAGACCCGGGATATTTAGATGTAAAATATAAATTCATATCATGGACTGAAGAAAATGAGGTAAATGACCTTCAGGACATTGATATCGGACTGATGCCACTACCTGATGATGAATGGACAAAAGGTAAATGTGGATTCAAGATCATTCAATACGGAAGTGTTTCAGTGCCAGTAATTGCATCCCCCGTGGGTGTAAACAGTGCCATCATTCAACACGGTTACAATGGCTATCTTGCTTCAACTCAGGGGGAGTGGAAAGAGTGTTTGCTTAGCTTAATCAGTGACGCCTCATTGAGAAGATATATCGGGCAAAACCTTCGAAAAACTATTGAAAATCAATATTCCGTTCAGGCTAATCAGACAGAGTTTTTGAAACTCTTTGCACGCAAGGCCTGATTTTCAAAATATAGCATTAGCATACCTGAAAGGTAAAATGGAAGCATGGGTATTTTATATCGCATTAATGTGCCGAAGTTATAGGAGGATACACCCACTGCGAAGGCAAAACTAATCGCAAACAAGATTGAAAATGATACAATCGGGCGTGTACGAATGATGTAAATGTTATTCGACAATCCCGTCCTGAACAGTATGAACACTGTAATCAGCAGTATCAGACTACTTTCAAGTGCAGCTATTAGCATCAAGATGTTATTTGACTGCCACAAAAATGGCTGAAAAAGGCTCACAAAAATAGCACGGGGCGCCAGTTTCAATATCCCAAAATAAGTAGGTTCAATTTCTCCTAAAGAATAAGTTGACCCAGCACCAGCACCCCACCCATAGGCAATATCATAGGCTGTAATACGAACCCGTTCCGGAATGTTTGCTAATGCATATTTTTGGTCTATTTGTCCGACCTGATCAATGGCTACATAGCCTACAAGCCCTACCAATAAGACTAGAATCGGGCCAATTATGAGTTTAATTGCTGTCGATTTTATTACCCTCATACGATCAATGTACACCCAGACAAGAAAGCCTGGAATGAGGCATAATAAAATATAAACCTTGATCGTCGCTATCAGGTAAATCGAAAGGACTAAAATTGCTAGTGTACTTATTCTTAGCTGTTTCGATGTATAAATATCAACTACACTATATACTACCCAACCTGTGGCGCCGAGGGTGATGGTGTCTTTGAGTAGGCCTGAACCCCAGAAAATTACCCCAGGGATAAATAATACAGATATAGCCAGCCAATGTATGAGCTGAGGATAAAATCTTAAGAATGCCTGATATAATGCCCACAGTCCACTAAAGCTGAATACCGCAAAAAGTGCAGCTGTTGCAGAATAAGTATGAAAGGTAATTATGTCAAATAATGCAGCTATGCGAATAATCTGATAAGAAGCACTATCCTTGAAATACCAGATTTTTGTACTGTATTCAAATGTTTCAGGTAGGTGTGATGTACCATTTAGCCAAAGACGTAACCCTTGAAAGAAGTTATCCATAAAGGCATGATATACATGTTCACTGCCGTGTGTCCAGTAGTTAAAAGTATCCCCGCCTCCATAATAAAACTGGTAGATCACCCCCAGCATGATGGCGCCAAATATCTTTAAACCCAGTGCGGGTAAAAAATATCGGTAGCTGATGCCATAACTCACCCTTTTTCTGACCTGTAAGGCCACAATGAAGATGATAATGAGAAGAATAGGTGTTACAGCAAGATCCTTTAAGGTCATCCGCGATGATTATGACCTAAAGTTATAAATCTTTCAGGTAATCTTTGGCCTGACGAAAAGGCTTGCTTCCTCTGCCGGAAAGTTTTTTTGCCTGCTTATAATAATCCTTAGCTATTTTTTTATTGCCCTGGTCTTCGTTGATTTTGCCCAGCCGTAATAAGGTGTATAAATAGTATCCGGCCTCCTCAGCATCAGCTTCCTCACCAAACACCTTGGCCCTAAGGTAGTATTTCTCGGCTATGAGCGGATCACGCATTAATTCAAAATACTGCCCAAGAAAAAAGCTGGCATATCTTCCTGAGTTGGCCTCATAGCCGGTTTGTCCGCTATCCAGTTTATTGAGTATTGAAGTACACACCGGCACCAGTCGGTCATACCGGCCATACTGGTACAATACGCGTGCATATGCCCTGTGAAAATATGGGTTACCCGGATAGGTATAATGCAGGTATTCTGCCAGACGTAACGCCTCATTGGCATCACCGTTTTCACTCGACAGTATTCCCAGCAAGAAATGCTGAGCCTCCGTGCGCGTGTAAAATGCATTATTGGCTACATATTTCAATTGCTTTATCCCCTTCTCCTTATCCCCGTCTGGGAAGAAAGCCATTACAGGCTTCAGCAATGGAAAACGGTCCCTGATCCATTCCGAATAATAATTGTATAAGCCGTCACCAAATAAAAATTCAGGACTCAGGTCGTTATTCTCATTATCCAGTTCAAAATGGGATAAAGTATTCTTGCTGGCTACCGTAGCTTTGCCGTAGTCGCCACGCTCGGAATATAGCCTAGCCTTCAGCCCCCATGCGGCAGCGAGGAAAAAGCGGGCCTCTATATTTTCTTTATTCGTATCATAGAGGGTGCGCGCCTTTTCTATGGCGAGGTCCATCCATTGCTCAAATTCTTCATCATAAGCTTCATTGTAAATGTTGGGTATGATTTTCCACCATTGCGCCAGACCCAGCAGGAAGTAGGGCAGGGGATGGTCCGGATAGCGGAAACGCATGAAGATAAACTCCTTCTCAGCTTCTTCAAATTTGAAATTATAGAGATTATTGATGGCGGAAGTGACTTCAATTTGCATGTCCATATCCAGCAGCAGCATCTCACTTTTCTTTAAAGTGAAGCTGTCTATGGGCATGATCTGGAGAAAAAGCGTGGTGATGAATGCGATCATTAAATAACTTTTACTGCATAATTGACGTATTTGGATTTACGAAGTTTTCAATTAACGTTAAAGTTATTGAATATTGTGCTTAACATTCGTATTTTTGTTTATATGCAAAAACTGTTTACATATTTCGCACTGCTTTTAATGCTCTTTCCGGCGTTTGCATTCACCGGCATTGAGGATGAAAATGGGCCCGGGATAAAATTCTACCCCAACCCGGCGAAAGATGTATTGCATGTAACGTTGGAGCAGCCAATAGACGATGCCACCATCTCCATCAAGACAATTATCGGCGGAGAGATCAACCTTAAGCCGGAGAAGCATTCTTCCACATCGTATTCATTTCAGGTCGACCAGCTCAATTCTGGTTACTATCTGCTGATTGTTGAATCTAAGGCCAACGATTTGAAGAACGTTTATAAATTCGCCAAACTTTAAAATTCTGCATTACCCGGGGTACGGGGAAAAGGAATAACGTCCCGGATATTTCCCATACCGGTGATGAACTGGATCATACGTTCAAAGCCGAGTCCGAATCCACTGTGTGTCACTGTGCCGAAACGACGTGTATCGAGATACCACCACATGCTCTCTTCCGGTATATTCATTTCCTTCATCCGCGATTGCAATACTTCGAGACGCTCTTCACGCTGTGATCCACCCACAATTTCTCCTATGGTAGGAAACAAGACATCCATGGCTGCAACCGTCTTGTCATCATCATTTAAGCGCATGTAAAATGCCTTGATGCCCTTGGGGTAATTGTACAAAATCACAGGCTTTTTAAAATGCTTTTCTACAAGATAACGCTCATGTTCGCTTTGAAGATCTGTACCAAAGCCTTCTATTGGAAATTGAAACTTCCCTTTCTTATTCGGTTTTGAGTTCTCCAGGATTTGTATGGCCTCTGTATAGGTAATGCGCTCAAAATCATTTTCCAGTACAAAATTAAGCCTTTCGATAAGGCCCATCTCGCTGCGATCCTGCTTGGGCTTCTGGTTATTTTCATCTGTAAAACGCTGATCCAGAAATGCCAGGTCCTCCTCGCAGTTTTCGATGGCATGCCGTATCAGATATTTTACGAATTCTTCTGCGAGGTCCATGTTGTCATTCAGATCATAAAACGCCATCTCAGGCTCGATCATCCAGAATTCCGCAAGATGCCTTGTGGTGTTGCTGTTTTCAGCGCGGAATGTGGGGCCAAAGGTGTAAATCTCCGTTAATGCCAGCGCGGCAAGTTCTCCCTCCAGCTGACCACTTACCGTCAGATTGGTTTCACGGCCAAAGAAGTCCTCCTTGAAGTTGACCTCACCATCTTCTGTCAGTGGCGGATTTTTGGCAGATAACGATGTGACACGAAACATTTCGCCTGCACCTTCAGCATCTGAGCCGGTGATAATGGGGGTGTGAATATTCAGGAATCCTTTATGGTGGAAAAAGGAGTGCACTGCATATATCATCTGATGCCGTAAGCGATAGATGGCCGAAAATGTATTGGTTCTTGGACGTAAATGTGCGATTTCCCTTAGAAATTCAAGCGAGTGCTTTTTAGGTTGTAAGGGGTATTTCTCAGGGTCAGCCCATCCCAGCAGTTCAATAGAAGAGGCTTTAAGCTCTACTTTTTGGCCGGAACCCTGACTTTCTGTCAGCGAGCCACGCACACGAATACTTGATCCTGTGGCACATTTTTCGAGCAGCTTTTCGTCAATTTCGGGTATTGCAGCCACCACCTGCAGGTTGGCCAGACATGATCCGTCGTTGAGTGCGATAAATGCAACGTTTTTACTCATCCGGCGGGTTCTTACCCAGCCACTGATGGTAATTTCTTGACCGTCAGGTGCCTTTTGTAACAGTGATTTAATTTTTTCCTTATTCACTCTTCGTCCCTTTTTGAAAATCGATCACAAAAAAAGTATAAATGGACGTAGAATCATAAACTAATCAAGATAATTGATAAATTTGAATCTGGTAAGTGTCATTATTTTCGCTTCATTTACACTGTATGCAAAAGCTTACATTAACACAGTCGTTGAGTCAGAAGCTGTCACCTCAGCAGATACAGTTTATAAAACTGCTGCAGGTACCAACAGCTGAACTGGAAAGCCGGATCGAACAGGAGCTGGAGTCCAATCCTGCCCTGGAAGAAGGGCCAGAAGAGGTGGACTTTGATGATAATACAGCTGAAGAAACCGAAACACAGGACACAGGTGATGACCTGGATATTTCCGATTACCTGCAGGATGACGATTACTCCGGTTATAAAATGCAGGGGGATGGCAATAATCCGGATGAGGATGACAAGGAAATGCCGCTGGCCAGTGGTACCAGTCTGAACGAGCAACTGCTTACACAGCTGGGATATTTGCGGCTGGATGACCACCAGAAGGTTATCGCCAGACAACTCATTGGTAGCATCGAATCGGATGGTTATATACGGCGGGATCTGGATGCTATTGTGAATGACCTTGCCTTTTCACAGAATGTGGAAACTAATATCGATGAACTGGAAAGCATCCTGTTTAAAATTCAGGATTTTGACCCACCGGGTATAGGGGCTCGAAATCTGCAGGAATGTCTGATGATACAGCTCGAAAGGAGAGATCTTCATATCGAAGAAAATATCCTGGCTAAACGGATTGTTGCGGATTGCTTTGATGAGTTTACCCGCAAGCATTACGATAAGATCAGTAAAAAACTGGGTATCGAGGATGAGGAGCTGCTGAAAGCTGCCATTCAGGTTATCACACATCTTAATCCAAAACCCGGAGGAGGAGGAGGTGAGATGGTGCGCACACAGTACCTGATGCCTGATTTTATTATAAAAAATATAAACGGCAATCTGGAGGTATACCTCAACAGTAAAAATGCACCTGAACTTAAGGTAAGCCGATCCTATGCAGAAATGCTGCAGACGTATGATAAAAGCCGCACCAAAGATAAGAAGCTTAAAGAAACCGTAACCTTCGTAAAGCAAAAGCTGGATTCAGCCAAATGGTTTATCGATGCCATAAAGCAGCGTCAACACACATTGCTCAACACAATGAATACTATCGTCGAATTTCAATATGAGTTTTTCCTGGAAGGTGATGAGAGTAAATTGCGGCCAATGATCCTTAAAGATATTGCCAACGCCATTAATATGGATATTTCTACTGTTTCGCGGGTTGCAAACAGCAAATCAGTGCAAACTGAGTTCGGCATATTTCCCCTTAAATATTTCTTCTCTGAAGGTATAGCTACCGAATCGGGTGAAGATGTGAGTAGCCGGGAAGTGAAAAATCAACTTAAAAGCCTCATAGAAAAAGAGGATAAAAAGAAACCATTATCAGATGAAAAACTAGAGAAGAAACTAAAAGAGAAAGGATACAATATCGCTCGTCGCACCGTTGCAAAATATAGGGAACAGCTGGGCATCCCCGTAGCCCGGCTAAGAAAAGAGTTATAGCGCTTTTGAAGTTTTATCGTCTTATTTCCATCATCTTTCATCCCCTGCTTTTCATTACATATCTGTTTATGATATTGTGGTGGCTGGCACCGGAGCTTTTTTCACCTTATGGCAATAGCGAGATTCCCAAAATCATCTTTATTGCCTTTATCAGCACCTTTCTTGTGCCCAGCCTGAGCATTTATATATTCAAAGTAACACATAGCATAAGCAGCCTTGAGCTTGAGATGCGTGAAGAAAGACCACTT
Organism: uncultured Cytophagales bacterium; assembly: GCA_964514385.1. GTDB lineage: Bacteria > Bacteroidota > Bacteroidia > Cytophagales > Cyclobacteriaceae > CAZEQJ01. The sequence goes on from CAZEQJ010000002.1 coordinate 115,530, forward strand.
CCCTTTATTTTTATTGGCATTATTTATGGCCTTGCGTGCTATCTCTTTGCTTTTCGCCTGGGCCTTTCAGGTTTTACCATTACCACCATGATCCTGGTGACTGCGTTGATCATTATTTGTACATTCATAACCTATTTTTATAAAATCAGTATCCATAGCGCAGCCATGGGGGGTGCATTTGGCCTGTTCTGGGTATTGCATTTCGAGCTGGATAGTATCGAGCTTGTGTATACTGCTGTGGCTACTACCTTTTTTAGCGGACTGGTTATGACATCGAGGCTGGCACTCAAGGCACATGATGAACGTCAGGTCTGGATTGGCTTTGTGACCGGCGTATTTGTAGTGGTGACAGGGTATTTTCTGATCAAATAAAAAAAGGGACCTGCTGTCCCTTTTCCATTTAACCAAAACTAATTTAACCATTTAACCTAAACAAAGAGGTGTCTTCCGTGCTCATGATAAGGGATGCTTTCCTGAGCAGCTTTTTTAATTTTCTATCCTTGATTTGCTGGAGGTTATCCACCTCTTTTTCATATACCAGATCAAGATTTTGGTCATACACCCTGATAAGCTGTGGTGTAGTAATATCAAAAGAGATAAGTTCAGGCAAATCTGTGATATTGAGCTGAACCTCCGCAGGATCTATTGAGGGGCTATCCGACAACGCGCTATCGGTATGTTGCATAGCAAACAGCGACATGGAAAAAAGAAGGCTGAGGATGAGGAATTGGATTTTCATAATGAGCAAATTTTAAATTTTGAGTTTCTGATCTTTGATATCTGTATGCCAATCAGCATGCCAAAAGTGTAACGTATTGATTATCAGTGATATAATTATTTCTGCTTAATTTTTAGTGTTCGGATATGTACAGTTGGGTATTCAGTACCGGACATACTTACAGCGGCTGGGTGCCGAATAAGGCAAAAAAAAAGACCATCCCATTGCCCGGGATGGCCTATGCTCAGAGCTAGTCTTATTTATTGCCCGAAAAGATACAGTTCTGTCTTGTTGAATGTGGTAATATGATCACTTCGACGAAGGATCTGCCTTTCTTCCAGGCTGAGTTCTGAGGCATATTTTTCAAAAATGAGACTGTCACTCATGTTGTACACACGGATAAGGTGCGCATCATAGAACATGAAGTCTGCTGCTGACATGTCGTTAAGGATGTTACGCAGCATCTTGTTCAGCTCATCGTCTGCCACCTCTACCGAGTCTGTTTTCATTTGCATGGCAGGGCTGGCGTGTACGGAGGTCGTCATAGCGGCAACAGCTATGAGAATGCCCAGCAGCAGAAGTGTCAACTTATTGTACCGGGCTACTTTGATGGATTGTAAATATTTCATGTCTTTATTTTTTGAGTTTGACCGTGATATCATCTTGTCCAAAGCTGTGCCAGTTTCATTAATAATCTGATAATCAATGAGATATGTGTATATTCGTCTGAATAGTATGTCCATAAACGTACATGTTGTTCTTTGACGAACAGTCTTTTATTTGATTTGACGGAGAAATATTATCTTCTATTTTTGCAGGGTCTAATCGAGGAAAAATGAGTGTACTTGTAAATAAAGATTCCAAAGTGATCGTGCAGGGGTTTACCGGATCGGAAGGAACCTTCCACGCATCGCAGATGATTGAATATGGCACCAATGTGGTAGGTGGAGTAACTCCCGGTAAGGGTGGCACCACCCATCTTGAGCGCCCTGTTTTTAATACAGTGAAAGAGGCTGTGGAAAAAACGGGGGCTGATGTATCCATTATTTTTGTGCCACCTGCATTTGCTGCCGATGCAATTATGGAAGCGGCTGATAATGGTATTAAGGTAATTATTGCCATTACTGAAGGTATACCTGTAAAGGATATGATGGCCGCCAAAGACCTTGTAAAAAGGAGAGGGGTAACATTGATCGGCCCGAACTGTCCGGGAGTGATCACGCCTGGCGAAGCCAAGGTCGGGATCATGCCTGGCTTTGTATTCAAACCCGGTAAAATCGGTATTGTGTCAAAATCCGGTACACTCACCTACGAAGCTGCTGATCAGATTGTGAAAGCTGGTCTTGGTATCAGCACCGCCATTGGTATTGGTGGTGATCCCATTATTGGTACGTCCACCAGGATGGCGGTCGAAATGCTGATGGATGACCCTGAAACAGAAGGCATTGTGATGATCGGTGAAATCGGGGGTAACTATGAGGCAGAAGCTGCGCGATGGATACAGGAAAATGGAAACAGGAAGCCTGTGGTTGGGTTTATCGCCGGACAGACGGCTCCTCCGGGAAAGCGTATGGGACATGCCGGAGCCATTATCGGAGGAGAAGAAGATACCGCAGCAGCAAAAATGAAGATTATGGAAGCCTGTGGCCTTCATGTAGTGAAGTCACCTGCCGTCATTGGTGAAACTATGCTTGAAGCGCTGAAAGGATAAACCTATCATAAATTGAAATAATGGAGATGGCAGGACGAAAATCCTGCCTTTTTTATTTTGCGTATGCTACAGACCGCATTTCCCTGATCACGGTCACTTTTATCTGGCCGGGGTATTGCATTTCCTTTTCGATTTTATTGGAAATATCAAAGCTCAGCTGGCTTGCATTTTCATCACTTACTTTTTCAGCATCTACAATTACACGCAACTCCCTGCCCGCCTGTATGGCATAGCATTTATTAACACCTTTAAAATCCAGTGCTAGTTTTTCAAGATCCTTTAGACGTTGAATATAAGATTCCATGATTTCGCGTCGTGCACCCGGACGCGAGCCGGATATCGCATCACATGCCTGCACCAGCGGCGAGATCATAGAAGTCATTTCTATCTCATCATGGTGTGCACCAATGGCGTTACATACTTCCGGGTTTTCCTGGTATTTCATTGCCAGTTCCATACCCAGAATAGCATGTGGCTTTTCATCTTCCTCCGGCCACACCTTGCCGATATCGTGCAACAGGCCTGCCCGCTTAGCCAGTTTTGTATTTAAGCCAAGTTCGGCAGCAAGCGTGGAACATAATTTGGCCACTTCACGGCTGTGCTGAAGTAGATTCTGCCCATAGCTGGATCTGAATCGCATCCGGCCGACCATCTTGATCAGTTCCGGGTGAAGGCCATTAATGCCCAGGTCAATTACGGTACGTTCGCCAATCTCCACAATTTCATCCTCAATGTTTTTCGTTGTCTTTTTGACAATCTCTTCAATACGCGCCGGGTGAATCCTGCCATCCTGAACCAGACGGTGCAGGGAAAGGCGTGCAATTTCTCTGCGTACTGGATCAAAACCTGATATAATAATGGCTTCCGGAGTATCGTCAACGATTATTTCTACGCCCGTAGCAGCTTCCAGCGACCGGATATTCCTTCCTTCACGACCAATGATCTTACCTTTGATGTCGTCACTTTCAAGGTTGAATACGGACACACAATTTTCAATAGCATGCTCAGCAGCAGTACGCTGAATTGTTTGTACCAGAATTTTTTTGGCATCTTTCGTAGCCGTGAGCTTTGCCTGCTCCATGATATTTTTGATCAGTGAGGAGGCCTTCATTTCGGCTTCGCCTTTCAATGTTTCAATAAGCTGCTCACGTGCTTCGTCTGCTGTAAGGTTGGCTACTTTTTCCAACAGCCCTATCTGTTGGTTAATGCGGTTGTTAAGGTCAGATTGTTTTTCTTCAAATATCTCAATCTGCATTTCAAGGTTAGCCTTCAGTTTGTCAAGCTCCTCCTCTTTTCGTCGCACCTGATCCAGCTCACGCGAAAGCTGCTGATCTTTTTGCTTTAGCTTATTCTCATTGGTGACGATTTGGTTTTTCTTCCGGTTTACCTCCTCATCAAATTCCGCCTTTAGCTTTATGAATTTTTCTTTTGCTTCAAGAATCTTGTCTTTTTTTATTTGCTCGGCCTCAATTTTAGCTTCGCGCAACAGATATGTTGCCTTTTCTTCTATTTCCTTTTTCTGCTTGCTTACGTTGCTTCGTGTAAGCAAGAATCCTATGAAGCCACCGAGGATGAGGGCACCTGCTGCGATGCCGATTATGACAGCCATTTCCATTTTTTCCTAGTTTAGTTGCGGCAGTGGAAGAGGTTAGGTAAGGGCTTCCGAGATAGCTCTGTTGATATTCCGGATTTTCAGCACAAGACCTTCGTCACTTTTTGCAGTTGATTCAACGTTTTGCAGATTGTCGATGAGTACATCAAAAGCGACCATTGATAAAAGGTCCTGTTTGTCGTCAATACCGAATTTGGTACGGTATACCCTCAACTTATCGTTTAAGAGTTTGCCTGCTTTTCGTACCAGTTCTTCATCTTCGGGTGATACCTTCATCGGGTATTCCCGGTCTGCAATTTTTATTTTTATCGAAAGTTGTTCCACTCTGAGATTAACTGCTTAAGTACGCAATACATTTATCTATTTCGCCGATATATGCATCAATCTGTGCTCTTACCTCATCCATATTTTCCAACCCTGCCATGCCATTAGCAATAGTACTAATTTTAATTTTATTCTGAAAGATGTCGACCTGAAGCTCTTTTTCCTTGAGTCTTGATTTAAGTTCATTATTTTCTTCTTTTAGTTCGGAAATTTCCTTTTTGAGGTTTTTTATGTTCCCGAGCAAAAGCTGAACTTTTCTGTCAAGCTGACTTATTTCTGATTCCAGGCTAAATTGAGACATCCTTATTTACGAATTACAGCTCCGAGTTCATTTTCAAACGTGCTCATGAGCCGGTTCATTGTCTTATCAATCACTTTATCTGTCAGCGTTTTGTCCTCATCCTGGAGCGTAAAGGAAATCGCATATGCTTTTTTACCTTCATCTATTTTGTCACCACGATATACGTCAAATACCTGCATATTGCGGATGAGCTTACCTCCGGATTGCTGCGCCAGTTTTTTGATCTGATCATACGTTATGCTATGATCAATGACCAGCGAAAGGTCTCTTTTCACCTCCGGATATTTTGGGATGGGATAATACACCACATTCCCTGACATGCCGGAAATAAGATTCCAGTTCAGCTGGGCATAAAAAACGAATCCCAGAACATCAAAGTGTTCGACAATCTGAGGATGTAAAACACCAATAACCCCTAAAGATAATTTATTTTTATTAAAAATTTCAATACCGTATTGGAAATCAGCATGTTGGGTCAGCTCATTTATTGTAAATTCTAGCTTAAATTTCTCCTTCAGTATTGCATTTACTACATCCAGAAGCTGATTATAGCTGTAAGGCCTGCCCGGATTATCCCAGGATTCGGTTGACTCCCCGCAGAGGTATAGGCATAGCCATTCATTTTCTGTATATCCTTTGCTGGTTTTATGATAGGTCTTTGCAAATTCGAAAAACTGCAGACTACGCTGACGGTGTGCCTGATTGCGCCGGATTGACTCCAGCACTGTCCAGTACGGAACAGGTTTGAGGTACATCAAATCTTCACTCGAACTGTTGGTGACATATACCAGCTCATCTGAATTCAAGTCAAATTTTTCGACGTATGATTTTTTTGTAAGCGAATTTGTCAGCACCTCGTAGTACCCCAGACCAGTCATCTGGTTTCGTATGTCCATTTTCAGGGTATGACTTTCCTTCGGATTGGCATATGATAAAAAGGTGCTGCCCATATAGTCGGACAGCTCTACATTGTTAAACCCATAGATACGTAATATCTCCTCAGCAATATCAGCGGGTTGTACTACATCGGTACGATATGTTGGCACATTCACTTCCCAGTTTTCTCCCTTCTTATTCAGTATTGTGAAATCGAGACGGGTAAGTATTTGCTCGATTACAGCATCTTCCAGGTCTTTACCAATAAGTGTATGCACGTAGGGTAAATTCAGCGTCACTGTTCTGGGCTTGAATTCATCCTTTTTCAGGTCGATGACGTTGCTCGAAATGGTCCCGCCACCTACTTCTTTCATTAATAGGGCCGCCCTTTTCAGGGCATATAGGGTGCCATTAGGGTCAACACCGCGTTCAAATCTGAAGCTTGCATCTGTTTTAAGATTATGATAAGCAGATGTCTTACGGATAAGATCAGATGAAAACACGGCGCTTTCAATAAAAACACGTGTTGTAGTGTCTGAAACTCCTGAATCTATACCCCCAAATACTCCTGCAATGCAAAGCGGGCCATCCGGGTCGGTGATCATAAGGTCGTCACCGGAGAGCTTGCGGTCCTTTTCATCCAGACTTTTGAAGGGTGTGCCATTTTTCAGCTTTCGGATTATCAGCTTTCGATCTTTGATTTTGTCCAGGTCGAAGGCATGTAGCGGTTGCCCTGTTTCATGCATGACGAAATTTGTGACATCTACTAGGTTATTGATTGGGGTTAGCCCTATCGCAAGCAGCTTTTTCTTTAACCAGTCCGGGCTTTCAGTCACTTTGAGGCCGGAAAGGCATACTCCACTATATCTGGGGCATTCTTCAAAGCTCTCTACTTCAACCTCAATATGCTGAGCAGTATTCTCTATTTCAAAATGGTCAACTTTGGGGTAATTGACTTTTTTTCCTGTAACGGCATACAGGTCTCTGGCAACACCCAGGTGTGAAATGGCGTCGGTACGGTTTGGTGTCAATCCGATTTCCAGCGTAGTTGATACAGTATCCGGGAATAATTTTTTTAGTGGCTGACCTGTATCCAGATCGGTATTGAGTATCATGATCCCATCATGTGAGGTACCTAAACCGATTTCGTCTTCTGCGCATATCATTCCCTCAGATACCTCGCCACGCATTTTGGCTTTTTTAATGGTAAAGGGCTCACCCTCCGTGGGATAAATGGTTGTGTTCACCGGAGCTACCACTACTTTTTTGTGTAAAGCTTCATATACATTTGGCGCTCCACATACGATTTGCCGCAGCTCACCATTTCCCAAATCCACCTTTGTCACTGTCAGCTTATCGGCGTTGGGGTGTTTTTCAATGGATTTTATCTCGCCTATGATGAGACCTTCCAGGCCGCCTGGTATCACAGACGACTCTTCGATATTTTCAACTTCCAGTCCGGTCATGGTAAGCATGTCGGCGATTTCGGAATTTTTGAGATCGCTGATGTCAATGTATTCTCCAAGCCAGGAAAGGGATATTTTCATTTAGTTTAAATTTACATTCAACAGCCGTATATGATGTGTGGTCTCTCGTTCTGGTGCCGAAAATATGAAGATAAAGCCCCAAAACAGTTGATCCTAAAAACACATGCAGTACGTCATTTGATCAAGAAAAACGAAGGCAAAAGTAACTAATTTTTAAAGTTCTTTTCACCCGCATTGATCGAAATTGACAAAACATTTTCTTTTGGGGGAAAGGGGCATTGATAGCTTTCATTATATGCGCAAAATGGATTGTATGCTTTATTGAAGTCAATTTCAATACTGTTGCCACGTGGACGGGGTGGGTCGATATACCGGCCGGCCCCATAAGTGGAAGACCCACTGGTAGCATCGGCAAAAGGGATAAAAAAGCTGCCAGTTTTGGTGTCTTTTAATACAATCAGGCTGATTGGCTCTCCCTTAAGACTAAACCGGGCTATTCCATATTTACGATAGTCCATCATCATGCCATCATTCATAACAACAGTGATATTTTCTACCGGCGTTATTTCTTCAATATCAGCTGTCACCCGGTAGGATTCATCTACCGGGAAATACTCAAGGGAATCAAAGTCTTTTTTCTGGTCTTCAGTCAGAGGCGAATCAGCCGACCGAAGGAACTGCTCATTTTTTTCTTCCCTTTCTTTCCTGATTTTTTCTTCATAGCTGACAGGCTCCCTGTTTTGCCATATCGAAAGAAATGCAATGGCAAGCGCTGCAATAACGATGATGATTCTGACTTTTTTCATGTCAATGAAAGCAATCCATTCCTATAGGTGACCCGGGAGGTACATCAGGTATATCCGGAATGTCGTACTGAGCTGGATTTTGCTCGTAATCCCCGACTATTTTTTGAATCCATCGGTAGTGATCTTCCCACCCCGGATTTATTTTGCTCAGGGAGGTCAATTGGCCTTTCAGGTCGTGAAGGGATCCGAACAAATAGCTTTTAGCAACCTGATTTACTTCCTGATCCTGCAGTGCGTTGAGTATATGGTAGACCAGTAATGCCTGATTTTGCCGTGCAATTGCTTCCGGAAGGCCACCCATCGGTGTTTGGGCAAAACAAAAATCAATGACCCTGCCATATATTTCGTCATAGCCCGGCTGACCGGCATCTCTGAAGGCATGTTCCACGACCCGATTGATGCGGGCAGGATGAAAGACAAGACCGAATGAAAGAGATGCGGCACCTGCGGCGGCTGCCATAGGGTCAAATGTCACATCCGTATTGCCCCGGATCAGTTCACGCTGATCGCCAAAACCTGGGGTGAGAGGTGGGATTATCGCGAGCAGATCTTCAGGGATGGCCAGCTGCATAGGGTCTATTGTCCGCAAAATGGCATCAACAGCAGCTATCTGCATTTCCTTTGACACTAGTTGCTGAACGTGCTGCTGATCTCCTTTCAAAGCAAACCGATAATCACGCCCGCCAATGATTTTTGAAGCAGCTTCTGTCTGATAGCGATGGTAAAAGTAGACAGGTACCAGAAGCCGCTGCAGTTCGGCATAGGCCATTCCTGTTTTGATTGTATTTTCGCCCATGGTATTTAACGCTATCTCTCGAATCTTCATCACCTCTTGCAGTTGAGCCGCAGGATCATCACCATTATCCCAAAGGTGTGCATAGGGATGCGCACTTCCCTGCGGACGTGCATCCTGGTCGGTAAGAAAGGACAATCCGTTTTTATGGGCTGTCGTGATCACATTATGTAGTTCCTCCTGGCTCATTTCAGCATAGCCGTATGTGATCGATACCTTATCCCATTCTCCTATTCCCGTATCGTATGCAGCAGAAACATCAATTGCGCCATCAAGGAGTGAAATATTGGGATGTGGGTAGTCCATAACTGAAGCATCTCCTTCTGTGCTGGAGGCATAGCTATGCGCCAGCCCCAGGGTGTGTCCTACTTCATGCGCTGAAAGTTGCCGTAACCGAGCCAATGCCATTTCACGTGCTGCATCATTATTAGCATCATTTTCATAGGGTGAAATCAGCCCGGTAGCGATCATGTAATCCTGCCGTGCACGTAATGACCCTAACAGTACATGGCCTTTTATGATTTCTCCTGTTCGGGGATCTGTAACTGAGCTTCCGTAAGACCATCCACGGGTAGAGCGATGGACCCAGTTGATCACATTGTAACGTACATCCAGCAGGTCGGCAGTATCCGGAAGCATTCTGACCTGAAAGGCATCCATATAGCCGGCTGCTTCGAAGGCCTCATTCCACCAGCTTGCGCCTTCGATCAGCGCACTGCGGATAGGTTCGGGTGTGCCCGGGTCGAGGTAATAGACAATGGGTTCTACCGGCTCACTTTTCTCAAGTTCAGGATATTTCTTTTCTAAACGATGTCGGTTGATAAGCTGTACAGCGGTCGAGGCTTCAAGTGGTGTGGCGTAATCGAAAAAGGTGGTACTAAAATATCCTGCACCCGGATGAAAGGCCCTGGGTTTATAATTATCGTCAGGAAGCTGGATGAAGGAGTGTCTCATACGAACAGTGACAGAACTGGGATCGGGTGTCACGGAGTTTATTTCACGGCTGCGAGATTCACCTGCCAGCGTGATTTTAGTTTCTATTTCAAGGTTTTTCGGGAAGTTCTTTACTTTGTCGAGTAGTACTACTGATCTGTCTTTATCTACCCGATAGGAGCCAGGCAGTGCGTTTGAGGCATTATGTGCATCACGAAGAAGAAAATCTGTAATGTCAATCACAGGCATACCATTTTCAACATCCGAGACATCAAAGGCTGCCAGAACCGAAGTAGCAAATGCATCTTTGACGGCTGCTACTTCATCCGGGTTATTACTTAAGGCCCGGTAGCGATAGTTGGGCTGTTCAAGCAATATTTTATTGCCATATTGCCTGAACACGACAATACGGGAACCGCCGAGCTGGTTACGATCCAGCCCAATGTCATTTGAACCTACTCCTGCTGCCAGACTGTTTACATAAAGAAATTCTTCATTCAGCTTATCAATTACCAGCAATACCCTGTTTTTCTGAGTGTCCTTGAAGACATCAAAGTAACCGCTGACTTTTTCAGGGCCAGGTTCAGGAGTAGAGCTGCCACCGGCGGATGCCGTCACACAGCTGCTGAGGGGAATCATCAGCAAGATGATGAAGATATAATGGAGTAGATTTCTGTTGATCATAATAACGCTTCTTCTGAGAAGCTAAAATAGCCATCATTTGTGAAAATGATATGATCATACACTGGTATTGAAAGAATTTTACCCCCTTCTGCAATTTTTTTGGTGATGTCAATATCCTGCTGACTGGGCCTTAATGTGCCGCTGGGGTGATTATGGACGAGAATAATGGCAGAAGCGGGAGCTTCTAGAGCGTGCCTGAAGATTATCCTCGGGTCGACCAATGTGGCGGAAAGACCGCCCTTGCTGATCAGGGTTTCACGTATCGGCCTGCAGGCCTGAGACAGTAACACTACCCAAAACTGCTCATGATCCAGGTCCAGCAAATACCGCGACATGTGATCGTATATTTTATCAGGGCTGTTAAGAGGCTCAGGCAACGCCGACTTTTCTGATTGTCGTCGTCTTCCAAGTTCCATTGCACTGATAATGGATATGGCTTTCGCCTTGCCAACTCCTTTTAGTTTTACCAGGTCGGATACACTGAGACGAGCAAGCTCATTCAGGTTATTGTCAACATGTGACAGTATTTGCCGGGCAAGGTCTACGGCACTCAGGTTGCGGGTGCCTGAGCCGAGCAGTATTGCAATTAGCTCGGCATTAGTCAGTACATGTTTGCCTTTTTGGAGTAATTTTTCCCTGGGACGGTCTTCTTCTGACCAGTAAAGTATGCGTGTGTGATTGTTCATAATACCAATATAATAAAAAAAGCCTCACATAGAGGCTTTTACTTATAATAAAGGCATTTTTTAAAGAGCATTCACATGTCGGGTCAATCTTGACTTGTTATGTGCAGCATTATTTTTATGAATAATGTTATTTTTAGCCAGTTTATCTATCATGCTGGTCACCTGCTTCAGCAATTCCTCAGCTTCGGTTTTGTCTTTAGCAGCTTCAAGTCGCTTGATATACGTACGCGTAGTTTTCAACTGATAACGATTTCTCAATCGCTTTTTCTCATTCGCTCTGATTCTCTTTAGTGCTGACTTATGATTTGCCATTTATCTCTTATTTCTCAATTTGGCTTGCAAAAGTAGCAATAAATTTAATATTGTAAAATTTATATCAGTTTTTTATAGCGTATTCGCTTCGGGCCATCATCGCCTTTGCGTTTTTTATAGTTTTCTTCGTATTCTGAATAGTTTCCTTCAAACCAAAAGACCTCACTATTACCCTCAAATGCGAGGATATGGGTTGCGATACGATCCAAAAACCAGCGGTCGTGAGAGATAATAACGGCACATCCCGCATAATTTTCTATGGCCTCTTCCAGTGCACGGAGGGTGTTGACGTCAAGATCATTGGTTGGCTCATCCAGCAACAGCAGATTTGAGCCTGATTTCAGGGTGAGTGCCAGATTTACCCTGTTTCGTTCTCCTCCTGAGAGGACACCGACTTTCTTTTCCTGGTCGCTGCCGGTAAAGTTAAACCGGGATACATAGGCACGGCTGTTCACTTCTATGCCGTCAAGATCAATAAGCTCATTGCCTTCACTTATGGTTTGCCAAACTGTTTTATCGGGGTCGAGGTAATCATGTTCCTGATCCACATAGCCAATTTTTACAGTACTCCCGACTTCAAATGTGCCTGCATCTGGTGTTTCCTGGCCCGTGATCATCTTGAAAAGTGTCGTTTTACCAGCACCATTCGGGCCTATTACGCCTACGATCCCGCCCTGAGGCAGAGAAAAATCGAGATTTTCAAATAGTAATTTATCCCCGAAAGCTTTCTGTACACCATGAGCTTCAATCACCTTGTTACCCAGCCGAGGCCCGGGAGGTATAAAAAGCTCCAGGTCTTTAAGGCGCTCTTTGCCTTCTTCTCCGGCCATTTTCTCATATGCACCAAGTCGTGCTTTGGATTTAGCCTGACGCGCCTTGGGCGCCATTCGTACCCATTCCAGCTCACGCTGCAATGTCTTTTGCTTCTTGGATGCCTGTTTTTCTTCCTGGGCCAGCCGCTTTTCTTTTTGCTCCAGCCATGAACTGTAGTTTCCTTTCCATGGAATACCTTCACCGCGGTCAAGTTCGAGGATCCATCCTGCTACATTATCCAGAAAATAGCGGTCGTGAGTAACTGCAATAACAGTACCTTTGTATTGTTGCAGGTGTTGCTCCAGCCAATGAACGGATTCTGCATCAAGGTGGTTGGTAGGTTCGTCGAGTAACAGAATATCAGGTTCCTGCAATAGCAGCCGGCACAAGGCTACCCGGCGTTTTTCTCCACCGGAAAGTACGCCGATTTTTTTATCTGCCGGGGGTGTGCGCAGCGCATCCATCGCTTTTTCAAGTTTGCTGTCAATTTCCCACCCACTAAGCTGGTCCAGTTTTTCCTGTATTTCTCCCTGGCGTTTAATCAGCTTATCCATGGCATCAGCATCGGCCATGATATCAGGATCAGCAAATTTCATATTTACCTCTTCAAACTGTTTCAGCAATCCACTGATCTCACCGATACCTTCCTCTACTATCTCACGTACGGTCTTGTCAGGGTCCAGTGCAGGTTCCTGCTCCAGATATCCGACAGAATAGCCCGAAGAGAATGCAATATCACCATTATATTCAGTGTCGACACCGGCAATTATACGCAGCAGACTAGACTTTCCACTTCCGTTTAGGCCAAGCACACCGATTTTTGCACCATAAAAAAAAGACAGATATATGTCTTTGAGCACCTGTTTTTTTGGAGGGTAGATTTTGCCCACCCCGGTCATTGAAAAAATTATTTTCTCATCACTCATAGGAATTCCGATTATTTTTCTTAAGATAAATGGAGCATGCGAACGTAATAAAAAATTATGGTTTTAATGGAACTATAATCTATTATTCGTTGATATGTGAGATAAAATATTACAAGATTTCACTTGTTTGATTATTAGTTTAAAATTTTATTTTTGCGGCTCAAAGCGATAAGCGCTTAAAACTGAAGAAACTATGTATTGGACACTAGAATTAGCCTCTTATTTGGAAGATGCACCATGGCCGGCGACAAAAGATGAGTTGATAGACTTTTCAATTCGCTCAGGCGCGCCGATGGAAGTGGTAGAAAACCTGCAGGAGCTGGAGGATGATGGTCAGCCATATGAAAACATTGAGGAAATTTGGCCGGACTATCCTACCAAGGAAGACTTCTTTTTCAATGAAGATGAATATTAAGATCCAAGCAAAGCTTCGGCGATAATAAGGTCTTCCGGAGTTGTGATCTTGATATTCTTATAACTTCCTTCGAATAAGGAGATTCTCACACCTGACCTTTCGGCGACACTTGCCTCGTCGGTCAGGTCGGAGGTTTCCTCTGTATTAAAGGCTTTCTTAATCAGGGAGAGCCTGAAAGTTTGTGGTGTCTGTATTACACGATACAGCGATCTGTCTACCGCCTTTGTGGTGTCCTGGTCGGTAATGCGTATGGACTCCTTGAGTCGCACTGCGGCCACAGCGGAGCCATGCAGAGCTGCCAGTCTGAAGGAAGCATCTATGATCTCCTGGCTTATCAGGGGACGCACCCCGTCATGCACGGCCACAAGTCCTTCATCTGAGTTAATTGCTGAAAGTCCTGCCTTTACGGATTGGAATCTGGTTTTGCCGCCGGCCACCAGTCGATGTGGGATATGGAATTTATATTTTTCGCATAGATCACGCCAATATTCAAATGCATGATCCGGCAAAACCAGTATTATATTGATTTCATTGTCATAATCATAGAAGCGCTGGAGGGTATGCATAAGTATGGGTCTGCCACGGAGCAGCAAAAATTGCTTCGGTATATCCGAAGACATACGTGTGCCGATACCTCCAGCAGTGATTACAGCAAACTCAGGAATGTTCATCAGATGATGAGCATTGCATCTCCGTAGGAAAAGAACCTGTATTTTTCTTTGATAGCCGTCTGATAGGCTTCCATTACAAGCTCATATCCGCCAAAGGCACAAGCCATCATCAGCAAAGTGGATTCAGGCAGATGGAAATTGGTGATAAGGCCGTTGCAGATTTTAAATTCATAAGGCGGAAAAATGAATTTATCCGTCCATCCGGAGTTTTCCTTGAGTCGGCCACCAGCCGAAACGCTGGATTCCAGTGACCGCATAGCCGTCGTGCCCACGGCAATTACCTTCTTTTTATCCTCCAGTGCCCGGTTTACTTTCTGTACAGTAGGAGTTTCGATTTTAAAGTTTTCTGAATCCATTTTATGCTTGGTCAGGTCTTCCACATCTACCTGGCGGAAGGTGCCTAATCCAATGTGCATGGTGATGGGTGTAAGCTCAACCCCTATTATTTCAAGACGTTTCACCAGTTGTTTAGTGAAATGAAGTCCGGCTGTAGGTGCTGCCACAGCGCCAATTTCTTCAGCAAAAATCGTCTGGAATCGTTCCCGGTCATCTTCTTCAACCTCTCTGTCTAGTAATTTGGGTATCGGAGTCTCACCCAGCGTATCGATCATGCGGGTAAACTCTTCATCTTCGCCGTCAAAAAGAAAGCGGATGGTACGTCCTCTTGAGGTAGTGTTGTCAATAACCTCTGCCACAAGTTCGCCATCACCAAAGTACAATTTGTTGCCTACCCTGATTTTTCGGGCAGGGTCAACGAGTACATCCCAAAGGCGCATTTCCTTATTGAGCTCGCGCAACAAAAACACCTCTATTTTGGCTCCCGTTTTCTCTTTATTCCCGTAAAGTCTTGCTGGAAATACTTTGGTGTTGTTCATTACCATGACATCACCATCTGCAACATAATCTGTAATCTCCTTAAAAACACGATGCTCTATTTTGCCGGAATCCCGATGGATTACCATTAGCTTTGACTCATCCCGGTTTTCTGCTGGGTGCTTGGCAATAAGATTCGCAGGCAGGTCGAATTTAAATTCAGATAACTTCATGTATTACAGATTTTTGAGGACCAAAATTTGGGGTGCAAAGGTAAGAAAAACGCTTAAATAAACGTCAATTTTTCTTTGTTTCTTTGGGTTTTGGTTCCTCGCCTTTAATCGCAGCGATGATTTTCTTTTCTACTTCTTCGCTGAGCTCGGGGTTGTCTGCCAGCAGCTGCTTTACGGCGTCCCTGCCCTGGCCAAGCTTATCATCCCCGTATGAAAACCATGACCCTGACTTCTTAATGATATCCAGCTCAACGCCGAGGTCAATAATTTCACCCACCTTCGAGATGCCCTGCCCGTACATGATGTCAAACTCAACAACCTTGAAGGGTGGTGCTACCTTATTTTTCACAACTTTTACACGTACGCGGTTACCGGTGATATTGTCAGCGCTTTCTTTAATCTGACCGATACGACGAATATCAAGTCGCACAGAGGCGTAGAATTTCAATGCATTACCTCCGGTGGTGGTTTCCGGGTTGCCAAACATCACTCCGATTTTTTCGCGAAGCTGATTGATAAATATGCAAGAGCAACCCGTTTTATTAATAGTGCCGGTCAGCTTACGTAGTGCCTGCGACATCAGCCGTGCCTGAAGTCCCATTTTACTGTCACCCATTTCACCCTCGAGCTCACCTCGTGGCACCAGGGCAGCCACAGAGTCGATCACTATGATGTCAATAGCACCGGAACGGATCAGGTGCTCGGCTATTTCCAGGGCCTGCTCACCATTGTCAGGCTGTGAGATCAACAGGTTTTCAGTATCGATACCCAATTTCTCCGCATAGGTTTTATCAAATGCATGTTCTGCATCAATAAAAGCAGCCAGGCCACCTTTTTTCTGGGCTTCGGCAATGCAATGCATGGATAGCGTAGTCTTTCCCGAACTCTCTGGCCCATAAATCTCAACCACACGGCCCCGGGGTATGCCGCCTACACCAAGTGCGATGTCCAGACTTAGCGATCCTGTACTGATGGCAGGTACGTCAAGCACCCGCTCATCGCTGAGCTTCATGACCGTGCCCTTACCATATTGTTTGTCTAATTTGTCAAGTGTGAGTTTTAGTGCTTTCAGTTTTTCAGAGTCGCTCATGTTGTTTGGGTTAATAGGTGAAAGGATGTAATGCAAATGCGAAAATACGGGAAAAGCCGTTAATTTTAAAAGCTGAATTAAACGCAAGCGTAGCGGGATGATAAAAAAAATATTGAAATGGCTTTTAATAGGGCTGGTAGCCATGTTGGCAACCTTTGCGATCATAAATTTCAAATGGGTAAAGTATGGCATGATACAGTTGCAGGGGCAGTTAAAAATAAACCGCAACACTATCCCTCTGAAGGAATACCGCTCTAAGGTAAATGACAGCACCATACATTTGTCTATAGACCTCATTCCGGAGATCATCGCATATGCTGTTGATTCATTGGGACTAAAAGCCACAAAGGGTTATAAAACAGTTTACGATCAGGGCAAGAATGAGCTGATGTGGGTGGTGACGGGCATGAAACCTTTTGCGATGGAGCCTAAACAGTGGAAGGTACCGCTCGTCGGGAAGTTTAATTATCTCGGATATTTCCGTGAGGATCTCGCGCGCAGACTGGAAGCTGAAGTGCAGAAGGCCGGGTATGAGACCCGTATCAGGAATGCCGGGGCATGGTCGACACTGGGGTGGCTGAAAGACCCGATATATTCCAATATGCTGAAACGGTCACCCGGAGCTCTTGCTGAGGTGATCATTCATGAAATGACGCATGCAACTATTTTCGTCAAAGACAGTGTCAATTATAATGAGAATCTGGCATCGTTTATTGGAAAAAAGGGGGCCGAAATGTTTTTAGCCCATTATTTTGATGATACCACGGTGGTAAATGACTATAAAAGGAATGAGGCAGATCAGCGGAAATTCAGAAATCATATGGTAGAAGGTTACCAGAAACTTGATAGTCTTTATAAAACATTTACACCGGATATGGATTCTGTGAGAAAGAGCGAGGTCAAATACCAGATGATAATGAAGATAATGCACGGCCTGAATGACGTTGATTTCAGTAATCCTGAGAAATTCAGGTATAGCAGTGACAGGCCTTTGCCAAATAATGCTTTTTTTTACAGCTTTAAACGGTATTTTGGTGAGGGGAACGAAATTGAATACGAATTCCGGCACAATTTTGGTTCTGATATGGATGCGTTTATAGCAGAGAAGAAAAAACAATTTAAAACAATACAGTGGTGGTAAGAGTGATAGCCATATCGATAGCCTTATTATTCATGAACTCCCATGGAGGTGATGAATACCGGGTGATAAAAAACACAAGCTTTCAGCGGGGAGAAAAGATTACATTCAGGATCCATTATGGTTTTATCAATGCAGGCGTGGCTGAAATGACCATCGATGACTATATGCATTATCAGAACGGCAGATCTTGCTATAAAATTGATGTTGTGGGAAGAAGTACCGGCTGGTTCAACGTGGTATTCCCCATTTATGACGTTTGGGGCACATACTTAGATACAGCAGCTGTACTGCCTCAGAAAGGATACCGGTATATCCAGGAGGCCAAATACAGAAAATATGAAGAGTTTGTCTTTGACCAGTTGCGTGATACTGTCACATATTATGGATTGGATAAGGAGACAAAAAGGGTAAAGGAAACAAAGTATTACGCCGTCCCTAATAATGTTCAGGACATGGTAAGTGGATATTACTATTTCCGAACGATGGACTTTAATAAAATGCGGCCGGGCGATGTATTTGAAGTACCCGCTTTCTTTGAAGAAAAAATCTACCATATGCGTATCCGCTATGTCGGAAAGGAAGAAATTAAAACTGCCATAGGTGTGAAAAAAGCCATCGTAATAGCGCCGATCATGCCTGAAAACACATTGTTTGACGGTGAAAACTCTATAAAGGCATGGTTTACCGACGATAAGTATAAGTTGCCGCTAAAAATCAAGGCACAAATGTATGTGGGTGCAGTTGAAGTGGATATTAAGTCCTTTGAAAGGAAAAATGGCTGATATTTACCCAAAGGCCATTTTTTAAGATGGTAAAATACCCTATTTTTGACCACCAACATCGTGGTTTAACCGAAGTAACCAAAATGGCCAATAAGAACAATCAGAAAATCCTCGTAGTGGACGACGAAGAGGATATCGTCGAGCTGTTGGAGTATAACCTTAAAAAAGAGGGGTACGCCGTCAAAACAGCTACAGATGGAGCTAAAGCTGTAGAAATTGCGAAAGGCTTTGACCCTGACCTGATCCTGCTTGATATCATGATGCCACATCAGGATGGAGTGGAAACCTGCCGTCAGATCAGAGAAAATCAGGAGCTTAACCACACCTATGTTATATTTCTAACAGCCCGGTCTGAAGAATATTCCGAAATCGCAGCTTTTGATGTGGGAGCAGATGACTACATTACAAAGCCTATAAAGCCAAGAGCTTTGATGAGCCGTATCAATGCGCTGTTCAGACGCGACAACAAGAAAAAGTCCAGCAACAGTAAGATAAAGATCAATGATCTGGTCATCGATAAGACCAGCTACACGGTTACCCTCAAAAACGATAATGTAACCCTTCCGAAAAAGGAATTTGAGCTCCTTTATTTTCTTGCTCAAAATCCCGGGAAAGTATTCAGCAGGGACGAGCTGTTGCAGAATATCTGGGGGTCAGATGTATATGTGCTGGCACGGACGGTAGATGTACATATCCGGAAAGTACGGGAGAAAATAGGAGAGGGCTATATTCGTACGGTCAAGGGTGTGGGCTATAAATTCGAGATTGAGTAAAGGACAATAAATGAATTCAAGGGGTATATCGCTTCTTCTCGCAGTATCTATTGCTCTTGTTACCGGTGCCTTTCTTTCGCTGGTATCACAATCAGAAGTGTTGATTATTATCCTGGCAGTACTCATTTCGGGATCGGTGAGCTACCTCCTCATATTTACTACGCTGGAGTTTTTGATATTCAGGGACATTCAACGCATCTATGAAATGTTGAATAATATGGCCCGTGATGATTACAGCTTCGCCTCTTTGACACATAAAAGCTGGTTTCATCCCCTGACAAAAGTTAACAAGGAGATTTACCGATATGCAGAGATCAAGCAGAAAGAAATCGATGAGCTTAAAAAGCTGGAGATATTCCGTCGCGAATTTATCGCTGACGTGAGTCATGAGTTGAAAACGCCTATTTTTGCTGCTCAGGGATTTATCCATACCCTCATGGATGGCGCCGTGAAGGATAAAACGGTGCGCACCAAATTCCTGAAAAAAGCGGCTAAAAGCCTTGATGGTCTGGATTTATTAGTTCAGGATCTCCTTGTGTTGTCGCAAATGGAATCGGGGGACATCAGGATGCAGATGGAAACTGTAGATATCACCACGCTGATACAGGAAATGTACGACCAGATGGATGTGAAGGCGGAGAAGAAGAATATTAGTGTCAAGTTGCCCGATCCTGAACAAAAAATATATGTCACGGCTGACAAGAAACGTATTTTTCAGGTATTGATCAATTTGTTTAGTAACGCAGTGAAATACACCCGCAAGGGAGGTGAAATTCGTATTGATCTGGCAATTGGTGACAACAGGGTGCACGTAACAGTAACAGATAATGGCGAGGGCATCGGCAAAGAACATCTCAACCGTATCTTCGAAAGGTTTTACCGTGTAGAAAAAAGCCGGAGCAAAGACTGGGGAGGCACGGGACTGGGGCTTGCCATCGTAAAGCATATAGTAGAGGCTCATAACAGCAGAGTACAGGTGGCAAGCTCACCGGGCAAAGGATCGTCCTTCAGCTTTTCACTCGAACGCGCCCCAACTCCTGAGATATTGGTAAAGGAAGAAATGGAAATGGATGCCTAAACATTTTTCTTCTCTCATTATCGTGGATGAAGAGGATTATTGTATTATCAATAAGCCCTCAGGGTATGCGACACTCATGGATCGCCATGAACACCTAAGCCTGCAATTGCTTGCTGAACGACATGATGCCCGATTAAAAGCAGTCCATCGTATCGATAAAGATACTACCGGCCTGCTGCTTTATGCCAGAAGCCCTGAGGCACACCGACATTTTTCCCTTCAATTCGAAAACAGGAAGGTACATAAAGTATATCATGCATTAGCTGACGGCATCCATCAATTTGAAAATGAAGTGATCGATGACCCTATAGAGGTCTTGTCAACGGGCATTGCCAGGCTGTCACGTCAGGGTAAAGATGCCAAAACGATCATCAATACAATCAGAGCCTACCGCACACATACTTTGCTGGCGTGTGAGCCTGTAACAGGTCGTCTTCACCAGATAAGGGTACATCTTGCCGGCCGAAAGGCACCACTTGCCGGGGATACTATGTACGGTGGTATGCCGTTTTTACTTTCACGGATCAAGCGCAACTATCATATTGGAAAATATGAGGAAGAGATACCGGTGATTCAACGATTTGCCCTCCATGCACGCGAACTCCACTTTACCGATCTCCGTGGAGAGGAAATCCATATCGAAGCCCCATACCCTAAAGATTTCAAAGCGGCGCTTAATCAGCTGGAAAAGAATAATTAAAGTTTGGATAAACCATAATATTACTCTACTTTTGTGTCCCTTTTCGCGGGGAACCATAAAAAAGTATATTAAGACGTGGATACATTAAGTTATAAAACTATTTCAGCAAATAAGAACACAGTAGACAAGAAGTGGGTATTGATAGATGCCGACGGAAAGACACTGGGAAGGCTGATGAGCAGGGTTGCAGTTATAGTGAGAGGCAAGCATAAGCCCGGATTTACGCCCCACGTGGACTGTGGTGACAATGTGATCATTATCAACTCAGATAAGATTCACCTTACCGGCAATAAGTGGTCGGATAAAGTTTATGTTCGTCACACAGGATTTCCAGGAGGTCAGCGTACTACCTCAGCAAAGGAAATGTACAACAAGTCATCTCGTCTGCTGATAGAAAGTGCACTTCGTGGTATGTTGCCAAAAAACAAACTGGGAAGCAAGCTGTTCCACAATGTATTCATTTATGAAGGGTCTGAACATCCACATCAGGCTCAGAATCCTACTGAAATAAAACTTTAATATTATACATGAGCGTGGTTAATACTACAGGTCGAAGAAAAACATCAATTGCCCGTGTTTACATGACACCGGGTAAGGGCGAGTTCATCATCAATGAAAAGAAATTGGAGGATTATTTCCCTTTTCAGGTACACCAGTTTATCGCCCTTCAGCCTTTTGATGTGCTGGACAAACGAAACGAGTTTGATGTAAAGATCAATGTTAAGGGTGGCGGACCAGGTGGTCAGGCAGAAGCTATACGACATGGTATTACACGTGCGCTCGTAACGATTGATGAAGAGTTTAAGCCTGCATTGAAGAAAGAAGGCTTTACCACCCGTGATCCCCGCATGGTGGAACGTAAAAAATACGGTAGAAGAAAAGCAAGAAGAAGATTCCAGTTTAGTAAACGATAATCCCGAGAAATGTCAGTTGCAGTAGACTACAAAGAATTATTAAATGCAGGTGTTCATTTTGGTCACCTGACCCGTAAATGGGATCCCAGGATGGCTCCATATATTTTCATGGAGAAGAATGGTATCCATATCATAGATCTTAACAAGACCATTGCCTGTTTTGAAGAAGCAGCTGATGCTGTACGACCTATCATTAAGTCAGGTCGTAAGATCATGTTCGTAGCGACAAAAAAGCAGGCGCAGGAGATCGTGACGAGGGAAGCTAAAAAATTAGGTATGCCATATGTTACCCACAGGTGGTTGGGTGGTATGCTTACCAATTTCACCACAATCCGAAAATCCCTTAAGAAACTTTCCTCAATTGATAAGTTGATGAAAGAAGAGGCCTTTCTTGAGCTGAACAAAAAGGAAAGGCTGATGAAAACCAGGGAAAGAGATAAATTGAATATGGTACTGGGAGGTATATCAGACCTCACACGTTTACCTGCCGCACTTTTCGTTGTGGATGTGAAGAGAGAACATATTGCCATCGCTGAAGCACAGAAATTAAACATTCCTGTGTTTGCACTTTGCGATACCAACTCAAATCCCGACGTTGTGGATTACCCTATCCCGGGTAACGATGACGCTTTCAAAAGTGTGGATATCATTCTGAGCAAGTTTTCAGCAGTGATAGAAGAAGCATTGCAGGAAAGAAGGGTAGAGAAGGAAGAAAGCAAACTCGCAGAGGAGGAAGAAGCCAAACGTCAGGCTGACCTCGCGGAAAACGAATAAAAATCAAAATGATTTCATAATATAAATTGAACATTGGGATGATCCTGATGTTCAATTTTTGTTTCTGGACAGTGTTAACATATTATTTAACGTAAATTAATTTTAAAAAAATGGCTGCAATAAGTGCTAAGGAAGTAAATAAACTGCGTCAGATGACAGGTGCCGGTATGATGGACTGCAAAAAGGCATTGGTAGAAGCTGACGGTGATTTTGATAAAGCGATAGAAATACTTCGCAAAAAAGGTCAGAAAGTGAGTCAGTCACGAGCCGATCGTGAAACTACCGAAGGAGCAGTATTTATTCAATCAAATGATGACCAGACGGCTGCTACGCTTATTGCCCTGTCATGCGAAACAGATTTTGTGGCCAAGAATGAGGATTTTCAGAAATTTGGTCAGCAGATATTGGAAATTGCCTATAACCACAAGCCGGCAGATACCGATGCATTACTAAGCCTCCCTTTTGACGATATCACAGTAGGTGAAAAGGTAACTGAAATGGTAGGTAAAATCGGCGAAAAAATCGAAATATCTGCCTACCTCAATATGGAAGGCGAAAAAGTAGTTTCCTATATCCATGCCGGGAGCAAACTTGGCGTATTGCTGGCGTTGAAGAATGTTGATGGTGCTGAAGTAGAAGATGCCGGTCGTGATGTTGCCATGCAGATCGCTGCCATGAACCCAGTAGCACTGGACAAAGACGATGTAGACGAAGCTACCATACAGCGTGAGATCGAAATCGGTAAAGATCAGGCCCGTCAGGAAGGTAAACCTGAAGATCTGTTGGAAAAAATTGCCATGGGTAAACTGAACAAGTTTTACAAAGAAAATACACTGTTGAATCAGCAGTTCGTAAAGGATAATTCGTTAAGTATTTCGCAATATCTTGATGGAGTGAAGAAGGGACTCACTGTAGCTGAGTTCAAACGTGTTTCAGTTGGTTAATTGATATTCTTCATCGATATTTAAAGGGTTGGCCTCAGGTCAGCCCTTTTTTATGGATACCTTTTTTATTATACTTTCTTTCATTTTTGTACTTATAGGTATCGCCGGCAGCTTTTTGCCTGTCATACCCGGGCCCCCAGTCGCCTATCTGGGTCTTATTTTTATTCAGCTGACAGAAAAATATGCTTACAGTGCCCGGTTTTTATGGATCTATGGTATTACCATGGCTTTAATTACATTACTGGATTACCTCGTGCCCATATATGGTACAAAACGGTTGGGTGGCACTAAAGCAGGCTTTCGTGGTAGTGCCGTTGGGTTAATAGTCGGATTATTTTTTGGACCTCCAGGTATAATCCTGGGACCCTTGGTAGGTGCTTTTCTTGGAGAGCTTGCGTCAGGCCAAAGCAATGAAGTAGCTATAAAGAGTGCACTCGGTTCATTTATTGGATTTCTGGCCGGAACAGTCATAAAATCAGGTTATGGTGTGGTAGTGCTCTATCAGGTGATAGTAAAGATCGTCTGACCCCCGATATTTACCATTCAGAAATTATATTCGCTCCTTACATAAAATATTTAAACAACTGACGATCTGCAGCGTTTAGCCTGAGGTAAAACGCATTAAATGAACAAACTTTTATTTGTATTAATTATATCTTTTCCTGCATATCTGGTGGCCCAACCAACAGGTTTTGGAGGAGGACAAGGAGCACCATCACAAATCACCGGCAAAGTACAGGGCGTGCTGGTAGACAGCCAGACAGGTGATCCGGTGTCATTCGCTACAATAGCTATTAAAAAACCAGGGTCCAACACACCGATTAACGGTATGGTAACTGGAGATGACGGTATATTTAAAATTGTGGGTCTTCCCCTGGGTGAACTGGATGTACAGATATCCTTTATTGGGTATCAGACTATCACTAAAACTGTCGAACTTACAAAGGGAGAGCCTGACGTTGATATGGGAAGTGTGCAACTGATAAGTGATGCTGCAGAGCTGGACGAGGTTGTCATATCCGGTGACCGTGAGATTGTTGAAAGTAAAATTGACCGTATAGTTTATAATGCTGAACAGGACATAGCCAATATGGGAGGTGATGCTACCGATGTGTTGCGTCGGGCACCATTGCTAAGTGTAGACCTGGAAGGAAATGTATCGCTGCGTGGCAGCCAGAATGTGCAGATCATGATCAATGGTAAGCCCAGTGGCATGTTTGCAACTAACCCCGCTGACGCCTTAAAGGTAATACCCGCAGATAATATCAAAAGTGTTGAAGTAATCACCGCTCCGGGAGCGAAATATGATGGGGAAGGAACTTCCGGCATTATCAACATTATCACAAAAAAGCAGACACCTCAGGGTTTTTCAGGTAATGTCGATGCCTCAGTCGGAACTCGCTCGAACAGAGGTGTGCTGAATATAAATGCCGGCCGCGGCAGGTTTGGCATGAACGCCAGTGGTAGTACATATTTTAACTGGCCGCAAACAGGCTACTCCAACCTGTACAGCGAGCGCACCTTCGGTAATGTTACTACCATACAAACAGAAGAAGGTGAAAATATAAGCCAGCGCACCGGCTTTTTCACAAATGCCTCTGCTTACTACGATGTGAATGCTTACAATAGCTTTACCAGTTCTTTCAGACTCAGAGGATTCAATTCCAATACAGATGGAGAATACTTTAATGAACTTATTGAGTCAGGGTATACAGAGACCTTTACGCGTATTACGGACAACCGCTCACTTCGAAGTGGTTATGAATGGACGATGGATTATATTAAAAAGTTTGCGGGACAGGAAGGTCGTGAGTTTAGCGTCTCTATCCGTCAGGATAGCGATATAAATGATACCAGGTCCAGCACGCAACGTGAGGAAGAGCAGGTAATAACGCAGGATTTTATCAACCAGAATGATGGCACCAACAGGGAAAATACATTGCAGGTTGACTATATTCATCCCTTTGGAGAATCAAAGATTGAACTGGGAGCAAAGGCTGTACTTCGTGATCTGCGAAGCATAACTGATTTTGATACCCTCGCAGCAGGTGGTATTTATGTCAATGACCCGCTACGCAGTAATGATTTCAGTTATGAACAGGATGTTTGGGCAGGCTATGCCTCATTAACCACAAAATTTCTCAAGACTTTTGGGTTGGTCGCAGGGGTGAGGTACGAGGCAACTGATATCTCGGGTGACGTAGTGAGTGATGCAGATAATGATTTTGAAAATTTTTATGGCAATGTGCTACCTTCCGTTATACTGAGCTATAATATCGGACGGGTCAATACGCTTAAAGCGAGTTATAACCGACGTATTCAACGGCCCAGCCTGCGCTTTATCAACCCCTTCGTGGAGCAGGACAATAACCGGAACATCAGCTTTGGTAATCCTCTGCTTGCACCTGAGATAACCGATAATTATGACCTAAGTTTCAGTACTTTCAAAAGCGGAACAGCTATCAACGTGTCGGTATATTATCGTAATACAACCGATGTAATACAGAGTATTGTATCAGCCGAAGCCCTGCCAGGCGACAGTACCGGCACGCGCACGGTGACAACTTTTCAGAATATTGATCAGCAATCGGCTACAGGAACTGATCTCTTCGTTAGCAAAACATTATTTGATATCTGGACACTCAGAGGCGGCGTAAACCTGTCCTGGTTTCAGTCGTCCGGTCGTGTAGGAGAGGTACAGCTCACTAACCGCTCTCTTCTGGGAAGCGGTAATTTTGGAAGCCAGCTTAAGCTCCCGGGAGATATCACAGTAGATGCCTTTGGCTTTTTCAGGAGTCCTCAGCAGACAGTGCAGGGCACCAACACCTCATTTTATATATGGGGCATTGGTGCACGAAAAGAGTTATGGGATGGTCAGGGAAGCATCGGTCTTCGCTTTATCGAACCTTTTGTACGGTACAAGCGCTTTTTTAATGAGGTAGAGTCACCTGCCCTCGTGCTAAACTCTGAAATAGGTATCCCTTTTCAGTCGTATGGGTTCAGCTTTAGTTATAAGTTCGGTAAGCTTGACTTCACTACGCGTCAGCGTCGCAGCAGGATCAACAATAATGATCAGCTGAATGGTGACGATGGCAGCTCGCAGTTTTAGGTATTTGAAAAAGGAAAGAGTAGGATAGCTTTGGTCAGAATTAAATCTAATCTGTTGGTTCTGGCGTAAATCATAAGTAGATTTCCTTTATAATCATTTCTAACCGGAACTGCTGATGATACGAACAATAGCAATTTTATTGTTTTTTACCTTACAATCCTTTGCCCAATCTGACCGGGAAGTCATCATTGACACCTATATCTCTGAAGTGACAGTATACCGTCAAGGCGCATTAATCACACGCTCAGGCAAGACGTTTCTTACAACAGGTAAGTCTACTATACGTTTAATCTCCCTATCTCCGTATATCGACGAAAAGAGCATACAGGTAAAAGCGACTGGTGACTTTACTATAATTTCTGTCAATCACAAACTTAATTATCTGGATGAATTACAAAAGACCGCAAGAACCGATAGTCTGATGCGGTTAATTGAACTGCTGGATAAAAAAATAGCTGCAGCCAATTCCCGAATAGAGGTATTAGGGCAAAAAGAAAGTCTTCTTGATGAAAATAAATTACTCGGGGGCAATGCCGGCACCACTCTCAGCCAACTTAAAGAGGCTCTTGCTTTTTATGACAGAGAGATAACCGCCATCAAAGAAGAGCAACGGAATTCTTATCAGGACATTAAAGAATGGGAAGAGGAGAAAAACAGATTAACAGCCGAAGTTGATACGCACATCAGAAAAAAAGAAGTGCCTACAGGGGAAATTCAGATCAGGGTTGAATCACAGGATAATATAGAAGGTTTATTCGAAGTATCATATTTTGTGAGGAACACAGGATGGTACCCGAAGTATGATATAAGAGTGAAAGGCGTAGCAGATCCGTTACTTCTTAGCTATAAGGCAGATGTATATCAAAACACAGGGGTTGACTGGAGCAATGTTAACCTGAAGCTTTCCAATGGTGACCCTAATCAAAGTGGTGTTGCACCCGAATTAACAACTTAGTACCTGAATTATGCCAGAAATTCAGTGTATAAAACTCGAAGCTACAATGTCATTCAGAATATTACCGGAAGGGTAACGGATTCAGAAGGAGAACCTTTGCCTGGTGCAAATATCGTTGTGACGGGATCCACCATAGGTACAGTCACAGGTTTGGATGGAAACTACTCCCTTACAATTCCCAAAGACGGTAAGTCAA
The DNA here is from genome assembly GCA_964514385.1 of uncultured Cytophagales bacterium. Taxonomy (GTDB): domain Bacteria; phylum Bacteroidota; class Bacteroidia; order Cytophagales; family Cyclobacteriaceae; genus CAZEQJ01. Next base: position 143,100 of record CAZEQJ010000002.1, read on the forward strand.
TCTCTGTTTACTATGTTGGCTTCAAAACTGTTGAGTTACCGATAGACTCAGAGATAATCAATATACGAATGGAGGAGGATATGCAAAGTTTGCAGGAAGTCGTTGTTACAGGTTATGGATCATTACAAGGTCGTGTAGCTGGTATCCGCACCAGAGAGGCCGAGGTCGTTTCAAAAGCTGAGACAATGACCGCGACTACAGTCGAAAATCAAACAACTGTTGAGTTTGAAATCGACAAACCCTATTCTATATCCTCCAATGGTGACGTGTTGACAGTTGACCTGAGTAATTATGAAATTGAAGCACAATATGAATATTTCGCAGTACCTAAACTTGATAAGGATCCTTTCCTGACGGCTCGAATTATCGACTGGAGTAGACTCAACCTGATTGAAGGAGAGGCAAATCTGTATTTTGAAGACAAGTTTGTTGGCCGTACCATCATAAATGCCAATGCGTTAGAAGATACACTTAGTATCTCTCTTGGACGGGATCGGAGCATTGTCATAGCCCGCGATAAGAAGGAAGATTTTTCACAACGTCAGGTGATAGGTGCAAATAAAATTGACTCAAGATCTTTTATCATCACTGTTCGGAATAATAAGTCTGTTCCTGTTAGACTGTTATTATCAGATCAGGTTCCTGTGGCAGCTATAAGTGATATTCAAGTAAATCCTACAGAACTTTCAGGCGGCATTTTGGATGAAAATACCGGGAAAGTAATATGGCGCCTACAGCTCGATGGAGGAGATCAAAAGGAACTCAGATTAGGCTATGAAGTAAAATACCCCAAAAATGAAAAGGTATACCTTGAATAACTCCAGGATTTTGTATTCGCTGAATTTGAATCAGAGCGTTATTTATCCTGCTGTGGTTTTACTTTGCCCGGCAAAAAAGCACGGATCGTCATGACGATCAATAACACCCAGGGCGTACCATGCAGCAACAGGTCAAACCAGTCCATTGCCTTCATACCCACTGCACCACCAGCTACCCACCTGATTTTACCTACAATATGAGGCTCTGGAAAAAACGGAGCGAGCCCAAGGGTAAGACTTAAAACAAGAAACGGAAAGATTGATGAAAACTTTGATTTATACATATGATGATAATTTCATATGTATAACGGGTAAGCATACGCAGGGTTACATCTCTGCCGGATTTACCTTTACGGGCCTCATACGCCGGACGATCTCTTTCAGACTTTGATCGAGGTCATCATCAGGACTGAAAAAATAAATGGTTTCGCCCTCGTGGTATTCTATTTTAAGAAAATGACGGGTTGATTCGCGTTTGCTGATCATCAGCGTAATGTGTTCACCATTTTCCATCACAAAATGTCCTTTCAGCATGTCACCTGTTGCAAATCCATTCGCTTTAGCGGTAATGGCAGGCAGCTGATCTACTATTTCTATTTGCGTAATTGAATCATAGGGTATATTGACACGGTAGGGTCCGGTGAGCCGCAACTGGTCTTCTTCAGTGATGATGTCATTGTCGCGAAAGCCCCAGTACAGCAGCCCTACTACGCTGATCAGGCTAAATGCCAGCATGGCTATGGCTACACGCGTCCCGGCCTGACTGGTATGCCCCTTGATAAAACGTTGGCTGTCAAAAGTGAAAAACCCATATAGTATAATGGGGTAGGCGCATATGAAAACAATGGTGGCAGCATTGCCCACAAAAGCCATAAGCAACCAGCTGAATACCATAAAGGATACGCTCAGGATCATATGGAAATTCCGGAAATATTTTAAAAAGGCTGGCAGGTCTACCAGTGCCCTTTCCTCATCAGACATGGTATTATAGCCGGCCAGAATGTATTTGGCGTTATTTTCTGTAACAACCACACCGAGTAAACCCAGAAAAATACCTATACCCAAAATGATGTAAATCATGTTTGCTGTGTTGATCTTAGTGACAAGATAGTATTTTTGGCAAAAACTTCTATTGAATCATCATGACTCTTTGTTTTTATAATAGTGAAATAATGCCCGCTGATGAAATTCGTATTCCCGCCCATGACATTGGGTTGATTCGTGGCTTTGCGGTATTCGACTTTTTCCGTGTCACACAAAATACGCCGCTTTTTCTGGAGGATTATCTTCAGCGCTTTCAGCGATCGATCAGTAAAGCAAATATTGCACATGCCTATACCCTGCAACAAATACGGGATATTATTCTTGAGCTGATCGCTAAAAATAACATGCCCGAAGCCGGAGTACGCATGGTGATGAGCGGAGGCCCGTCCGAAAACAGGTTTTCCTCTGAGCAGGGAGTGCTCATGATCACTCAGGAGCCGCTATTTTTTCCTCCATCTGAATACTACGCTAAAGGCATCAAGGTGATCACAGATGAATATCAGCGGGAATCAGCGGAAATAAAAACGACAAACTACTTCCGGGCCATTCAACTTCAACCACGGGTGAAAAGTGAAGGGGCGTACGAGGTGCTCTACAAAAAGGATGGTTTCATAAGAGAGTTTACACGTTGCAACGTATTCCTTGTAAAACAGGATGGCACCATTGTAACACCGGACGATCATATTCTTCCTGGTATCACACGTCAGGTTGTGATAAATCTGATCAAAGAAAATGGAATACCATTGGAGATAAGGCCGGTGACTACCACCGAGCTTCATGATGCAAAGGAGGTTTTCCTTACTTCCACTACCAAGAAAGTGCTACCTGTGCGCCAGATAGATGACATTATCTATAAAATCAATGGCAATAATATGGCACGAAAGCTCTTGCTCGATTTCGAAACATTGACACGACAGCTGGTGTCGCCAGCCTAGCTGTTCATCAGTTCTTCGATCTCATCCGCTTCCAGTGGAATGGTTTTCATCAGGTCATTCACACTGTTTTCAGTGATCACCACATCATTTTCCAGTCTGATACCGATGGATTCTTCCCTGATATATATGCCCGGCTCTACTGTAAATACATTGCCAACTTCCATAGGCTGGTAAGGGTCTCCGATATCGTGAACGTCAAGTCCTATATGGTGTGACGTTCCGTGCATAAAATACTTTTTATAGGCAGGATGCTTAGGATCCTGATTTCTGACTTCGTCGATTGAGAGTAGCTTAAGGTCAATGAGCTCTTTTTCCATCATCTCACCTACCTGTTCGTGATAAGTTTTTAATGTAAGTCCCGGACGCAATAAGGCTGTTGCACCTTTCATTACACGTAGTACAGCATTATAAACATCCTTTTGACGTGGTGTAAACTTCCCGTTCACCGGTATAGTCCGAGTCATGTCAGCGTTGAAATTGCCATATTCAGCACCTACGTCCATCAACAAAAGATCACCATCCTTCAGGCGCGCACTGTTATCAACATAATGCAATACACAAGCATTAAATCCACTGGCTATTATGGGTTCGTAAGCAAATCCTCTTGATCCGTGACGTAGAAATTCATGAGCATATTCGGCCTCTATCTCATATTCCATCATACCCGAGCTGGTCGTAGAAAGTATACGACGAAAGCCTTTTTCTGTGATATTACAGGCTTTTTGAATCATTTCAACCTCACGTCCACTTTTTACAACACGCAACTGGCTCATCAGCGGATAAAGCCGGTGATACTCATGCAATGGATATTCCTCCCGGCACCATTTCAGAAACCGGGCATTACGTGTTTCTACTATGCTTGTATTTCTGATGTATTCATTGGTAGGGAGGAAGATTTTTTCTGATTTCAGCATCAGGGATTTCAGGATCGTCTCGAAGCTGCTCAGCCACTGAACATTTTCAATGCCGCTTTCCTCCCTTGCCTCTTCCGCCGTGTATTTATGCCCTTCCCATATGGCGATCTCTTCATTGGTTTTTTTCAGGAACAGGATTTCACGCAATGAAGGATCGGGATGATCCGGTGCCATTACGAGTATGGACTCCTCCTGGTCTATTCCACTCAGGTAAAGCAGGTCATTATTTTGTCTGAAACGCATGGTGCCGTCGGCATTCGTCGGCATTATGTCGTTGGAATTTACTATCACCAGAGCCCCTTGAGGCAGAAGGTCTCTGAGACGCTGCCTGTTCAGGACAAAAAGTTCTTTTCCTATTTTTTCGTATCTCATAATTCGTTGTAAATATGCATTAGCTCACCGGAAATTTTCTCCGAACTGAAATGATTTATCAGGCGGTTTCTACCTTTTTTCCCAAAGTTAATGGCCAGACCCTTGTTTTCAAGCAATTCCCGGATCAGCTTTGATAACTCTTCTTCATCCATCACATCTGTGTAGAATGCTGCATCGCCACCGACTTCAGTGAGGCTGGATGTATTGCCGGCAATTACCGGAATTTCCTGTGAAAACGCTTCAAGTATCGGAATTCCAAACCCTTCATATATCGATGGGTATACCAGCATATCAGCTCCACGGTACAATGAGGGGAATTCGTGAAATGGAATGTCATGACGTAATATGACATGCGCTTGCAGCTGATGCTGATCAATGTAAGTGCGTATTTCATCTGCATAGGGTGTGGTCCTTCCTGTTAATACCACCGGTGGAATATGATGCCCTTCATCGATAAGCCGGTGGCACGCCCTCACCAGCAGCATTGTATTTTTTCTTTCTTCCACAGTGCCGACAGATAATATATAATGATCAGGAATATGATATGCCGCTTTAAACTGCTGAACTTTTTCGGCTGATGCCATTTCGTTAAATATGGAATGTATGCCCTGATTTACAACGCGTAGTTTCGATTCTGGTGCATTGAAAAAATGGATTACATCCTCCTTTGTCTGACTTGAAACACAAATGATCCTGTCAGCGGATTTAAGTGCCTGTGCTGTTTTATATCTGTAAATTCTCCTGTCTGTCCTGCGGTATAAATGAGGATAGCGCATAAAAATGACATCGTGGATGGTCACCACCTTGCGTATTTTGGTAGAATCAATCAGTGGCAGTTCGTTGCTCAGACCATGGTAAATATCCGCACCCATGGCTATTGCTTCCGGGTACAGGTAGAGTGAGCGCCATACTGACGGTAGTGGTTTTAGCTTCCATAATCCGGAAGGCAGGATGACATCTGTTTTATGTTTCCGAAAAAAGGAAACAATTTCCTGGTTTCCAGAAATGCCAGAGGTAAAGAGGATTTTCTGTATGTCGGGGTAATGGTTTTGAAGGCCGTCAATCACAAACCTGCTGTAATTGCCGAGCCCGGTTATGTTTCTGAAGGCTCTTTTTGCGTCAAATGCAATTTGCATGATGCAAATTAAGGACAAAAAAATGGAATCATGCCATCAGCTGTTCGTTAGTTAAAATGTAATTTAGACCTTAATTTTACGGCTGAACATGGAAGATCTTCACATACATCAGTTGCCCAACGGTATCATCATTGCACACCGGGAGGATTATCACACTAAAATCGCACATGCAGCCCTGACGCTTGGCATTGGTAGCCGGGATGAGGAGCCACATGAGTACGGCATTGCGCATTTTTGGGAGCATATGGTATTTAAGGGAACACAAAAACGTAAAGCCTTTCATATACTCAACCGCCTCGATGCTCATGGTGGTGAGTTAAATGCGTACACAACCAAGGAAAATATATCAATTTACTCTTCTATACTGTCGCAATATTTTGATCAGGCGGTAGAGCTGCTCTCAGATATTACATTTAACAGCATTTACCCTGAAAAGCATCTTGAAAAGGAGCGTAATGTAATACTGGAAGAAATGGCCATGTACCGTGATTCTCCGGAAGATGCCATACAGGACGAATTCGAGGCGCTTATTTTTGAACCTCATCCTTTGGGAGCCAATATACTGGGTACCGAGGATACCATCCGGTCGTTTCAACGGGCACATTTTGATGATTTTATCCGAAAAAATCTGAGCACAGACCAGATCGTATTTTCTTCAGTGGGTCCCATATCATTTCAGAAAGTGCTCAAAATATGTCAGAAGCACCTTGAAGATATTCCCAGAAGGATATTTAAGAAGCATGTTAAACCATTTCAAAGTTATAAGCCTGATCGCAGGGCGGTGGACAAACCTGTTTCACAGAGTCAGGTAGGTGTAGGTTCGACAGCCTATTCACTGCACCACGAAAACCGGATTCCGTTTTTCATGCTGGTCAATGTACTGGGTGGTCCCGGTATGAACAGCAGGCTTAACCTTTCCATTCGTGAGAAGTTTGGATTTGTCTATGCTATCGACGCTCATTATACACCTTACAGTGATACGGGCTTATTTTCGATCTATTTTGGTACCGACAAAAAGTACACCCGAAAGACCATACAGCTGGTTTTCAGGGAAATGAAAAAACTCCAGCAGCCTCTTGGGGCTGTTCAGTTACATCGTGCAAAAGATCAGCTAAAAGGACAGCTGGCTATGGCGGAGGACAGTAATCTCGGTTATGCCCTTATGGTAGGTAAAAGTATGCTGAATTTCGGCCGGGTTTTTACGCTGGAAGAAGTATTCCGGGAGATCGATATGATTTCATCCTCCGACCTTGCAGATGTGGCCGTAGCGGCATTTTCACCAGACCAGATGAGCACACTTACCTTTAATCCTGCTCTTTGATGGAAATAACGGCAAAAAAAATTGAAGCCTATTGTGAAGCCGGCACCAGCCCGCATGATGACCTATTACATTATATCTACAGGCAGACTCACCTGAAAACAACGCAGGCCAATATGCTCAGCGGACATCTTCAGGGACGTTTTCTGTCTATGGTTGCGCAGATGCTGCAGCCCCTGACGATTGTTGAAGTTGGAACATTTACGGGATATGCGACACTTTGCCTTCTTGAAGGACTGCATCATGAGGGGACACTGTATACATTTGAAATCGATCCGGAAAGGGAAGGCTTTCTGGAAGAGGTGTTCGCTAAAGCGGAAAGAGGTCAAAATATATCGCTGTATATGGGCAATGCAGCTGAACGCCTTGCAGAGGTTAAAGCATCAGTTGATCTTGCTTTTATTGACGCTGATAAGGAAAACTACGCGCTCTATTATGATCTTTTGAAGCCCAGAATGAGTAAAAATGGTATTATTTTGGTAGATAATGTTCTGTGGAAGGGGAAGGTGACAGATGAAGCATCCGGGGATAAAAAAACCAGTGCTATCAAAGCATTCAATGAAAAAGTGAAAAATGATGATGAGGTGACACAGGTCATACTGCCACTTCGTGACGGACTTATGATGATACGGCTTAAATGAGAAAGGTACTGCAGTTTCTGATCATTACTGCTATGTCAGCACAGGCTCAGGTAGAAGTGCCCGATAAAATGGAATTTGGCGGCATAAGGCTTAAGTTGACCCCAGCAGCACGAATGGAGGTTCAGCAGGTTGTGGATGAACTGACCATAAGTGAAAAATACTATTTGAAAAAGCTGCAACAGGCAGATCTCCATTTTCCGGTGATTGAGGAGATTTTCAGATCAGAGGGCATACCTGAGGATTTTAAATACCTCTGTATTCAGGAGAGTAATTTCATTGCAGATGCCGTATCCTCATCCAACGCCGTCGGCTACTGGCAGTTTAAGCGGGCGACAGCACAGGAAGTAGGTCTGATTGTGGATAAACATATCGATGAGCGTAAAAATCTCGCTTCCAGCACAGTGGGAGCTGCCCGGTATCTGAAAAAGAATAACCGTGAGTTTGATAACTGGATATATACGCTGATGTCCTATAATACTGGGCTAACGGGTGCCATGCAGCTTGCCGAGGAGAAATATTTTGGTGCTTCCAGTATGGTCATTGACAAAAATACCCATTGGTATGTACTAAAGTTTCTGGGGTATAAACTGGCTTACGAAGCCGGTCTGGGTAGGGTAAATTCAGGCTTCCCGTTGCGACTTGAAGTTTACGAGGAGGGCGCTGGCTATACCCTTGTGGAAATAGCCGAGCAGCTAAACATACTTTTGGATAGCCTCGAGCGATACAATAAATGGTTGTCCTCCTCATTTCGGGAAATACCATCAGACAGGACATATCCGGTGATCGCTCCTGTCTATCGTGAAATGGTGACATCGGTAAAGCCTGCCGCTACTGCCCCAAAGCCCGGTGCACATGAAAAGCTTCCGCAGCCCAGGGAGATGAAAAAGGCCTCAAGTCCCCTGATGGTTAAAGTAAACCGATTGCCTGCAGTCATTGCTACTCCATCGGATAGCTGGGAAACGCTGGCTTCGCGTGCCGGAATTACATTATCCAGGTTGCTCCGGTACAATGATGTGAGTTACCTTACACCTGTCATTCCCGGTCAGATTTACTATGCAAAGTCTAAGCGCAGACGGGCACTCGTATACTACCATACCGTGAAATCAGGTGAGGATTTATGGTCGGTTTCCCAGCGGTATGGATTACGACTTAATTCATTGATGACAAAAAACAGGATGCGCCATAAGAGAGAAATCCAGGAAGGCGAAGTGTTGTGGATGCGATATATACGGCCTGCCAGTATCGAAATTGAGTACCAGGCTGCTGCCGGGGAGCCACGTGAACTGCTGGGTGATATATATCTGGAAGATAATCCTCAGATTGAAACAGAATATCCGGATAGCCCGACGGAAGAAGTCCCCGAGGCTGTGGATGATTTTGTTCCGCTAAGTCCGGTAGAGGAAAAAACAGAAATGGAAGTCAATAAAGAACCTATACAGATCAAAAAACTGGATTCTGTATGGAGTGCCTATACTGTCGTTGCCGGAGATACCTATTTTGGTATTGCCAGAAAACTGAATGTTTCTGTAGATAGTCTGCTTGACTGGAACGAACTCTCTGCTGCCCAGCCTCTTGGGATAGGGGTTGAATTGAGGGTAATTTTAGCAGATGAAGTAACCGAAAACATGGTCATGCCAGCGGCGGAAACCGGTAGCAATGAAGAAACAAATTCTACGGCTGATACATCATCACCTGCAGTACAGGTTATTGAACATAGAGTAAAGGAACAGGAAACGCTGTACGGAATATCAAAAAAGTATAATGTCGATCTTGGTAAGATTCTACAATTAAATAAGAAGCAGGATTATGCAATTGAAGTAGGTGAGGTTATTCTTATACCTGTGGGAAATTGATCATACCTGTACTTTTTTCTAAATGGAAATAAACTATATTTGCTCTTGGCTTAGACAAAAGCATCGACATAGAACATTTACGCATGGGAAGCAACATTATTGATTTGGTTATGCTGGTTGATGACAATGAAACTGACAATTTCATCAGCAAGCGCATTATCGAAATCACCGAATTTGCAAAGGAAGTAGAGGTGAAGAGTTCGGGGAAAAGTGCTTTGGAGTATCTTGAAGCAAACAAGGATAACTATGAAAGGCTTCCTGATATCATTTTTCTGGACATCAACATGCCGATTGTAGACGGGTTTGTGTTTTTATATGAATTCGAAAAGTTTTCCGAGCAAATGAAAGATAAATGCAAGGTGATCATTCTTTCATCCTCAGACAACAAAAGGGATATCGATAAAATTGTCAATAATGATCATGTGATCAAATTTATCACCAAGCCGTTAACCGAAACCTCTCTTTCCGAAATCAGGGCATTAGTTTAGTAGTCCGTATCAAACCCTAACCGCTCTTTCAGCAGCAGTAATCTGGGGTTTTTTCTGGCCATATGTTCAAATTTTTCCCGATCGGTATAGGGTTTCCTTTCTACTTCGAGAGCCTCATTTACAATTCCGCTGATGGATACCGGCAGATTTAGCTCTTCTTTGATGAATGTAGTAAAATCGAATTTAGCGTCCTCGAAAAGAGTGAGCTCCAGTTCACTGCTGAAGGTGATCGTAACCTGACACGCGATCTCATCAACCTCATACGGTTGCTGAAATATTGCCAGCTCCCTTACCTTTTTTTCAGCCTTTAACTTGTCCTTATATGATTCAAGTGCTTTTGTATATAACGCCGTATCAAGCTGAGGTGTCTGATCACTTGATTCCTCCGGTTCCGGTAAATCCTTTGTGTCTTCAAGCGGTACGTCCGTGGCCTTAGGCCTGATGCCCTCCTTAATGTCCTTAAGCTTGGGGATTCGGGTCACCACTTTCTCCTCAACTATTACGCGGGCAGTTGTTTTTGTTTTGGCAGGAATAACAGGGTCCATTTTGCCGGACCCCTCGGTATGATCTTCAGGCGTTACCTGAACTGAATCCTTTTTATTTTCACCGTTGCCGGATGTGGCTACTTTTTTTTTTCGGCTAATTCTTCTGCCAGTTGCACAGCATGGCTCAGGTTGGCCAGTTTAATTAACAGTAATTCGATAAGGAGTCGCTGGTTTCTGCTGCTCTTGTATTGCATTTCACATTGTGTCACCAGCTGAAGGCCATTGACCAGATAGGAAAATTCAAATTGTGCAGATTGCTGAAGAAATTTCTCCCTGGCTTCTTCGCTTACCTCCATCAGGCTTACTGTTTCAGGAGCCTTAGCCATCATCAGGTCGCGCATATGGCTTGCTAACCCGCCGAGAAACTGTACGCCATCAAAACCTTTATTCAATACCTCATCATATAGCAATATCGCCTCTGTACTTTCCTCTTTTATGAAATGATCCATCAGCCGAAAATAATAGTCATAATCGAGGATATGCAGATTTTCAGCTGTGCTTTTGTAGGTGATATCACGATTGGTGAATGTAGCCACCATGTCAAAAATGGAAAGTGCATCCCGTAGTGCACCATCTGCTTTTTGTGCGATGAGGTGAAGAGCCTGATGTTCTGCCTTTATCTTTTCCCTTTCTGCGATCTTACTGAGGTGGTCTGCGATATCACTGATCTGAATACGATTGAAATCATAAATCTGACAACGCGATAGAATAGTAGGGATGACTTTATGCTTTTCGGTTGTGGCAAGGATGAAGATAGCATAGGCAGGCGGCTCCTCAAGTGTTTTGAGAAAGGCATTGAATGCCTGATTGGACAGCATATGTACCTCATCAATGATATAAACCTTGTACTTGCCATATTGAGGTGGATATCTTACCTGATCGATGAGATTTCGTATGTCCTCTACCGAATTGTTGCTGGCAGCATCAAGTTCATAGATATTAAAATTATGCGACGAGCCATCATCACTGTCAAAATCGTTGATCATACGAGCCAGAATACGCGCGCAGGTTGTTTTTCCCACACCACGCGGGCCGCAAAATAACATCGCCTGCGCCAGCTGGTTAGTCTTGATGGCATTTTGCAGGGTCGTAGTGATATGCTGCTGCCCGACAACTTCATCAAATCCTTTCGGACGGTATTTTCTCGCAGAAACAACAAAATGATCCATTGCCCGAAATTATAACTTTTTGTCAGCATTGGGGGAATGATTTAACAAAAAATAGAAATGTAGAGAAATTTCTACAATAGCGTAATTTTTACCTCAGCAAAATCAATCAAAAGTGGTCAATTTGATGATCCTGTATGATGGCCTGATTTTTTCACTTTCACAGTAATAATGATGAAAGTTATGAGCAGAGAAGTAAGATTGGTATATAATTCTAAGGTATTACAGGATCGTATGGCGTTAGCCTATGCGAAAAGTCTTAAAAATCATGTAGTAAAGGAATGGGATCTTACCTACGAAAAACTCACACCGTTGCAAATTAAAGAACTAGCTGAGAAGCTGGGCACAACTCCCGGTGAGCTCATGATTAATGATGCACCAGTAGATGCAGATGCGATGGATAGCCAGGACACACTTACATACCTCTCCCAAAACCCCGATTTAATTAAAACTCCGGTAGCTGTATATGCATCTCATGCAGAGTTCGCCAGTCCCTATGCGTTGATTAAGCAGGAAATGGATGGAAAAAAGGGTAAAACCACTAAAAATTCAACGCTTTATTCATTGGCCAAATCGATGCATTACCTGCATTATTTCTATTACGATGCCGCTTCTGCCATTCATAATCAGTCTCTGACTGACAGGTTAAAGGATCGTTCTTTTCAGCTCAGGGTTTTTCTTGATGACCTAATCGATTTACTAGATCGGTCAAAAGCTGAATATAAAACACTCAATCTTCAGGAGATCATAAACCTGAGACTCGAAAAAATTAAGTTGGGAACTCAGGATGCGTTAAATTACCGTAATGAAAAATGGATCTTGCTCGACTGCCTACAGAAGGAAGTGGACCTCATACAGGAATACGCATATGTCTACAATAACAATGAGTTACACCATGATGTCAGGGAGCAGCTGAATTATCAGCGGACTCAAACCTCCATCTGGTATATTGAGCTTGAACGTGTGACTGAAGAATATGATTTTGGTAAAGATGAATTTAAATGGCTGGAGAACGGGCGTTAATAGTAGACGATGAAGCGGATATCAGGACAGTAGTGGCCTTAATATTAAAAAGCCAGGGTATCAGGCCTGAGAAAGCCGGTGATATTCAGGAGGCAAAAAAACTACTCATTGAAAATTCGTATGATTATTTTTTTCTGGATATAAACCTTCCGGACGGGGAAGGTTTCGATCTTATTCCTCATATTCGCAGTGCGGCAGATAACCCTACCATCGCCATTATCAGTGCCTATGACGGAGAATATGAGCTGGAGAAAGCCGATGCGCTAAATATTCCTTATTTTGTAAACAAACCATTTTCTAAGGGGGATATTATTGAAATTATTCAGCGTGCCAAATGAAAAAAATACTGATCATTGATGATGACCCCGATATCCGGGTTCTTCTTGAGGGTTTTTTATCAAAAAATGGTTTTGAGACCACGAGCTCAGGTGATGGTGCATCAGCGCTTTCCATCATCAAAAACCATACCTACGATCTTGTAATCAGCGATTTTAAGCTACCGGATATCAACGGGATCGAATTGATTCAAAAAGCAAAGATATTCTGCCCTGATGCTTCCTATATCCTGATCACCGGATATTCTGATGTGAAGGTTGCCGTAAATGCTTTGAAAATGGGAGCCTATGATTATGTAACAAAACCCCTCTACCCAGATGAGTTACTGGCCACCGTAAATAAAGCAATAGAAGAAAATAAGACAAAAAACGTTGATTCCCGGCCATCTCAAAAGAAAAGGCCCGTTCATGAATTTGTGTACGGAGAAAGCCAGCAATCTCTTACAGTGAGAAAACATATCGATCTTATCGCACCTACTGATATGTCGGTCATCATTCTAGGAGAAACAGGTACCGGCAAGGAGTATGTGGCACGCAGAATCCACGAGAAGTCTGCAAGAAACGGAAAACCATTTGTAGCGGTCGACTGCGGTGCCCTGCCAAAAAACCTGGCGGGCAGTGAACTATTTGGCCACGTTAAAGGAGCATTTACCGGTGCAACCAGTGATAAAACAGGTCTGTTTCAGCAAGCCAATGAAGGAACCCTTTTTCTCGATGAAATCGGAAATCTTAGCTACGAGGATCAGGTAAAGCTTTTGCGGGTACTACAGGAAAGAAAAGTGCGGAAAATAGGTGATGATAAAGATATCGATATTGACATCCGGGTCATCGTAGCGACCAATGAATCTCTCAGGGAAGTAATAAAAGCCGGAGGTTTCAGGGAAGACCTCTACCATCGTCTAAATGAATTTAAAATTGAAATTGCGCCTATCAGAGAGCGGAAGCAGGACATCCTCATTTTCAGTGAGTATTTTCTGAAAATAAGCAATCATGATCTGAATAAAAATATTAAGAGCATACACCCTAAGGCAGCTGATAAACTGACCACGTATTACTGGCATGGTAATCTGCGTGAGCTCAGGAATGTGATCAAACGTGCCGTATTATTGGCACAGGGCAATGAAATACTCCCCGATCACCTTCCGGACGAGATCAATAATCCGCATGACAATCAGGAGGCTCAGGATACCAATATCACATTTCAGGGTGGAGTACCGGGAACACTAAAACAGGTAGTAGAAGCAGCCGAAAAAGCCGCTATTGAACGCGTACTGGAACTTACACAGCGTAATAAAACAAAAACAGCCACTCTGCTCGGAGTGGACCGGAAAACATTATACAATAAGCTCAGTCAGTATAATATAGACTTGTAATCATGAGTGATGATATTCCATCCAGCGTACTCGTAGAATCACTTTTTGAGGAATCATTGGACAGTATAGCTGTGTATTCCAGTAACCGGCAGTTTATCAAAGGCAATCCACGATTTCATGACATGCATTCCATCTACGGACAACTGGAAGATCTGTTTACAGATAAAGAAACCTACCATGATTTTATTGAGCAACTCCTGCGCAATGGTCAGATCCATGAAATGGAATACGAATATTTCTCTGCTGAGCACCAGAAGAACATACCCTGCCTGATCAATGCTGTGGTGATTGCACAGCATGATCAATCCTATTTCCTCCTTGTAATCCGTGATCTCACCAAAAGGAAACAGGCGGAGCAAAAAATAATAATGGCAGAAAAATTATCCCTCACCGGAAATATTGCACGGGTTATCGCGCACGAAGTGAGGAATCCTCTGACCAATCTCAACCTTGCCATCGGTCAGCTGGATGATGAAATTGATAGCGAGGAAGGAAAAATGTACCTGGAGATGATCAGCAGAAATGCACGCCGTATCGGTACTCTGATCGATAATTTACTTAATTCCTCCAAAACATGGAAGATGGACCTCAAACCTCTGGAGGCGTATCGTTTTCTTGACGATTCGCTTCAACTCGTTGCTGACCGGTTGCATCTTCGGGATATGCGGTACGACTTTATGTGCACCGATCAGCCACTGACCATCAACGGTGACCGTGAAAAATTACTGATGGCCTTTACAAATCTTTATGTAAATGCTATAGAAGCGATGAAATCAGGTAAGGGATATCTTCGGGTAAAGGCAGAAAAGGACAGGGACTTAATCCGCATCAAAGTCGAGGATAACGGTACCGGCATTCAACAAGCGGATATCAAAAAGCTTTTCGATCCGTTTTTTAGTGCCAAAAAGAAAGGAACAGGTCTCGGTTTGACTACTGTTCAGAATATTATCCATGCGCATAACGGACATATTGAGGTAAGCAGTGAACCCGGTGTGGGTACAAGTTTTATCATCGAACTCCCACTTGTGTAGACTTTTTACACGGTAGTGAATAAAAATACGCACATAAGCCGATTTCAATAAGCTAAAAAGTCCTTTTTGACTGGATTAGAGCCATATTTCATTTCTGGTACAGATTTGGCAGATATTATTGGTGAATCAAAAAAGTAAAATACAGATATGGAAACTGCTACTGATAATACAGTAAGAGAGAAAAAATCATTTGCAAGACTGGGATACAGTAAAATGGAAACAGCCGAGCTGGTAGACAATCTGAACAAATTACTGGCAAACTATAGCGTGCATTACCAGAAGCTGAGAAACTTCCACTGGAATGTAAAGGGTGAAGATTTTTTCGATATCCATGAAAAGTTTGAAGAGCAATACAATGATGCGAAGGTAGCTATCGATGATATAGCTGAGCGTATAAGAGTATTCGGTCAGACACCATACAGTACCATGAGGGAGTATCTGGAGCATTCAGAAATAAAAGAAACGGGTACTGATCTGGCTTCTATGGATATGGTAAAAGAGATCATTAAAGATTATGAAATCCTGCTCGAATACATGTTCAACGTTATCGATGTAGCCATTGAGCATGGCGATAGCGGTACAGAAGACATGGTAAAAGATTTTGTCCAAAATACTGAAAAAAACCATTGGATGATGAGCGCATTTGCGCACAAATCGTAAAATATAATAGCGGCCATTACACTTGCGCTGGAAAGTCCAGCGTATAAATGTTCATTAAAAGATCAGCAATATGAAAAATGCAAAATTAGTCCTTACAGCTATTGCCGGCATAGCAGCAGGAGTAGGTATCGGATTACTAACCGCCCCAAAAACCGGTAAACGTCAGAGAAAAGAGATAATGAAAGAAGCAGATAAAATGAAGCATGTACTGGAAGAAGCTGCAAATTCCAGACTTGAGGAAGCTAAAAATTATCTCGACAAAACCTTTCAGGTAAGAAACAAAATCAAAGAAGAGGCATAAGCCTCAAGACAGCATAATACTAATGCTACTGGTTGAGCTGTGTGATTTTCACACAGCTTTTTTTATGTAAACAACCAATTGTGCTTACTTTGCGTAATAAATTCTTCCATGGGGCCGACTGGTTTTGACGGTAAGACAGGTCGGAAGTCAGCATGCAGGCTCATGGGATGAGAGCCTTGAAAGATAATCCCGAACCATATTTGGCGAATCTAATTACGCCATGGCTGCATAATCTCGAATTATAGTAGAGATTACCAAGGGTTGAGTATAAGATACTCCCCCAGCCACATCGCTCCCTGTATGTGTTCCGTGAACGGGGATTAAGCGGTGTCGACCAGCGGAACTCGTTAGGGTGATGTTGCTAAGCCCTGATTAAATCTTAGCAACTAAGGTCAGTATAGCGTGTCTTTTCGCAGTGCTGACCCGACAACTGAAAAAAGACTAAGCATGTAGCGGATTTCACGGTTTGCTTATTCGGACGCGGGTTCGAGTCCCGCCGGCTCCACTTTTACTCTTTTAAGGGATATTAAATTATTTTTTCTATTCCGGATATATTTCTCTTCTCTTTGTAAAAAAAATTAGCTGTAAGCTGGTAATATATTGTTATATCCGGCATATTCACCAAAAAAATATATGCGAAGCCTACTACTCACTATCTTAATTACGTCTGGCGTATTTGCGCAGGATGCCAGTAAAATTTTGGATAAAGCAACTGAAACGATGGGAAATGATCGCTACAGTGCTATCAATTTTCTTACCATCAAAGCCGAAACCTCTATGTCCGGAATGGATATGAAGATGACCATGTACTATGACCGCGGTGGCCGGTTTCGTCAGGAAATAAATGCATCGGGAATCTCTATGGTCCAGCTTTATGATGGCCAAAAGGGATGGCAGTCCGTGAATGGTCAATCGTATACCATGATGTCAGAAAATGAGATATCTGCACTTCTCACAACAATAGAGAATTTAGCATCGCCTACCCTGGAAAACATGATAAAAAATGCAGATGAAATAAAATATCAGGCCGATAAAAGCGATAAGGAATACCACTGCATATACGTGCGAAATGATGCTCTGGAAACAGTTGCTGATATCTATATCAATAAAGCTAATTTCTTACCTGAAATAATAGATGCCCAAAACAATGGTGTTTCCGTAAAAATGGAACTTATGGAATTTGCCGAGATCACAGGTGCACGAAATGTATTATCACCGATGATAACGAAAATCACCTCCAATGGTCAGGTAGTATCAGAGATCATTATCAGCTCAATAGAGTCATCCGATTCACTTCCGGATCACCTATTCACAAGGCAATAGCATGAAGTTTGATATTACATTGGCAGGCAGCAAAGGTTCGGTTACAGCCAGTGACGGAACATCCAAAGCCGGCGAAATGACATTTTCCATTGCAGGTGAAGAGCTCATCATCATCGATCATACAGAGGTTGATAAAAACTTCCGTGGAAAAAATGTCGGACAGGACATTGTGTTGCATATGGTAGATTATGCCCGTCAAAATAGCATCAAAATCATACCTTTATGCCCTTTTGCTAAGTCGGTATTCCAAAAACAGGCTGATATTCGTGATGTACTTAAGAACTAATTTTGAGTCGTTTCTGTCTATTCAACAAAAGCTATAAGTGTTGATAATTTTTTATAAATTATGGTATAAATGAGCCAATCTGCTATTGAAAATCAAATATTGGAGCTTGAAAGAACCTTAACGGGAGATATGTTTCAGGATATGGATACACAGGAAAAAATCTATGCCTTAAAGAGACAGTTAGCTGAATTTGAAGCACCTACAAAAGAACGTCCCGATGATTCGCAGTTCGAGTGTTTCGGCTGTGGATCCTGATCAGAACGACCATTTAAGTCGGAAAGCATACGTATTGGTATAGCTGGCAAATCCACCTCCTGCACCACCCGTCAACTCATCGATATCTCCAACAAAAAGCTGTCCGAGTATTAAAAAATCGAGGTTATTGGTGATGGAAGCAGTAAATGAAGGGGAAATAAAGAATAACCCCTCTTCAGGATAGGTTATACCTCCAAAACTGGCCGAAAAAAGAGGGTGGAAGGGATATGATCCGCCCATAAATGCAGACCATGTGAACGGTGAAAGGTTGTTAGCCTGAATGCCTGAACTTTGAAGGTCAAAAAGGTCGAGTGGTGCTTCATTACCATTGTAGAGTACCTCGGCATTCAGGAATATGCCGTTGCCAATGAGGTAGTTCCCGCTTATACCCCCCACGATGTACGAGCTTAGGCTATCTTGCCCGGGGACAAATATTGTCCCTTCACCATTAAAACCAAATGGACCGATGTTTCCGGCCCATCCGACGCCGGTGACCGTATAATCCTGAAACTTTCCACCCATTACCTGAAAATCGTAATCCCACCGGTTAAAGCTGTAATAACCAGCCAGGGTTGACTCTTCCCATGTTGACCGGGGACTATAGCCCAACTCGATACGCGAGGCGTAATCCAGAAAATACTGTACCCTTACAGCATCGGTGCCGGGTCGCTCCTCATAATCAAAATCGATATACGAGTATGAATTAAAAATGTCATTCGGGTTCCAGATGGTATTTTTACCCCAGTTGATACGTTGCCTGCCCAGTCTGATCTCCAGCTTATCATTGGTATATTCTCCCCACAACCGGTCAATAACCGTATGCAGTACCAGCTGCTCATTATCAATCCAGCTTTCCGACATATCAGCCCATCCCTGTCGTTGCAATTCCAGCAAGGTGCCATATGTTGTACCGAAATCCCGAAATAACTGTATTCGGTCACCTATAAACAGCCTGTTTCGCATGCCAAACCCAAATGTCAGGTGATCACCAGCATAAATCCGGCCATCAAATCGGTTGTGGATGAGGTTTTCATAGATGGCTTCGCTGTAATCCTCCGTGACATTGAGGTTAAAGAGATCTTTCACATAGCCATTTAATTCAAACCAAGGTTCTTCCGGGTCCTGAGCAGTAACCTGCCCGGAAACGCATATTATAGCAAGGATGACAATACGTCTCATCTTCTTTCATCACTCTTAATTTTACCGTCTTCAAGTGTGATCACACGCTTAGCCCGACGGATTACCCGTTCGTCATGTGTTGAAAATATGAAGGTGGTGCCTTCTTCCTGATTCAACCGGTACATAATATCCAGCAGGTTTTCTGCGGAATGGCTGTCAAGGTTGGCTGTAGGTTCATCAGCAAGTACAAAGCGGGGTTTTGATGCAAGTGCACGTGCCACAGCCACACGCTGCTGCTGCCCGCCCGATAACTCGGTCGGTTTGTTATTTTCCCGCTCCTTCAGTCCTACCTCCTCTAATAATTTATTTACACGCTCCTCACGCTCTTGCTTGCTTTTTTTCTGCAACAGCATAATAAATTCTGTATTCTCCTTTGCAGTGAGTACAGGGATGAGATTATACGCCTGAAAAACAAACCCAATGTGATGTAAACGGAAATCGATCAGTTCACCCTTTTTCATGGATGTAATCTCAGTTTCTCCAATATGAACGGAGCCTTCAGAGGGCTTATCCAGCCCGCCAATCATATTGAGTAATGTGGTTTTTCCAGATCCGGAGGGCCCTACAATGGCAGTAAACTCGCCTTCTTCGATGTTCAGGTCCACTCCATTTAGTGCGTATACCGGCACTTTAGTTTCCTGGTACACTTTTTTGAGGTCTTTTGTTGATATTACCGTATTCATGATATTTTAATTTGAGGTTAAAGGGTACTGAGTGCTTCGGAAGGGTGAAGTCGTAATGCTTTTATGGCAGGGTAGATGCTGCCCAGCACGGCTACGCCGATGACCATAAATATGATCTGTATATACTCTGAAGTGCTTATCACAGGGTAAATGATTTCGCTGTAGCCGATAGCATTCATTCCTTCTGCTGCCATGGACAAATTAAGTCCGGAAGACTGAAGCGACGCTACCAGTACAATGCTTATAGCAATACCAATGATAGCTCCCACAAGCGACAGGAATATCGTCTCCATCAGGATCATAAAGAAGACTCTGGTTTTATTCATGCCGATAGCCATCAGCATGCCGATTTCCTTGGTCCGTTCCAGCACCGCCATCAGCATCGTGTTGATCAGCCCAAAAGCCAGACCAAACAGTATGATGCCCATGTAAATCCATAGTACAGTGCCGCTATAATCCATCATATAGGCCATTTCAGGTGATATAAGCTGCCAGTCACGTGCCTTTGCAGTACCGAGGGTGCTATCGAGCGATTGTGCCACTACCTCTGCATTTTCCTTGTCATTGAGCCATACAGAGACCTGATGTATGGCATTTGCTTCGATCAGTTCAGTCAGTTCGGTTTTTCTGACAAATACGACGCCTTCATTCAGCGATTTGTCTGATACCTTGAAAATGCCAGCTACACGAAATGCAGCAGAAACCAGTTCATTATTGATATCCTGGAAACTCAGCACCACTTTGCTGCCTTCCGCCGCACCCAGGTCTTCAGCCAGATCCCGACCGATCATAATGGGTAATCT
>CAZEQJ010000002.1:163591-197745 GCA_964514385.1 uncultured Cytophagales bacterium
TAATCTTTCATCTGTCTTGTCCAGGTAGTTACCAGCAATAATATGTTCGTGCATGGAGGTTACCTGCCTTTCCATCACCGGATCTATGCCTACCACGCGCACTCCGGCAGAGGTGGTTGAAGTTGCGATCATACCTTCCACCAGTGTTTTTGGTGAGTATGCCACTACTTCTTCTTGTGCCTCCAGTTCCTCTACCACTTTATCATAATCTTTAAGGGTATTGTATATCATCGGGTCCTTTACATAGGCACTATCCTGTATCTGAATATGGGAGAGCTCCATTTTCAGATAATCTTCAATTCGCTGTACGATAAGTCCATTAGCGAAAGCTGTGGCAAATATACCGCCTACAAGGCCGATGGTGATCGCGATAATCAACACCAGGCTTCTTACTCTGTTGCGCCAGAGGTTTTGCCAGGCAATCTTTATGATGAGAAGAATATTTTCCATGATCTATCCTTTTATGGCATCTGCCGTATTGAGTTTAAAAATATTAAGTGTAGGGTAGAAGGTGGTAAGCATTGAGAATATGAATACCACAATGGCCTGATTGATAAAGATGGAGGGTGCAATGGATGCCGGCATAATAGCCTCCATACCATATTGTGCCATCATTTCTTCCATCCTGCCCGTGAAACGTATCGGATTGACATTGAAATAATACAACAGCGGATATGAAATAATGATGCCTGCTATTATAGCTGAGGCAGTTAGCAGAAATACCTCTGTTACCATCATCCACACCAGCTTTATCGGTCGCATCCCGATGCTCAGCAATATTCCGAATTCACGGCGTCGCTCCATAGTCATCATGATGACAGTGCCTAGCACACCAAATGCAGCAATCAGATACAGAATCACTAACATTATATACCCACCCTGGCGGTCAACTTCTATCATTTGTACGAGATCAGGGTTCATCGTTTTCCAGTCCATGATGCTGTATATGTCTTCATCCACACGGGATTGAAGGTCACGCTGTACTTCTCTGGTTTCTTTCGGGTCATTTACCATTATTGAAATGGCAGTTAACCGGTTTTCTGCTCCAAACATATACTGGGCTTCAGTCAGTGGCATGAACATCAGCCTTTTGTTAAGCTCGGGAGAGGGAAATCGGATAATCCCTTTTACCGGATAAAGTCCTACAGCGTTTATACCTCTGAAGCCCTGACCTATAAGTACTACAGAATCACCAACATCTGCTTTCAGGTTTTCTGCAAGACCCGATGCGAGAATAACGGCCATGTCGGAGCTATCCAGAAACCGGCCTTTTACAAGATTTTTTTCAGGATTCATCAGATATACTTCCTTTTCCGGATCGATCCCCACAATCATGGTCCCCTTGGTCAGCTCTCCTGTAGAAGCCAATACAAACGATTCAAGTCTGGGGACGAACTGTGCAATGCCAGGCGTCTGCTCAATTTCATGACGGAGGTCTTCCGTAAATGTGAACGTATTTTCCAGAGAGCGCTCTTCCCAGTATGCTGTATCCTGTACCTGTATATAACCGGAATACATACCCACGGTATTCTTTATCATCTGGTCATAGGACCCTTCCTGAATGGAGGTCATGACAAGTGCCAGAAATGTTGCAAAGAATACAGATGCAACCGTAATGATGGTGCGCCTGTAGTTCCTCCAGAGGTTGTTCCAGGCAATTTTTAGTATCATCATGATTATCGGACTTTGGTCATATTTTGCTTGGTAAAAAATGATTCGGTAATACCGGGGTTGAAGTCGATAGCCTCATACCGGATTACGGTTTTATGTCCCTCTTCATCGGCAGGTATTATCTCCATCCGTGAGGGTATTTCACGGCCGCTCATATTGCGGATATCACTAAACTCCATCGTATCCAGCAGTTCATTGTCCTCACCGTAGTATTCTATCCTCAGCTGATTGTAGGTAGACTGATCTATCCATACGTACACCTCATCATACACAACGGGAGCATCCGGCTTGGTGACCAGTCTGATTTTCCAGCATTTTCTGCCTTCTAAGGTTTCTTCACCTGCCATGTAGTGATCGTAATCTGTCAGGATAGAAGATTCATTGACCAGATCATTATTTGAAAAATCTGAGCCCATCCAGGACTGTGACATCATCGATGGTGGGAGCTTAATCTGGCGGTCTACACGCGGCAGGTAATTCCATACTTCTCTGTCACGCATCAGGAAGGTGGTACCCTCATCACGAGCTGGTGCTGTTATGAGCATCATGGAAAAATCGGTTCCGAGTGACCATGATTTTATTTTCATCTCCCTTGTCCATGTAGGGCGGATGATCTCCATGGATAATTCAGCATAGCGTGCTTCACCCCGAAAGCGTTCATCCGCTTTTTTCATGATTTCGTAAGCCTGCTGATCCTGCGCGATGGTGATCAGAGGTAGTAAAAAAATGGCTAATAATTTTTTCATATCCGTACAGCGTTTATTTACAATACATTTCAATTATTTTCTTTTTCATGGCCTCCCAGGGTAGGGGAATTTCCTTGATATGGCGGCCGTAGAGATAATGCATCAACATACCTCTGATGGTGCCGGTAAAGACATAAAAATCTGTCATAGGATCCTCACTTCCCATTTCTGCAAAAATTTCATAGGCTTTGGAAATGAGTATATTAATGTGCGAGTTTTTCATTTTCCGATCGACTACTTCATCGCGTATCTGAGGCTGAAAGCCGATGGCTGCCAGTAGTCTGAAATACTCTTCATTATCTTCTACCAGCTTGAAGTATGCTATGATAATATTCTTTAGTTTTTCCTGTGGGGTCGATCCTTTCGTTTCATAATTGATGGTGCCGGCGATATCTATAAAGGCTTCATCAAATATGGCATAGAGTATAGCCTGCTTACTATCAAAATAGTTGTAGATCAATCCCTTTGAAATACCCGCTTCGCTGGCAATTTCAGCAACAGTAGAGGCATGGTATCCCCGTTCGTTGAATATTTTCACAGCGGCGTCCAGTATGGATTGTATGCTCCGCTCCCTGATTTTCTGATTTTCAGTTTTCGTTCTTGGACTCATTTATGACTGACTGTTTAGTCAATATAAAATACGATAAATTTTTCCCTTGGTTCAATTCCATTTACCCATATTTTTACAAAACTGATATAAATCATCTTCTGACCATGCACATGGATCTCCACATACTGGAAAATATCTTTGTGATATTTACCATCACGATCGGCATAGTACTGGCATGTCATTTTATAAAGATCCCTTTCCTTATCGGGTATCTTGTAGCAGGAATCATTTTAAGTCCATATTCCACAGGCTTACTGAAAAATGCAGATGAAATCGGGACTTATGCCGAGATCGGAGTCATTTTGCTGCTTTTTACAGTTGGGCTGGAGTTTTCATTTTCAAACCTCAGGCGTCTCAAAAAATATGTTTTGCTGGGAGGGTTCCTTCAGGTGGTGTTCACTATACTGGTAACCGGGATACTGGTGTATCTTATGGACAGGCCATTGATAGAGAGTGTTTTCTGGGGGTTTGTATTGTCATTGAGCAGTACCGCCATCGTGATCAAAATATTGCAGGATACGGTACAGCTATCGAAGGAGCATGGCAAAATTGTACTTTCTATGCTTTTATTTCAGGATATTGCCATAGTACCCCTGATGTTGCTGACCCCGATTCTGGCAGGAGAAGGTGACAATCCGTTTATGGATCTGATTTTACTTGTGGCAAAGCTTGCCGGTATGGTGGTTATTGCGATCCTATTGGCGCGGTATCTTATTCCACGCTTCCTCAAACTTGTAATAAAGCTGCAATCGCAGGAAATATTTCTCATTGCCACTATTTTTATTGTTTTGGGGGTGGCATTAATCACAAGCTTTCTAGGGTTATCCCTTTCTCTGGGAGCTTTCCTGGCAGGTCTTATTATTGCTGAAACAGATTACAACAAGCTGGCTATTTCGTGTTTTCTCCCTTTTCGTTACGTCTTTATCAGCTTTTTCTTCATTTCCATGGGCATGCTCCTCGATTACCATATATTCATAGATTATCCTTTGGCTATTTTGTTCTGGTTTACTTTTATCCTGGCGGTAAAGGTATTTGCAGGATGGTTTGCCGCACGGACATTAAACGTATCAAAGCGAACTGCCATGATGGTTGGGCTTTCGATAGCACAGATTGGTGAGTTTTCTTTTATACTTTCACGAGAGGGGTTAGATATTGGCCTTATAAGTGAAACAAATTATCAGATTTTTCTGGCAGTATCTATTCTGACCATGTTGGTGGCGCCTTATCTTGTGACCTACTCAGCACCATTGACCCAAAGCCTGAGCTATCCGTTCATTAAAAATAAGGCAAAAAGTGAATAATATGAAGGTAGAATTATTCGGTACTGACTGGTGTACCAAGACTTCCATGATAAAAAACCATCTTCAATCCGAATGGATTGATTTCACCTATTTTAATGTAGACCTGGATCAGGAAGCGGCAGATCGTATCAGGGCAATATATGATGGTAAGCTTAAGTTTCCGGTACTCATAGTCTATAACTCACCTCATAAAAATCCCGGCATTGCTGAATTAAGAGAGCTATTTAGCTAAAACCTGATTATTATTTTACCTTTGACCCCTCAAAATCAGAAATCCTGTTTTGTTTCAGCAACGGTTATCTTACATTCTTCTTTCGGTAATGCTGTTGGTTGCTTTATTTCTGCATCTTAATCTTGGTGTAACCAAAATCAGCTGGTCCGAAGCATTTACGCAAGGGACAACCGATTTTTCGATATTATGGAAAATCAGGGGATTGCGTGCATTTTCAGCAATAATTGTTGGCGCCTTACTTGCCACCACCGGAGCAGCCATGCAAAACCTTTTCCGAAATCCGCTTGCAACACCTGGTATCATTGGTACATCCGGTGGGGCCGGTTTTGGAGCACTGGTTGCCATTCAGGTTATATCAGTCATACCGCTTATAGCATGGGCCGAAGGCATACTGATAACACTCGGTGCTTTTCTTGGAGCCATCCTGGCTACGGCATTTATATATAGCTTCAGCACAAAAGGTAAATTCACTGACCTGTCCTATCTGCTGATTGGAGGCTTATCATTGAATATTTTTTTCTCAGCGGCTATCGCCATCGTGCTGTTTTTTTCCAACGATTTCACTCTGCGATCATTTACCTACTGGAATATGGGCGACCTGGGCCGACTTCCATTACATTTCCTCCCGTTTATCTTGATTACCTCAGGTGGTACTTTGTTTTTCCTTTTCAGGCAACATCAGGCACTTGATGTACTGGCTCATGGCGAGTCAGAGGCATTTCATCTTGGAGTATCTGTAGAATATGTAAAGCGTATGGTCATTATCATTGCAGGTCTGGCCGTTGCGATTGCAGTAAGTACCGCTGGCATTATAGGATTTGTAGGCTTGATGGTGCCCCATATATTACGCTCATTCGGAATCAGGAGGATGAAACATCTTTTTCTTCATTCCTTACTGATGGGACCCGTTTTTGTGCTTGTGGCTGACCTGATTTCGCGATTGATTATACAACCTATGGAGCTTCCGGTTGGTATTATCCTTTCAGCTATAGGTGCGCCTTATTTATTGTATGTATTAAAGAGAGCAACAAAACTGCGCGCATTATGAGGTTAGAGAATGTTTCCTTTGATCTGACCCGTCTTTCCTTCCGTGATTTGAATGAATCATTTCCGGAGCAGCAGATTACCGTGATTCTCGGTCCGAACGGAGCAGGAAAAACTACACTTCTGAAGTTACTGAGTGGAGTGCGGAAGCCACATAAGGGAAAAGTATTGCTTTCCGAAAAGGCACTCGGAGATTATAAGGCGCGGGAACTGGCTATGCTACGCAGTGTGGTAGAGCAGCAACATGATGCCATGATCGATTCAAAAGTGATGGATTATGTGGCGTTATCACGATATCCCTACAATGAAAATGACCAGCAAACCTACGAGATCGTAGAAGATCAGATCGCGAAATTCAATCTGGCTGCATTTTCAGAAAGCTATTTCTCTGAGCTTTCGGGAGGGGAACAGCAGCTGGTGCGTATCTGTAAGGCTTTTGTGCAGCTTGAAAATGACCATGAGCACCAATGGATCCTGATGGATGAGCCAACCAAAGGGCTGGACTATTTTTATCAGGAGCGAATAATAAGCATTCTGAGGGAGCGTGTAGCACAGGGAGCTTCTATCATTTTAGTTTTACACGATATTGATATAGCAGCAAGGATAGCTGATCATATCGTTTTAATTAAAAACGGGCAGATTGTGGCTAATGCAGCTGTCAGAGATGCCCTAAATCCGGATATTCTGCATCAGGTATTCAACGCAAGATTCAAAAAGACGAGGGATGGCAGATGGCTCGTAGAGTGAGGCTTAACAATTACTTTAATTTAGAAATGAGTTTGTTCGCGCTTACTTAATATCAACTGAACGTTCAGGTAACCATAGAAAGGTAACTTACAATACCAAAATCACCTTTCTATGAAACCTATATATCTATTCCTAATCACATTATTAATGCCATTATTGAGTATGGCACAGGAAGCAAGATTAGCTCCTTTTTATCATGGTGTTGCATCAGGCGACCCATTGTCAGACCGTGTAATCATCTGGACACGCGTGACACCTCCGGATGAGGATATATCCGAAATACCTGTCAGGTGGCAAATTGCTACTGATGTTGATATGACTTCGATAGTAGCTTCAGGTGATACTATCACCGATTATATGAGAGATTTCACTGTGAAAGTCGACGTCTCAGGCCTTTCGCCGGGCACAACTTACTACTATAATTTTTATGCATTAGGTAAAAATTCCATCACAGGCAGAACGAAAACTACTCCTGTTGGGACTACTGACTTTGTTAAATTTGCAGTTGTTTCCTGCAGCAATTATCAGGCAGGCTATTTTAATGCATATGGTCGTATTGCAGAAAAGAATGATCTTGATGCGGTAATCCATTTGGGCGACTATATTTATGAATACTCAGCCACAGGCGACGATTTTTATGGAAATGCAAGTTTACGGGATAAGGACCGAGCCCATTTCCCTGACAAGGAATTAAATATGCTTGGCGACTATCGGGCCAGATACGCACAGTATCGATTGGATCCTGATCTCAGAGCAGCACATCAGCAGCATCCTTTTATTAATGTGTGGGACGATCATGAATCTGCCAATGATGCTTATGATGGCGGTGCAGAAAACCACAACGACGGAGAAGGCCCCTGGATGACGCGACTGGAGGCTGCCAAGAAAGCTTACGAAGAGTGGATACCGGTACGATCCATCGAGCCGCTCTACAGAAATTTAGAATACGGTGATCTTGTAGACCTCATCATGCTGGATACAAGAATCGAGGCCAGAGAGCAGCAGATTAACGATGTAACAAATCCGGCACTCTATTCGCCAACCAGGACATTACTGGGAGCCCAACAATTTGATTTTCTGATCGATGAACTGAAATCCTCCACAGCTAAATGGAAATTGCTGGGCAACCAGGTAATATTTTCTGATTTTGTGGTAGCCTGGGCAGCAAATGGAACACCAGGGTTTGAAACACCTGAAGTAGTTGAAAGTATTTTTCTTGATATATGGGATGGCTATCCTTATGAGCGCCAGCGAATCATTGATTCCATTGGACTTAATAACATAGATAATGTTGTAATTTTAACAGGTGATTTTCATTCCGGTTTTGCCTTTGATGTGGCTGATTCGGTCTCTGCCTTCTCGACCTCAATATTTGGTACACCTGTGGGCACCCCAGAGTATGACGGAGAAACTCAGGCAGGCTCTATTGCAGTGGAGTTTGCCACCCCATCAATTTCAGCAGCCAATTTCGATGAAAATCTGGATCCCGCTACATCAGCAGGTTTTGAATTTCAAATCAATAACCCACTGCCTCCTTCCGCAGGCGTCTTTGCCGGTGTTAATCCCAATCCTCATATGAAGTATGCCGAGCTGGATAAACACGGATATTTCACCATCACATTGACAGATTCCACTGCTCATGCCGATTTTTATGTAGTGGATGATATACTGACACGCACAACGGGAGAGTCTGTCGATGCGAGTTTCGTTACCCTTGATGGTGAGAATAAGCTTACACCACGTGCTGTTCCTGCACCTGCGGGCGCTTCAGCTCCTGTAGCACCAGGAGACCCTATTCGTGAAGTGATTACGCCGAACAACGGAATTTCACTTACTAAAATAGGAGGTTTTGATACAGGACTTGGTGAAGGTGCAGCAGAGATTTCAGCATATCATCCTCAATCTGAAAGATTATATGTTGTCAATGCTGTCCAAAATTCCGTTGACATTGTAGATATCAGCACCATTTCAGAACCGGTTGTTTTTGGTACCATTGATGCAACGCAATACGGAGCAGGTGCAAATAGCGTCGCTGTTATTGGTGATTATATTGCGGTAGCCGTAGAAGCAATAAATCCAACTGACTCAGGCTCTGTGGTCATCTATGATATTGATGGAAATTATATTGACGATATCGTGGTAGGTGCTCTGCCTGATATGGTCACCGGTTTGGTCAGCGCCAGTGATACCTTGATTTTTGTTGCCATAGAAGGTGAGCCAAGTGATGATTATACTATCGACCCCAAAGGCGGTGTGGAAATTATTGATATCACGGATATTTCGAACCCGGTAACCACATCACTACGATTTGATGGCTTTGATTCAACTACGCTTGTAACATCTGGTGTTCGCATTTTTGGTCCGGGAGCATCGGTTGCTACCGACCTTGAACCAGAATATATCACCATTTCACCTAATCTTGATACCGCCTATGCCATCTGTCAGGAAAACAATGCATTGGTCGTAATCGACATTGCCGGGAAATCGGTGGAGGCTATTCTCCCACTCGGATATAAAGACCATTCCGCTATGGGTAATGGGCTTGATCCCAGTGACAGAGATGGTGGTATTTCCATCCGAAACTGGCCATTATTGGGGATGTACCAGCCGGATGCTATAGCCGCATTTGAAATAGGTGGTCAAGTGTACATCGCTACAGCCAACGAAGGGGATGCCCGGGATTACGACGGCTTTAGTGAAGAAATAAGATTTGGCGATCTTGGAGATCCTGAGGAAACTACATTTGATTTGGATCCCACCTTGTGGCCTGATGGGGATATGTTGAAAGAGAATATCCATCTGGGCAGAATAAATATTACCACCGCTACGGGAGATACAGATGGTGATGGTGACCTGGATGTTGTTTATTCCTATGGTGGTCGCTCGTTTTCTATATGGAATGGATCCACCGGAGCATTAGTTTGGGATTCCGGAGACGATTTTGAACAGATCATAGCCAATACACTTCCGGACTTTTTTAATGGTGAATATGATCCGGATATTATGAAGTTTGACTTCGAAAGTCGAAGCGACAACAAAGGAGGCGAGCCGGAAGCGATCGTCACTGCTGAAATTGAAGGCGACACCTATGCCTTTATCGGTCTCGAAAGACAAGGTGGTATCATGGTCTTTAATATCACTGATCCTGCAAATCCCGTATTTGAAACCTATGAGCGGTCAAACCTGGTCGATATCTCTCCTGAAGGAATGATTTTCGTGCCCGGAGCGGAAAGCCCTACTGGTAATGATCTGATCATTACATCCAATGAAGTAAGTGGTACTGTGGCCTTTTATGAAGTATCCACCGGAGAAACTTCTGTTTCCCGGCCTTTGAATGTTACGGCAAAAGCAGATGGTGAGATCATAAACGTTACATGGGATCAGGATGACCTCGCCGATGGATTTAATGTATATCGTTCCACAGAGCCTGACGGTGGCTTTAGCTTTGCAGGCTTTACCAATAGAAATATGCTGAAAGATGAGGCTGTCTTGCCTTCTAATACATATTTCTACTATGTGACTGCAGTGAAGTCAAGCATAGAATCTGCATCCAGTGATACGGTTGGTGTACGGACAGGAACTGCACCAAAAGGAGATATTCAAATGTTCTATAAAGGCAGCTACAGCACAGGTCTAGGAGAGGGCGCCGCAGAGATATCTTCTTATGATCCTATCTCACAACGCCTGGCGATTGTAAACGCTGCTTCCACTACCGTGGATATCCTGGACATATCAGATATCAACAATCCGACATTGATTACCCAGATAGATGCAACCGAGTATGGTAATGGAGCCAATAGTGTAGTAGTTGCAAAAGGTGGTGTTTTGGCAGTTGCTATAGAAAATGAAGTGGGTACCGATCCGGGATTGGTTGCTTTCTTTGACATGGAGGGTACATTCATTTCGCAGGTAACCGTGGGTGTACTGCCGGATATGTTGGCCATTACTCCTGATAGCACTAAAATACTGGTAGCAAATGAGGGTGAGCCAAATGATGATTATACCATCGATCCTGAGGGGTCAGTTTCTGTAATCACCTTGCCGGCTGACGTTTCTACCATTTCACAATCCGATGTGCTGATGCTCGATTTTAATGATTTTGACACTGATTCAGCAGCGCTGGTCGCCAGCGGCGTCAGAATATTTGGTCCGGGTGCTTCCGTTTCTCAGGATCTTGAACCAGAATACATCACTGTTGCTAAAGATGGTTCCAAAGCATTTGTAGCCCTCCAGGAGAATAATGCACTTGCAGTTATCGATCTGTCTGTTGACCCTCCCGTTATTTCAGCTATCGCTCCGCTAGGTTTTAAAAACCATGCGTTGGTAGAAAATGCAATTGACATAAGCGACAGGGATGGGGGTATTAATATTACCAGGTGGCCATTATTCGGCATGTATCAGCCCGATGCTATTGCCTCGTTTGAAATAGGTGGAATGAACTACGTCGTTTCTGCCAATGAAGGCGATGCAAGAGACTATGATGGCTATTCGGAAGAAATTCGGTTTGGCGATCTGGGAGATCCTGAGGAAACCACATTTACACTAGATGAATCAATCTGGCCTCCGGCAGCTGTTGAGTTTCTCCAGGACAATGCACTGATGGGCAGAATTAACATTACCACTGCAACAGGTGACAGTGATAATGACGGTGATCTGGATACGGTGTATATATACGGAGGACGGTCGTTTACCATCTGGGATGAAAATGGAAGTCTCGTATGGGATAGTAAAAACGACTTTTCATTGATCAGTGCAGCGCAATTCCCTCATTTATTTAATGCACAATATGACCCGGAAGAGGGAGGTTATGTTGCTGAAGACAGAAGTGATAATAAAGGCGGAGAACCAGAGGCTGTAGTGACAGGGGTAATTGATGGAAGAACCTATGCTTTCATCGGAATGGAACGAATGGGTGGAGTTTTTGTATATGATGTTACCAACCCGAATAAGCCACAGTTTGAACTATATGAGCCAGCGCCACGCGGGGATATCTCTCCTGAAGGAATGTTGTTTTTAACACCTGATCAGAGTCCTACCGGTGTGCCTATGCTGATTTTATCGAATGAGGTGAGTGGAACAGTATCTTTTTACGAATTGACTGGAGAACCATTCGTGAAGCCTGAAGCACCAGCTAATCTTCAGGCCAGTGCTAAGTCCACCACGTCAGTACGTCTTGAATGGACATATCCCGGTGCTGCCGAGAAATATGAAATATTCAGATTCGACGGGGAAGAGTTTAAATTAATTGCAACGACCACCATTCCGCAATACATTGATAATGATGTGGTTGCTGATGAACTTTACGAGTACTATGTAAAAGCTGTAAAATCCAACAGAAGCTCAGATCCTTCTGATACTGTTGCAGTTGAAACAATTTATACCCTGCAGTTATTACACGCATCAGATCTTGAAGGTGGGGTAGAAGCCATCCAGAATGCACCGGATTTTGCTGCAATAATTGATGCACTCGAAGAGTCGTTTGACAATACCGTTATAATTTCAGCCGGAGATAACTTTATACCTGGTCCATTCTTTGGTGCTGCCTCTGATGGATCGGTAAGATCTACGATACAGGAGGTGAATAAAATCTACTTCGGCAATGAAAATCTGACGAATCTGCGTGAGGCAAGTGGTCGTATTGATATTTCAATTATGAATATCATCGGGTTTGACGCTTCAGCCGTAGGAAACCATGAATTTGATGCTGGAACTAGTGCACTTTTTGAAATTATAGGTACAGACATTCGTGGTACATCATTTGGTGACGTACGCTGGTTAGGCGCTCAGTTTCCTTACCTGTCATCAAATCTCGACTTTAGCGGAGATGATAACCTTTCTGGCTTGTTCACTGACCGTTTGTTCCCGACAGTAGATTATAAAGCTGATCTGGGCGATCTTACTGCAACGGGTGATGCACCAAAGATTGCGCCTTACACATGGGTAGAAAAAGGCGGAGAGGTCATAGGCATTGTAGGAGCAACTACTCAGGTGCTTGAATCCATCACCTCCAACGGTGGTGTTGAGGTTATTGGAACCAAAACTAATGATATGACAGCCCTGGCAGACATTATTCAGCCTGCCATCGATACAGTGCTTAAATATTCCAATAAAGTTATACTCGTGTCTCATTTACAGCAGATAGCCCTCGAAAAGGAGCTAATAGGCCTTCTAAATGGAGTAGATATCGTTATAGCCGGTGGGTCAGACGTGCTTCAGGCCAATGCAGGAGATATACTGCAGGATGGTGATGTAGCTGAAGAAGCCTATCCATTTATTACAGATAATGCAGATGGCGATCCGGCAGTGGTCGTTGGAACAGATGGTGAGTACAGCTATGTAGGCCGTCTGGTTGTAAGCTTTGATGACAATGGCATATTGGATGTTGGAAGCATAGATGATGCTATCAACGGACCATACGCAGCCAAACGTGAGGTTGTAGAAAGCCTGTGGGATGGTCTCTATGCAAATGCATTTGCTACAGACGAAACCAAAGCTTCATTGGTGAAAACATTAACCGAAGCGGTAGATGAAATAGTGCTCGGACAGGATGGAAATGTATTTGGCCTTACTGATGTATTCCTGGAAGGAAGAAGAAACGCTGTCAGAACGCAGGAAACTAATCTGGGTAATCTTACAGCAGATGCCAATCTGTGGATTGCTCAGAAATATGATCCTGAGGTAGCTGTATCTATCAAAAACGGTGGTGGTATACGTGCTGCAATAGGTACGACAGTGGAAGTATCGCCTGGAGTTTATGAAGATTTTCCTCCTCAGGAAAACCCACGGTCCGGTAAAATGGAAGGTGAAGTATCAGAGCTGGACATTAAGAATTCCATGAGATTTAACAATAGCCTTTCTGTTCTTGAGCTTTCAGCCTCTGATCTGAAAATGGTATTGGAGCATGCGGTTGCTGCAACTGCTCCGGGAGCAACTCCGGGTCAGTTTGCACAGGTAGGTGGTATTAACTTCAGTTTTGATCCGTCGTTGCCTTCCGGAGAACGTATTCTCAATGCTGTGATTGTAGATAGCGAAGGTGTGATTACAGACCGTATCGTGGATAACGGTGTTGTATTTGGAGACTCTGAACGTACTATTAAGGTGGTTACATTAAACTTCCTTGCTGGTGGAGGAGATAGTTATCCATTTAATACACTGGCTGAAAATAGAGTCGATCTTGACACTGTCACTTCTGTGGATTTCGCTGGCCAGGCTTCGTTTGGCGATTTCGGTGAAGAACAGGATGCATTGGCGGAATATATGGCTGAATTCTATGCAAGTACTGCTTTCAATATGGAAGAGACCAGCCCTGAAAATGACAAGCGTATCCAGAACCTTGATTTCAGAGCGGATAGTCTTGTTCGGGAGAGCCAGACGATCACTTTCCAGCCGATAGAGGACAAGCTGGTAACAGATGATGCCTTTAAACTTGAAGCATCATCTTCTGCAGGGTTATCCGTAACATTTGAAGCTACCATCGGAAGTGAGTTTATTGAGATTTTTGCCGGCGATAGTGTTCGTATTGATGGTGCGGGTACAGTAACGATTACAGCAACGCAGGAAGGAGATTTTGAGACTGCTCCGGCAGGTTCTGTTGAGCAAACGTTTACTATCAGTAAGCTGGATCAGACCATAACATTCCCGGCCATAAATGACGTAATCATTTCCGATGGCCCTGTCACACTTAGGGCAACGGCAAGCTCAGGACTAAATGTTTCATATTCAGTTACCACAGGAACTGGTCTGGTATCTATTTCAGGATCATCTGTAAGCTTACTAGATGTAGGGGCAGTCACCATTGCAGCTGCCCAACCGGGTAACGAGACATATAATGCGGCTGCCTCAGTGTCAAGGTCTTTTAATATCACATCGATTGTAGGAAATGATGATCTAAGTTTTGGTATCTATCCAAATCCAACTTCTGATAGACTGGAAATTTCATTTGGTGAAGTAACGGATCGTCAGATCAGAATAACCGATCTTTCAGGTAAAATGATCGAGCAGATAGAATCAGATGAAGTTAGATTAGAGCTGGATATGAGCAAATATTCAAAAGGTATTTATTTGATTATTGTGAGCACAGATGGGAAAAAGGAGACCGCGGTAATTGTGAAACAATAACAATAAGAGGCCGGACTTTTAATGCAATTACGCCCACACGGAATTGACGCATTCGAATAAGTAGTGGTTTTAATTAGAAAAGGAGGTAGCAATACCTCTTTTTTTATCCCCTACAAACCCTTTGTTTTGAAAAAATCGTATATACGCTTATATTGCATCATAGTCTTATTTATTTTGAGTTTTTGACCTTTTGAGCCCGGTTCTGGCTATGGACCGGGTTTTTTTATTCGGACGAGGTTAAAACAGAAATGATGACATGAACTGTCACGCTTGCAAATCAAGGGGAAAATTAAGCTGAACTATATTTTCATCCCCATTAAACGTAAGAATAACCTGGCCTTTCGGTCGGACAGCAAGAGATGCCAGAATTAGGTATGAAATAACGGTTTGATCTCAGGAAACCTCCTTGAGCCAGTTGGTTAATGCATTAATATCACTGAACTGTTTGAGGCTAAAACCGGGAATTGAACGCTCTGTACGTTGTTTTACCCCGCTACCACCCACAGTCGCGAAAATATCCAGATTATCAAGTAACTGTGCGTGATATAACGTGTCACCATTCAGATGACTGATCATACCCGGAATAAGTACAGTACTCACCCAATCCTGCGATTCAGGAGATATAACACCCATTTTTCGGATATCAGCCACAAACTTATTGGTCTTCAGCGTTTTGAAGGACTCAAGTACCTTTTCATTCACCTTTACAAAATTTGGGTGAACACCTACAGCGTCTTTGTATTCCAATATAATTACATTCAACTCCTCATCGTAGTAAATATCCGCAGTAGGTCCTTCGAAGAATATGATATCCTTTTTCATACTAATAAATTATGACTTTTAAAGTTAAATGAATTTTTCTCCAGATTTAAATATCGCTCAAATATATGCCATAGAAGCATAAATATTTTCAATTATTATACATTTTAATTTGTCAAAAATTGTATTTATCAAAGAGATGTTAGTATACTATCTCTTTCTTTATACAGTAATCCGGCAGCTGAAATTCCAATTAAAGTAAAGGTCCCGCCGGCCCACCATTGGCCCATAAGTAACATGCCCGTCCCTAACAACACGCCGTAAATGAAAAGTGTACCAAATGAAATCCATTTGACGTAGGTTAGCGGACCATGGTGTGCACTTACATGCTTCACGCTGCTGAATTGCCTCCACCCTTTACCGGGAGGATTGACCTTCCTGACAAAAGATGCCAGTACTCCTGCGTCTGTCGGTTGCGTAAAAATAGCTGTTACTATCCATGCCATGGTGGTAATGAATACACCGGATACCAATTGTAACCAGTCTGGTACATCCTGACAGATAAACCTGAATCCGATAGCGATAATGAGGCTTACAACCAGAGCAACAAGTTCGGCTGCTGCATTTATTCGCCACCAGAACCATCGTAATATATATAAAAGGCCGGTACCGGCACCTATTTGTACCAGTAGTTTAAAAGCATCCAGTGCGCTCTCCAGCAACAAAGCGATTACCATCGCAAGTGCCATCGAAACTACGATCATCACCCGTCCAAAATTCAATTTGGCTTTTTCCGATGCTGACTTATCTAAAAAGCGTGCATAGAAGTCATGGGTAAGATAAGAGCTCCCCCAATTGAGGTGAGTGGAAATAGTAGACATAAATGCGGCAACCAGGGAGGTAGTTACGAGTCCAAGCCAGCCATGAGGTATAAAACTCAGCATGGCAGGATATCCCATGTCATGCGAGACGATGCCACTTGCATTTGGAAAAGCTACACCAATATCCTGCACGGTTGGGAATACCACCAGTGATGCCAACGCCACAATTATCCAGGGCCACGGCCTTATCGCATAGTGCACAATGTTGAATAGAAGTACTGATTTTAAAGCATCAGATTCGTTGCGGGCAGAGAGCATACGTTGTGCAATGTAACCTCCTCCGCCCGGCTCCGAGCCCGGATACCATGTCGCCCACCATTGCACCAGTAGAGGGAGAATAAAAATGGATATCCAGAGTTCAGGTTGGCCGGCATCGGGCAAAAACTGTAATTTATCAGCTACGTTGGGGTGATTCACCAGACCAGATAAACTTCCGACCGATGGATGATTAACGGCCACAATAGCAGCTACAAGAGCACCTGTTACAGACAGGAAAAACTGAAAAACATCTGTAATGAGTACACCCCGTAATCCACCCAGCATGCTGTAAATTACCGTGATGATGCCTGTAATCAGCACAGTATGCAAAGGGGTTAGCCCTAATAACACAGTGCCCAGCTTAATCGCAGCCAGCGAAACGGAGGCCATTATCAACACATTCAGTATTAAACCCAGGTAAACAGCTCTGAAACCTCTCAGAAATACAGCAATTTTGCCGCTATATCGTATTTCATAAAATTCCAGATCCGTCAGCACCTCACTACGGCGCCACAACCTCGCAAATACAAATACAGTGAGCAGCCCAGAAAGCAGAAAAGCCCACCACGTCCAGTTGCCGGCGATGCCATTTTGCCTTACAATGTCTGTGACGAGGTTGGGTGTGTCGGCAGAAAATGTAGTAGCAACCATAGAAACACCCAGCACCCACCAGGGCATATCATTGCCTGCTTTGAAGTAATCAGTTGAGGTCTTGTTACGCCGGGATACCCAGATACCGATGGTAAGCGAAATTAATATAAATAGTACGAGTATGCTCCAGTCAACAGGAGATAATGCCATAAGCTGTATTCATTTACTCACAAATATAGAAGTAAACCAGTGTAATCATTCCTTCTCTACAGGCCGATCTTTTGAGATGTATTACTGCAGGCTGAAAATATTTTCTAACGGGAAGAATAAAATTTTTGTAATTTTGTGCAATGCAGACGTATGCAAATATTCTGTTGATAGCTATACCTGTATTTCTTGTTCTCATTCTCATTGAGGCATTATACGGCTATCTAAAGGGAAAAAACACGCTGAGAGGCCTGGATACAATATCCAGCCTTAGTAGTGGTATAACCAATATTGTCAAGGATTCCCTCGGTCTGATCGTGATTATTCTATCCTATGAGTGGCTTGTCAGTCATTTGGCAATCTTCAGGCTGGAGTCGCAATGGGCATTGTATGTTGTTGGGTTTATAGCTATTGATTTTGCTGGGTATTGGACGCATCGTCTATCACACTCCATCAATCTATTCTGGAATGGTCATGCAGTACATCATAGCAGTGAAGAGTTTAATCTTCCCTGTGCGCTGCGTCAACCTATTTCCAATCTCATCGGTATATATTCTTTCTTTTTGCTCCCTGCAGCCCTATTGGGAGTACCTGCACAGGTAATTGAAACTATTGCTCCGCTTCACCTTTTTCTTCAGTTCTGGTATCACACACGGCATATCGGCAAAATGGGATGGCTTGAATACATCATCATTACGCCGTCGCAGCACCGTGTTCATCATGCTATAAATCCGGAATATCTGGATAAGAACCTGGGGCAGATTTTTTCATTCTGGGACAGGATGTTTGGTACCTTTCAGGAGGAGCTGGACGACGTACCGCCCGTGTACGGCATCACCCGTCCGATGAGGACATGGAACCCCATTAAGATCAATTTTAAGCATGCATGGCTCATGATTTCGGATGCCATCTATACTTCATCAATAAAAGATAAGCTGGTCTTATGGTTTAAACCTCTTGGCTACAGACCTAAAGATCGGCGTGTGAAAGCTCCTGTTTATAAAATTGAGGATCCTTACCGCTTTGAGAAATATCATACCTCTGAAAGCAGATTTCTGCTCTTCTGGAGCTGGGGTCAGTTATTCTTTAGTCTTTTACTGCTGTGTTACATGTTCTGGCAGTTTACAGCTATTGGCTTTCCATTGCTGATGCTATATGGCCTATACCTTTTTCTTTCCGTCTACGGCTTTACTTCAGTAATGGATGGTGACAGAGCGGGTATTGTAATTGATATCATCCGTAATATTTATGCTATTGGCCTCATCCTTATCCAGGGCGGTTGGTTTAATATGAATGAGGTAGGGCCATTTTTAAGTCTTATTGTTTTTGTTTACTCTATGGTATCGCTTTTTGGCTCTGTTTATTTTTTTATACAATCACGTAAAAAAGCAGCATTAACTCAATCCTGAGCAGCCTATAGGTGGTTCTCCAGCCAGTCAACATATTTTTTTATGCCCTCTTCAAGCGTATGGAATGGTTTTTCGTACCCTGCTTTTCGTAATTTATTCATGTTGGCTTCCGTGAAATACTGGTACTTATCACGTATGTCAGCGGGAGTGTCAATAAATTCGATCTGTTCCGGCATGTTCAGTGCATTGAATACAGCATGTGCCAGATCAAGAAATGTTCTTGCTTTTCCTGATCCGAGGTTAAAGATCCCGTTTTGCGGTCTGTTTTCCATTAGAAACAGGCAAACACTGGTAATGTCATCAATATATACGAAGTCGCGTTGTTGCTCACCATCACGATAATCAGGCCGATGACTTCTGAATAGCTTCATGCTACCTGTACTTTTTATCTGACGGTAGGCGTGCCATACTACCGATGCCATCCTGCCTTTGTGATTTTCATAGGGCCCGTAAACGTTAAAAAACTTCAATCCAGCCCAGAAAAAGGGCTTTTTTTCCTGATGAATGGCCCAAAGGTCAAAATCCTGCTTAGATGCACCATAAGGATTCAATGGTTTAAGGTGATCAATAGCTGCATCATCATTATACCCGTGCTCACCGGCACCATAGGTGGCTGCGGAGGAAGCATAGATCAAGGGTAGCTGGTATTCAGCGCATTTAACCCATACCTTTTTGGAATACTCCAGATTGAGCCTGTCGAAAATCGCTTTGTCAAATTCGGTAGTGTCTGTCCGTGCTCCGATGTGAAATACACATTCAATTACCTCCTGATGCTCGTCGATAAAGGAGAAAAGGTCTTCACGGTCAATTTTATGATCATAAATGAGCCCCTCTTCATTGAGCAGGCGATCATCCCTGTGCCATAAATCGGCTATACATAAGGCCTTGTAGCCTTCAGCATTGAGTTTTCTTACCAGCTGACTGCCAATAAAACCAGCTGCTCCGGTGACTATTATCATACAGTTTTTTCACAAAAATAAGGAAAACCCCATGCTTTGCGAATCCGGCACTATTTTGTCTTACAGATGGTTTGTGGATAAATGAATCGTATATTTGCACAAAATTTTTATCCATGGTTTTTGTAAGTCGGTCAGATCATTTTAATGCGGCGCACAAGCTCTATAACGATAAGTGGAGCAGGGAAAAAAATGAAGAAGTATTTGGCGGCTGTGCCAATGAAAACTGGCATGGACATAATTTTGAGCTGATCGTCACAGTTAAAGGACATCCCGACCCTGAGACAGGGTTTGTAGTGGATTTCAAACAACTGGGACAATTAATCAAGCATGAGATCATCGATAAGGTGGATCACAAAAACCTGAACCTTGATGTGGATTTCATGAAAGGTAAAATGCCAAGCTGCGAGATACTGGTAATGGAGTTCTGGAAAATTCTGTCACCAGGGATAAAAAGGCTGGGAAAGCAAGCTGAGCTTCATAGTATCCGACTCTACGAAACCCCTAAAAATTACGCCGAATACTACGGCTGATTATTGTGAGGTATTTTTTAATTGCGGGCGAAAAATCAGGGGACCTTCATGGGAGCAATCTGTTGCGCGAGCTGAAAAAAATTGATAAGCAGGCCTCATTCACAGGCATTGGAGGTGAAGCCATGGAAGCTGAGGGTATGCAGATGCTTTACCACTATAAAGATATTGCGCTAATGGGAATCGTGGAGGTGCTGCGCAATGTCTTCCGGTTCAAAAAATTAATTAAGACTGCTGCTAACGAGATAAGACAGTTTATGCCCGATGCTATTATTTTTATAGATTTTGGAGGGTTTAATCTACGCGTAGCAAAAAAAGTTACTGATCTTCAGGCCAAAAAATACTACTACATCACACCCAAGGTGTGGGCCTGGAACCGGAAACGGGCATTTAAAATCGATAAATACACCGATCAGCGGTTTGTGATCCTGCCTTTCGAAAAACAGTTTTTTGAGCAGATGGGAATATCCGCACATTACGTTGGCAATCCGTTGCTTGATGCTTTCCGTCATTTTGTGCCCAAAAAAAATATATGGCAGGAAAAAAAGGTTATTGCCCTGATTCCGGGTAGCCGCATACAGGAAATAAAACTGATACTCCCGGTTATGGTCGATTCGGTAAAGAATATAAACCGTGATATGTATGAAGTGGTAGTGAGCCGCGTGAAACATATACCGGATGTTCTTTATGCTCCGGCCATGCACGAAGGCTTTGAGCTTTATGACGGCCACTCATACGATCTGCTTAATGCTTCACATGCTGCGTTGGTGACTTCAGGGACAGCTTCATTGGAGACAGCGCTTTTCAAAGTACCACAGGTGGTCTGTTACAAGACGTCACCACTAACTTACGCTATTGGCAGCAGACTGGTAAATGTTCCGTTTATTTCATTGCCTAATCTTATAGCAGGCCGCGAAGTAGTGCCGGAGCTACTTCAAAATGACTGTCATGCAAAAAATCTAATCCACCATCTGGAAATGATTACTGATAGTGAACAAAGACAAAAACAACTCACAGGATACGATGAAATCCTGGATAGGCTTGGCAATGCTTCTCCATCTAAAGATGTGGCAGAATATGTTTTTAGGGAATTAAGCTACCCGTAAACGGTTATATTTTGATTTCTCAAACTTCGCCACGGCGTACTCCCGGTCGATAACGTATTTTTTGTCCTTTTCTTTGGAAGAAGGGATGTCATACATGGCGTCCAGGACGATTGTCTCACAAATAGAACGCAGTCCTCTTGCGCCCAGATTAAATTCAATTGCTTTCGTCACGATATAATCCAGCGCCTTATCTTCAAATACCAGTTCAACATCCTCAAGTTCAAAAAGCCTGGTGTATTGCTTGATCAGCGCATTCTTGGGCTGTGTAAGTATAAGCTTCAAAGATTTGACATCAAGCGGGTCAAGGTGCGTAAGGATGGGCAACCTCCCGATAAGCTCCGGTATAAGTCCGTAATCTTTCAGATCCTGGGCTACAATGTACTGCAGCATGTTGTCTTTGTCCAGGTTGAAGTCCTGACTTTCGGTAGAAAAGCCAATCGGACTGGTATTGAGACGTTTAGAGATAAGCCGTTCGATACCATCAAATGCACCACCGCATATAAAAAGGATATTTTCAGTGTTTACTGTGATCATTTTCTGATCAGGGTGCTTGCGGCCTCCCTGTGGCGGTACATTGACGGATGTACCTTCAAGCAGCTTAAGTAAAGCCTGCTGCACGCCCTCGCCGCTTACATCGCGGGTGATGGAAGGGTTATCTGATTTACGGGCTATTTTATCAAGTTCATCGATGTAAACGATACCTCGTTCGGCAGATTCCACATCGTAGTTGGCTGACTGCAGAAGTCGTGTAAGAATACTTTCTACATCCTCACCTACGTAGCCTGCCTCTGTTAAGACAGTAGCATCAGCAATACAGAAGGGCACATCGAGGATCTTGGCCAGTGTGCGGGCAAGGTAGGTTTTGCCTGTTCCTGTATTTCCCACCATGACGATATTGGATTTTTCAATGTTGATATCATCATCCATCGTTTTGTGGGAAACGCGTTTATAGTGATTGTATACCGCTACGGAAAGAACCTTTTTTGCCTCATCCTGTCCGATCACATATTGATCCAGAAACTTTTTAATTTCTTTCGGTTTAATCAGGCTGAACTTGGGCTTTTGTCCCTGCTCCTTTGATTTACCTTCTTCAGTGAGTATCTGGTGTGCCTGATTGATGCAAATATTACAGATGTGCGCGTGGATACCTGAGATCATTAAATCGACATCCTTTTTCGCTCTTCCACAAAATGAACAAGTAACCTGCGCCATAATTATTTCCCTCCTAATACTTCATCAATAATGCCATATGCCTTGGCTTCTGCAGATTTCATCCAGAAGTCACGGTCAGCATCTTTTTCAATTTTTTCTACAGATTGCCCGGTTTTATCAGACAGAATCTGATGCAGTTCCTTTTTAAGCTCCAGACCCTGACGTACTGATATTTCAATGTCAGACGCCTTGCCGCCCACTCCTGCCATAGGCTGGTGGATCATTACACGGGCGTGGGGTAGAGCTGATCGTTTTCCCTTTTCTCCTGCAGTAAGGAGAATAGCTCCCATAGAGGCAGCAAGACCGGTGCAAATGGTAGCCACATCGGGACCAATGTAATTCATCGTGTCATAAATACCCAGGCCGGCATATACGGATCCTCCCGGGCTGTTTATGTACATCTGGATATCTTTTTTCGAGTCAGTAGACTGTAAAAACAGCAGCTGAGCTACGATGATATTTGAAATCTGGTCATCAATGCCCATACCCAGAAAAATAATCCGGTCAGATATCAGGCGGGTAAATACATCAATGGCGCGGAAGTTTCCGGGACGTTCCTCGATCACATACTGGGTCATATTTTGCACATCACCAATGTAATCATCTACCAGGGTGCCGGGTAGTCCCTGATGCTTCACTGCGTAATTTCGGAATTCCTTCGTATCTATATTCATTTTCATTATTCAATTCGAAGTGTATACGTTTTGGATAAGTTAACTGTTTGCTTTCTTCTTGAAAGTATCCAAATCTACACTTTTTTCTGCAATCGACACGGTATTCATGATATGATCCATGATTTTGCCGTTAAACAGCTGCTCCTGTATGCGGGCATAATTCTGACCGTTCTCTCCCTGCAGGTAATTGGATGCAAAAGCGTCCATCTGTGGTTCCAGTTCCGGAGGTATCGAGCCTCCAAACTGGCTGGCCATCATCTGCTTGGTATAATCTACAATCTCCTCATAAGAAACATCCAGTTTGTTTTCGGTTGCAATTCGGTTCTGGATAAATGACCACTTCAGTTCTTTAACATATATGTCAAAGTTCTTTTCAACCTGCTCAATACTTAAATTTGCCCTGGATCCTTTTGAAAGCCATCGCTTTACAAAGTTTTCCGGCATATTAATTTTTGTTTCTTCGATGAGCTTATCCTTGATATCACGTTGGAGTAGAGCGGTACTTTCGCGCTCATAATTGGATGCTACGGTTTCTTTCACCTTTTCACGAAACTCTTTTTCATCCTTCACCTTATCTTTTCCGAATACCTTATCAAAAAGCTCCTGATTGATTTCGGCCGGAGAGATGTTGTAAATATGGAGCACAGTAGCTTTAAATTCGCCCTTGATCTTTTTTAGCTCAGCATCTGCAATGCCCAGAATATTGGATATATCGGGGTGATCCTTGAAGAGTTTTTTAAAGTCGAAGGTAACCTCATCTCCTTTTTTCGCCCCTATGAATCGGGCGGATTCCTTTTTATTGGTCTTTTTCAGGTCAACAGGGATGTGCTTGAACTCTTCATCCGGGTTGTCGACAGACACCATGTCAACATGTACTTCACTTTCCTCTGAAGCAGACTCTG
Organism: uncultured Cytophagales bacterium; assembly: GCA_964514385.1. GTDB lineage: Bacteria > Bacteroidota > Bacteroidia > Cytophagales > Cyclobacteriaceae > CAZEQJ01. The sequence continues at coordinate 187,546 of CAZEQJ010000002.1, forward strand.
GCTCTTCGCGCTTACCGTATTGCTTTTTTACATCATCAATCGTAGCGTTGAGAATTTTATCATCTACCTTTATTAGGTGCTTGGTGACTTTTGTTTTGTCACTGAGAGGCAGCTTGAAGTCATCGAGTATGCCTACAGCGTATTCAAAATTAAATTCTTTTTGATTATCCCAGTCAATGCTCTCAACAGATGATTCTTCAGGTAGAGGCTCTCCGATAAGTTTTATATCGTTTTTTTGAATATATTCACTGAGCGATGAGGATAGCAGGTTGTTTATCTCTTCTACCAGAATAGATTTGCCGTACATCTTTTTGATGACACCCGGCGGCACTTTTCCCGGCCTGAAACCCTTGAGTTGGGCTTTTTTGCTATATTCCTTTACTTTTTGATCTACTTTTGGTTGATAATCTTCTTCAACCAATGTAACTTTAATTAGACCTTCGTTATTTTCTTTTTTGTCAAGCGTGATTTCCAAAACCTATAATTTTACACGTTTTACATATAATAAGAAAAACCCTCCCCTGATTGTTAAACGTATCAAAAGGAGGGTTGTCTCAGTGCGGATGGAGGGACTCGAACCCCCATGCCTCGCGGCGCTAGATCCTAAGTCTAGTGCGTCTACCAATTTCGCCACATCCGCGAAATATTGTAGATTAAATGATATTTATTTAACTACCTGAATTAAACTGCTCTTCCAACAGCTTTTGTTTGGGAGCGCAAATGTATGCCAAAAGTTTAACATATAAAAGAGTTGCTGAAAATTAATGATCACTGAAGTTGCAGAAATAGAAGAGGAGAAAAAGGAAATACTCAGAAGGTACCGAAAGCTGCTGCGGCATACCAAGCCTTTATTGCAGGGCGATGATGCCAAGATGATAAAAAAGGCATTTAACCTGTCGATGGAGGCGCATAAAAATATGCGACGCAAATCGGGAGAGCCTTATATTTTTCATCCCCTGGCTGTTGCACAGATTGTAGTGGATGAAATCGGCCTGGGTCCGACGAGTATTATATGTGCCTTACTTCACGATGTAGTAGAAGACAGCGATTTTGAGCTTGGGGATATCGAGAAGAGTTTCGGGCCAAAAGTCGCCCGGATTATCGATGGCCTTACCAAGATATCAGGTGCTTTTGATATGGGCACCTCTCAGCAGGCAGAGAATTTCCGTAAAATGCTGCTAACGCTGTCGGAAGATGTAAGGGTGATACTGATAAAAATAGCGGACCGCCTGCACAACATGCGCACACTGGCAAGTATGCCAAGAAATAAACAGCTCAAAATAGCCAGTGAGACCTCATACATCTACGCACCCCTGGCACACCGACTGGGTTTATATGCTATCAAATCTGAATTGGAAGACCTTTACCTCAAATATTCAGACTCCAGCTCCTATCGTGAGATCGCCACCAAGATCAACGAATCAAAAGCACAACGCACCCGCTTCATAAGACAGTTCATTAAACCACTCGAGGATGAACTGAAACGACAGAATTTCACCTTTACAATCAAGGGCAGGCCAAAGTCAATATATTCCATTTGGAATAAAATGAAAAAACAAAATGTACCTTTCGAGAAGGTATATGACCTCTTTGCCATCCGCATCATCGTAGATACTGAGCTGGAACAAGAGAAGTCAGCATGCTGGCAGGTATACTCTATTGTAACGGATTTTTATAAACCTAATCCTGATCGTTTGCGCGACTGGATCAGTACCCCAAAATCAAACGGGTATGAATCTTTGCATACCACGGTTATGAGTCATGCGGGTAAATGGGTTGAAGTGCAGATACGCACCAAACGAATGGACGAGATCGCTGAAAAGGGATATGCTGCACACTGGAAATATAAGAATATCACATCAAGCTCACGCGAATCCGGACTTGAGCAATGGATAGCCCATGTCCGTGATGCCCTCGAGCAAAACGAAGGAAATGCCATTGAGTTTGTAGACGATTTCAGGGCCAACCTGTTCAATGAAGAAGTATTTGTATTTACACCAAAAGGTGATCTTAAAATACTGCCTTTGGGTGCTTCTGCTCTTGATTTCGCCTTTGAAATTCATACCGATATAGGTACCCACTGCATCGGAGCCAAAGTAAACCAAAAACTTGTGCCTATCAGCTACCAGCTGAAAAATGGAGATCAGGTCGAAATTCTTACCTCCAATAAGCAAATGCCAAATGAAGACTGGCTCCGCATTTCTGTAACCTCGAAGGCAAAAAGTAAGATCAAAGAAGCCTTGAAGGAGAAAAAGAAGCTGGTAGCAGTCGATGGAAAAGAGTACCTGATCAGAAAATGTAAACAGTATAAGCTGGAGCCGGGCAATGAACTGGTAGAGCAACTCAGGGCCTTTTTTGATCAGAAATCACATACAGAGCTCTTCTACCGCATCGCAAAAGGCAAAATATCCCCTGCGCAGCTCAAGGAATTTTTTGAGATAAAGACAAACAAACACCGTAAAACAGATTCCAGGTCTACTCAAAAGCGGATAAAGCGTAAATCAGAGAAACCGGAACCGGTGCCACCTAAGAAAGATGTGCTGCTGATTGGGGATGACATGCAGCCGCTGGATTATACCATTGCGAAATGCTGTAATCCTATACCGGGTGATGACGTGTTTGGTTTTGTCAGCGTAAATGAAGGTATAAAGATTCACCGTACCTCCTGCCCCAATGCCATCGAACTGATGTCAAATTATGGATACAGAGTAGTAAAAGCCAAATGGACCAGCCAGAAAGAGGTCGCCTTTCTCGCTAGTCTTAAAATCATAGGCACCGACAGGGTGGGCCTGATAAAAGATGTCACCAGTGTCATATCCAGCAAACTGAAAGTCAATATGCGCTCAATATCTGTTGACACTGAAAGTGGCATTTTTGAAGGTACGATCATGTTATACGTTAATGATGTGTCGCATCTCACCGATCTGATTAAAAAGCTGGAAGAGGTAGATGGAATTGTCGAGGTGAAAAGGTTTGATTAAAAATTATTCCCCCGATAACGTTATATTTGCCAATTCGAAGTTGAAAGTTTATGAAATACACGATCAAAGTCCTCAAACAGGTATTAGTTCTTCAACTCAGTGGTGATATCATTGGCGAAGAAAATGGCCCCGAACTTATCGGAGCCATTAATGATAAACTCGCCGATGGACATACCCTTTGTGTCGTTGACCTTTCCGGTATTCGTTATATCAACAGCAGCGGCCTGGGCCTGATCATTACGATTCACACAAAATTTAAAAATAAGGGTGGTGAGATGGTGATAGTCAACCCCTCCGACCATGTGAAAAAACTGTTCAGCATTACCAAGCTAGACAATATCTTCAAAATCTTCGGGAGTCTCGAGGAAAGCATTAAGGAATTAAAAAAATAAAGAAATGAGTGTTGATGTACTTCTCGGCCTTCAGTGGGGTGATGAGGGGAAAGGAAAAATTGTTGATTATCTGGCCACATCCTATGACCTCGTTGCGAGATTTCAGGGTGGACCCAACGCCGGACATACACTTGAGTTCGAAGGTAATAAGCATGTCCTTCACCAAATACCGTCAGGTATCTTTAGGCCCAACATAAAGAATATTATAGGAAACGGTGTGGTGCTGGATGCATCCATATTTAAGAAAGAGGTTGAAAGCCTGCAATCCAAATTTGGCATTGACGTCCGCAAAAATCTTTACATCTCTAAGAAGGCACAGCTGATATTGCCCTCACATCGCATTCTGGATGCCTGCTATGAGCATTCCAAGGGAGATAAAAAGATAGGAAGCACGCTTAAGGGCATTGGCCCTACCTATCAGGATAAGATAGCACGTACGGGCCTCAGAGTCTCAGATATCCTGGATGATAAAGTTTTCAGAGATAAATATCAGCAGGCTGTGGACAGGCATCGTGCTGTGCTGGACTTCTATAAATTTGACTACAATCTTCAGGATGAAGAGCCTGCATTCTTTGAGGCAATCGAGTTTTTGAAGCAGTTTGAGATATGCGATACCGAGTATCTTATCAATGATGAAATCATGAAGGGGTCCCGCATTTTGGCAGAAGGGGCACAGGGCGCTTTACTCGATATTGATCATGGCAGTTACCCCTTTGTTACCAGCAGCAATACCACGACTTCCGGTGCCTGCTCAGGCCTTGGCATTGCACCTTCTCGTATTAACAACGTCATCGGTATTTTCAAAGCCTACTGCACACGCGTGGGGAGTGGCCCTTTCCCTACAGAATTACACGATGCGAATGGGGAAAAACTCCGAAAAAACGGCCATGAGTTTGGCTCTACCACCGGACGCCCAAGACGTTGCGGATGGCTCGACCTGCCGGCATTGAATTACAGCATTATGATCAATGGGGTTACGGAGCTCTACATGATGAAGGCAGATGTGCTGAATGATTTTGAAGAATTGCAGGTGGCCACATCCTATACGTTTGGAGGTAAGACAACAGATCGCTTTCCTGCTGATCTTAGTAATTTTACTATCGAACCAGTTTATCAGAAGATGAAAGGTTGGGCAGCAGATATTTGTAATATCCGTAATTTCAATGACCTGCCTTCCACATTCAAGGAATATGTGAGCTTTATAGAGGAGTTTACGCGTGTCCCGGTACGCCTCGTTTCTTTGGGGGCTGACCGTGAAATGACCATCGAACTGGGTGCCGAAGTATAAATCATTCGAATTAGCGAAAAATAATGTAAATTGATGTTAAATTAGAAATGCCATGAAAAAGAGCTTGTTTTTATTTGGTCTTTTGTCGTTGTCATGGGTGTTTTTTTCATCAATTTCCCAGCGTGACAACCTGATCACATCTAATGAGGAGGTCGAAAACCCGGCAATTCCGAAAATTGTGATTAACCCCCTGGGTCATTCAGGTAAGATAAATCAGCTGCTCTACAGCCCTGACGGCACCCGCATTATTACAGTCTCCAATGATAAAAGCATAAGGGTATGGGACGCTCAGAAAGGTGAGGAACTGTCAGCTATACATATCGAACAGGGAGAAGGCTATGAAGGCATGATCTATGCTGCCGATCTTTCACCCGATGGTAAACTTCTTGCTGTCGCAGGATACCCCGTGATAGATGATGTGGTAAGAAACTACGTTACGGTAATTGACCTCGAAAAAAATGAGCAAAAAACGGTTGGTATAGGACATACCGACATCATCAATGCAGTCAAATTTTCTCCCGACGGCTCACTGATCGCTACGGGTTCTAATGACCAGACCGTACGCATCTGGAAATTGGGTGATAAAGAAGAGATGCTCGAAATCGGGAATCTCAGTGTTGGCGCCATCATCAATGACCTTTCTTTCAGTAAAATGGGCAATAAACTGGCTGTAGCAAGCACCCAAAATAATGGCCTCTGGCTTTTTGACATGTCTATGGCCAAGGCTGGTTATGTTAAATCGGATTTTGATCAGTGGAAAGGACATAAAGGCGGGGTGCGCGAGGTCGAATTCTCACCAGACGGTAATTATGTGGCGTCTGCAGGTAATGATAACCGTATTATCCTCTGGTCACCCGATGGCTTAATGCTTAAAGAAATAGATGAACTTATCTATCCGGTTAACTCGCTGACCTTTTCACTGGATGATCAGATCCTTGTAGCCATGACCGACGTCGAAGGCAAAGGAAGGAGTTATTCATTACCCTCAGGTAACCAGTTTACTGAGTTCAAAGGACATGATAATACCGTGCTTACCGCCGCATTTTCACCGGAATCGAAAAACGGAAACTACCTGATAGCATCAGCTGGCGGCAGTAATAATGAAATTATTGTCTGGAATGCCATCAGCGGCAAAGAACTTTCTGACCTGAAAGGAAAAGGAAGTATCGTATGGCATGCCCGCTTTGGAGAAGGTTACAAAGTGTACCTCTCAAAAATCCCGCTGGAGGAAAAATCTAATCAGACATATGCCATCACTTTTGACTTTGCCAATCAGGTAGTAGGGGAAACGGTGACCGATAAGATTGATTTTAACTCCAATCAGGATCCCCAGCAGCGGTATAATGTGCTTGATGATTATCGGCTTTTGGATACCAGAGGTAAAATCATAGAAAATGATCCCAGCTATGATGGCAGGATTCTCTGTTATCTTCCAACACCGGATGGTGGTGTTATTATCGGCTCAGATCTCTCGTTAAAATATTACAATAGCGAGGGACTCATACTTAAGGAACTGGTAGCACATACCGGAGGTATTCGGGATCTGACCATCAGCAGTGACGGTCGCTATATAGTTTCTGCAAGCGAAGATCAGACTGTGAATCTTTGGGATCTGCAAGCTGAGGGTTATATGATATCTGTGGCAGATTATTTTAGCGACCAGCCGGAATTTATGGAGTTTCTCGATGGTGAAGGGCTTCAGGAATCCTATCAAAAACGATCCTATCAGGGATGGGAAGAGGTGATCTCATATCTTCAGGGTGAAGGATATCGGGTGGTACGTGATGTGGCGGAAATATATGAACAACTTGCTGAAAAAATATCACCGAAGGCATCACTTTTTATTGCTGATGACCTTGAATATGTGTGCTGGACTCCCGAAGGGTATTTTTCATGTAGTTCAAAAGGAGCAGAGTATTTCGGCTGGCATATCAATAATGGTATAAAGAAGCTGGCAGATTTCTACACAGCCGAGCAGTACTTTGATATTTTATACCAACCGGATCTGGTAGCTAAGACAATTACTGATTTTAAGACAGCCCGGTCTATACTGGAAGCTCAGGGTGAAAAGCCCTTTGACCTTACCAAGCTGCAAAAGCCTTCAGCCGGCTTTTTCGGTAAACCTTTACCTGCCCCCGGCGAACCTGCCTTGACTTATAAAAACCGTATTTTCTCAACCAATGCCAAGAAAGTAACGCTGACTGTGGATGCATTTGACGGTGGCGGCGGTATCAATGAAGTGAATATTTATCAGAATGGTAAACTCATCATTTCGGATACCGAACACAGAAGCATTAATAAAGACTCTGTTCATATCAGGTATGAGGTAGATCTGCTTAACGGCCCTAATTTATTTAAGCTTGTGATAAAAAATATCCAGGGCATTGAGTCAAGGCCTGATAATATTGAGATTCTGTATAATGGTGATGTAATTGCCACCTCAGACATGTATCTGTTCGTCGTGGGGATCAATGAGTATAAAAATCCACGTTACAACCTGAACTATGCCCGTCCGGATGCCGAATCGATTGTTGAAAAGGTGATTGACCGGAATAAAAAGCTCTTCCATAAGATCGAAACAATTGAGATTTATGATGAGAATGGCACCAAAGAAAACATCCTGAATGCCTTTGAACAGGTAAAGCAAAAAGCAAAAATTCATGATGTATTCGTCTTTTACTATGCCGGTCATGGCTCCATGATGGATCCTGAGGACAATAACAGTGAGTATTTTCTTGTCCCTACCGACGTGACTCAGATCTATGGTAATGCCGAGCTTCTCATGGAAAGAGGGATATCCTCTTCTGAGCTCAACGATCAGTTTCTTGAAATAAATGCACAAAAGCAACTGATCCTGCTCGATGCCTGCCATAGTGGAGCTGCATTAAACTCATTTCGAAGCAGATCCGCATCAGCAGAAGAAAAGGCCATTTTCCAATTAGCAAGAAGTGCAGGTGTGGTCGTGATCTCTGCCAGCCAGGCAGACCAGTTTGCAACCGAATTTGATCAACTGGGTCATGGTGTATTTACTTACTCCCTGCTCGAAGGGCTCGACGGTAAGGCAGATGGAAGTAAGGATAATAAGGTAACTGTGAGTGAGCTTAAAATCTATATGGATGAGCGTATCCCCGACCTTAGCAGTGAATACGGAGGAGAAGCGCAATACCCGACAGGATTCATCACCGGCCAGGACTTCCCAATAGGTCTGGTATCTGAAGTAGAATCTGCCACAGACCTCGATAAGGGTGATGAAGAGTAAAAAAAGGCAAAGATATAGATGAATAAAAGCAGGGTCACGCCCGGCTTTTTTTTAAATAAAAGTGGTCCTTAATCTTATTGACCACATTTCTGAATGTGAGAAATAGTATGATTTCGATCCATACTTTTGATTCACACAGTAAGTAAGCAGGTATTATCTTCTTTTCTTAGGACCCAATACCTTATACCAGAATGTTCCGGGTCTTCTATACTGGGTAGGGCGGTTGCGCTGTCTTTTCAGCTGACGCTGATTATATTTACGACGCTGGGTCTGTTGTTTCCTTGTATATCTGGATTGACCGGTCTTGGCAAATTTCGAAAACGACCTTCCTCTGCTGCTTCTTTTCTTTATTTTTGCGGCTCTTCGCTTATAAGATTTTACTTTTGGTCGGCTTGAACTTGTATTTTTAAATGTACGTGGCCTTACTGTGGCGCTGCCTAATGCCTTGCGCTGTGCAGATACGGCACGGATATTCACTCTGCTGTTTGCGCCAGCCAGCTTAAGCTGATAATTCTCCTGCATAAAATCAAAGCGGAGGTTTACTTCAAAATTTGATCCAAGAGGACGTCCACTAATTGCTTTGCCGACATTTGAATAAGCAAAGCCAAGCGCAAATCCCTGGTATGTACCTTCAACATACGCCCCAAGGTCACTATTGGTGAGGCCGTAGTTCACACCTGCAGTGAAAAGGTTATTGTAAGTATAATATGCACCCACATCGAGCTGCGGAATAAAATTATCCTGGTTGGATGGAAGATAACGTACCGTCACCACCGGCTCGATCATGTCGATACCTCCTCTCATCGGGATGAACCCGTTTCCATAAAACATGTAAAATTCATTAGCCAGATCCTCGTTTTCACGGATGCCAAAAATATTACTCATGCGATTGGCAGACCCTCCTGCTGCAAAAAAGCGGGAAGAAAAATTAATGCCGACTGAGAAGTCAAGTACATTCACAGGGTCAGCGAAAACCTGCTCGGCTAACTGATCGCCGGTATAGTCAAAGTTTACATTGGCAGGGTCGAAACGCATATTGCTGAATTCGCCGGCAAGCCCCATGGACAATGAGGTGGTAGAGTTGAATTTCAGGTGATAGGCGTAACTTGGTGTAATAAAGAGATTTTTAGCCAGGTTGAAGTTGTCCTGGAATACATTTAAACCTACGCCGCTTCGGCCTTCCCAGAATGGAATATGTCCCCCTGCAAAAGCAGTACTTAATGCGCCCGTTACACGGGTAAGGTTGTTTCGGTAAACAAGATACCCGGAGCCGCCCGATTGACCTGTAAGTGCCGGATTATATATAGGACTTACTGTGAGGCGCTGACTGAAAACAGGTAAATAGCTTTGAGCATGGCTGACCTGACCCGCTAGCAGGAAAATGAAAAAGTATATGTAGGTATATTTTTTCAAGGATTAACGGTCTCTTACTATGGTCACTACCTGTGGGTCGGGCTGATCGGGCAACCCTTCAAATGTCAGTACCACAATATAATCGCCTGAAGGGGTATCTTCATCCGGCAACCAGGGCTCATCATTACTGTAGTTTTGTTGTCGGTACACCAGCTCACCCAGCCTGTTTAGAATCGCCACTTCGTTGGCTACCCCTTCGGGCAGGTTTTCAATAAAAAGCCCATCATTAAATCCGTCGCCATTGGCGGTGATCATATTCCGGATCACGATACTCACCGAGTTGGCAAGTGTGATGATGGGGGTGGTTCTGTCTATACCCTCAGCAGAGGTAATATTGCCGGAACCATCCGGATTGACATTAAATGAGCCCAGACGCAGGGTTTCTGCTGTTTCAGTAATTCCTCTGCTTTTGGCAAGGACAATATTTTCATCTTCAAGTCCAAGCGCTTCGAAATCCACATCACCGCTGTATTCAAAAGTTATAGGTCCTGTTGAGAACTCAAGTACTCCGGATCCCAGATTTGAATTAGCCTGAATCTCCCAGTAAAAATCCCGTGAAATTTCCAGCAGCCCTGGCCCTGCCGGCCCCGTAATTGGCGGTTCCAGAGATATCTTAGCTTCTAAATTTGCTGCATCATTCTCTACCACCACATCCGACAATACAATTTTTCTGAACTGGCCGTTTATTCCTAAGGGGAAAACTACAGAGTCTGTGATACCCACCGGAACCGTAGTGTTGATTGTTCCTTCAATAAATGAGTTCATGCTGCCGCCCGTTACCTGACTACCTTGTGCCAAAATTATCGCACCATTATCCAAACTGACGATCCCATCCTGAAGATCAAGAATGCCACTGACGTTGATTGT
>CAZEQJ010000003.1:0-50862 GCA_964514385.1 uncultured Cytophagales bacterium
ATTTCCTTGATGCCCCCGCCTGTGATCCTGAGATTGCGAACAAAAATGGCCCCTTCATCTGAATCCAGAAACTGCAGCTCATTACCAGAAAGCACGATAAAGCCCTCTCCGGTGATTTCAGGTCCGATTAATTCAATATTGGAAGGGGCATCTATAGTTCCGTTATTGACCATGGTAGCACGATCTCTGTTGCGAATGGTCTTATTGCCATTAAGAAGTAATGCACCATTTGACTCTATCGAAAATTGCCCGCTGTTATCGATACCATTCGAGGTTTGCCCATCAATAAACAGCGTGTCATTCACCATAACCATGGTGTTGCTGGTATGGATGGTGATCACCGGTGGGTCACTTTGAGCAATGCTAACAACGGATAAAAAAAGAAAAGCAAAGGTCAGGCTCTTCATAAAATGGTTTTTGGTAATATAAAAATGATAAAAAAGATTGGAATATCACAATCGAATATGGGTTATTCCACAACTTTTATTGTGAGTTGAATATTTCATCTGTGCTACCGGGGCGAATGAGCTCAAATTCCACTCTCCGGTTAAGTTTCCTCGATTCATCATCAGATTCTTCTACGATTGGCTGAGTGTCTCCATACCCTTCTGAAGTTACCCTGGAAGGCTCAATATTTCCAAACTGTACAATGTAATCCCGTATTGACCGTGCTCTTTCCTTTGAAAGCTGAAGATTGAACTCGTGGTTACCCCTGGAGTCTGTATGACCACTGATTTTAAGCTTAAATCCGGGATTATCAAGCAAAAACTCAATGATCCGGTCGAGGTCAGCATACATTTGGGGTGTAAGCTCTGACATGGCCTCTTCAAATTCGATGGATTCAAACTTAATCTTGGAAGACAACCGCTGTGTCTCCTGGCTCAGGTCGGTCTGTCCGTCGAGATAAAAAAGCTCTTCAATCCGGAAAAACTCTGAGCTCTGTATCACCAGTAAATAATTTCTGTTATTGATCAGGTCAAATGCAAAGGTCCCATCGGCACGCAGAAATTGCGGAGCTACTTCCACCCCATAGTCAAGGTCAATGATGGAGACGACTCCCGAAAGTGGCTCACCTGTGGTGCTGTCGGTAACAGAACCTCCCACCCGCGTGGTCGCCAGTGGTTGTGCCTCCATTGGCAATGGAAAGGAGTAGAGGTCAAGATTATCAATGTCATTGCCCAGCGAACGCGCATAATAGAGATCTCTGGATTTGCTGTCAATGGTAAAATAATATTCACTACCGGCATCATTTACCAGCGGGCCGATGTTTTGTGGCTCCGTCCAGTGTTGGCCATCCACCAGATAGCTTTTGTAAATATCAAAATCTCCAAAAGACATAAGATGGCCCTTGCTGCTGAAATAAAGCACATTATAAATTGGATGAAAAAACGGGCTCACCTCACTATTTCGTGTGTTTATTATTGGACCCAGGTTTATGGCTTTGCCCCATTTGCCGTTTTTCTTTTTTATGGTCATGTAAATATCTGACAACCCGAAACCACCAAGCCTGTCGCTGGCAAAAAACAAGGTGTCTTCAGTGCTTGATAATGCCGGATGAGAGTCCCATGTCTTTGAGTTTACCTGTATACCAAGGTTAGTGATATTGCCCCATGTGCTGTCATTCAGAAGGGTAGCGACAAACAGATCACAATTTCCGTAGCCGTCTGGTGAATTGCATCTGGAAAAATATAAGGTTTTACCGTCTCTGCTTAGGCATGCAGAGCCTTCATTGTACGGTGTATTGATAGAATTGAGGGGTCTGGCACGTGTATAATAGCCTGCATCTGACTTTGAGGTTATGTAAAGGTCTTCATTCTGCTCCGGTGTTGAATCAAGGGTAAAGGGAAGATCCGGACCTGCTGTTTTTCGTCGGGAAGTAAATACCAGCACATTATCATCAGCGCGTAAGGTGGGGGCATAATCCGGCTTGTCGCTGTTGATTGCCTGTCCCATATTCAAATATACTCCCCGAGGAGGCAACAGCGTATCCACTTCACGTCGAAAATTGACCAACTCATAATAATAATTGAGCGGCACATAATTGGGTGTCAGATTTTTGCTGACTTCCTCATAGTATACTTCAAACTGCCTGAGGTCAATATCATTTCTGTGATGCTTCAGTACCAGCTTGTAAAGTAAGACAGCTTCCAGTGAATCTCCCTTGAGTTCGGTAAGTTTAGCTAATTGCCAGATATACTCAGTGTCGCGGTAAAAATTTCGAATACCAAAATTGCTTACATACTCCCTGAGCCTGGGTAAGGCCTCATCCACTTTTCTTGCTTTGAGCAATTCATCGATCTGCAAGCGTAGTTTGTTGTTTTCGTAATATGGTTTTTCATTTATATTGGGAAACTTAAAAATATCGTATGTGTATAATGTAGGAGATATACCGAGTTCTTTAAAAGTCGATACGACTACGGTAGTATCTTCATTCTGTGCAAATATTGGCAGACAAAGGCTGTGCAAGATAATCAGAAGAATAATCCAGGGCCGTAGAATCGCTGTCATAGAAAGATAAAATTGTCGCATTATATTATTGGCACAGCTATTGAACCATTATACAAACACTCAAATATAAGACCATATTATGTCAAATTGACATATTCAGTGCCTATGAATGAAAATAATAAAGATAAAAATCCCCATTTTATTCAAAACCTTCTTTCTGAGGATAGTGATGAGTTTTTACAACTCATCACGGCAGACGATGAAATGGATGTCTTAAAGGAAGAGGATATCCCACAGCCCACACCTGTTTTGCCAATAAAAAATACCGTTCTATTTCCCGGTGTAGTTTTGCCAATAACCGTGAGTCGTAAAAAGTCAGTGCGACTGGTTAAGGAGGCCTACAAAAACAGCAGGATCATTTCTGTATTTTCACAGAAAAATGATGCAGATGAGCCCGAATTCGATGATATTTATACAACAGGAACGGTAGCCCGCATACTCAAGATGCTGGTACTGCCGGATGGCAACACTACCATTATCATCCAGGGAAAAAACAGGGCAACCATCGACAGACCGGTCAATTCGGAACCTTATCTTACAGCTAAGATCAGCCTGATTGAGGATCATTTCCCGGATGAAACGGATAGCGATATGCAGCTCCTGATCAATTCACTAAAGGAGGCGGCTCAAAAAATATTGAAGCTTAACCCTGAAATACCTCAGGAAGCAAAGCTTGCCCTTGAAAATATAGACAGCCCTGTTTTTCTTACCCATTTTCTGTCATCCAATCTGAATACCGAAGTAGCAGAAAAGCAACGCCTGCTTGAAATTAATGATGGCAAAAAACGAAGCAGCCTGTTGCTGGAGTTAATGCTCAAGGATATCAAAATGCTGGAGGTCAGAAATGAAATCCAGAAAAAGGTATATTCAGATATCGACCAGCAGCAGCGTGACTATTTCCTGCGTCAGCAAATGAAGGTACTTCAGGATGAACTTGGCCAGGATAGCCCGGATAAAGATATCGAACACCTGCAGAGGAGAGGGAATGAAAAAAAATGGCCGGAACGGGTAGCTAAATTTTTCCAGAAAGAGGTCGACAAACTAAAAAGGATGAATCCTATGGCTGCAGAGTATCCGGTTACCATGAACTTCGTTGAGTTTCTGGTGGATATGCCGTGGGAGGAGTATACCCGTGATAATTTTGACCTCAGGAAAGCACAAAAGATTCTGGATAAAGACCATTACGGGCTCGAAAGGGTAAAAGAGCGTATTCTGGAATATCTTGCCGTACTGAAGCTTAAAAATGATATGAGAGGGCCGATTTTATGTCTTTATGGCCCTCCCGGTGTAGGTAAAACCTCACTTGGCAAATCAATAGCAACAGCACTGGGCAGGAAATATGTCAGAATGTCATTAGGCGGAGTTCATGATGAAGCCGAGATACGGGGCCATCGTAAAACCTACGTGGGTGCAATGCCGGGGAAAATTATTCAGTACATAAAAAAAGTGGGTTCCAGCAATCCGATTTTTGTACTGGATGAGATTGATAAGGTGAGCTCCGACTTTAGAGGAGACCCTTCTTCAGCTTTGCTTGAGGTACTCGACCCGGAGCAAAATAACACCTTCACCGACAATTACCTGGAAGTAGATTATGATCTCTCCAAGGTGCTTTTTGTGGCAACAGCCAACAGCCTCGATACGATACAGCCTGCCCTCCGCGATCGTATGGAGATAATTGAAATAAATGGCTATACCATGGAGGAAAAGGTGCAGATCGCAAACAAACACCTCATTCCCAAGCAACTGAAGGAACACGGGCTGACTAAAGACCAGGTGAAATTTCCCAAAAAGACCGTTGAATCATTGATCCAGCAATATACACGAGAATCTGGAGTAAGGTCACTGGAACGGGAAATAGGACGAGTAATACGCAGAGTGGCTAAATTTATCGCCATGGAAGAGGATTATGAGCCTAAAATATCACAGGAAGTGCTGCACGAAATACTTGGTGCGCCCGTTTTTAATAAGGACGAGTACTCAGACATCAAAACAGCCGGGGTAGCCACCGGCCTGGCATGGACACAGAGTGGGGGTGACGTATTGTTTATTGAGTCAGGGCTATACCGTGGTAAAGGAAAGTTGACCCTCAGTGGTCAGTTAGGTGATGTAATGAAGGAATCGGCTATGACGGCACTGAGTTACCTTAAGACGCATGCAGAAGAACTGAATATTCACCACAGCATTTTCAATAACTATGACCTGCATGTCCATGTGCCTGCGGGTGCTGTACCAAAAGATGGTCCTTCGGCAGGTATAACGATGCTTACGTCTCTCGCCAGTGCATTTACCCAGCGTATGGTCAAAAAGCGCCTGGCCATGACAGGGGAGATCACCCTTAGGGGGAAAGTGCTGCCCGTAGGAGGCATCAAGGAAAAACTGCTGGCAGCAAAACGGTTTGGTATTAAGGATTTGATCATGTGCAGTGATAATAAAAAGGATGTGGCAGAAATTGATCAGAAATATCTGAAGGGGCTCACCATACACTATGTCGATAATGCCGGACAGGTACTGGACATCGCACTGGAACATAAAAAAGTAAATGCTCCATTGAAGTTTCATATTGAAGAAAATTGATCCGGCTGCTGGTCATATTGGCTTTTCTGTCCTGGCACTATGGTCATGCTCAGGGCATAGGTGTTTTATCATTGCCTGATAATACTATTCAATCTCTTGAGGGTGGTACCTCGGTAGCTCCCTCCAATGACCGCTGGCGCCCATTTTATCTTGGCGCCAACCCGGCAGTACTCGGTGACAGCAGCTCCCTGTGGGTGCCACAGGTGTCTGCCCATCTGATGTATAATGGCATACGGTTTTTTTCAGCCTCCGGTGGGTTTATGTTGGCAGGTCAGCATGTTGGTGTAATGATCAGATCACTTTCAGCAGGAGATATGCAGGGCTACGATGCTTCTGGTATTGCTACGGCCATGTTTAACCCGAGAAACCACTCGATTCACCTGTTGTGGGGCAGGAAGATAGTCCCATTCAGCCTTGGTGTGGATGTTAGTTACGCAGAGGAGCACCTCGGCCCCTATATTGACCGGGCGATGTTGCTTTCCGGAGGTGTCCTTTTTGAAGGAATAAAAAATCAATTTACTGCAGGGCTGGTGATACGGAATATGGGATTCATGTTCAGTAATTATAACAGTCAATATCCACAATTGCCGTTTAATGTTTCGATTGGCGCTTCATTAAAACCCGAGTACATGCCGTTCAGATTTTACTTCAACTTCACGGATTTATACCAGTGGGATATCCGTTATCAGGATAATGTGATACCACCGGAAAATTTTGTGGGTGAAATCTTCGATGCACTCAGTGCAGGACTTTATCATTTCAGGGTAGGCATAGAAGTGCCTCTGGGAAAACATTTATTCTTTAAGTCATCTTATAATCATAGAATACGTAACGAGCTGAGAGTAGGCGACATAGCAGGGCTTTCCGGATTCTCCTTTGGAGGTATTCTTGACACAAAATACATTCAGGCCTCCTATGGAGTGGTTCATTATCACTTATCAGGAGCTACTCATCAGCTAACCTTTTCTTACAAAATCAAAAGATATTAATATAAACTATGTCTGATACAAATTTAACACCAAGACAGATTGTCACCGAGCTAGATAAATACATAATCGGGCAGCGTGATGCGAAAAAGAACGTGGCGATTGCCCTTCGCAACCGTTGGCGCCGCATGAATGTGGTCAATGAAATCAAAGGTGAGATCGTGCCAAACAACATCCTGATGATCGGTGCTACAGGAGTAGGTAAAACAGAAATAGCCCGGCGACTGGCAAAAATAGCAGAAGCGCCTTTCACGAAAGTCGAAGCGTCTAAGTTTACTGAAGTAGGATATGTCGGACGTGATGTGGAAAGTATGGTGCGAGACCTGGTAGAACAATCGGTAAACATGGTAAAGCAGCAGAAAACCGAAGAAGTTAAGGAAAAAGCTGCTGCTATTGTAGAAGACATCATATTGGATGCATTGATCCCGCCGGTAAAGGGCAATCAGCTGCCTATGACACCGAATGAACAGGAAGAAAAAGAACCGGGCGCTATGTCGGATGCTGAACTCAACCAGCGTACCCGCGAGCGGTTCAGAGAAAAGCTGAGAAACGGAGAGTTGGACGATCGTAAAATTGAGATCAACGTAAAGGCCCCAACAAAGCCGGGCATAGGTATGATTGGAGGAGGTATGATGGACGAATCAAGCATGATCAACATCCAGGAGATGATTGAAAATATGATGCCGAAACGCAATAAAAAACGTAAACTATCTATTGCTGAAGCACGAAAAATCCTGCTGGAAGAGGAGTCTTCCAAGCTTATTGACATGGATGAGGTAAAGGAAGAGGCAATAGAAAAAGCACAGAATACCGGCATTATTTTTATTGATGAGATTGATAAAATTGCCGCCAAACGGGATAAAGGAGGCAGCGGACCGGATGTAAGCAGAGAAGGAGTGCAGCGTGATCTGCTGCCAATTGTTGAAGGCAGTGCTGTAAATACCAAGTATGGCATCGTGCATACCGACCATATTCTGTTTATTGCGGCAGGAGCCTTTCATGTAGCCCGACCATCAGATCTTATACCTGAGTTACAAGGCCGGTTTCCTATACGTGTAGAACTGGAAAACCTGACGCGTGAAGATTTTTTCCATATTCTCAGGGAACCAAAAAATGCACTTACGAAGCAATATACTGCATTGTTTAAAGCTGACGGTGTTGAACTGAGCTTCACGGACGAGGCCTTGCATGAAATTGCCGAGATGGCGTTTCAGATCAATTGCGAAGTTGAAAATATCGGGGCAAGAAGATTGCATACAGTGATGAGCCAGCTACTCAACGATCTGCTGTATGAAATTCCTGACGAAATACCTCCGGGAGGTACAGTTGAAGTAACACCCGAAATGGTAAAAGACAGATTGAGCGGTATTGTGGTCAATAAGGATTTAAGTCAGTTTATTCTCTAACTTCAGCTGTTTGCCTGTAAGGGTAAGCTCGATTTTACAGCTGTCGCGATGAAGCTGATCCATGCTCTCATCACAGGACATGCGCACAAAGCCTGTTGTGGGGATATTTTCAATAAAATGAGACTGCAGGTAGTTGCAGAGATCAGTGAGACCCGGATTATGCCCTACGATCATCAGATGGTCGTATTCATCGGCATAGGCATCTATAATTTCGAGGATGTCCTGAGGTGAGGCGTGGTAGAGACCTGACAGAAAAGTGACCTGATCTCTGGGGTAGTTCGTTTGCTCAATAAATAAATCAGTAGTTTCCCGGCAACGTACTGCATCACTGCTTAAAATATAATCCGGCAGAGATAGATTTTCAGCTATATGGGTAGCTAATACAGAAATTTCCTTTACGCCTCGTTCTTTTAGCGGGCGTTCAGCGTCAAGCAGAGCAGGGTTGTTCCAGCTTGACTTTGCGTGCCGTAATATGTCCAACTGCTTCATGTAGAAATATAAACATTTTGCATTTAAATAACAATACTGTTTTAATTTTAATTCGTACCTTGCTTACAGTTTTAATTATTATTTAAATGAATACTGGTAAAATTAAGTTTTTCAACGAGAGTAAGGGTTTTGGTTTCATAGTTAATGATGCTGACGAATCCGACATTTTTGTTCACGTTTCCGGTCTGATCGACCAGGTAAAACAGAATGACAGAGTTAGTTTTGATCTTAAAGATGGTAAAAAAGGCAAAAACGCTGTAAACGTTAAGGTTTTGGCGGCCTGACACCAGAAAGGAATAAAACAAGTACTTTGTAAGCCACCTTCGGGTGGCTTTTTTTATGCCACATCTTCAATGTGGATTTGCTGATTTCGGAAAACTGCTATATCGCCCTTCTTTTTACCGGTCAAGACCTTCCCTACCGGAGAGGCAGCCGAAATTACCCAGGCTGAGATATCTTCTGATTCAACCTGACCCAGGGCTACCGACAGGTAATAATATTTGCCTGACCCCCTGACCAGAGCACCTGTATCAGCAACGGTACGTATAGCCAAATCTATGGTCTTTAGTAGCTGCAGTTGCTGTGCTGCTGTCTGATGAGCAGTCAGTAATTTTTCCTTTTCCAGCATGACCATCGCCCGGGACGTTTCATACTTATCGCCCTTACTGCTTTTTGATTCTTCATTGGCTGCTGATTGCATCTGTTGCAATTCTATCTCGATGCTTTCCAATCGATTTGTAATAATTGACAGGCATGTCTGATGGATATTTTTCTTTATCTCCAGCATAAAAGGGGCTTTTTTACTGTCTTTTGTATATTTAGCCTTTAAACCTAAGTGAAAATGATCAGAAATTTAGTAATTCCGCTGTTTTTTGGTATCATGCTGATTTCCTGCAGCAAAAAGCCGGAAACCATTATACCGGCATGGATACCCTATGACCAGTCAGAAGAGATCGTGGCTAATGAAGACCATCCCTCCAGGAATATGCGCTATCGTCAGATACAGTCAAAGCTCAATGACAAAAATGACATCTGGGCGATAATTCAGCCGCAAATACAGGATTTTTCAGCTGAAGATTACACCTCACTGACACCTTACATCCTTGAAAAGGACATACCGGCTATTCAGTCGGCGGTGGAAGCCGGTAACCTTACGTATGAAAAGCTGGTGCAATGGTATCTATACCGCATTGCACTGTACGAAAACGACAGCAATAAAACCTTACATACCGTAATTACCATCAATCCGGAGGCGAGGGATCAGGCCAGGCGCCTGGATAAAGCACGTAAACAAGGACACCACCCCATCTACGGTATGCCTATACTGGTAAAGGATAACATCAATACACAGTACATGCCCACCACTGCCGGTGCTGCTATACTGCAAAACAATGAAACGGGTGAAGATGCCTTTATTATTTCAAGGATAAGGGAGAAGGGCGGAATTATACTTGGTAAACTCAGTCTTAGTGAGTGGGCCAACTTTATCTGCAATGGGTGTCCAAACGGTTGGAGTGCTGTGGGAGGGCAGACGCTCAACCCGTATGGGCCACGAAAATTTGATACCGGTGGGTCAAGCTCGGGTAGTGGCGCTTCTATGGCCGCCAATTACGCAGCAGCAGCCATTGGCACGGAAACTTCCGGTTCCATTCTTTCACCCGCAAGTGCCAATTCGACAGTCGGACTTAAGCCTACAGTAGGCTTACTAAGCCGTATGGGTATTGTACCTATATCGAGCACATTGGATACTCCCGGGCCTATTACACGCAATGTAACCGATAATGCGATCTTATTTTCGGCCATGGTAGGCGAGGATCCGGAGGACCCTTGGGCAAAAGAGGCCCCTGAAGGGGTGAATTACCTTGATTACTCCGGTTTTGACCTCTCCAGCCTGACTTTTGGAGCAATTACCAACTTTTTACAGGACTCACTTTTCAGAATGAATGTAGAGTGGTTACGTGAAATGGGCGCTAATGTCGTGGAGGTGGAAATGCCACAGCTTCAGCTTAATGGCTTCCTTACCCTGCTGGAAGGGGATATGAAAAGAGATCTGCCGGTATATATGGAGAATTATGCTGCTGATCAAATGAATTTCAGGACAGTATCAGAAGTTGTAGCATTCAACAAAGAAGATACAAGTTTAAGAATACCCTATAATCAGGGTCGATTTGAAGCCATAGTAGAAGAAATGATTACGGATGACCAGCTCGACTCATTAAGAACAGCTGTCATGGAAGAAGGCAGGTCTTACTTTGAGGAGCCAGCTACATCTTATGGCATCGATGTATTCCTATCTATGAATAACTGGAGTGCAGGCTATGCCGCTGTAGCTCATTACCCCTGCCTGACCGTGCCTATGGGGTATACTAAAGATGGACAACCTATGGGCATAACATTTATTGCTCCATCATTACAGGAAGATTTGCTGCTAAAAGTAGGATATGCCTTTGAGCAGGGAACAGGGAAAAGAAAAATACCTGAAGGATACGAATAAAAAGGAAGCCCTGTAAAGTACAGGGCCCCTCTTACTTAATAAGCCTGAAATTCAGCGAGTTCTGTTTCCTCCTTTGTCGTGTTGGCCGTTTTTTTTGGTGGCTCCGGGTTGTCTTTGACGAGTTTACCCATTTGCTTCACAATAAACCGAACGGCCCTGCCCGGGTTCAGGCGATAGATGAAATCAAGGAACCGGGCATCACTGCCGACCAGTACCCTGAACTTATTTTTTTCGATAGCCCGGATCATCATCTCCGCAGCCTTATCTGCTGGAAGTGCACGAGATGCAGCAGCATCATCACCAATGTCTCCCATGTCAACACCTGAATTTTTGGTAATATCTGTATCTACCGCACCCGGATAGATGCCGGTAACATGGATATTGGTGTTTTTTAGCTCACCATATAAGCCTTCTGTCATCAACTTTACAGCGCCTTTGCTTGCGCTATACATAGTCTGTCCCGGGAAAGGAATAAAACCTCCCATACTGGATACATTGGCTATATAGGCTTCCGGACGTGTTTTCAGGTGAGGCAGAAATGCTTTGATCATGTAAAGTGTACCATAAAAATTGACATTCATCACCTTTTCAATGGTCTCAAGTTCCAGATTATTTACATGCAGGAAAGGTTGGATAATTCCTGCGTTATTGATGATACCATCAATATGGCCCAGATCATTTATCACATCATGGGCAAATGTAAATACCTGATCTTTATCGGAGATATCCACAAGATAGGTAAAAATGCGGTCTCTGTCATTGGACAGCTCACGTGTAAGATCCATATCATTTGCATGGATATCGACGATGGCAACGGTAGCTCCTTTATCTACCAACTGAAGGGCTAATTCGCGACCCATACCGCTTCCGCCCCCGGTTACGACGAATTTTTTGTTCCTGATTTTCATGACTAAAAAGTATTAGGTACTACTACCTTTAAGTACGTAAAACCAGGTACCCTTAGCTATGACATTAGCTTATTTCATATATGATAAATGCCACCAATACAGTGGTGATGGCCGCTGTGATGGTATATAACATCATGACCAGTAAAAATTTGGCTGTGGTGACCAACCAGCCCTGCTGCTGAAATCTTTTCATAGCAGCCCAAAGGTAGATTCCGGTAATGGCAAGAAAGGCGGCAAGCAGTATTGCATTCCATTGTGAACTGGGCAAAATAAAGCCGCTGATAATGAAGTAAAAAAGAAAAGCCAGGAATACAAAAGCATGGAAATGCAGTGAAAAAATGAAAAGCTCAGCATAATATCGATGCTGTTTCCTGTACAACAGATACATGATAAGGGCAAAGATGGGCATGAGCAAAAAGAAGAGCTTACTCCAGTAGGACGGGGTATCCAGTCGGTTGAGTACCATCTCCAGCTGATCCACTGCTGTTTCCGCCTCGGCAAGCGCATCACTGGAAAAATCAAAAATGAGGAAAAAGCAAATGGATATAAAAATATAAAGCCGGACAGGTGGTATATATCGCTCCCTGCGACCGATAATATATTCATTTGTAAGGAAGCCGGGTTTAAATACGAGTGGCCTCAGGCTGCGGAAGATTTTTCCGTCAAAGGCAAAATAATCACCTAAAAAAGAGGTAAAAAAATGCCTGAATGTGAAATAATCCTCTGACCTGCGTTGCTGACCGCACATAGGGCAGAATTTATACTCTTCATTAAATTCGGTTTTACAATTCCGGCAAATCATCCAAACTTTGCTTACATTTGGATTGTGAAGATACTACGAGCACTTGTAATTTCAATTTTTTTTATGCTGCCGATATCTGCATCAGCACAGGAAAAAAAGCAGGTATCCGCCAACTTGTTTTATGAAATCGCAGACGGCTTATGGAAACGTGTGCGCTACAGACTGAATCTGGACGACAACAGCATACTTCAGGTAGATCCGGAAAAAAATAAGGTGAAAATCGGAGGTAAATACGAAATCCCTATTCCTAAAAAGGAAGGTGAAAGCGACAGCACAGCAACCGGTGGAAAAACTGAAGGGAGTTAATACAACTCCCTGTTGAGGTCAAATTTCTCAAGATAATCCGCTACACGGCGTACAAACATTCCGCCCAAAGAGCCATCAACAACACGATGATCATATGAGTGGCTGAGGAACATCTTATGTCTGATGCCGATGGTGTCACCTGTTGGCGTTTCGATTACCGCCGGCTTTTTAACAACAGCTCCAAGTGCCATGATCGCTACCTGCGGCTGCATAATAATGGGTGTCCCCATTACGTTTCCAAATGAGCCCACATTGGATACAGTATAAGTGCCTCCCGAAAGCTCATCCGGCTTAAGCTGGTTGTTTCGTGCCCGCTTTGCGAGGTCATTTACCTTGTGGGTGAGGCCCAACAGGTTGAGTTTATCTGCCTGATGTATTACCGGCACGATCAGATTTCCGCTCGGCAACGCTACCGCCATACCAATATTGATAGCGGATTTTTTAATTATCCTGTCGACGTCAACCTGGATGTTTATCATCGGGTAGTCCTTTATAGCCTTCACTACCGCTTCTATAAACAATGGGGTAAAGGTGAGACTGGAGCCTTCCCGTTCTTTAAATACGTTTTTATTTCGGTTTCTCCAGTACACGATGTTGGTGACGTCAGCTTCGACGAAAGAAGTAACATGTGGGGAGATGCGTTTGCTGTCGACCATACGCTCAGCGATCATCCTGCGCATACGGTCCATTTCGATTACCTCATCTTCAGCACCTGGCTTAATGTCAAGGCGGATATCAGGAGAGGGCTCTGCCGTTTTTTTCTGTGATGGGGTTGGAGCTGGTTTTGATGGGGTAGTAGAAATTCTTTTTTCAAGGTAAGAAAGGATGTCATCTTTTGTCACCCTGCCCTGAGCACCTGTTCCGGTAATGGAGGAGAGCTCTTCGTCGCTTACATTTTCTTCCCGGGCAATATTTTTCACTAAGGGTGAATAAAAACGTCTGCTTTCGCCGGTGCCTGAGGGGGCAGCTTCACTCGTTTCGGCTACTAATTCATCCTTTGCTTCCTGATGACCATTAGAGCTGTGACCGTTGAGGGAAGGAGCAGCTTCTTCTTTCGCCTCTTCAGGGGTATTGGAGTTCGCCGGTGTATCCTCTTCAGTATCCTGCTCCGTTGCAATGATTGCAATGGGGCTTCCTACCTTTGCTACTTCACCTTCTGCAACCAATATTTTTTCAATGGTGCCTGTATAAGAAGAGGGCACCTCTGTATCCACCTTATCAGTAGCTACTTCTACGATTGACTCTTCCTCTTCGATGGTATCTCCTTCCTTTTTAAGCCACGTTAGTACGGTGGCTTCCATCACACTTTCACCAAGTTTTGGCAATACTAATTCCGCTTTCCCCATTTTAATAAAATTATATACCTACAAATATAAAAAATATACTTCAATTACGAATAATATTTCGTAATCTGTTTTCTGATCAGGTCCAGCATATAGATTGCTGTGAGTCTGATATTCAGCAACCGGTCGTTTCCCAGTTGTAATTTCCTACTTATTACCTGATTATCAAAGGCCACTGCAATCCAAACCGTGCCTACAGGCTTTTGTTCGGTACCTCCTCCCGGCCCGGCTATACCGGACGAGGCAACGCCAAGTGATGTGTTCAGCTTCTCTTTCACTCCTGAAGCCATGGCTTCGATGCATTCTCTGCTTACTGCACCGTGTTGTGCAAGGATAGACTGATCAACACCCAGTTCGTTGATCTTCACATCATTGGCATAGGATACAATACCACCCAAAAAATAATCGGAGCTGCCGGGCACCGAGGTAATCATATGAGAAAAATATCCTCCACTACACGATTCTGCAGCACTAAGGGTAAGCTTATGTTTACGCAATAATTTTCCGACCACCTCCTGTATTTCGTCATCGTCATATCCAAATATATATTCTCCAGCCAAGAGCTGAAGCTCGTCAATCTGCCGGCTCACATCAGCCTTAAGTAAGTCAAGGTCTTTTCCGGAGGCTGTCAGTCGCAGGCGTACCTGACCAAAATTAGGGAGGTAGGCCAGCCGGATATGAGCAGGTAAAGCGTCCTCCCAGTTTTTGATTTTTTCACTCAGCCATGATTCGCCGATACCAATGGTTTTTATCATCTTATGGAATATTACCGGGCGGTGAAACCGTTCTGCAATCTGAGGCAGTATATGCAGCTTCATCATATGCTTCATCTCGTGCGGCACACCCGGCATGGCAATATAGATAGTGGACTCATTCTCCAACCAGATACCCGGAGCAGTACCTTTTTTGTTTTTAATTTTCACCGAACCGCGGGGCATCATCGCCTGGCCTTTATTGAGTTCGGTCAATTCTTTGCCCTTTGATCTGAAAAAATCAGTCACCTCCTGCAATGCATCTTCATTCAGGTAGAGATCGGTATTGAAAAACCGGGCAAGGCAAGGCTTGGTCAGGTCATCCCGGGTGGGGCCAAGTCCTCCGGTGATAAAAACGATATCGGCTCTTTTTCCCGCTTCATCAAAAGCTGCCAGAATTTCATCCTCACTGTCACCTACAGTGGTTTTCCTCCTGGTACGTATGCCCATCCTGTCCAGCTCACTGCTGATCCACTGGGTGTTGGTATCGGTGATCTGCCCGTATAGGATTTCATCACCAATTGTAATTATCTCTGCGTAAATTTTAGGAGTTGATGACATCAATTATTAGTTTACCTGAAAGATCATAATATGATAAAGCGAAATACCTTACTTTTTGTATCCTTTGCAATTTTTTTCATGGCATCATGTAGTTCAGCGCAAATAAACAGGGCGCTGGATGATGCACGAAAGCAGCTGGAAGTGTCCACTACCTCACGGCCTCTCAAGCCAACGACAGAGGAAGTGATCAGGGGGCTGAAGCAGGCACTCACAAAGGGGGTAGAAGAAAGTGTCGCAGTCGCCGGAGCACCGGATGGCTACTATAAAAATGAACGGCTTTTCATACCGCTGCCTCCCGAGATAAAGGAAATTGAAGCCCGCCTTAGACAAATTGGCCTGGGTAATCAGGTGGATCAGTTTATGCTGACATTAAACCGTGGGGCAGAGGAAGCGGCCAAAGAAGCAAGGCCGATATTTACAGATGCCATCACCTCTATGACGATAAATGACGCCTGGACCATACTCAATGGTAATAGCAATGAGGCTACTGAATATCTCCGTCGAACCACTTATGACGATCTTAGCAACGCGTATAAGCCTGTGATAACAAGGGCACTCGATAAAACCGAGGCCACACGATACTATTCACAGCTGGTAAATGCGTATAACCGCATACCTGGTGTGGAGGATATTGACCCCAACCTGGAGCAGTACGCAACTACACGAGCTATTGACGGCCTGTTTTTACTGGTCGAGGATGAAGAAAAAAAAATCCGTGAGGATCCGCTGGCACGTACTACTGACTTGTTAAAAAAAGTATTTGGTTATGAAGATTGAAAAAGCAGAACTGCTGCTACGCCAGGCCAGGCAGGAAGATATCGACGATATTGGAAACCTGTTTCAGGAATCCATCATGGAAATCAACAAGAGTGACTACTCTACCGAGCAGCTGGAGGTGTGGACTTCGCGCTCCGGTGAAAAAAGCTGGTGGCAGGATAGGTTGAATATGGAATATTTTCTGCTGGCGTATGAAGCTGATGAGCTCGTTGGTTTCGGGTCAATTTATCGCAGCGGGTACCTGAATCTCTTGTATGTCCACAAAGATCATCAGCGTAAGGGTATTGCCCGGGCGATATATCAGGCGCTGGAGGACAGGGTGACCTCTTTTGGAGTTGATAATCTGAAAACAGAAGCAACGATCACAGCCAGACCCTTTTTTGAGAAAATGGGATTTCAGCTAATTCGTGAAAATGTGGTGGAAATAGATAGGGTAAAACTGACCAATTTCCTTATGCAGAAATCAGTGGGCTAACACCTTAAATATTCGGGCCACTTCTGACAGGTCATCATCCGTAAAATCGAGATGAGTTACCAGTCGTATTTCTCGTGGCCCAAAAGGGACAGCCAGAATACCATGCTTTTCCAACAGTTTCAGGTGATCAGCCGGAGCAATATCTTCAGCCAGTGTATATATGACAATGTTGGTGTCTACCGGCAGTATATTCTCAACAAAGCTTGACGATTTCAAAATTGCTTCCAGTGCTCTGGCTCGTTTATGATCTTCCTTCAGCCTTTCAATATGATGATCGAGTGCATAAATGCCAGCAGCAGCCAGCATGCCAGCCTGTCGCATTCCCCCACCGAGTACTTTTCGGATACGTCTCGCCTTGCGGATAAATTCACTGCTACCGGTCAATATGGAGCCGACCGGACATCCCAGCCCCTTGGAGAGACATATCGATATTGAATCAAAAATATGGCCATGATCGTGCGCCGTGTAGTCCGATTCCACAAGTGCGTTAAACAATCTGGCTCCATCGAGGTGATATCCGAGCTGGTGATCGCGGCATACATGGGCAACAGCCACCAGATCATCCCATTGATAGATGCTGCCACCACCTTTATTCACTGTGTTTTCTACGGCAACCAGACGTGTAACTGCGGCATGTACATCGTCAGGGTTGTTGATATTCGCTTTGACAGCCGAAGCATTTATTCGTCCCCTGTCACCATGTAGCAACCGGACAGACGAAAAAGAGTTGTATGCAATACCGCCACCTTCATAATTATAAATGTGAGATTTGGCGTCACAGATTACTTCGGATTGGGGTTGAGTATGCACACGGATAGCAATCTGGTTTGTCATGGTGCCACTTGGGCAGAAAAGCGCCTTTTCCATATTGAACATAGCAGCCGCTTTTTCTTCCAGTGCATTCACCGTAGGGTCTTCCCCAAATACATCATCACCAACAGGTGCTGCCATCATTGCCTCCTTCATTTCCTTAGTCGGCCGGGTAACGGTATCGCTTCTCAGATCAATCATTGAGCCCCAATACTTCTATGCCTTGTTCAAACACAATATCGACAGGGATTCCCGCTTCATTCAGGCGATCAAGGTCGCGTTGAAGCTCTTCACCTATTACTCCCTTTTCAGCGACGAGCGCAGCGACGCCATCATAATTACCATCGCCCTGAAGGGTAAGGATCAGCTCAGACAGGGAGGCAATTGCATTATCCATTTCATCCATATTTACCTTATAATAGCCGTCATCCGTTTTTTCCACGGCACCATTTTCCATGAGGTAATTAAAGCGGATCATGTTGGCGCGGCCATGGGCAGAGCTTGCACCAAATCGAACGGAACGGAAGATGCCGGCAACGAAGGTGGTATAATAGCTTTCTTTAGATCCTTCAACTTCCCCTTTTTTCAGCAACTGGCTTACCATATAAAGGCCCAGTATATCCGCTTTACCTTCTTCAAGAGCACTGGCATGTTCTTTCAGAGCTTCCCTTACGGTTCCGCTTCCGTTAATCGTATTTTTTATACCCAGGCCATGCGCCACCTCATGAAACATGGTATTGGCGAAAAAGGCATCAAAGTTGACATATTCCTGTTGTGAGGGATCTATTAATGTCCGGGTAATGGGCACCATAATTTTGTCAAATTTAGCCTGCATAGCATTCTTGAGCTGAAGTCTTCGGGTACCTTTTTCAAGCTGCACACGCTCATCATTGGGCAGGTTGATGGCGATGGTCTTGCTGCCGGCATTGCAGTCTCCGGCATAATATACTACATCATAAGCATTCAGGTCTGCGTCGCTTCCGGGAGATTCCTGCTTATATGCATCGGGTGCAGGTAGATTTTGCTGTAATTCCGGAAGAAAAGCGGCATATTTCTGAAGCCTGCCGCTCCACTCCAAATCCTTGATCAACACATAGGCTTCGTGGGCAGCCTTATATCCGAAAAGCTGATCCTCATACGTTTCTATCGGACCGTAAACCAGCTCTATCGGATTGGTCTTGGTGTCCATCCACAGCATGTCACTTTCAAGATAATCATCTGTTAGCAGCGCTTCTGCACGCGACTCAAGGTAGGTGCGAAAGTCCACATCCTCTGCAAGTGAGGCTGCCTCTTTCAGCAGATCGGACGCCTTTTTTACCTCCTCAGCAAACATTTCATGGTACCATCGGGTAACCAGATTACCGTTCTCATCTCTTCTGATAAAGGTGTAAAGGGATTGTTTATCCGGATTATCCCAGTTTTCAAATTCTTCCCGCGTCATATCAGCGGGATAAAAGTTGGCTCCGTCCGGCTTTTGCTCCACTTCTGTCAGGAAGGGGGCATTATTATTCAACCGATCCCACGGACCGTAATTGATACTTGCATAACGCCTTAATTCTTCCTCTTCTATGCCTTCAAGTAGTGAAGAGCCATCGCCATAGGCTTCATACCAGAAGAGCTGATCCATGATGGTGGCAGCTTCTATCAATACTTTTACCATTTCCTTCTGATTATCGGAGAGCTGGCTGAGGTCTGCCTTCAGCGTAAATGGAGCATACGTTATAAAATCATAGCTCTCTACAGCAGAATAGCGTTTTTCTGAGTTCGAATCTTCCCTATTGGTGCAGGAAAATAATACAATAAGCAGTATAGCTATATATCTCATAAGGCAATAAAAATTTTTAAACAAATATATAACAGGGGACAGCAAATACTAGGAATTTTGGTCGAAAGGAGCGAATTTAACCACCTGCAATCAAAACTTTCGCTGCTATGAACAACCCCATGATCATCGAAGAAAGGCAGGCCGATATAGGTAATTTTCTGGTAGGTCGGCTTCTGCCATTTCGCAAAAAACGGCAGGTAGGGCCATTCACTTTTATTGATCATATGGGGCCAGCCACTTTGGGTGATCCTGATTATCTGGATGTCGACCAACATCCTCATATCGGGCTTTCAACCTTAACATATCTGCTGGAAGGGGAAATAGAGCATAGAGACAGTATGGGCACGAACCAGCTGATTACACCGGGTGATGTAGGCTTTATGACGGCTGGCAAGGCGGTAACACATACCGAACGTACACCAGCTCACCTTCGCAAGGGTATATCGACCATGCATGGGTATCAGATCTGGGTAGGGTTACCCAGAGAAAAGGAAGATATGGAGCCTGAATTTGACTTTGTGAAAAAAGAAGACCTGCCGTCATGGACAAATCAGGGATTACGCTATACACTGGTAGCTGGGGAGGGCTTTGGGCGAAAATCGCCGCTGAAAACCCATTCACCACTTTTTTTTGTTGATATCGCTTCAGATATGGCAGCTCATATTGACCTTAGAGAGCAACTATCGGGCGAACTAGCCATCGTCGTAACCCATGGTGCTGTAAAAACAGGAGAAGAGGAGGTGCAGGCAGGTAAAATGATGATTTCCAAGACGGATAGCATATGTGATATTGACCTATTGCCCGAAACACGTGTCTTATTGTTTGGTGGAGAGCCTTTCCCTGAAGAACGCTTCCTGTCATGGAATTTCGTTTCATATAAAAAGGAAAAGCTCGCTGAGGCAAGGGAAAACTGGGAGCGAAAAGCGTTTCCGAAAGTTCCGGGTGATGATACTTATATACCTTTTCCAACAATAAAACGATAATCATGAGACTTATTTTTCTGCTTTCATTTTGTATTGGGATTCAGGCATTTGCACAGACCAAATTGATCTTAGATGACCGCACCGGCCTTATCAGTGAGGATATTGAAAACAGCCTTTCAGAGTACCTGAGCACACGAGGAATCAACTACACCACGATGCTCGATATCAAAAACCGTTGTGACTATTATTATGCTTCGCTGGTAAAATTGAACAACAGTTATTTCCTGGAAGTCCGGGATTGTAGTGACAACACCTATGGTAAAAAAGACCTCGGTCAGCGTTTTTCCAATATCCCGGATAACGAAAAATTATTTCTTCTTCGCTATAATCTTGAAGAATTACTGGAAAATGAACCAGTAAGTCAGGAGTTTGTAAGTCCGGATGAATATTTCAGGCAGGATGGAGAGCGACAAGAGCAGAAAGAGGATTTATATATCGCTGCTGATACTCTGAATAAGCATAAAACGCGCTATTTCTTTGCTCCTTCAGCTTATAATCTGGAGAAAGGCGAGTTATATTACAATACCCTTTATTTTGGTTTACATGATCTTCAGTATGGCATCACGGACAATTTTTCGTTGGGTATGGGTACTACCATCATCGGTTTACCTGTGTATTTCACACCCAAATACTCCATTCCTTTAAAAAATAATAAAGGTACAGTTGCTATCGGCGACCTTCCGATATTCGGCACCTGGGGCTCTGATTTCTTTGGAAACCTGGCATACGCGGCATATACCACACCAAAAGAACACACGTTTTCAACTTTTGGCATTGGTCACCTGTATATAAATCAGAATGATCTGATTTCAGGTGCTGACTTTGGTTCAATAGTATTGAACTATTCCGGTATCGCCCGCATATCCGGATATATCTACTTCCTCACAGAGAATTATTTTACGTCTTTCCTTACCGAGCAGACAGCAGAGAGCTTCTCCCCACCTGTGAGGATAGCCTCATTTGAACAGCGTCAAAATATCTGGTATGGTATTTCGGGTTTCCGCTTTGTAAACCGCAAGAACGAGGGAATTACGACTCTTCAGATCGGTCTTTCCCATATTTTGATACAGCGGGAAGCGGTGCCCCGCCAATATACAAGTGGCAGTTGGTGGACATCAGCAAATGATTTTGACAACTTCCTGGTGATCCCAACCATTACCTTTTCACGTAAGTTTGGGAATAAGTTTTAAAGGCTGCTGTCGGTATAATTTTCGAGAAGCTCTTCTGTGCCCGAAGGGTCATCTCCATTTAGCTTAGCTACCTCAATGGCCTTTTTAGCCCATTTTTCGCCGTTTTCCTTATCGCCAACTTTAAAAAGCAGCGCGGCATACGTATCATAGAATGAATAATTCGTGATTTCTGAAACCACCGTTTCCATCCATGGCAAGGCTTTCTTTAGCGTTTCAATGTCATCTACATTTTCATACAGTGTCCAGGATATTGAATTGATAAAATCAGCGTCTGTTATAAGGCTTGCATCCGACACAAATTGATCCATGAACGACGTCATGCTTTTGAAATCACCCTCGCTCATGGTCCTTGATACACTGGCTTTGAGTATAAGCGATTCGGCATTTTTATATCCCGAAGACCTGAGCCTTTCAGCGGCTGAAGTAAACTCCTCGTCGCTGCCATAGTAAGCAGTCTGTAACATCATTTGCTCGTATCTCCGGTATATGAATCTGTCTACGTTTTCAGCGCCATGGGCATTAGCAAAGGCATCATAGTGATCAAGTACATATTGGAACTGATCAGATTCGACATCACGCACAAAACCCTCCATCAGGCTCCAGTTCGACTCAGATAAATACTGTTCGTCACTGAGCATATCCCAGTAATCATCGATGCCTTCAGCTTCCATACACGCATCCTGGAGTGATAAATAATAATTGGCCAGAAAGTCCAGACTCCGGTTTCCATTGTCATATTCTTTTAAATAATAGCCAATGTTCTTTGTCTCATTTTCCACAACTTTAGATCTTTCAAGAAAATCGGGAGCAGGTGAGGCGCCACAAATCCGGTGCACAAGCTCACCATCACCGTTAATGAAAAGCAGGGTAGGGTAGGCGCGGACATTATACCGTCTGGCAAGCTCAATGCCTTCGCCTTTTTCCATATCGAACTTGGTATTTATAAAATTATCATTGAAATATGCACCTACCTCAGGGTCGGTAAATACATTAGCAGCCAGCCATTTACAGGGGCCACACCAGGTGGTGTAAGCATCCATGAAAATAATTTTATCTTCAGCCTTCGCCTGTGCCAGTATTTCTTCAAATGGCTTTTCGGTGAATACAATTCCATTATTTTCCTGTGCGAATGAAACAGATGTTACAAAAAGTGACAGAAATACAACCGTTCTTAGTGCCATAATCTTTTATTTTCGTTCTAAATTCTAAAGCATTAACAATAAAGATACGATATGATCTACAAGAATCTTATAATTACCATGTTTTATTTACTGGCTGTATTGGTAGCAGCAAGCTGTCAGTCCGGCAGCACTAAAGTTCCGGCCAGTAAGGTGGGTGAATTGTCCACCTCCGAAAAAAATGTTTTTCTGGATGTACGTACACCAGGGGAATACAACTCGGGACATATCAGAAATGCTGTTAACATCGATGTTATGGGCAATTCTTTTACCACTGAAATAAAGAACCTTGATCCTGACAAAAATTATTATGTATACTGCAGATCAGGCCGTCGCGCTGTACAGGCATCTCAGATACTGCAACAAAACGGATTCAAAAATGTATTCCTGCTTGAGGGTGGCATGGTCAACTATCCATCACAGATTCCGGATATGATAGAATAAGTCGAAGAGAGGTAGGCAGTAATAAACTGCTTACCTTTTATAATTTTCTTAGAGGTATTTTTACATTCTACAGTATATTGCGTTCATTAATCATTTTTTCAACTCATGCATCGCTTAATTCTCCTGTTTCTAATCCCCTTGTTCACCCTTCATCTCCATGCGCAATCTGTGGTAATTCACGCCGGCACTTTGGTAGACGTAATAAATGGTGAAACCCGCAATGAAGTAACCATCATCATTGATGGGCAAAAAATAGTTTCTATTTCAGATGGTTATGCCAAACCAGGGAGAGATGCTCAGTTAATCGATCTGAAAAATTATACGGTAATGCCCGGTCTTTTTGATATGCATGTCCATATTGAATCCGAAACCTCACCCTACATCGAAAGGTTTACATTGGATCCGGCTGACGTGGCATTCAATAGTGTGGTATATGCACGCAAAACACTTCTGGCAGGATTTACCAGTGTGCGCGACCTGGGTGGCACTGGTGTAAATACATCTTTACGGGACGCAATAAGGGAAGGTAAGGTGATCGGGCCAACAATATATTCTGCTGGTAAAGCCATCGCAACAACAGGTGGACACGCCGATCCTACTAATGGATATAAAAAATCCATTATGGGCGATCCGGGACCTGACGAAGGAGTGATCAACGGGCCGGATGAGGCACGTAAAGCTGTGCGGCAGCGCTATAAAAACGGGGCGGATGTCATTAAGATAACGGCTACAGGCGGTGTATTGAGCCTTGCAGCTGACGGCTCAGGACCTCAGTTTCGGATGGATGAGCTGGAGGCAATAGTAGAAACGGCCCATGATTACGGTATGGTAACAGCTGCACATGCACACGGTGCAGACGGAATGAAAAGGGCGGTTATTGCAGGTATCAAAACTATTGAGCATGGAACCTATATGACCGAAGAGATAATGGATCTGATGATAGAAAAGGGTACATATATGGTTCCGACCATTACGGCCGGAAAGGCAGTAGCAGAATATGCCAGTGAAGGCAAATATCCGCCTATTGTGGAGCCAAAGGCATTGGCGGTGGGTCCACAGATCCAGTCCACCTTCGCAAAAGCCTACGCACGAGGTGTGAACATATGTTTTGGTACCGATGCCGGCGTATTTCCGCATGGAGATAATGGAAGGGAATTTCAGTTTATGACGGAAGCCGGCATGCCGATGATGGAGGCCATACAATCTGCTACTATTGTACCCGCCACCATACTTGGTGTAGACATTGATTTTGGTTCGGTGGTGCCAGGAAAAACAGCCGACATCATAGCAGTGGAAGGAGATCCGCTCAAAGATCCTCTATTAATGCAGCACGTGGGCTTTGTCATGAAAGGTGGTGTGGTCTATAAAAATGAATAGGATAAAATAAATATTACCATCACCAAACTTTCTTGTTGAAGTCTTCCTTTAAAGATTAACAGCGAAAACAACAGCAGTCTGGTTAATAATTCTTATCCATGACATGCATTTTCGTCTAATCTTTATTGATATCTTTGCGGCTCAATATGAAAGACAAAATCCGAAACTTCTGCATTATTGCACATATCGATCATGGTAAGAGCACACTTGCCGATCGGTTGCTTGAAGCGACACAGTCAGTCACTGAAAGGGAAATGAAGAACCAGTTGCTCGACAACATGGATCTGGAGCGGGAACGTGGAATCACGATAAAAAGCCATGCCATTCAGATGAACTACCAGCTCGATGGGGAAGTTTATACCTTCAACCTCATAGATACCCCGGGTCACGTCGATTTTAGTTATGAAGTGTCACGTTCAATTGCTGCCTGTGAAGGAGCCTTACTTGTAGTTGATGCATCGCAGGGAGTGCAGGCACAAACCATTTCCAACCTTTACCTCGCACTTGAGCATAATCTTGAAATCATCCCGGTCCTCAACAAAATTGACCTTCCCGGTGCAATGCCGGAAGAAATCTCAGATCAGATCATAGACCTTATCGGATGTAATAAGGAAGACATTATACATGCCAGTGCCAAGGAAGGTATTGGTGTTCAGGATATCCTAAAAGCCATTGTAAAGCGTATCCCGGCTCCCAAAGGTGATGAAGCTCAGCCCCTTCAGGCCATGATCTTCGATAGCGTTTTTAACTCATATCGTGGTATCGAGGTTTATTTCCGGGTGTTTAATGGGACCATCCGAAAAGGAGAAAAAGTGAAATTTATAAATACCGGCAAGACCTACGACGCTGATGAGATTGGTGTACTGAAGCTGTTACAGGAGCCTCGGGAGGAGTTGAAAGCTGGTAATGTAGGATACCTTATTTCAGGAATTAAAATAGCCAAGGAAGTAAAGGTAGGGGATACAATCACCAGTGTGGAAAGACCTGCGCCTGCTGCAATCAAAGGTTTTGAGGACGTAAAACCAATGGTTTTTGCCGGCATTTATCCTGTTGAAACAAGCGATTTTGAGGAGCTTAGATCAAGCATGGAGAAACTTCAGCTTAATGATGCCTCATTGGTGTGGGAGCCGGAAACCTCGGCGGCACTCGGCTTTGGCTTCAGGTGCGGGTTTCTCGGTATGCTGCATATGGAAATCGTGCAGGAAAGACTGGAAAGAGAGTTTGATATGACGGTAATTACGACCGTTCCTTCGGTGAAATTTCATGCTGTGAAAAGTGACGGAGAGATCATCCCGGTCAGTGCACCATCTGAAATGCCGGAGCCAAACATGATATCCCATGTCGAGGAGCCCTTCATTCGTGCACAGATAATTTCGAAGTCTGAGTTTATCGGCTCCATCATATCATTGTGTATGGACAAGCGGGGTATTCTGAAAAACCAGGTTTATTTAACCTCTGACAGGGTTGAGTTGAGCTTCGAGCTTCCACTGTCAGAAATTGTGTTTGACTTTTTCGATAAATTGAAGACAATTTCACGCGGCTATGCGTCACTTGACTATGAGCTGATCGGATATCAGCGCTCCACCATGGTGAAACTGGATATCCTGCTTAACGGTGACCGTGTAGATGCACTGAGTGCAATCGTACATCGTGATAAGGCCTATGAATGGGGCAAAAGGCTATGCGAAAAACTGAAAGAGCTGATACCGCGTCAGATGTTTGAAATAGCCATACAGGCATCTATTGGCACCAAAGTTATCGCCAGAGAGTCGGTAAAGGCACTTCGTAAAAATGTAATCGCCAAATGTTATGGTGGTGATATTTCACGGAAGAGAAAGCTGCTCGAAAAGCAGAAAAAAGGAAAAAAACGTATGCGTCAGGTGGGTAATGTCGAGATCCCGCAGGAAGCATTTATGGCAGTACTAAAATTAGATTAAAAGAAAATGGCCGAATTAATCGATGGCAGGAAAATATCCGGAGACATTAAATCGGAGATAAAGGTCAAGGTAGACCAGATCAAATCCAGCGGGCAACGGGTGCCTCACCTCGCCATCATTATCGTAGGTGATGACGGCGCATCGCACACTTATGTAAACGGAAAGCTGAAAGCATGCAAAATGGTTGGTTTCGACTTTACGCTTATGCATTTCGCTACCACCATTTCAGAAGAAAAACTCTTGAAACATGTCGATCAGCTCAACGAAGATGAGGACATCGACGGATTCATTGTACAGCTACCACTTCCGGACCATATTGATGTTGAAAAGGTCACCGACAGAATACACCCATCAAAAGATGTAGATGGCTTTACCAATACCAATTTTGGAAGTATCGTTTCGCATAACCCACTCCTGATGCCGGCTACCCCTTTTGGAGTAATGGAGATGCTGCGACGATATAATATTGAGACGGAGGGCCGCTATTGTGTGATTGTCGGTTCCAGCAGGCTTACCGGTGCACCACTCAGTATGATGCTGATGCAGCAGGGGCTTGCTACCGTTACGCTTTGCAATAAATATACACGGGATCTGGCATCCTATACAAGACAAGCCGATATCCTGCTCGTGAGTGTAGGTAAACCGGGGCTTATCACAGCGGATATGGTAAAAGAAGATGCCGTAGTTATTGACATTGGTACAACAAGGGTCGACGACAGTACCAAAAAATCGGGCTTTAGTTTAAAGGGTGATGTAGACTTCGACGAGGTAAGCAAAAAGGCCTCCTACATTACACCGGTACCGGGCGGTGTAGGGCCGGTCACGATTGCCTCACTGCTACTCAACACACTTACGGCATATGAAATCAAGATGGGCTTTCGTCCATGATCTCTTTTGACCATAACCGCGAGGTTCCCGTCATGGAGCATTTTTACACCCTGCAGGGTGAAGGGGCCCATACCGGAAAAGCGGCGTATTTTATCCGGCTGGCAGGCTGCGACGTGGGTTGCGTTTGGTGTGATGTAAAAGAATCATGGGAGGCACAGGCAAATCAGCTGGTGTTACTCGGGCAGTTGCGGGAAGAGGTAGAAAATTCTCCTGCAGAGATCGTGGTGGTCACCGGAGGTGAACCCCTCATGTATGATTGTTTGCCGCTTACATCGGAGATAAAAAAGACTTCCAAACGGATTCATGTGGAGACATCCGGTGCTTATCCGGTATCCGGCAAATGGGACTGGATATGCCTTTCGCCAAAGAAATTTAAACAACCAGACCAAAGTATACTGCCTTTTGTTGACGAATTGAAAATAATCGTGTATAATAAGTCAGATTTCAGCTGGGCAGAAGAATGGGCAGCGCTGATGCCGGATAAAACATTGTTGTTTTTGCAACCCGAATGGAGCCGCGAAAAAGAAATGGCGCCCCTGATCGTTGACTATGTAAAGAATCATCCCAAATGGCAGGTATCCTTACAAACGCACAAGTATTTAGATATACCCTGATTGCCTGTTTAAGCTTATCCTCCCTGCTTACCGGTCAGGAACTTAGCACACGGAATAAACGTGCCATATCCTATTACACCGAAGCCTCCTATCTTATTCGCAGAAAAGCATTTGCCGAGGCTGCTGAGCGTCTGGAGGAGGCATTGAAAAAGGATAGTGAATTCCGTGAGGCTGAGATAAGGCTTGGTTATGCCTATTTTATGGACGGCAGGAAAGACCTCGCTCTCCGGACCTTGATGGATGTAGTCGGTAAATATGGTAAACAGTCGCTGGATACAGGGTACTATTATTTTCTGGGGAAGCTGCATTTTGGAAATGGTGATTATGAGGCAGCAGCGCCATGGCTGGAAAGCTATTCCGCATATTCAGGTCGCAAAATATATGAAGACGACGCCAGCCGGATGATGACCTCCATACAATTTGTACAACAATATGTATACACACATCAGAATGTAGAACCTGAAAGGCTGCCGGAAATACTCAACAGGTTTCAATTGCAGTATTTCCCTGTGTTGTCGGGCGATAATCGCATTATTTTATACACACGAAGGCTGGCAGGCAACCTCGATTATGACGAGGATATTGTAGTGTCAGTATTCCGGGACTCTGCATGGACTTCCCCTGTATCCATATCGATGAATATAAACAGCAGACTGAATGAAGGTACATGTGCCATTTCTGCTGATACCCGTACCCTGACGTATACCTCGTGTAACACACGTGACGGATATGGCAGTTGCGACCTTTATATTTCTACCCGTACCGGCAATGAATGGTCAGTTCCCGAGAATATGGGGCCTGTCATTAACTCACCTTACTGGGAGTCACAGCCATCACTTACTGCAGACGGGAAAACACTTTATTTTGTATCCGACAGACCGGGAGGCAGAGGCGGTCTCGATATCTGGGTATCCCATCGTAGAGATTCCTTTTGGACACAGCCTGTGAATCTAGGCAGCACCCTAAACACAAAAAATGATGAAATGGCACCGAGTATACATGCAGATGGACGCTCACTTTTCTTTTCCTCAAACGGGTATCCGGGCTTTGGCAGCTATGATATCTTTGTTAAAGACCTGCTAACCGATGAAAAACCGTCCAATCTCGGTCCTGAGATTAATGACCATCTGGAACAATCCGGTTTTTTTGTAACATCGGATGCGCAGTGGGGCTATTTTTCTACATTTACATACGATAATACAGTCAATGACTCGAGCATCCTGTACCGCATCGACGTATCATCTCTTGATCTGGCCACACCTTCCTCATACCTCATGGTTGAGGTGCGCGATAGGGAGACAAAGGATCGTATTGCTGCCGAGATAGAATTTCGCGACCTGGCCACCGACAGTCTGCTTTATGGATACAGCATAGATGACCGGTCTTCGCTTGTGACCATACTTCCTCAGGGCACATCCTATGGCGTATACTGTCGGGCTCCGGGATACCTCACCCACAGTTTCTCTTACACTTTTTTGAGTGATACCCTGACTATACTGCTTGACCCATTGAAAAAAGATGTAACAACAGTACTGGAAAACGTATTTTTTGAGTTTGACAGCTATCGTCTTCGGGACAAAAGCAGGGCAAGCCTGGAGACTGTCGTCAGGTTTTTGAAAGAAAATCCCGATCTGACAATCGCCATTGAAGGGCATACTGATCTGACCGGTGATGAAGACTACAACCTTTCACTATCAGAAAGCCGGGCCCTTGAGGTAAAAAAATACCTTGTACAGCGTGGTATCGATGAAAACAGGATAAAAACCAAAGGTTACGGTGAATCCCGCCCGCTGGTTACATCATCTTCAGCTCAAAACCGGCGCATTGAGTTAAGAATTCTTTAAAAAATCCTAAATCCTTACGTTTCTTATCATGAAGAATGGGGGATATACCCTGAAGGCGGTATTCCTATCAAAAAATGAAATTTATGATAGTGATAAATGCGAAATAAATAATATTTGGTATTTTTATTATAAATCAGACAAAAGAACCTTAGGAGATGTTAGATTAACGTTATCTGATGATCCTCATGTATCCCCCAAAAAGTGTTAAAAAATTACAAGAAGATTTTTTTTATATGAATTTAATATCACATATTTGGAATTATTACTAGCAAAACTATTTATTCATTTAACCTAAATTGTTTCGTATGAAGAGGAATCTACTAGTTAGTTTGCTTCTTTGCTTTGCCATATTCAATATGGCTTTGGCACAGAGCAGAACAGTTACCGGTACGGTAACTGATCAGGACGGGAACCCGATTCCAGGGGTCAACGTCCTAAAGCCAGATGGTACTGGTGCGAATACGGATATCGACGGTAAATATAACGTTCAGGTATCCGGAGACGACGTAGTACTAACTTTCCGATTTATTGGTTTACAGACACAGCGTATCACTGTAGGTACCCGTTCTGTGATCAATATAACCATGCTGGAAGATGTACAACAACTTTCAGAAGTTGTAATTACCAGCTACGGTATAGAGCCAAAAAGAGACCTGACAGGATCTGTGGCATCAGTTAAGGGAGACGTGATCCAGGATCTCCCCATGCAGTCGTTTGACCGCGCAATCCAGGGTCGTGTGGCAGGTACTCAGATCACTGCAGCTTCAGGTGCTCCAGGTGGCGCCCTGAACATAAGGATCCGTGGTATCAGCTCGATCAATGCTGGTAACGACCCCTTGATCATCATCGATGGTGTGCAGGTGGCACAGTTTGGTCAGTCAACACAGGGTTCTTCAAACCCGTTGAATGCCATCAACCCTAATGATATCGAGTCAATCGATATCCTAAAGGATGCAGCTGCAGCAGCGATCTACGGTGCTCAGGCTGCCAATGGTGTTATTATCGTAACAACCAAATCCGGCTCTTCACAAGGTAAAAAGACCAGCACGATCAACTTCTCCATGCAGGAAGGATTTGTGCAGCCTTTCAACCTGTACGAGGTAATGGACGGTCCTCAGTATGCTGAGTGGAAGGCTGAGCAGGAAACCAACGTTGGACTGGATCCTTCTCGTCCTGGTGGTGCATTTGACCTTTTTGGTAATCCGGAAACTGATACTGTTCAAAATTACAACTGGCTGGATGCCATGTTCCAGAATGGCCGTCTGAGAACATATGACCTTTCCATTTCAGGAGGGGATGATAAGACTCAATTCTTTGTAGGAGGTTCTTATAACTTGCAGGAAGGTCAGATCATTATGTCAGACTGGGAGCGTATTACAGGTCGTATGAACCTTACGCACAGACCTACAGATAAGCTGACGATCAGCACCAAGCTATCCCTTACCCACAACAGAAACTTTGGTACAATTGCCAACGGTAACTTCGTGAATGGTCCGTGGGTAGCTTCATTCTCGTCTATACCAACATCACCTGCGGTGGATGAAAATGGTGACTATAACCCATATCCTACCAACGGTATCAACCACCTGTTCAATTATAACATCCTTCAGGGTGTAAATGAAGAAGTACGTTTGGGTAAGACATTGCAGACCGTATCAAGCGCCAATGTAACGTATCAGATACTTCCTTCGCTGTCAGCGACAGCTTATGTTGGTGTGGATTTCTCCATGAACAAGGATGAAAACAACCGTCCTTCTACAATCCCTGTATTTGCACCTGGAGGAGGTTCTGTATTTACAAACAATCGAAGATCTATTAACGTGAATACTTCATATACCTTGAACTATTCCAAAACGTTCAATGACGTACACGCGATCAGAGGTATCCTGGGTTATGAGTATAAATTTGAAGAAAGAGAAGGCAATAGTTTTACTGTAAACCAGTTCGCCAATCCATTCTTCCGCGTACCAGCTGACGGTCAGTTTACCGGAGCTCCCGGCGGCTTCTTCCAGGATTACAAGCGTCT
Organism: uncultured Cytophagales bacterium; assembly: GCA_964514385.1. Classification (GTDB taxonomy): domain Bacteria; phylum Bacteroidota; class Bacteroidia; order Cytophagales; family Cyclobacteriaceae; genus CAZEQJ01. The sequence goes on from CAZEQJ010000003.1 coordinate 31,498, forward strand.
AGGTGTATTCGGTAAGGTAGACTATACTTATGATGATAAATACCTGGCCAATGTAACAGTGCGTCGTGACGGACATTCCAGATTTGGAGCTGAAAATCGTTACGGTACATTCTACGCAGGTTCACTGGGATGGAGACTAAGCCAGGAAGACTTCCTGAGCACATCTTCTGTGATCAGCGACCTGAAGTTAAGAGCAAGTTACGGTGTGTTGGGTAACTCTGAGATTGGTAACTACGAAACACAGAACCAGTTTGGTAACTCTACCGGTGCATACCAGGGTGCTTCTACTGTGACAGTAACCCAGCTGGGTAACGACCAGATTACCTGGGAGGAAGAAGAGTCAATCAACCTTGGTTTTGACTTCGCATTATTTAACAACCGTATTTACGGAGCCTTTGATGTGTGGAGAACGAACAATAACGACCTTCTTTTCAGTGTACCTTTCTTCCTGAACGCAGGTATCGCCAACAACTCTATTACGGATAACATCGGTACAATGCGTAACCAGGGTATCGATATCGAACTTTCTGCCATTCCGGTAGACCTGCAGTCAGTTGGATTCCGATGGGATGTAACATGGAACCACTCTTTCTTACAGAACGAGGTAGTATCACTACCTGATAATGTGGGTGATACGCTATTTGCAGGTGATTTCCCTTCACTCATCATTGGTCAGCCGGTTGATTTCTTCTGGTTGCTGCCATATGCAGGTGTTAATCCTGCCAACGGTAGAGCAATGGTATACGATCAGGCTGGTAACATTGTATATAATACAACAGTTGATCAGGGTCAGGTACTTGGTTCGCCAATTCCAAGTATGTTTGGTGGTGTAAATAACACGTTTACATTTAAGGGACTTACCGTAGATGTATTCTTCCAGTATCAGTTGGGTAATGAAGTTTTCAATGGTGACTTGTATAACCTCGCTGACAATGGTGGTAATGATAACCAGCTTGTTGAAAACTACAACAACAGATGGCAGAATCCGGGTGATGTGACCAACTGGCCTCAGTGGACACCAAACGGTCAGATCAACGGTATTGGTCAAACCTTTGGGTTTATCGGTACGAACAGGTTCGTTTCTGATGGTAGTTATGTTCGTCTGAAGCAGCTTACTGTGAGCTACGACTTCCCTCAGTCATTATTGTCCAGAGCTAATATCTCAAACCTGAGAATATATGCTCAGGCGATCAACCTGCTTACCTGGACTAAATACAACGGTATTGATCCGGAGGTTGTAGGTAACAACAACCAGTTTGGCGGCTCCTCTTTCGGAGTATATCCGCTGGGTAGAACCTTCTCTGCTGGTTTAAATATTAGTCTATAATTTTTAAAGAGATCACAGATATGAAAAATATTATATATATAATCCTTTCAGTCGCTATGTTCTTTGGTGGCTGTAGCTGGATGACAGATCTGGAAACAACAAACAGAAGGGCGCTCTCGAATGAGCAGGCCTTGTCAACTGTTGAAGGATTTCAGAACATCCTCTTTGCTGCATACGAAAGTGTAAACGACTTCGGGTATTATGGCCAGACTATGATAATAGCCCCTGAAATCATGGGGGATAATCTTAACCTGGTTCAGTTTACCGGTAGATATGAAGGACAGATCGTATTCGAGCCTCGTTCACATATTTCTATCTGGGGACGTTATGTATCTATCAATGAGTGTAACATCGTAATCAACGAAGTAGACAACTCAGAAGGAGATCAGGCATTGAAAGATCAGTTGAAAGGTGAAGCTTATTTCCTTCGCGCCTTGTTTTACCATGACCTTGCCAGAACATACGGTTACGAGCCGGGTCAGGAAGTTGGCGGATGGGATGCAGCAGTTATTCTGCGTACTGATGCGACGTCACGTCTGCCAAACGTGACAGATGAACCTCGTGCAACTAATGTTGCAGTTTATGAGCAAATCGAATCAGACCTTAATAATGCAATCACATTCCTGTCAAGCTATGCGCCGGGCAATGCATCAAGGGCGACTGTAGGTGCTGCTTATGCATTATTATCCCGTGTATATCTATACTGGGGTCGGTATGCAGATGCTGCAACAGCAGCAGCGGATGCGATTGCAAATGCACCTGCATTTACTGAGTTTGTTTCAGACTCTGCAGCTTACATGGAATCATGGGACGATTCTGCCAATCCGTTTAATCCTGAGTCTTTCTTTGAAACAGAGATTACAACTGTTGACTGGAGCACAGTAGACGGGCCAAACAACAGCCTGCACTCATTGTTGATGAATAATACAACAAGTGCCCAGAATATCATACGAGCTTCTTCAGACCTTGTAGCAGCATTACAAAGCGATCCTAATGATATCCGTAACAACTTGTGGATAGAGGACGCATTCGGGTACGAATGTCAGAAATGGCTGGGAGCTAAAGGAGGTCTTCCTTTCCTAGAGAATATTCCGATAATTCGCTATTCAGAGGTATTGCTGAATGCTGCTGAAGGAAAAGCCAGAAGCGGCGATGAGGCTGGTGCACGTGCTGATATTCAGCAACTGCGCAATGCCCGTGGTATTGCGGGTACCGTTACTGAGTCGGGGCAGGCGCTTATCGATCTTATTCTTTCAGAAAGAAGAAAAGAGCTTGCAGCTGAAGGACATCGCTTCTATGATCAGAAGAGATTAGGTCTTCCTATTACAAAATCACCAGAGCAAGGTTTTGGTAGCCCTACCCTTCTGTATACTGACTATCGAATTCTATCCTTTATTCCTCAGTCAGAACTGGAGTTAAGTGACAATATTTTGGTTCAAAACCCTAATTATTAATTGGTAAGAACATGAAAAGATTATTAATAATAACATCAATTTTAGCGCTGGCTCTTACGGGTTGTTTTGAGGAGCCAGGAACCGCCATAATACTGGAGGAGGAGTTTGTGTCCTTTAGCCTTGACGGTCAGCAAACCCGAGAAGATGAAGGAAACGGATCTATTTTGCTGGAGGTTTCCTATGCTCAGGATGCAGATGTGTCTGTATCCTATACAGTGGAAGCGTCAAATGCTGTAGAGGGTGTCGATTTCACGATTAACTCGCCTAATCCGGTTGTAATTCCTGCTGGTGAGTTCAGTACAACTATCGATTATACCATAACAGATAACAACGCTTTTGAACCTCTTCCCCGTTCTTTCACTGTCACCATGACAGAGGCAACAGGAGACGTAGGGATAAATGGTAATAAAGCAGCTACCGTTACCTTGGTAAATGATGATTGCCCGGTAAACACACTGGTATGGACAGAGGCTGCTGCTCCTACGCAGGAAGATGTAGGGTTTGCTGAGGAGCCGGTTGGTTTAACTCCTACTGCAGATGCTGAGTGTGACGTTATATTCGTCGACAACGCACTCGGTGTTGGTGCCGGTGTTTCTCAGATTGCACGTATTGAGTTTACCCCATCTGCCCCAGGTGCTACCAGTGGAACAGTTTTCGTTCCTGAGACTCAGTTCCTATATCCAGGTTTTGCGTATTCTCAGCCTACGGGACGCCCTACTATTCAGAGTGACGGAACGGGTACCTATGACGAGGCAACAGGTATAATCGAGTTTGATTATATCATGACCCGTCAGAACGGAGATGTTTGGTTTACCGGTACATTGATTATCCGTGCCAACAACTAATTGTTAAACTTTATATAAAAAAAAGGGGTTTATTACTTAAACCCCTTTTTTAATTTACACCCATGAGAGTATTGATAATATTCACATTTCTATCATTTTGCCTGTCTGCACAGCAATTCAATCCCGGGAAGCTTAAACAAATCAGCAGAGAACAAAATGAAATTAGCCGACAACGAAAAGCCACTAATGACAGCCTTTCACAATTACTCAATATCCCCAAATATTTAGAGCAACCCAATAAAGATAATGACCTTGTACTGGGATATATCGAAAATGGAATTCCCTATTATTACTCCCTGCATAATGAGCAGGCCCGGTCAACGACTGGTGTAGAGTATTTTCAGACCGGCCCCGGGGAGGTGCTTGGACTTAATGGACGTGGCGTCTCCATTGGGGTATGGGATGGCGGCACTGTACGTGACACTCATGTTGAATTTGAAAGAAGGTTATTAAATATTGTACCCGATGGCTTAAGTAATCATGCCACGCATGTATCAGGTACCATAGGTGCCGGCGGTATTAATGAAATAGCAAGGGGGATGGCCCCTAAATCCACTCTTCGCGCTTTTTATGCATTTAATAATGATATTGGTCCTATGGCAGATGAGGCAGCTAACGGACTTATATTATCAAATCATTCATATGGTCTTATTACAGGGTGGCATTTGAATAACGGTGAATGGCAGTGGTTTGGAAGCACACCGGACGAAGAATTAAGGTTTGGCTGGTATGGTAATGACTCACGCGCTATTGATAACATTGCTTATAATGCACCCAACTATCTTATAGTCTGGTCCGCAGGAAATGATCGCGATGATATTGGAGATGGGACACGCCCAGGTGATGGACCTTATGATTGTATTGGACCTGAAGGCACAGCTAAAAACAATCTTGTTGTAGGCGCTATCACTGGTTTTTTCGAGTATGAAGGGCCGGAGAGCGCTGATATTAGTGGTTTTAGCAGCTGGGGACCTGTAGATGACGGCCGAATCAAGCCGGATATTGTTGGCGACGGGGTGAACCTTTTTTCTCCTGCCTCAAGCGGTGACGAAGCCTACACCACCTTAAGTGGTACTTCAATGTCTGCTCCAAATGTAACCGGTTCACTTGCCCTGCTGCAGCAATTGTACGATAGCCTGCACGGAGAATATATGACATCTGCAGCACTAAAGGCAATGGCGATACATACCGCCCGTGAAGCTGGATCTCACCCCGGACCTGATTACACATTCGGATGGGGCATATTGAATATTGTGGACGGGGTAAAAGTTATCATGCATGAAAATGATAATGACACGCTCATCATAGATGCGGTATTATCAGAAGGGCAGATGGATGAATACACATTGCTATCAGACGGTTCATCTGAGATTACGGCTACAATCGTTTGGACAGACCCTCCTGCTAATATCGGGGAGCAGGGTACCGATGAATTGAAGTTGCTTAACGATCTCGATCTGAGAGCTGTAAGCAGTCAGGCCACATTCGAGCCTTGGATATTGGATCCTGTGCGGCCATCAGCTGCCGCAAAAAGAGGTGATAACTTTAGAGATAACGTAGAAAAGATCCAGATAAATGAAGTTTCGCCGGGTGTATACCGGTTTACCGTTTCACATAAAAATACGCTTACTAATGGCAGCCAACGTTATGCATTGATTGTTACGGGATCATCGCGAGAAGAGTTGTCAACTACGAAATTCTGGATCGATGGTGAGAGTAGTTTTCAGGGCAACACCAATATTTCCTCCACCTCCGGAGGCGCTCCAACTAATGTTTTAAGCAGTGGAGAGTATAGTATTGTATTTGATCAAAATTCCGGCCTGGCATCTGATGACACCATTTCCCTGATGGAAGATTTAACTATAAAATCCCTAATCTGGGATACACCACAAGGTGGAGTATTTGACCTTAAAGGAAACAATCTTACGATAACGCAGGACCTTTTGGTAAATGCAGACGAATTCCTTTTCATCAATGGCTCACTCACTATAGCAGGTGAAGATACGCGTATCATAGGTATGAATGGTGAAAATGTTGATTTAACAATTGAGGTGACTAATGCGGTTGAGATAATGGGTTCCATTCAGGTACATACCATCAATTTCATGCAAGGCGATTTGCAGGTGAACAACGCTGAGTTTATGCTCAACACGCTTGAGATAGCTGAACCTGTAGCGGGTGAGGTGACAAACTCTATGATATGGGTACAAAATGTAAATATGGACCGGCCTGCAGCGGTATTCAGTAATAATACATGGGAAATATCTGACGGTACTGTAACAAATCTGCAGGTATCAGATAGTGTGATATTGGGTACAAATGTGATACTTGAAGGAAAAACTATCGTAACGCATACTGTTATCGATGGAAACATTACAGCAAATGGAGAACTTCAAACAGACATATTTACAGGTAAAGGAGGGGCTGTTTATGCCTCGGACCATTCTCTTCTGATCCGTGATGAACTTTTTATTGATAGCGATGGTAATGCTAATCTTACCCTATCGGGCATAAGCAGTCAACTGCCACTGGAGATTACTTTTAGAAAGCTGCTTTGTCTCGATAATCTCACGTTGGAAAATGTTAATGTGATAAGTGATTCAAAAGTGAATCTGATTGGTAACAGCAATGCCGCCAATAGCAATAATGTCCTACAGGAAGAATGTGAGAATATCGTATTTGCCGATTTTGAATTGTCAGAATTCTGTGCCAATAGCGTTATCGATTTTAATAACATTTCCAAAGGGCCATATAATGAAACAGATATATACATCAGCGGGGCACTTACGTTATTCGAAGATTATATCATATTTGATGAGCCTGGTGACTATGACGTGGCACTGGCCATTTCAGGAGACTTTGATGCGGATACAGTTTACAAACAAATTAATGTGACTGAGAATCAGCTCGAGAATATATCGATCGTGGAAATTGATGCCGGGCTGGTGGCTTCTATATTCACCGAAAGTTACATATGGCTTAAAGACGGCATGATTATTGAAGATTTTGACCAACGTATATTGCCTTTCCCGTTGGAGTCAGGCAATTACAGGGTTTCTTATTTTACCTCAGTACCTGATGTAAACGGTTGTCAGTCGAGGGTGAGTGAAGCTTTTAGGGTAGAGCGAATAACCTCCCTCGCAGATGATCAACTTGTAAAGGATATAAATATTTATCCTAATCCATTGCAAAACGAACTGTTTTTATCTGGTGGTGATGTTATTCAGTCAGTAACCCTTCTCACACTGGAGGGTAAACGTATAATGGATTTAAGAGAGGTGGATGCGAAACAATTTCGACTGGATATGTCGACTCTTGACAATGGAGTGTATATCTTGCGCATCGAAACAGAAACAAACTCGTATACACAAAAAATTATTAAAGAATGAACATTTTAAGATCATTAACCATTTGTTTAATATTTATTACCGGGATCAGCCATGCGCAATTCGCCAGTATGGTAGGAGATTTTATTGGCACACCATTGCGGACCCAGTCTTACGAATCTATATCGGGCAGTCCTTATCTGGATGAAGATTTCAATAAAGGTACTGTTTATACATTCTCCGGAGACACGTATGATGATATTTCCATGCGTTATAATGCTTATGAAGGACTATTGGAGGTGATCAATAAGGAAACTAAAATCCTGCTGGAGAAAGATTTCGCCAAAGGATTCAGTTATGAATATGTTGACAATGAGGGTAGAGAAGTCACGGTAGAATTCACCAGTCGGCTGGGTATTGACGGTCTTGATGAAGAGACGTATTACCAGATTTTGTACAACTCGGAAAACGTTAGTTTAGTTAGAGAGATAAGTGTAAAATTAGTAGAAGGAGGAACACCAAATACGTATACAGGTACCTCTGTTACCCAGAAGCAATTTACACGGTCTGTAAATACTTATGTCATAACAAATGGAAGGGCAGAGGAGATTAAATTAAGCAAAGGTGGTTTCAGGCGTGCTTTTCCTGAACATAAAAACCTTATCAAAACCCTGATCAAGGAAAACAAAACCGATTTTGACGATCTTGTTGACCTTGAAGAGTTTATGATTGAGTTTAATGACGCGATCTCTTAATTGCCAAATACTTTTCTCAGCACATCATAATATAGTGCTATATACAGCACTATACTCATAAACCACATCATAAGGATATTAAATGTCGGGGTAGGGATCACCTGCCCCGCAAATCCTTTTTCCGACACATAAAACTGTTCCCTGAAATCAAGCAAATGCGACGGTGAGGCATTCTGATATACCGGATATATCTTGCGAATGACCCTGTCCTCCTCTTTGATGATCCGTATGGGATCGTTTGTGTTCTTCACAAGCGTCTCAATCGCTTCATTCTGGTGTGTTTCCCTGAACTCCTCAAATGCTCTGGCACCACCATACTGATCCATCCATTGTGTAATATATTTATCCCGCTGATTATCTACCATTACGAACCTTCGGTTGTAAAAATCCTTTAATTGTGCGATAAATGCTTTGGTTTTGGAGTAGATATCCGGATTGAAGGAAACCGGATTCAAAAACTCAAGCTCAGGGAAATATTCCTCACCAACTACATCTACCTCCTTTTTGAGTTCTCGCTGGAGAAGCCTGAAGTTGGCTTCTACCTCCTGTTGTACCTCAGGGTCATCATTTTCCCTGTTATTCACGATGTAGTCGAGTTCAGTTTGCAGCTCATCAAGATAGTAGATCGACTTGTATTCCGAATTCGCTCTTATTTTATCATAAGCAAATACCTCCTTTTCATAATCATTGTACATAAACTGGCCTACCATCAGGGCTTCAAATGCCCACCTTGATGTCATAAGCTCACCTATTACCGGTACCTTGTCATTTGTCGTAATATGGGGGTTTAGTTTGTCAAATCGCACCACAACACCGCTTAGCAGCAGCTGAGGGATAAGCAAAATGGGTATTAATATGTAAATGGTCACTGCCGAGTTGAATGCTGACGATATATTTAATCCCAGGATGTTGGCAAAGCAGCTGGCGCTGAAAAGTACCATCCATTGGAGAAACCACACATCCTGAATCCCCAGTATCAGATTACCGACGATGACATAAGTGAGGGTCTGAATAGCTGACAGGGTAAAAAGAATAAGTACTTTTGATCCCAGGTATGAGCTCCTGCTTAAATTCAGGAAAGATTCACGCTTCAGTATTTTTCTGTCTTTCAGTATTTCTTCAGCAGATACCGTCAATCCCATAAACATCGCTACGATCACACTCATAAAAAAGAAGGCCGGGATATTTGGGTTTTTACCAAAGATGTAGACCTCACCGTGATGAAAATAGCGGATGATGTAAGCCAGCAGGGCGGCAAGCAATGGAGCTTCCAGCAGATTGATCAGCAGGTATTGACGGTTTGCGAATTTGGATAAAGTGTCGCGCACAGTAAATATCCAGGTTTGGGCCAGCCTCGATGGCAGATGGAGTGACTTTTCGGGGACAGCATTACTTTCCTTTGGCTTTACAACCTTATTGTATTTTATGAAATAGCTGTTCCATTTCTGAGGAGAAATTTTGCGCTCCTGTGTTACATGTCCGTATTCGTTGATTACCCGCGTTTCGATGATGTTGAATATCTGCTCAGGGTTCACATTGCCGCAAACAATACATTCTCCTTCATCCTGGTTGATCATATTGACGATGGAGCGAAAATAGGTGACACCTTCCAGTGGATTGCCGTAATAAATCTGATATCCTCCCACATCCAGTATCAGTAGTCGGTCAAACATTTTAAAGATGTCTGAGGAAGGCTGATGGATAACCACAAATATGAGCTTACCACGAAGGGAAAGCTCCTTTAACAGGTCCATGATATTCTCAGAATCACGTGATGATAAGCCTGAAGTGGGCTCATCCACAAACAGAATGGAAGGTTCGCGCAGTAATTCCAGTCCAATATTCAGGCGCTTTCTCTGGCCACCACTTATCGTTTTTTGTAAGGGTGAACCTACCTTCAGGTGGCGTGCATCATACAGGCCGAGGTTCTTTAATGTTTTGATTACCAGCTCATCTATTTCATGGTGCGTAAGATTTTTAAAACACAGCTTGGCAGCATAAAAAAGGTTTTCATAAACGGTGAGATCTTCAAGCAGCAGATCATCCTGTGGCACAAACCCGATAACGCCCTCCAGTTTGGAAGATTCTTTATGCAGATCAATACCATTGATCCTGACTGAGCCGCTGCTGGGTTTTTCGTTGCCATTCAGTACATTCAATAAAGTTGACTTTCCACTGCCGCTGGCACCCATAATACCAACGAGGCTGCCTTGTGTTTCATACACCTTAATATCACGTAATCCCAGGTTGCCGTTTGGGAAAGTGAAGTTGATATTATCAGCGATAAAGCTTGTTTCAACGCTGGAACCAACTGCCAGAAAGGTAGACACTACATCGCTGTAATAGATAGGCTCAAGACGAGCTCCCCGGATGGCCGAGCCAGTCGGAAAAACGGCTGTTTTACGCTCGCGCAGCGCTGAACCGTTCAGCGTAAGGTCGAGCTGTCCGAAATAACGCACAAAGTAGGTTTCGACAGACTCCAAACGCAAAAAGACAAGGAAACCTCTGAATGAATTGCGTATAATATGATGCGTATTGTGTTGTCCGTTTTCCCCATTATCTACAATCAATGAGTTTTCATTGTAAAAATCGGTTATACTCTGATGAAGCAGGAAGTTCTTGATCATTTCAATTTCTTCCCGGCTCACCTTGATATAGTCGCCAATCAGATAGAACAGACGTTCTTCCTCCTGTGATATAAATCCATCTGCCAGTATCATTTCGACCACATCAAGAATCAGGATAATCTTCTGCTGATGGGTGAGGTTTTTATTTATATCAATGCTTAACCGGTTCAGCTCTTCCAGCTCCTGGTCGTTTCCAATTCCTGCGTACCGTTTACAGTATTGATCAAATCGCCCCAGGAATTCACTAACCTTCTGGTCGTTCAGGTTATTATAAAGAAAGCTTTCAATGGTCTTGCGCTCATTTTGGTCAAGCTCATCCTCTTTTGCCAGCAAGGCAAACAACTGAACAATGGTATTTAATAATTCTTCACTCATGGTATGTAAAAAAGGATAAAAAAAGGATTGAGTACCTCAATCCTTTACTTTATGTTATGAAAATCAATTCATTGACTTATTCAATCATTCTTTGTCTGATCTCTTCGAGATGTGAGGTGATGCTGGATAGCATATTTTCTCTGAGCACAAGTCCTCCTTCATTGTTATCCAGTTTCTCTTTCAGGTTCAGTGCTTCAAAGTCAGCAATCAGCCAGTTGAGATCGGCGTACAATTGACTGATATCTTCATCCTGCTCAAATGTGCTACATAGCTGAGCCAGCTTCTCCAATGGCTCCTGCTGCTCCACGATTACAGCCATAAGACGGGTCATGATCAGATCCTTCTGCTCCTGAGTAAGGATATCGGGATAGTTTTTGATGATCTGGGTGGAGATATACAGACCTTCAATAAAGGAGCCGGACACAATTTTTACGGAAAGTTCAAGCCTGTCCATTTCATCCAGAAACTCCTCAGATGAATTTATTGCCTCATTGATGATCGCGGCCAGTGAGTCTTTGCTGCTCAGGTTTTGCTCAAATCGCTGAAGCATCTCGACAGTGTAGGTAGTATTCAGGCCCAGCTTATCGGCCAGCTTACTGGTTTCATTGATATACTGAAGAGCCTGCTGCGTTTTATCGTAAGCGATCAGATAGCCGATATCCGTGGATAGTACCCCGAGATTGATGGAAGATTTGTGGTTTGTAGCAACATACTGATCTACATTTTCCAGATCATTTAACAGGTCGGGCATGAAATCAGCTCCTGTTTGCTGAAGGAGAAAAGGCACATCAGCAGGAGAAGGAATGTCATAAACCAACTCTCCCAGTTTCTCTTCCACTTCTGTCTTGCTGGCTTCAAATTCGGTTGTATCTATCTCCTCTTTTGAGGAAGACTTAGGGCCGGAACAGGCTGCTATGACAGAAATTATGGTTATTGCTGTAATCAGATTTCTCATAATTGATTTAAAAGGTTGAAGGTTTGCTCAATTTTAATAAAAAAAGCCGTAACGGGAAATTTAAAGTTAAGATTTTCATGGATAGACGGCTTTAGTTGATAATTTTACGCCTAACAATTGTTAGGTTTTAAATCCATAGATCGTGAAATTACATCAAGTTAAGGTTTATCCTTCAAAAGCAAACCTTCCTAAAGAAGATCAGCTTGCCTATAAGTTGGCTGCCATGGTGACAGATCCTGTGCCTGTGGGCAATGACGTCAGGGAAATGGTGATCAACCGAATCATCGATAATGCCTCTGTGGCTGTAGCTTCATTAAACCGCCAACCGATCGTAAATGCCCGTGCTCAGGCAATGGCACATCCGAGGGAAAACGGAGCTTCTCTTTTCGGTATGCCGAATGAGGTAAAGGTCCATGCCGAATGGGCAGCATGGGCCAATGGTGTTGCGGTACGCGAACTTGATTATCATGATACATTTCTTGCAGCTGACTATTCCCATCCGGGAGATAGCATTCCGCCAATACTTGCGGTTGCCCAGCAGTTGGGTAAATCGGGCGAAGACCTCATCAGAGGCATTGTCGCTGCCTACGAGGTCCATGTAAATCTGGTAAAGGCCATTTGCCTGCATAAACATAAAATCGATCATATTGCGCATCTCCTGCCTGCACAGGCAGCTGGTATTTGTGCATTACTAAATCTGGATACAGATACTACCTACCAGGCAATCCAGCAGGCGCTTCATATCTCTATTTCCACCCGTCAGTCAAGAAAAGGTGAAATCAGCAGCTGGAAGGCATATGTACCGGGCCATGGAGCAAAACTTGCCGTAGAGGCCGTTGACCGTGCCATGAGGGGTGAAAAAAGCCCTTCACCTATCTATGAAGGAGAAGATTCTGTCATTGCATGGATACTAGATGGACCCGATGCTGTTTACGAAGTGCCTTTGCCTGAAAAGGGTGAGGCAAAAAGAGCCATCATGGAGACCTATACAAAAGAACATTCAGCAGAATATCAGGCGCAGGCATTGATTGACCTTGCTATCGGTCTTCGCAACAAAGTAGACGATTTCAGTGCCATTGATGATATATTGATTGAAACCTCGCACCATACGCATTATGTGATTGGTACCGGTGCAAATGATCCGCAGAAAATGGATCCAAAGGCGACCCGCGAAACGCTCGATCACTCCATCATGTATATTTTTGCTGTTGCCCTGCAGGATGGTAAGTGGCACCATGTAGACAGCTACCTGCCTGAAAGAGCCGGACGTAAGGATACCGTCGAGCTATGGCATAAGATCAGAACAGAGGAGAATCCCCGCTGGACTGAACTTTACCATGCCACAGATCCCGATAAAAAAGCCTTTGGAGGTAAGGTGACCATTACATTTAAAGATGGCACCTCAGTTAGCGACGAACTGGAAAGGGCCAATGCTCACCCGGCAGGAGCACGTCCTTTTGTCAGAGAGAATTATATTCAGAAGTTCGTGACGCTCACCGAAGGTATTATCTCGGCTGAGGAATCAGAACGCTTCATCCGGGATGCAGAAGGTACAGAAAACCTGTCAGGTGATGATCTGCATAAGCTCAATGTAGTGGCGCATCCTCATTATGTGTCAATTTCGGACGTTAAAGGAATTTTTGGATGATAATCGATAATACCTCACCTGAAGAGAAAAGGAAAAACCTACGGATGGCACTTAGCTCGGGAACACTTCAGCAATTTCCCGGAGCATACAACCCCCTTGTGGCTATGCTTATCGAAAAGCTGGGGTTTCATGGGGTTTATGTATCCGGAGCGGTAATGGCCAACTCAATGGGGCTGCCCGATATCGGACTGACAACCCAGAGTGAAGTTGTTGAAGTGTCGTCCAGGATAGGTCGGGTAGTGTCGCTTCCCACTATTCTAGATATTGATACCGGATTTGGTGAAACCATGAATGTAGTGCGGACCATCACCGAGCTAGAGTTTGCCGGACTCTCAGGCTTTCACATGGAGGATCAGGTGAACCCGAAGCGTTGCGGTCATCTTGACAATAAACAGGTGGTAACACGGGATGAAATGGTGCAGAAGATCCGGTCGGCTGTGGATGCAAGAAGAGACCCGAATTTCTTGATCATTGCCCGTACCGACAGCCGGGCGGTAGAAGGGCTGGAGGCTGCAATTGAACGATCAAAAGCCTATGAAGCTGCCGGCGCTGACATGATATTTCCTGAAGCATTGAAGGATGAGTCAGAATTTGAGGCATTCAGAAAGGCGGTAAATGTTCCGCTTATGGCAAACATGACCGAATTTGGTAAATCAAAACTATTGGGAAAGGATCAGCTCGTGGATCTGGGGTATAATCTGGTAATTTACCCGGTAACTACCCAGCGGCTTGCGTTAAAAGCAGTAGAAAGAGGCCTCACTGCTATTTTGGAAAATGGCTCACAGCACGATATTCTGGACGATATGCAGACCCGCAGCGAGCTGTATGAACTCCTGAGGTACGAGGATTACAACACATTCGACCAGTCATTGTATAATTTTAAACTAAATAAGGATCAGTAAGATGAGTGATGAAAAGATAAAGGTACCGAGAGGGCTTGCAGGTGTGATTGCCGATACATCTGAAGTCAGTAAGGTAAATGTGGAAACTAACTCCCTGATTTACAGAGGTTACAGAGTGCAGGATCTGGCCAATAATTGTCAGTTTGAGGAGGTAGCCTACCTGCTGGTGTACGGTGAGCTCCCCACTAAATCACAACTTGACGACTTTACGAAAACAGAAAAAAGCTACAGGGAGATTTCACAGCAAACGCTCAATGTCATTGAAAATTTCCCTAAAAACGCTCACCCGATGGATGCTCTTCGTACCGCAGTAAGTTTCATCGGAATGGAGGATGACCGTATATGGGATCATAGCTTTGAGACTAATATCGATAAATACCTGAATCTGCTGGCAAAAATACCAACTGCCATTGCTGCTTACTATCGCCATATATCAGGCAGAGAGTTTATACATCCGAAAAAAGACCTGAGCATGTCAGAAAATTTCTTCCATATGTGTTTTGGAGAAATTCCCGCTGCCGAAGTCATTAAGGCCTTTGATGCGTCGCTGACATTATACGCCGAACATAGCTTTAATGCCTCTACCTTTACCACCAGGGTGATCACGAGCACCACTTCCGATCTTTATAGTGCCATCGTCGGTGGCATCGGCGCGTTGAAAGGGCCATTGCACGGGGGTGCCAATGAGCAGGTTATGCATACCCTGAAAGAGATAGGTTCAGTCGAACAGGTGGATAGCTGGCTCGAAGAAGCGCTGGCCCAGAAAAAGAAAATCATGGGATTTGGCCACCGGGTATACCGCAAAGGCGACAGCAGGGTGCCCACGATGAAATCATACACCGAAAAAATGGCAGACTTTACGGGTGAGCGTAAATGGCTTGACATCGCCAACAAACTGGAAGAAAAAATGATCGAAGAAAAGGGTATACATCCAAACCTCGATTTTCCTGCAGGCCCCGCGTATTATATGATGGGCTTCGAAATCGAAATGTTCACCCCGATATTCGTTATGGCGCGCGTAGCCGGATGGACTGCCCATGTGCTGGAACAGACCGCTAATAATCGCATCATCAGACCGCTAAGTGAGTATGTTGGCCATGCAGAGCGTGACTTCGTGGCACTGGAAAACAGGTAATATGCCAAAATGACATATTATTCTCCTTTTTATCATAAAAATGCGTCATAATGGCGCATTTTTTATTTAAAATGCTGGTGGTACAGGATTTGACTAATATTCAGTGATTGAAATATATGTTAAACTAAAAATAGGAGGATATAGCCATGACACTTGTAAGAAGAAACGATTTATTTCCTGAGTTGCCATCATTGTTTGATGATTTTCTAACCAGAGATTTCTGGAAATCGACCAATGGAGGATGGAAAGACACCATGCCGGCAGTGAATATTGAGGAAAACGAAAATGAATTTTCTATTGAGGTGGCTGCACCAGGCTACAAAAAGGGAGACTTTAAGATTGAACTCGACAACAACATGTTGACCATTGCGAGTGAAAAGCAAATGGAAGACAACAAGAAGGAAAAAAACTATACCCGTAAGGAGTTTCATTATGAGTCCTTCTCAAGAAGTTTCAGGTTACCTGAAAATGTAGTGAATGGTGATAAAATCACAGCCAACTACGATGATGGAGTATTACACATCCATTTACCAAAGAGAGAAGAGGTTAAACCTAAGCCAACAAGGTTGATCTCTATCAAATAAAACATTTGATTGATGATTCCAGTGCGTCCTGCTGATGATTTCGGCAGGACTTTTTTTATTTTGCAGCATGAAAACTGCAGAATACTTCGATATTGAACCAATAAACCAGCTTAGGTCTGAATATAGGGAATGGTTTGGTGAGATAGAAAAATATAACAGGGGAGAGCTTTCCTATGAACTGATAAAATCTTCCTATGATCATTATTTTAGAAATGAGGAGGTGCCACTTACCTGGTTGCCCGATTTCGAAACAATCACGTCATCTAATCTTAACCAGCTTTTCAAAACCACAGGCTTACGCAATTACGATGACCTCCATAACTGGTCGGTAAAGCATAAAGGCGATTACTGGAGTCTGGTGATGAAGCTGCTGGGGATAAAGTTTGATAAACCATTTCACCAGATACTGGGCGATGACCCAAAGCACCCAAACTGGCTTGACGGCGCCAGCATGAATATTGCCGAATCCTGTTTTATGGCGCCACCATCAAAGGAGGCTATAGTCCAGAAAGATGAAGCGGGTAATATTAAAAAAATCACATACGGCGAACTGCTGCGTCAGGTGAAACAGTCGGCATATAATTATGATCGACTGGGCCTGGTCAAAGGCGATGGTGTAGTACTTTACCTTCCCTTTTGTATAGAATCTGTAGTACTCTATTTAGGGGCAGTATATGGTGGCTATACCGCTGTGTCCGTTGCTGATTCCTTTTCTGAAGCTGAACTCCAGAAGCGTGTTGATATCAGCCATTCCAGGCTCCTGATCACCTGCGATGGGTATTTATACAATGGTAAAATAATAGACATCCTCCCAAAGGCTGAGAAAATCACCATTGATCAGAAAATGATAGTACCCATGCTTGATGATGTTAACCCAGAAAGCTTTATCCTTTATCAGGATTTTATGAAAGAAGGCGAAATGACCACACCAGCATATATGCCACCTGCTACCACAACAAACATTCTCTTTTCTTCCGGTACAACCAAAGATCCGAAAGCTATTCCATGGACACATCTTACTCCCATCAAATGTGGTGGAGATGCCTTTTTTCATCATGATGTACACCCGGAAGATGTGCTTACCTGGACCACCGGTATGGGCTGGATGATGGCGCCATGGACTATTTATGCTGCTTTTTTGAATAAAGCGACACTGGCCCTGTACGTCGGTGCTCACGCCAATCGAAGCTTCATCGATTTTGCCAGGGAGGCCAGGATAACGATACTGGGTACGATTCCCTCGATTGTCAAAGCCTGGCAGGCTCAGGGTATTTATGGAAGCCGTGATTTCTGGAATGTACGCCTGTTCAGCTCCACGGGCGAACCCAGCAGCCCGGATGATTATTTCTACCTGATGTCACTCTCAGGATTTGAAGCACCCGTGATTGAATATTGTGGAGGAACAGAGATTGGCGGTGGTTATATTACCGGCAGCCTTGCACAACCAGCTTCTCCCGCGACATTTACTACACCGGCACTGGGTCTGGACTTTTTACTCCGGGACGAAGATAAATGGTCAGCTCGCGGAGGTGAAGTTTACCTGATACCTCCTTCTATGGGATTGAGCGAGTCCCTGCTCAACAGAGACCATGAGAAGGAATATTATGAAGGGTGCCCGCAGGGGCCTGAAGGTGACATCACAAGACGTCACGGTGATGGATTCGAAATAAAAGAGCAGGATAATATCCGGTTTTATATGAGCCGGGGTCGCACAGACGATGCTATGAACATAGGCGGCATTAAGATCAGCGCAATTGAAATCGAAGAGGTGGTAAACCTGCATGAAGAAGTAAAGGAATCAGCTGCAATAGCTGTTCAGGAAGGGGCAGGGCCTGAAAAACTGGTCCTTTTTCTGGTTACTGAGAAAGCGCTGGCAAAAGATGAATTAAAAAAGGAACTTCAGCAATTGATATCCAAAAACCTTAACCCGTTGTTTCGTGTATATGACATTGCTATAACGGAAAAGCTGCCACGTACAGCATCCAATAAAGTCATGCGACGGACTTTGCGAAAAACCTATCAAACAAAAGGATGATAATTCTATTTTCATTCTCACAGATAGCTAACTTTGGCGCAAAAATTCAGAAGGTACAAGTATAAACCATGAGTGAGAAATTAAGGATAGCCATTCAGAAGTCAGGTAGATTAAGCGAATCATCACTTGAGTTGTTCAGGGAATGCGGCATTAAGTTTATCAATGGCAAAGGAAAGCTGAAAACAACTTCTACTAACTTTCCATTAGAGTTCCTCTTTCTGCGGGATGATGACATTCCGGGATATGTTGAAGATGATGTAGCTGACCTTGGCATTGTGGGTGAAAATGTCATGGTGGAAAAATCGGGTAATGTCGATCTGGTAAAACGATTGGGATTTTCAAAATGCAGATTGTCTCTGGCTGTACCCAGAGAGTCTGCAATAACAGATGTGAAAGGCTTTCAGGGTAAAAGCATTGCTACATCCTATCCCAATATCCTGCAGGAATATCTCAGTAAATTCGACGTTTCAGCAGAAATTCATGAAATCAGTGGATCTGTCGAAATTGCACCTGGCATAGGCCTTTCTGATGGTATTTGTGATATCGTAAGCTCCGGAAGTACGTTGTTGAGTAACGGACTTAAAGAAATTGAGGTGATATTCAAGTCTGAGGCGGTGCTGATTGGTAACAGGCAGCTTTCCGAAGCAAAGAAATCGTTGCTCGATCAGCTTATTTTCAGAATTGAGTCGGTATTGAACGCGCAGTCTTTCAAATACATCCTGCTTAATGCGCCTAATGAAGCCATTGAGGAGATATGCAATGTGCTACCGGGTATGAAAAGCCCTACCGTAATGCCATTAGCCACAGAAGGATGGAGCAGCCTACACTCTGTGATAAATGAGGATGATTTCTGGGAGTCTATCGAAAGTCTTAAAAAACTCGGTGCCCAGGGAATACTGGTAGTGCCGATAGAAAAAATGATCAGTTAATACATGAAGGTTTATACTAATCCGGAACCATCACTATGGACAGATCTGCTGGCCCGTCCGGTCATGCAAATGAAGCAGATCAAAAAAATTGTAAAGCCTATTCTCAAAGAAGTCCGGGAAAAAGGAGATATCGCGCTGTATAAATTTGCCCGTGAATACGATCTGGTGGACCTTGACCATCTGGTGGTATCTGAAGACGAACTGAAAGAAGCCTACCAACAGGTTGATAAGGAGCTGAAAGAAGCCATATTTACAGCAAAGAAGAACATCGAAACATTTCACAGGGGCCAGCTACAGGAAACACTCGAAGTAGAAACCATGCCGGGTGTACGTTGCCGAAGGAAGTCCGTCCCCATTCAAAAAGTGGGTTTATATATCCCCGGAGGCACCGCACCTTTATTCTCTACCGTGCTGATGTTGGGAGTGCCGGCTATGCTGGCAGGTTGTGAAGAGGTAGTGCTGGTATCT
>CAZEQJ010000003.1:50872-57933 GCA_964514385.1 uncultured Cytophagales bacterium
AAGGAAGGATAAACCCGGTCATCTTATATACAGCACACCTGGTGGGCATTGAAAAAATAGTCAAAGTCGGAGGTGCGCAGGCAGTAGCAGCACTGGCATTCGGAACTGAGTCTGTTCCCCGGGTGGATAAAATTTTTGGTCCCGGAAATCAATATGTTACGGCTGCAAAACAGCTGGTAGCCCAGCAGGGTACAGCCATTGATATGCCTGCCGGGCCTTCTGAAGTTGCGGTACTTGCAGACCGTACAGCTGACCCGGATTTTGTGGCGGCAGATCTTCTTTCACAGGCAGAGCATGGCATTGACAGCCAGGTGATACTGGTTTCTACCAGCAGTGAGCTTGTCGATCAAACACTCAAGGCCGTACAGCTACAGCTAAACGACCTGCCAAGAAAGGAAATTGCGGAAAAAGCCCTAGACAACAGCCGCGCCATCGTGCTGGACAATCATGATACAGCCATTCAGATGATCAACTATTATGCTCCTGAACACCTGATCATCAGCACGGCGCATGCCAGCCGTGATGCTGACCGTATCATCAATGCAGGGTCAGTGTTTATCGGTCACCTTACACCTGAATCGGTCGGTGACTATGCTTCAGGCACCAACCATACCCTGCCTACGTATGGTTATGCACGCATGTACAGCGGTGTTTCTGTAGATAGCTATGTGAAGAAAATTACATTTCAGGAGCTAACAGTGGAGGGACTGAAAAATCTGGGGCCAGCAGTAGAAAAAATGGCCGAGGCAGAGCAGTTGCATGCTCATAAAAATGCTGTTTCCATACGCTTAAAAAAACTTGGAAAATGAATATAGCCGACCTCGTGAATCCCCATATCCGCGATCTGGCGCCCTATTCAAGCGCAAGGGATGAATATACCGGGCAGGCACGTATATTCCTTGATGCCAATGAAAACGCTCTTGGCACTCCTGGTGGAGCTGTGAATTATACACGGTATCCCGACCCATACCAGTGGGAGTTAAAGAAAAAAATATCCGGTATCAAAGGCATGTCTCCTGAATATATTTTCCTGGGAAACGGTAGCGATGAACCTATAGACCATATCATCCGATGCTTCTGTCAGCCGGGCAGGGACAGCATCCTTATCTTTCCGCCCACCTATGCCATGTATCGGGTATCAGCAGAGGTAAACAATGTTCAGGTGCAGGAATGCTCACTCACTCCGGATTTTCAACTGGACCTGACAGCCTATGACAAAGGGGATTATCAGAATGCCAAAGTCACATTTATCTGCTCGCCCAATAACCCAACGGGAAATATTATGCTCAGGGAAGACATTGAGTATGTGTTGGATAAGGCAAAGGGTATAGTAGTATTGGACGAAGCGTATATAGATTTTTGTGAAGATTCTACTTTCCTAACTAAAATTGACCAGTACCCGCATCTGGTGGTCATGCAGACCTTCTCCAAGGCGTGGGGTATGGCAGGGTTACGTCTTGGAATGGCGTTTGCCCACCCTGAAATAATCCATTACCTGAATAAGGTAAAGGCACCGTATAACATCAGTGAGCTCACACAACGGACGGTAGGCGCTATACTTGATCACAGTGATCAGAAAGTTAAGATGGTTGAGGAGATACTTCAGCTTAGGGAGGAACTTATCCAGTCATTGGAAAATATCCCTTCTGTGCAGAAGATATATCCTACTGACACTAATTTTGTTCTTGTGAAGTTTGATGATGCCAATAGGGTTTACCGAAAACTGATTGATGATCAGATTATTGTCCGGAACCGAAGTAATGTCAGGCTATGTGAAGGAGGGTTACGCATCACGGTAGGAAGTAAAACAGAAAATGAAGAATTAATCAAGGCGTTGAAATCATATGGCTAAGCGGATACTTTTTATCGACCGTGATGGGACTATTATCAAAGAGCCACCAACAGACTATCAGGTGGACTCACTTGAGAAGCTGGAATTTATACCCCGTGCCATATCGGCTTTACGAAAAATCGCCCTGGAAACAGATTTTAAGTTTGTGATGGTAACCAATCAGGACGGGTTGGGTACATCTTCATTTCCGGAAAAGGATTTCTTTCCGCCTCAGTATAAAATGCTGCGCACACTTGAAGGAGAGGATATTATTTTTAGTGAAATTCTCGTTGACAGGACTTTTGAGCATGAAAATGCATCCACGCGTAAGCCAAAGACCGGATTGCTTACACATTATATCGATAACCCGGACATCGACCTGGAAAACTCTTATGTAATTGGCGATCGTGCTACTGATGTAATGCTTGCCCGAAATCTTGGAGCTAAGGCCATACAGATTGCCGAACAGGGCGAAGATGATGCCGCACTAGTTACCACCGACTGGGATAAAATTGCCGCGTTTCTTACGAAAAAAAACAGGCGGGCTTCCATCAAAAGGACAACAAAAGAAACAGATATTGTTATCGAATTAAACCTTGATGGATCTGGTGCAGGTCAGGTCAGCACAGGGCTACATTTTTTTGATCATATGCTCGATCAATTGATCAGGCATGGACAGCTCGACCTTAACATTCAGGTCAGGGGCGACCTTCACGTCGATGAACACCATACGATTGAAGACACTGCACTGGCACTGGGTGAAGCATTTTATAAGGCGCTCGGCGACAAAAAGGGCATTTACCGCTATGGATTTCTTTTGCCTATGGACGATTCACTGGCACAGGTAGCCATAGACTTCGGGGGGCGCCCCTGGTTGGTCTGGGACGCTGAATTTACCCGGGAAAAGGTTGGCGACATGCCCACGGAGATGTTTTACCATTTCTTCAAATCCTTTTCGGATACAGCCAGATGCAACCTGAATATCCGTGTGGAGGGGGATAACGAACACCATAAAATTGAAGCCATTTTCAAGGCCTTTGCGAAGGCAATAAAAATGGCTGTTCAGGTTGATCATAATAACCCGAACCAGCTTCCTTCTACAAAGGGAACGCTGTAATCAGTGTATCCCATGCATCCATCTGCGCAGTAAAGGCCCAAGTATGAGAAGCAGTAGCGAAGCACCCATGACTACGGCAAAACCCCAGATAAAATATGTTTCGCTGTAAGAAAATATCGTCATTTCCACACCTTCAGACGAGGTAAGTTTACCTATTTCACCAGCCAGCTTGTTACCCACCGAAATAGATAAAAACCAGGCACCCATAGCAAAGCCAACGATCTTATCCGGTACCAGCTTTGTCACCATGGACAACCCTACCGGTGAGAGGCTAAGTTCGCCAGTGGTATGCAGCAGATACATTATAAATATAAAAATTACCGGCACCAGTCCGTCACCATTCTGGAACAGACGAACTCCTATGACGACAGCTCCAAAGCCAAGGGCGAGCTGGGCAAGGCCCAAAACAAATTTATATGGCGTTGCCGGTTCCGCATTCCGCTTGCTTAAACGGATCCACATCCACGAAAAAACGGGTGCCAGGAGCATGATATACATTGGATTAAGGCTCTGGAAAATAGATGCAGGTATCACCGAGTCCCCGACATTACGATCAACATACCGGTCAGTGAATAATGTCAGTGAACCACCAGCCTGCTCGAATAACGCCCAGAAAATAGCATGGAAAAAGAACAGAATCACCACTACCAGCATGCGCTGCCCTTCTTTTTTATCCGTTGCTGTCTGACTTGTGATGATCATATAGCCAATTACTACCGCGGTAAATATCAGGAGTAAAGTAGAAAGTACATCTTCATAACCAAGCAATATGCCAACAAGAGGAATCAGGCCAATGGTGGCAGCCCACACGAGCAAATTCTGGTTTATCGGCCCGAACAATGGTTTTTTCATCCGCTCAGGGAAAGGCACATACCCTTTATCCCCAAAATATTTTGGTCCCACCAGCCAGAACACCAGCAGGCCCAGGCCCATGCCTATGCCGGCAAGCCCGAAGCCGTAATGCCAGCTAATATTTTCACCCACGTATCCGCAGGTCAGTGTCGCAAGAAATGCACCGATATTTACCCCCATATAATAGATGGTGAATGCGCCATCCTTTCTTGGGTCATTTGTGTCGTAAAATTTACCGAGAAATGAAGTCAGATTAGGCTTAAAATAACCATTTCCTACTATGATCAATGCCAAAGAAGTAAAAAACAAAGGCAGATTACCTTCAAACACCATCCCCTCCAGCGCCAGCGTAAAGTGCCCCAGCATCATCAGTATTCCACCGATCATGATCGACTTTCTGAATCCAAAGAAACGATCGGCTACAATGCCACCAAGTACTGGCAACAGGTACACCATGGAGGTATAAGAGCCATATATTCCCAGTGCCTGCTGGTCGGCGTCGGCCATACCTGCAAATAATACTTTTACCATGTATAGGGTGAGGATGGCACGCATGCCATAGTAGGAAAATCGTTCCCACATTTCAGCTCCAAACAATACAAAAAGAGCGCCGGGATGTGTTTTTCGGTTTGCATAAAAAACAAAAGGCACCCATATCAAAACAAATGCCCAGCCGATTATCAGGATTATTTCAGTAGTAGTCAACGTCGTTTCATTTAATTTATCATCCCAATTATACAAAGTTCCGTCAAATATTTACCGAAAAATCAGATAAGAACCCCCCTGCAGATTTACCAGATTTATATCAGCGGCATAAAACTGATCCTAAAAAGTATAATTTTACTCATCCATTTAAAAAATTTAAAGAAATGATTAAAAGACTTCTACTCATTATAATCACTTTCCCGGTTTTATCTCATGCTCAGGACCAGCATGCACAGGTAATCCGGTCTATATATGACGAGCAACTCACCGAAAGTCCTATTTACGAAAACCTGCGGTATTTATGTAAGGAGATTGGACATCGTATCTCCGGGTCGCCACAGGCAGCTGCTGCCGTCGAATACACCCGTCAGCTCATGGTAGATTATGATTTTGACACCGTATACCTGCAACCCGTAATTGTGAATAACTGGGTGAGGGGAGAGGTAGAACAGGTACGTATAGTAAGTTCCAACACGGTGGGAACGCTAGACCTGAGCTGTACGCTGCTGGGTAATTCAGGTGCTACAGTTATAAATGGATTTACGGCAGAAGTTGTATCCGTACAGTCACTCGATGAACTTAAAAGCCTGGGTGAAAAAGGTGTTGAAGGAAGGATTGTGTTTTTCAACAGGCCCTTCGATCAAACGCTTATACAAACCGGTAGTGCCTATGGAAAGGCGGGTGATCAAAGATTTCAGGGGCCGGCTCTGGCAGCATCACTTGGAGCAAGGGCCGCACTTGTTCGCTCGTTGTCTTCCAGCACTGACGATGCACCGCATACCGGCGCTACAAGGTTCACTGATGTAGATCCTATTCCGGCATTTGCTATCAGTACACTGGCAGCAGACCAGCTTACCCGTGTAATGGAAACCGAGGGTAAAGCGCATGTATATGTCAATGCGCAACCCCAAATGAAAGGTACCATAGAAACCTTTAATGTGATTGGGGAAATCAGGGGTTCAGTTTATCCTGATAAATATATTGCAGTAGGAGGCCACCTTGATAGCTGGGACTTGGGTGAAGGTGCTCATGATGATGGGGGCCCGTGCCTGCAAACAATAGAAGTTGGGCGTACATTCAAAAAACTGGGTATCCAGCCCAGGCATACCCTGCGTGTTGTCATGTGGATGAATGAAGAAAATGGAGGTGCAGGTGCCTACGCCTATGCGGATGCCGCACGCGAAAAGGGAGAAGAGCATGTGGCCGGCCTTGAAAGTGATAGCGGTGTGTTTACGCCCTTAGGATTTAATTTTCAGACCGATAGTGAAGACCACTGGTCATTGATCAATTCATGGAAGCCATATTTTGAACCTTATCAGCTCTTCTGGTTTAAGTCGGGAGGCAGCGGAGCTGATGTGAGTAAGCTGAAAACTGACTCTAACCTGCTTATTGGATTTAAGCCGGACAGTCAGCGCTACTTTTCATTACATCACACTGAGCTGGATGTATTTGAGGCAGTAAATAAAAGAGAAATAGAGCTGGGCGCAGCAGCGATGACCAGCCTTATTTACCTTGTTGATCAGACTATAGATCAGTAATTGTAACCCTCGTCGTCCTCATAGTCTTCATCGTCATCCCGGGCACCTTTTTTGGGCCTGAGGGTGACGTTGTCGTCATCTTCCTCTTCTTCTTCACCTTCAATTTCCGGCGTTACATCACTTTCGAAATCATCCCTCAGGTTTCCTTCATCATCGTAATCTTCATCATCGGCAATGATCTGCTCGGCTTCATCAATAGTCATCCGGATCAGATAATATATATCCTCCGTTTCAAACGGTAAGGCAGATACTTTTTTGCCTTCTTTGTTCAGGTAAGATACCAGATGGTCAGCAAAGCCGTTGGGGTAGTTGATTTTAACCTGATTTACTATTTCCTCTGGTAAGGCCTCATAATCTTTTACTATACGCTTTTTATCCATTACTTAATCAATATGGTGGTCAAGGTAAAGTTTGGTTTTGATTGAGTCAATACTTATTTCAACTATTCTTACCTCAATTAGTAAAATGCATCCGTTCCCCTTATTTTTGCCAGCAAATTTTAGCAAATGCCTGACTCCATATTAATTGTCGATTTTGGCTCCCAATACACACAGCTGATCGCCAGAAGAGTACGCGAACTGGATGTATACTGCGAGATTCATCCATTTAACCACTTACCCGAGATCACAGAAGATATCCGGGGTATCATACTTTCAGGCAGTCCCTGCTCAGTAAAAGATGAAGGAGCACCCATGCTTGATATTTCAGATTATGAAAACCTTCCGATTCTGGGAGTCTGCTACGGGGCACAACTTCTGGCCAGCCAGCATGGAGGAGAAGTGGAAGCCTCACGCATCAGGGAATATGGCCGGGCACGTCTTAGCCAAGTAGACGCCCATCATGAGCTGCTAAAGGAAGTTCCCCTCAATAGTCAGGTTTGGATGTCGCACGGTGATACCATTACCAGCCTTCCTGACGATTTTAAAATTGTCGCTTCCACTGCTTCTGTAGAAGTAGCTGCATACAAAGTGGAAAATAAACCCATTTATGGTATTCAGTTTCACCCTGAAGTCACCCA
>CAZEQJ010000003.1:57943-180193 GCA_964514385.1 uncultured Cytophagales bacterium
GGGAAAACAATACTGCGAAACTTTGTGGTTCATATTTGCGGCTGCAGACAGGACTGGACATCAGAGCAGTTTGCAGAAACCACTATTGCCAGCCTTAAGCAGCAGCTGGGTGATGACCGTGTGGTGATGGCCCTTTCCGGTGGCGTGGACAGCACGGTGGCTGCTACATTAATTCATCACGCCATTGGCAAAAACCTGTATTGCATTTTTGTTGACAATGGACTGCTACGGAAAGAGGAATTTGAAGAAGTATTGCATTCTTACAGGGACATGGGGCTAAACATTAAAGGGGTTGATGCAAAATCGAAGTTTTATGAAGCATTGGCCGGGCTGAATGATCCTGAAGAAAAGCGCAAGGCTATAGGAAAAACCTTCATTGACATCTTTGACGAGGAGGCACATAAAATCCAAAATGTGACCTGGCTTGGGCAGGGCACAATTTATCCCGATGTCATCGAGTCAGTATCCGTACAGGGCCCTTCTGTGACCATCAAGTCCCATCATAATGTCGGCGGGCTACCGGACAGAATGAAACTCAGCATCGTTGAGCCCCTGCGGTCGCTTTTTAAGGATGAAGTACGGAATGTAGGGCGCACACTTGAAATTCCAGAAAATATTCTGGGACGCCATCCATTTCCCGGGCCCGGATTGGGTATCCGCATCCTGGGTGATATTACACCGGAAAAAGTTCATATACTACAGGAGGTTGATCATATTTATATTTCAAAACTAAAAGAAACCGGTCTGTACGATAAAATATGGCAGGCTGGAGCGATACTGCTGCCCATACAGTCTGTAGGTGTCATGGGCGATGAGCGCACTTATGAGCGGGTAGTTGCCCTGCGGGCAGTGACAAGTCTGGATGGGATGACAGCCGACTGGTATCCTATTCCATATGACATCTTAGCCGATATTTCCAGTGAAATCATCAACAAAGTGAAAGGTGTAAACCGGGTTGTATATGATATTTCGAGTAAGCCACCTTCAACTATAGAATGGGAATGATCAGAAAAACCATCTTATGTTGTATTCTTCTTTTTCCGCTTTTTGTGCAGGCTCAGCGCGAGCAGGTCTATCGCATTGCCTTTGATCTTGGAAAATCCTACTATCTCGAAGGTGAATATGGTCTTGCCCTGGAGTCATTAAAGGCAGCCCTGGATCAAAACCCACAGAACCCCTATGCACCCTATGCCTATTTTTACAGCGGCCTTGCAGCCTATAAATCAGGTAAATATTATGTTGCCAGGTTTCATTTTCAGGATGTAATCAATCTGTTTCCTGATTTCACCCAAAAG
Organism: uncultured Cytophagales bacterium; assembly: GCA_964514385.1. Classification (GTDB taxonomy): domain Bacteria; phylum Bacteroidota; class Bacteroidia; order Cytophagales; family Cyclobacteriaceae; genus CAZEQJ01. The sequence goes on from CAZEQJ010000003.1 coordinate 59,239, forward strand.
CAGGATGTTTATTTCTGGCTATCACTGGTACATCTACAGCAGGGGGAATGGGAAGATTTTCGCAGTACGGTGAAGCAGGTATATGCAGATACTCTCCGTATGGTTATCGCACAAAAGAGATCCGAAGTGCTTGAAGAAGAGCCTGACGAAGTGATTGTGACCTTTTATAATGAAAATACAAATGATCGTGTAGTTGCTGAAATTCTCGCCCGCAGAATAGCTCAAAAACCGTTGGAGGATCAGGATCAGGAGCTACTTTTCAGGCTGATCCGCTCATTCGGTTTTTCAGGGCCGGAATATGGTGTCATTTCCACTTCCATTAAAAAAGACACCTATCGTATTGCTGCTATGCTGCCTTTCTTAAAAGATGAATTGTCCACTGAGAAGGTCGAGCAGGGCAACCAGTTTGTGCTTGACTTCTACCAGGGACTTTTACTGGCTGCCGAAAAACTTGATTCTATGGGTATTCATCTGGCCATATACCCTTACGATACCCGTACCAGCCTGAATACTACGGAAAGCCTTCTTGCACTGCCCGAAATGAAAACCATGGACCTTATTATCGGCCCTATTTATCCGGCTCCTCTTGCCATGGTTAATGATTTTTGCCTGAAAAACCAGATCAACCAGGTACACCCTTTCAGCACAAACCCAGACCTTATTCACCCCTATTCGTTTCTCTTTCATCCTTCTACACGAACAGAGGGTAAAAAGGCAGCACAACTCAGCGCCATGCTATTACAGGATGTTTACCGAAAAGATACTGTCGTTGTGATGGATTCCCTGACTGGTAATCAATCGCTGGTCATCGTGCCGGATTCTGTAAGAGCTGTATATACCTACTATCCTACATCGCGTGATTCTCTTGCCTCGGCAGAGTTCAGGCAATATCTGATAGCTGACAGCTCTTATCATGTATCGGTATTTGATGCCAGAGAAAACAAGAACCGGCCTATGAATGATTTCACCGCTGTATACATGGTCGATGAAACCAACAGATATGATGAGGAGGGCAATCGTATCATGAAAGTTTCAATAGAAAACAAACAAAATCTGGTAATTGCTGACAGTATGGTTATCCCGCTGGATTCGGTGCAGCTGATATATGCACCATCGGGCAATGCTGTGCTTGCCGGCAGCGTGATCAGCTCTACCCAGGCCAGACCCGATACCATCATTGTCATTGGCCGTTCTTCCTGGCTTGATTTCCAGTTTCTGACATACGAGCAGCTCGGTAAGCTACCGGTTTATTTTTTCGCAGATGAATATGTGGACTACCGTAATCCTAAAGTTGTCAGCTTCAGAGAAGGTTATTATAAACGATGGGCCCGGTATCCTAATAACTGGTCATACGTTGGGTATGAACTGATGTATTTTTATGGTCAGATGCTGCATAATTTTGGTAATTATTTTCAGATAGGCATGCAGCAGCTTGGTTTCTTTAAGGGAGAGCTTTTTAGTGGTTTTGATTATACAAATGCGAATGATAATCAGCATATACCTGTTATCCGGGTAGTTGGATTTGATATTGAGACGGTAGCATATGAATAAACAGGAAAGCAGAGCATTATTTAGTAAAGCACAAACCTTCATTCCCGGTGGTGTAAATTCACCGGTAAGGGCATTTAAATCCGTTGGTGGGGATCCTCTTTTCATTAAAAAGGCGGCAGGTCCCTATATATGGGATGAAGACGGGAATAAATATATTGAGCTGATCAACAGTTGGGGTCCGATGATCCTTGGCCATGCACATCCTCACATCATAGAAGCGGTACAGAAGGCAGCGCAAGACAGCTTTTCTTTTGGTGCACCTACACGACGTGAAGTGGAAATTGCCGAACTCATCGTTTCCATGGTGCCCTCACTGGAGAAGGTGAGGATGGTAAACAGCGGTACTGAGGCTACCATGAGTGCTATCCGGCTGGCCCGTGGATTTACCGGAAGGGACAAGGTGATTAAATTTAAAGGCTGCTATCACGGACATGGCGACAGCTTTTTAATAGAAGCCGGTTCGGGTGCCGCGACATTTGGGGTTCCCAACAGCCCTGGTGTAACCAAAGGAACGGCCAAGGATACACTCAATGCCGATTTCAATGACCTCAGCTCTGTCGACGAGTTACTGGAAAACAACAAAGGAGAGGTAGCTGCATTAATTGTGGAGCCCGTTCCCGGAAATATGGGCTGTGTATTGCCAGAGCCTGGTTTCCTGGAAGGTCTTCGGGAGCGTTGTGACAAAGAAGGTATCATCCTTATTTTTGATGAGGTGATGACAGGCTTTCGGCTGTCAACGGGTGGTGCCCAGCAGATATTGGGTGTAACCCCTGATATGACGACCCTCGGGAAAATTATTGGCGGAGGTTTGCCTGTAGGTGCATATGGTGGTAAAAAGGAGATAATGGATTTTGTTAGCCCGCAGGGCCCCGTATATCAGGCAGGCACACTCAGTGGTAACCCCATGGCCATGGCGGCAGGATTTGCAACACTTTCCTATCTCCGGGATCATCCGGAAGTGTATGAAAACGCCAACAATGCTACCGCAGCTATTGTAAAAGGAATACAAGACATACTTGCTGAAACAAATAAAAATTATACGGTTACGACCATAGGTTCAATGTATTCCCTGTTTTTTACAGAAAAAACTGTTAAAAACTTTGATGATGCAGCTACAAGCGATCAGGAGCTGTTTGCGCGATATTTTAATGGTATGCTGGATGAGGGGATATACCTTGCGCCCAGCCAGTTTGAATCTTTATTCATCTCAGCGGCAACAGGAAAAGAAGAAGTGGAGAAAATCGTGACAGCAAACCGCAATGTACTGACGCATCTGCCATGATCCGGAGATTAGCCGGCTGTTGAATAAATGGATAATTGAACTAACAAAAGCTGTACACATTGGTGTGTCTTAGAATTTTTACGATCTTTACAGAAATTATACTATCGTGAGGTCTTTATCACTTCTATTCTGTGTATGCATCGCTTTAGCAGGTAAGGCTCAGTTTCGTCAGGCTGAAGATAAAACGGTAACCTACGATGAGCTGTATGATTCGCCTTATGAGATCAATAAGCTTTTTGTTGGTTTCATTCCATTGTACAGCGATATGTTCGTGACTAACATCAATGCAGGGTTCGGACTTGATGTTTCCTATTATCTCGCTGACAAATTAGACTTCAAGGCTTCAGGCAGACTTCCTTACTACAGGGCTACCGATTTCACAAACGATCTGGCCGTGCGCACCCGCGAAACACAGACACGATTGGTCACAGATAATGAACCCAATACATTCACCTTTTTTGATCTGGCGGTCACATACCATATTATGGACTTTGAAGTGGACTCCGAAAGTAAAGTGGCCTTATACTCAAAAAGCAACCGTACAGACCGAACTGCGGCAAGGGTGCCAACACCTGTGCGTGTTCCCAATAAAAAACGTATGGTGGTTGGCGCCAGGGCAGGTGGCTTTTACTACACTTCTTCCTCCCATCTGAACCGGGCACTGAATAACCAGGGTCTTACACTTCGTAATGATTCTCTGGCTGTTCCTTTTGTTTTAAACGACAGTATTTTTGCCGTTGGAAACCTCGATGTTGGCGGCTTTTTTATCGGGGCCTCATGGACCCGGATAAAAAACTATGCTGCCAGGCCAACAAAAACGTATGGTGATATCATTGATGACATGATTTTTACCGCCTACGCTGACCTGATGATAGCACCCTTCATCAATCTCGAGGACGTAGAGTATACACGGGACATTATGAACCCCATACCTGGTGGTCCAACAACAGAAACCATCATCCTTTCCACAGCCGATGTGGCAAAAAATCTGGTAGGCTTCCGGTTTGGTGTTGACGGCAAGTTCAACCGAACACTAGGCTGGGGATGGAATGCCGAAATGGGCTACAGGCCAGGCCTGCAGACCCGTGGATTCTACATGATGCTGAAGCTCGCTTTCCCGCTTTATAGTACGCCACTGGATTACGAAATCGAGGCGTTCGGTAAATAAATCCGGCCTTTTTAACCTTTTATGATTTATATCAGCCTGCCAGGAAAAATGCGCCTGAGCAGGTTATTCAACTGACGACAGGATCTTCTCAGCATGGATGAGGTCATCAGGTGTGTCAATGCCTATCGCCTCGTAAGACGTTTCTTCTGCTTGTATAGTATATCCATGTTCCAGCCAGCGCAGTTGTTCCAACTTCTCCGTCTTTTCATAGTCCGATTCCGGAAGCTGAACAATTTCACTTAAAATACGTGTCTGAAATCCATATATGCCGATATGTTTATACCATCTTCCGTAGCCATCTTGTTCCCGATCATGTGGTATAGCTGATCTTGAAAAATAAAGGGCATGGCCTGAAATGCTTTTTACCACCTTTACCACATTGGGGCTGTTTATTTCCTGCTTACTCTCTGTTTCCCTGATAAGTGTTGCAATCTGTACATTTTGTTGAAGCAAGCCCACGACCTGATTGATGGCTAGCGGTGAGATAAGAGGTTCATCTCCCTGTACATTTATAATCCCGGTGTAATCTTCATCCAGATGCTCCAGACAGGCGGCAATCCGGCTCGTGCCATTACTGTGATGTGTACCTGTCATAATAACCTTGCCACCAAATTGATGCACATGGTCATAGATTCGCTGATCATCCGTGGCTACAAACACCCCGTCAACCTTTGCTTTGGATACCTGCTCATATACACGATGAATGACAGATTTACCCTTAAGCTCTGCAAGGGGTTTTCCGGGAAAACGTGTCGAACCATACCTTGCCGGAATGATAGCCGCTATCATATTTTCTTTTTTACTCTGAGTGAGTTGGTATTGTCCTCCAGCACTACAATTTCCTCACCTGCATCAATGTATTCACCACGTGTAAAAGCATCATAGATCTCATCATCAATCAATACTCTGCCGCTGGGGCGCAGCACGGTCTGCGCTTTACCTTCCTTTCCCACCATTGAATCTGCTCCCGAGTTGAATTTTGACGTATAGCCTTCATCCCGTGACATGGTGGTTTGCAGACTGATGCGGTTAAAGAATTTTGTATTGGTGAGCCTGATACCACCGAAAAGCATGACAATTATCCCACCAAGCAGGCCTCCAAGGGTAGAAAGAGTGGCCTGCAGGATACGACCGCTCTCCACGAAGGAAAAATCAAACGCATCATTATTGACCATGATCAGAATCATCGATCCGATAAAAAGTACAATACCACTTACACCTGCTATTCCAAACCCTGGTATCACGAATATTTCCACAGCTATCAGCACCAATCCGGCAACAAGAGCTATAATTTCCCAGTTTTCGGCCAGACCATTGAGGTAATAGGGTACCAGGTAAAGTACCAGTGCCGTGATAGCCGCGATAAGGGGGAAGCCAACACCCGGTGACTGCAACTCAAAGTAAATTCCTCCAACAATCACCAGAATGAGCAGCCCGCTAATGATCGGATTAAGGAACAGGGAGATCACCTTTTCAGTGGCACTTAGCTCAAATTCAATGATTTCATAGTCCTTAATGCCATTTATTTCCAATATTTCCTCAATGCTCAACACCTCTCCCTCACAGAAATCGTATTGGATTGCCTCAGAGGTAGAAAATGTAATCACTTCGCCTGCCGGGGTGATGGAATCGATTTCAATATTTTCGTCAACCATAGCCTCCGCAATGCGGGGATCACGTCCTTGAGCCTCGGCGGTAGAGCGCATGATCGATCTCATATAGCTTTGGTATTTATCCGGTGCAGCTGCTCCATCCTGTGTGACAACAGTGGCAGCACCAATACTGGCTCCAGGCGTCATATAAATGCTGTCGCTTGCAATAGAAATTAAAGCCCCTGCACTGGCGGCATTGTTGTTTATAAATATATATACCGGTAATTCAAAATTCAGTACAGCGGTACGCATATCATCTGCATCATTTAACGCACCACCATATGTGTCCATATCAATAATAAATATATCCGCATCTTTCTTTAGGGCGTCACTCATCGCGAGATCGAGTTTTCGCGAAGTTCGTGCATCAATCTGTGCCTTGATTTCGGTAACATATACAGTAGTAATGGAATCCTGCGCCAGCAGTATCTGACCTGTAAGCGCAAGTAAAATAAATATCAATTGCTTCATCTGGTTGTGATTTCTTCTTCAAATGTAACTAAATATTTGTACGAAATATCCGATATATGGGATAGAAGGTGATTATCAATTAACTTGACAAATATGGAAAAGATAAATTCATATGGTTTCGATTTCGCTATCTGGAAGATAATTCCTTCAGTGAAAACACCTGATATGCTTATCTGCGGCCGTGATAACGAGATGGTGCTGCTGACACCTGAAGATGGTAAAAAAAATGTATTGCAATCTGATGCATCACTTTTTCCTGCTGTATTTGATGGTCGTTACCTTATCCGTCACCTTATGATTCAGGAGCCTTATCCTCAGGTAATAGGCAGCCAGGTGATGGATGTATCAAATGGAGAGGTGGTTATGGAAGAACGAAAGGAAGTCACCGGATATGTGGATGGCTCGCCTGTTTACGATCGCGGTTTTTTTCAGGGCCCTTTTCATTCCTTCCGTTTCCCTGCATTTTACGAGGAAGAAACAGAGCCTTATCGCATGGTATATCAGTTTTTGAAAGAATATGAGATAAAAAATCGATATGGTATTAATTATCTTGATGACGGGCATAAGCTTTTCATTGGAGCAAACGTTTCAGATAATGATAAACTGGTCGTATTTTTGTATGTATTCAGCTATGAAGGTGATTATTTAGGTGAAATATGGGTAGATGAGGTGGAAAAGCCTGTACAAGACTACTTTTTTTTAAATGATGGGTTATTATATGTATTTTATGGGAAGCAAATGGATGTTTATCGGGTTTAGGGTGTTTATATGCCTTTTAATTTTGTTCACAATCCAGGTAAAGGGTGATGACATTGATTCCCTTCGTACTGAAAAAATTGACGGTCAATGGTATATTATTCATCAGGTAGATCCGCAGGAAACCCTTTTTTCTCTTTACCGCCGCTATGGTACCAATGTAGCGGATATTATTAAAGCTAATCCGGGTTCCGGTGAAGGCATCCAGATCGGCCAGGAGCTGCGGATACCCATTACGGCACCGGCAAATGGCGTGCAAATCAGCAACAATCAATTAGCTACACCACAAAATGGACCGGTAAGGACAGATGGTCGTGGTGACGTAAAAAATCACACAGTTGTTCCGGGAGAGACGTTATATTCTATTTCCCGGCAGTATAATGTTTCTGTTGATGAAATAAAGGCATTAAATAATCTCAGCAGTAATGAAATCAGCATAGGCCAGACCCTGCGCATAACAGACCAGCCATCTCGTGTGGAGCTGCCTGTTGCAGAGGGTACGAAAAAAAACACTGCTTCCGTGCACACAGTGAAACCAGGTGAGACTTTATACAGCATTGCCAGAAATTATGGCGTGACCCCCGAAGATCTAAAGCAATGGAACAATCTGGGAGATGCAGCTATTAGTATTGGTCAGCAGCTTCGTACAGGTCCGGGCGTTATGCCTGCAGGAAATGCAAATACGGTGGAAATTGTACCACAGCCTGAGGAGATCAAGGAAGTGACCGTGACCCAAAGCCGGCCCCGAAAGGATACCGTAGAGCATGACTTCAATGAAACTTCTGTCCGCATGCAGGAGCAAATGGTGGAAATCACCCGGCGTATTGAGGAAAACAGTACTGCCACCAAAGTAATCGAAACAGGGCTCGCCGAAGTGATTGAAGGCTCAGGAGAAACCGTGAAATACCTTGCGCTGCATAGAACAGCTGAGGTGGGTACCATCATCGAGGTGAAGAATGACCTCAACGATACACGTGTTTTCGTTCGCGTGATTGGCCGTATACCAGACAATGGAGTAAATGACAAAGTAGTCATCAAAATATCACAGCAGGCTTATAAAAAATTGGGTGGTGGTCTTAACAACCGATTCCCCTGTGAGATTTCCTATTACCCATGATGAATACCTTAGCGGTACGGGATTTACTGGAAAAAAAGTACCACCTTTACCATCAGTTGTCCTTCATATCGGAAGATCCGATATCAATACCGCACCGTTTTACCAAAAAGCAGGATATCGAAATAGCCGGCTTTTTTGCAGCTATTCTGGCATGGGGCCAGCGTAAAACCATCATCAGCAAATGTCTGGAGCTGATGGAGAGAATGGATAATGCCCCTCACGACTTTGTGGTTAATCATCAGGAAGACGACCTGAAAAACCTCCTGAATTTCAAGCATCGTACTTTTAATGATACCGACCTGTTGTATTTTATCGCATTTTTCCGACAGCATTATAAGGTCCACCAAAGTCTCGAAGAGGCCTTTCTTCACGAGATGCAGCATGATGCTGACTACGAGCCTATGGAGAAATGCCTTATCAGGTTTCATGATTATTTCTTCAGCCTTGATGTCGCACCTGCAAGGACGAGGAAACATATTGCTACGCCGGCACGAAAATCGGCATGCAAGCGACTGAATATGTACCTGCGGTGGATGGTCAGAAAAAATGACGGCATTGACTTTGGCCTATGGGATAAAATCGACACCTCACATCTCATTTGCCCATGCGACCTTCATGTTGACAGAGTGGCGCGATCACTTGGCCTTATCACTCGTCGGCAGACTGACTGGGAGACTGCCCTTGAGCTGACCTCCTCCCTGCGTCAATTTGATGCAGAGGATCCCGTAAGATATGATTTCGCCTTATTTGGCATGGGAATATATGAGTCAATTAGGTGACCATTGGTCAGGTGCTTCACGCCATTTGTTCAGGCTAGAAAGGCTATCTTCATCGATATAATCGAGTAAGCGGGCCATTTTGACTAGTGAACTGTAACCTCCAAGTGTAAAAAAAGGTACATCGGCTGCCTTGAAATTGTCTGCCGCAGTGCTAAATTCATATGAAAAAATGGCGCCCAGGCCAAGTACCTCTGCACCGGCTTCCCTGAGCCCTTCAACAGCCTTTAACGAGCTTCCACCTGTAGATATCAGATCTTCAATCACTACAATTTTCTGGCCTTTATTTACTTTACCCTCTATCAGGTTGGTCATACCATGAGCCTTAGGCTTACTGCGTACGTAAGCCATTGGAAGCCCAAGTTTTTCTGCTACCAGCGCAGCCTGTGGAATGCCGGCTGTAGCTACACCGGCAATAGCTTCAGCCTCAGGAAATTGCTGTTTGATTTTTTTGGTCAGCTGTTCCGTGATATAGGATCTGATTTCAGGATAGGCAAGTGTGACCCTGTTATCGCAATAAATGGGTGATTGCCAGCCTGATGCCCACGTAAACGGCTCTTTGGGAGATAATTTCACTGCCTCTATGTCGAGGAGGTAGGTTGCAATTTGATCCTGAGTTTCTGACATTTCTTATCTTTTCTGCAAAGATAAAAATAACCTGTAATCCCATATTGACTATGATATAAATGCTAAAATCCTGTATATTATTATCGCGGAGTATGGGTTAAGGCCCGGCTTGATGGCTGCAAAAAATTTTCTTCTCGAAATATTTCACAAATACTGATGAATAGCGTATTCAAAAGTTGAAATTGAGGTAAAAAAAACTATAATCGCATCTGAAAAAAGATTACGAAGTTGGTCATTTTTATCAATGATATTCCCCTTCATCTGATTGAGGAGCTACCTCGTTCCAGGGCCTTTCATGCCACGGAAATTGAAGGACCTGTTTCGGAAAGCCTCTTCTTAAAGCAAAAAGGTGATATTCTCCTTAAAAAACGGACACCTAAGGATATCGAACTGCTTATTGAAACCATGGAGGCTCAAAAATTCAAAAACATCCATGGGATTTATCTTCTTGTGCCCGACATCAAGTACACGATGCAGATTATTAAAAGTCATTTTAAAATCGTGAAGGCAGCAGGTGGTATTGTGGAAAAGGAAGATAAAATTCTGATGATCTTCCGGATGGGAAAATGGGATCTGCCGAAAGGCAAGATAGATAAGGGAGAGGCTATAGAAGATTGCGCTTTGCGCGAAGTGGAGGAGGAATGTGGAATCAGGGTGGAACGCCATCAACTTATTTGTAAATCCTGGCATACTTACCTGCGAAATAACAGGCGGCATCTTAAGAAGACGTATTGGTATCGTATGAGCATAGTAGACGATAGTCAGATGAAGCCTCAGGAAGATGAAGATATTCAGGAAGTGCGCTGGATGGTCGATAAGGAGCTCAGGGCGGCATTGTACAACACCTATCGGAGCGTACGCTGGATCATGAGGCAATATTATGCACGATCAGATGGGTAGTCCATCACATATGGTACAAATTCACTGATATCAGCACCGAATTTATGTACTTCTCTGATGATGGAGGAATTGATAGGGGCAAGGTCGGGGGAGGTGATCAGAAACACAGTTTCAAGCGATTCATTAATAAAACGGTTGACCTGTGAGATGCTGTTTTCATATTCAAAATCAGTCGTATTTCGTAAACCTCTCAGCAGATAACGTGCTCCGTTTTTCTTGGCCAGATCGGCTGTAAGCTCGTTGTATACGATCACTTTTACCCGGTCATCACTTTGGAAGGTCTCTTCAATTTTGTTGACCATCCAGTCGATCTCAAAGTAGCGGTTGTGTTTAGCCGTGTTATACCCTATGGAAATAATGATCTCATCGAAGAGCTTTAATCCACGGCGCACAATATCTTCATGTCCTTTGGTGAAGGGGTCAAAGCTGCCGGGGAAAAGGGCCACACGTTTCATTGACAGAAATATAAGCTGAAAAGATCAAAAAAAGTATGCTCCTGGATTTCATCAAACATGTGAGCAAAAGAGAATTTCTTTATTCTGGGACCAAAAGAAAGGTTAGGTATGCGTTCCTGGAGTGCTTTGTAGTGCTTACTGTTTTTCTTCAGATGTCCCCACATCACCACCTGACTCTTTTCAGGGTCAAGATGTAGTCCTTTCATGACTGAAATGGTGTATTTTATATAGTCATCAAATGACTTGATCTTAAACTGATTGTAGAATGATATTTTTTTGTCTTCAATTCCGATGATCTGCAAAAAGAAGCGATCTACATGTAAAAATACGCGCCTTTCATTGGATTGGGCATAGCTGTGCAGGATGCCCTCTAGCAGTGATGCTGAGTTGTGAACAAATTGCACCTTTTTAGGGTAGAATCCCTGAATAAAATCCAGCAGCTTTTTATTTTCTGCAAATACTGTGACGATAGGTGCTTTATTCATTTTATAATAAAGCAACTCATCCCCCTCACTAATGGGGGTATTCAGTTGCAGATAATCACGCAGATGGTCTTTGATGAAAAGCTGGTTGGGTACCAGGCTGTATTTATTGGTTTTTCCTGAAAATGTGATCGATTTCCAGAATCCTGCCATCAATACATGATGGTTTTCCCAAATTTTACGAAGCTGCTCTAATTTTTCGTCAATAGGTAGGTCCCTCTTAAAAATATAATCCTCCAGCAGTAGCACCCGGTTATTTTCGACGTTGGTCACACAGACCTGAAAATCCTGTCGTCCCAGCTGAAGGGAGAGATGGTAGTTATGCAGATTATCTATGCTGAATTTAGCATCCTTGATCTTTTTCTGAAGTTTATATTCTTCTGTAGAAGCAACCACCACCTGAATTGACATTTTTATTCCCAGTTACCTGCAGTAGTAACGTCTGTTCTGGAGCCTACACGTAAGGGATTTTCGTTTTTAATTCTTCTGGGATCAACGGGGTCTGAGTCCTTTACCTCAAATACATCCACCGTCACTCCACCTTTTGTTATTTTATCCGCAAAAATTTCAAATTTCATTTCCCTGTTATGAGGTAAATACGGAAGGTTTTCCAGCTGAAAGCGTACACTTTCATTAAAAAGACTGTCATAAACAGGGGTTGTACCAAGGGTATCGATCCCCACAACGAGGCTGTCAGCACCATAGTCCAATGTGATAATGGTTTCTTTGCGCTCGGTGATGTAGAATTCACCATTTCTGACAAATTCAATAAGCTTATCCCAGTCACTGGTGTACTGGCCATTCACCGTGCGGTAGGCCACTTCAGCATCACGGATGAGCATAAGCTTGTCAATTACGGTTCTTTCGATACGTTTGATTCTTTTTTCTTCATCCAGTCGATACTTGATACGATATACAAAATAACCCAGCATCGAGAGGGCAACGATGAATAAAGCAACAGAAGTAATTCTTATCCAGTTCATTGTAGGCTTATTTTGTCCGCAATAATAAAGAATAATGGCAGCAAAACATAATCCTTTTATGTAATCGTATTTTTTTGTTTGAATTCAGGATTCGTCAACACGGAGATAGCCTGAAATTGTGGTTAAATCCCCTAGCTCCTCAATTTTTGAGAAGATACCATGGAAATAATCGAATCCTTCTTTCCTGATTTCTTCCATCGAAAAGTACCGCAGCTCCGTCAGCATCTGTTTTGATTCTTCCATCTCCGGGTCGTAGCCAAGACTGGGCTCATCTTGGTCATTAAACACCTCAAAAAATAATTCGACAGCATGAAGCCCGTGTCCCAGATATTCATAAGTAAACAGGTAGGGCCCTACGTCAACGTTGATATTGGTTTCTTCAGCATATTCACGTTGCAGGTTGGTCACTACATCCTCGCCAAACTCCACTCTGCCGCCGGGTGGGGCCCACAGGTATCCTCTTTTACCTATTCCTTCATGTTTCAGTAAAAGAATCGTATTTTTACGAAAATGAAGGCCGCACACCCGAAGTCTGGCCTGTTTACGTTGTGTCATTATGAGATTATTAATATTTACGTTCATTATCTGGGGTACTGCTGTATCAGCACAGCAGGGCCCACAAATTGTATTCGAAAATAATGAATATAATTTTGGCGATATTGTTCAGGGAGATACGGTAAGCTACAAGTTTACATTTACCAATAGCGGTGATGTGCCGTTGATACTTGAAAATGTAATTACTACCTGCGGCTGTACAGCCACCAAATGGCCACGTGATCCTGTTGCTCCGGGAAAAACGGCCGAAATCGTAGTAAACTTTGACAGCAAAACCAAATACGGCATCCAGCGAAAAATCATTCGTGTACGTAGCAATGCGACGACTCCTGAATACCTTCTGTATCTTTCAGGTAACGTCCTGCCTTCTAATAATCCGTATCACTGATACGCATGACGCCCATAGCTACCAAAACAAAGGAGACGATGAAGCTCAGGCCTCCTAAAGGCGCTACGGCACCCATTATTTTCACATCAGCGATAGCGAGCATATAAAGCGATCCTGAAAAGAAAATAATTCCGGTCAGCATCAGTATTTTGGCCCATCGAAAATAAGCTGATGGATATGACCGGTTGATCAGAGCCACCAGAAACAAAAATATAGTGAAATAGAAATGATATTGATTTCCTGTTTTATAGGTAGTCAGGTTTCCGTTTTCTATCAGAAAAGGCTCAAGAGCGTGAGCACCAAAGGCACCCAATATTACGGCCAGAGCACCCAAAATAGACGCTGTCAGGATGTCGTTTTTAAAAGGCTTCATTTTTTCCATGTATCATATGCTGGTTCTTCAATAGCGAATGACCCCTGCATTATGCTGATTCATAATTACGTGCACCAAATATAGCACTGCCGATTCGGATCAGCGTGGAACCTTCCTCAAGCGCTATCTCATAATCATTCGTCATACCCATAGACAGTTCATTCATCTCCAATCTGCCAGGTATCTCATTTTCCTTGAGTTGCTCAAACAATGACCGCAGATATTTGAATTCTTTTCTTACGGTATCCATATTTTCCGTGAAAGTTGCCATCCCCATCAGGCCTGTAATGAAAACATGCTCCATCTTCTCAAATTCCCCGCCTTGGATAATCTCCTTAACCTCCTCTTCTGAGAGACCAAATTTTGTTTCCTCACGTGCGATATGGATCTGGAGAAGTACGGGAATTTTTCTTTCAAACTTTGCTCCCTGTTTATTTATTTCTTTCAAAAGCCTGTAGCTGTCCACCGAATGGATTAGGTCTACAAATGGAGCGATATATTTGACTTTATTGCGTTGTAAATGACCTATCATATGCCAGCGGATGTCTTTCGGCAGTTGCTCATATTTATCCACCATCTCCTGCACCTTATTCTCTCCGAAAATACGCTGTCCTGCTTCGTAAGCCTCCATTAAATCCGCTATGGGCTTTGTTTTACTTACCGCTACAAGTCCGTTTTTATGGTCAGGGAAGAGAGCCCTGAATTTGTTTATTCCTTCTTTGATGCTCATATCGATGATAACAATGTTATTCCGGCAGATGTTAAACACTTATGAAAAAATCAATGCTTCTTCTGTTTCTGATAATGCTGTCTTTGCAGGTTTTCGCTCAGGATACTGACTTTTCGCAAAGATATAAAAAGGTGAATACTACCGGTATGATTGTGCTTGGATCGTGGTCGCTCGCGAATGTGGGTCTTGGTTTATCCCAGCTCAATAATGCCGATCCCACACGCCGTTATTTCTATCAGATGAACGCAGCATGGTGTGGGGTAAACATGATCATAGCCGGATTTGGCTATTTGGGAACACAAAATGGCCTGGAAGGTTCCTTTGCGGAAGCACTCGGGCAGCAAACGACCATGACAAAAATACTGCTGACCAATGCGGCACTCGACCTGGGCTACATGGCAGGTGGCTTTTACCTGATAGAGCGATCAAAAAATGTAACGAACAACCCGGAAAGACTTCGTGGATTTGGACAAGGAATCATTCTTCAGGGAGCCTTTTTATTTGTATTTGATGTGGTGATGCATCAGCTCAATATGAATAATCAAAATGAAATGCTCGATATGGTTCAGTTGGGCATCACATCTGCCGGCATGGGGCTAAGTATCACATTTTAATCCATTTTTGCTGATTTTTAGTATAAGAATGAATTTGGCATGACCATTTTTATGAAAAAAATGTAAACAACACCTGATTCCCATATCTAACGGTTCATTTATAGATGAATTTTTTTACATTTATCATCTTAACTTATTTCTATATTCATGAATCGCATTTTTATTTTTATTTCGGCAACTTTTTTTATTTCGTTTTCCAGCTATGCTCAGGATAACAGCAGCATAAAAAACAAGGTCAAGGGGACCGGGCAAACTGAATCAGTAAACTGCATATTCGGTGATTGCTCCAATGGCTACGGTGTATATGTATATGATGATGGAGACCGATATGAAGGGTATTTTGAGAATGGTATACGGCATGGCATGGGGAATTATTTTTACTCAAGCGGATCCATCTATTCGGGCATGTGGAAGAATGGTGACAAGCATCTCTTCGGGATGTATGCATGGGCCGACGGTGATTTTTATATAGGTCTCTGGAAAGATGACGAACGCATGCGTCATGGCATATACGCCTGGGACGACGGTAACTATGAGGCACGTACTTCTGCTGTCACCTATAGTGAATCCGGGTGTGTATATGGAGATTGTGACAATGGTTTTGGTGTCTACATATGGAGTGACGGTGACATCCATTCCGGGCACTGGAAAAATGGAAAGCAGCATGGACCGGCAGCCAAATTCTGGGCCGATGGCGATTTCTTCTATGGAGTCTATAAGGATGGACAAAGGCTTAGCCGAGGTATTTACGTATACGGCGATGCAACCATTGACATGCGTAATGACCGCGTTTCATTTGAAAATACCGGTTGTCTGAGTGGCGAATGTTATGATGGTTTTGGTCTATATAGCTTTACCGATGGAGATATTCACGATGGTTTCTGGCGGGATGATCTGAAACATGGCTTAGGTATGATGTTTTGGGAGAGTGGTGACTTCTTTATAGGCATGTATGAAAAAGGTACGCGCTTACAGCGTGGCATTTACGCCTGGCCTTCCGGAAGTAATGAGGTGCGTACGGAATATCATTTTTTTCGTTCGGAATGATCAGTCAGCAAGTATATTACTTACAAAGGTAGACTTACTGAGGACCCATAAGAGTAAAAATAATACCGCCCAGTAAACATAGATGTAATAGAAGTCTGTGATGTTTTTAAATCGGGTTTCTTTTATTTCTGCTTTTTCGAATTCGTCAATAATGGCAAATACTTCTTCCAGTGCCTGGTTATTGCTTACGCGGTAAAATCTACCATCGCCGATGGCTGCGATTTCACGCAAAGTAGATTCATCCAACGTGTTGTTAATATATTGGGTACGGCCGAAAAAATCCTTACCAAAGGGCACCTTGCCTTCCTTTCCAATGGCGATGGTGTAAATTTTAATACCGAAGGCAGCAGCCAGCTCGGCAGCAGTGATAGGGTCAATGTTTCCGGCGGTATTGTCACCGTCACTCAGGAGTATCATCACTTTCGATTGACCTTCTGATTCGCGCATTCTGTTGGTACCCACCGCAAGGGCAGAACCAATAGCAGTGCCCCGGTTTTCGATCATATCAAAGTCGATCTCATCTATATAATTGTAAAGAAGCTCATAATCGGTGGTTAACGGGGACAGGGAAAAGGCATCACCGGAAAATACCACAAGCCCAATCCTGTCCTGAAAGCGGCCACTGATAAAATCACGCGCCACATTTTTGGCACTCTCCAGCCGGTTGGGGAGGAAATCCTCTATCTGCATGGATTGAGATATATCGATCACCAGCATGATGTCGATACCTTCAGTCCACTGCTCCACACGCTCATTGGATCGCTGTGGACGCGCAAGCGCAACAAAAAGCAATGCCAGGGCAATACTGAGGAAAAGGTAAGGCACAAACCGCAACCAAACGGAAGGGTCTATGCGAATGTCTTTTCTGGGAAGCGAAGTGTCCAGCTTCTGTGCTGTAAGCAATGAGAAAAGCCACCGAAAGAAGAAAATCAACGGCAGTAGTAAAATGCCAAATAAAGCCCACGCGTTTACCCATTCAAAATCCCGAAGGGTCGACAGGTAGAACCATTGCAAGCTAAACCAATCACCATTAAATATCGCATCAGGCATGCTGCACCTCCTCGAGTTTAGCTAAATAATATTGTTGAACTTTATTTTTCAATACCTCAAATTCTTCAAACAGCGACTGATTGTTCAGTCCTGCATAAATGGCCTTATCAATACTTTTCAATGGTTCAAGCAATTCCTCCTCATGCAGATTTTTTACCATTTCCCGGGAAGTGTAGCTTGCTACCGGCTTTCCGGTCAGGTATTCCATATGGCTTTTCCACAAACCGGTAAGCCGCTCCAGCAGCTCGATAGGTTGAATGTCGTTAGTTTTATGATGTGTCGTCTCAAACGCCTGAACAAATCGCTTATGCCTCTTTTTAATTTGCTCCATGATCCACCACCGCCGGATACGGCCAAAGAAAATAATAAAAATAATGGCCCCGGTGAGCACAATGCTGCCAGCTACTACCATTATCAAAACGTGGTCTGCAGGATACGAGGGATCAAAATAGATGGCGTTATCCAATAATTTCACAGTATCCGGCAGCTGCGTCAGCTCAAATGTCAATGTAACGAAATCCGGCGTACCATATACAGCACTGCTGTCTCCCTCGGTGACATCAAAAACCGGAAGATTGAGATACTGAACGGTGTCGAGCTCAAATGTGGTAAGTTCATAAACAGCGCTGTCTATCACCGTATTGCCTGCGAGGGATGAATAAAAATAGCGCTTACCATCCAGCTCAAATGGTGTGAAATCATATAACGTATCCGGAAATATCACAGACTGATTCAGGTCGTACTCTGCTTTCAAGACGTATTCCAGCGGCATCCCTACCTGCGTGGTATCCTGAATGAAATAGCCATTTACCCGGATCTCATTTTGCTGCGCCACGACAGCCAGTGGAAGTGAAAGTAGCAGAATTAGTTTTTTCATGCTGTTTTCCTCGATCGGTTACGGTAACGGAAAAGTTTAATCAGTTTTGGTACGTAATCCTCTTCTGTCTGGATGCGCACATAATTGGCCTGCTGGCCTCGCAAAAGTTTTTCGATAGCATGGCTTTGACTGGAAAAGCGGTCATCCAGCACTCCTTTGAACCATGGTGCCGAGGTGTTCACCCAAATCGTTTTATTGGACTCTTTATCAATAAGTGGTACGATACCAAGCCTGGGGAATCGGGCTTCCTGCTCATCGAAAATATGGATCGCCACCAGATCATGCTTACGAGCCAGCCCTTTCAGCTGATTTTCAAAATCGTTGTCGATAAAATCGGAAATCAGAATGATGATACTCTTTTTACGTACCAAATTCAGGGTGGTGAGTATCGCTTTTTTCAGGTCTGTCCTCCTGGATTTTGGCTCAAGCTGAAACAGCCTTGATATCAACTGCAGCGCATGTTTGCTTCCTTTTCCCGGTTTGATGTACAGCTCCAGCTGATCGGAGAATGCAACCAGCCCTGTCTGGCTTCCTTCATTTGTGGCGGCTAGAGACAGCACTCCAGCTATCTCTTTGGTGATGTCTGATTTTTTAGAGCCTTTTTTACCAATATTTTGGGACGCACTTACATCCACAATGAAGAATACGGTTTGCTCCTTCTCCTCTTTAAAAGTTTTAATAAACGTACCATGCCCTTTGGCCGATACATTCCAGTCGATAGCGCGCACATCATCACCATATTGATACTGACGTACATCGTCAAATTCAAGTCCTGAGCCCTTGAAGATCGAATGGAAATCACCCTGCATCTGGGACTTTATCGCTTTCCGGATCTGGATTTCGTACTTCCTAATTTTTTTTATCAGCTCCTTCACGTAAACAAATACTCTTCTCTTTGCATTTATGTTATCAGTTGGGCAACCAAATGATTATTTTTGCGCAAATATAAGATATGCTGAATACTAGTAAACATATATGGGTTATATGGCTGATCTTTGGTGTGACGGCGTGCGCTGATTATGCAGCACCACCTCTTCCAAAAGAAAAGATGATAGCGATCCTGAAAGATATTCATATCGCAGAAGCCAAAATTAACCGCATTACGACAGAACTGGATAGCGGCCGCGTTCTCATGGGCATGTACGAGCAGCAGATATATGCCAGACATAATGTAGATGAGGCAACCTACCTGAAAGCATTCGATTACTATATGAGTGAGCCGCAATTGATGGACGAAATATACCAGCAGCTCATCGATACTCTGGCTCTCGAGGAACAAATCATTACCAGCAAAAGCAAAAACCTGCGTGATACACCCAACGAAGATTGATCATAAACTTGGATTTGATCAGGTAAGAAACCTTCTCAAGAAACTTTGCAGTGGCCCGGGTCAGGATATAGCCGAAGTCCTTGAGCCATCGTTTACTCATGAGGAGGTGGCGGCGAGACTGCAGCTTAGCCGTGAGGTCATCGACATTACCGTGCAGGGTCTCCGTTTTCCTGAGGGGCGTTACCTCGATCTGTCCTCAAATGTAAACAGATTGCGTACAGCCGGAACATACCTGGAAGGCAAGGAACTCAGGGAACTGGCCGATCTTTTGCATTTTTCATCTTCATGGTACAGGTTTTTTAAAAAATACCATGAAGAATTTCCGGCATTGACGGCAAAGGCTATCAAGTTGCATAATTTCGGCGCATTGGTGCGGCAGATCAACGACATCGTAGACAGAGCCGGTAACATCAAGGACAACGCCTCACCGGAGTTGCTACGCATACGTAATCAGCTCAATGAGGAGCAGCAACATTTACGTAAGGCCCTCGACAAAACCATGAGATGGGGACTCAATGAGGGATATATCGCCGAGGACATGACCATTACAGTGCGCAACGGCAGGATGGTAATCCCGGTAAAGGCAGAATATAAACGCCAGATCAAGGGGTTTATACATGACGAATCGTCCACCGGACAGATTGTGTTCCTTGAGCCACAAAACGCACTGGAATCAAACAACCGCATTAAGGAACTCGATTTTGAGGAAAAAAGAGAGGTAACCCGAATCCTGATGAAGATCAGCGGGGAAATAACCAATTACCTCACCGCTATACTTGAGGCGAATGATTACCTCAGAGAAATGGATTTCCTTCTGGCTGTAGCAAAATTTTCCCGTCAGGTGCAGGCGGTTATTCCCGGTATTAACCAGTCCGGTAAGACCAGGATTTCCGGAGGTAAACATGTGGGACTTATGCTCAATCTTGCTGAGCAGGGCAAAAATGTGGTGCCACTATCGGTTGATTTTGATGAGGATAAAAGGATTTTGGTCATCAGCGGACCTAATGCCGGTGGAAAAAGTGTGGCATTAAAAACCATCGGCCTTCTACAATATATGCTACAGATGGGATTGCCTGTGCCCGTCGACGGCCATTCGAGTTTTCAGGTATTTGAGCATTTCCTTGTTGATATCGGTGATGAGCAGTCCATCGAAAGTGATCTCAGCACCTACAGCTCGCATCTTACCAACATGCGCCGTTTTATTACTATAGCCAATGCCAGAACACTATTTCTCATCGATGAATTTGGTAGCGGCACCGAGCCTGAAATGGGAGGTGCAATTGCAGCGGCAATACTGGAAACCCTGCACGACTCGAAAGCAACCGGCGTCATTACCACACATTACGGCATACTGAAAGAAATGGCACATGACTTCGGCGGGCTGATCAATGGAGCCATGCGCTTTGATGCCGACAGGCTACTACCTTTATTTGAGCTCGAACTTGGAGTACCAGGCAGTTCTTATGCCCTGGAAGTAGCAGAAGCTACCAATATTGACCGGAGCGTACTTGAAAAAGCAAGAAAATATATCAACCCGGAAAAAGTAGCTTTGAATGAATTGATTGTCGACCTTGAAAAGCAGCGCAACGCATTCAAAAATAAGTTGGAAGATGCCCGCAAGAAGGAAGCAGAACTGAAAACGGAGCTGGAAAAATACCGGCAGCTTTATGATGACCTTAACCGGCAGAAGAAAGAGTTTATCAACAATGCAAAGGCAGAGGCACAGCAACTGCTTAATACCGCCAACAAGAAAATTGAAAAGACGATACGTGTAATCCGGGAAAATCAGGCCGATAAGGAGAAGACCAGAGAAGTCAGGGAAGAACTCAAGAACTTCTCACAACATGTGAAAATCAAAAAGCCCAAAACGGCAAAGCCACAAAAAATAGGAGGTAAAATAGCTGAAAATGACTTCGTGATACTGGATGATGGCAACACCACCGGGCAGGTGATCTCTATCAAAGGCAAGGAGGCCGTGGTCAGCTTTGGAGAGTTAAAAACCACCGTAAAAACCGACCGCCTGCAAAAGGTAGGTGCGCCATCCAAAACCGCCGGTCAACCACCTAAAAAATCTGCAGGAGTGGATATTGCCAGAAGAAAATCCAGCTTTGCACGTGAGCTGGATGTGCGGGGCAAGCTGCCTTCAGAGGCACTTGAGATACTGCGCAATAAAATTGATGAAGCCATACTTGTAGGGGCAGACGATATGCGGATCGTGCATGGCAAAGGCACGGGCATACTCCGCGACGTTATACGGAAGGAGTTGAAAACCTACCCACAGGTATCATCTGTTCTGGATGAAAATCCCGATGCTGGTGGAGATGGTGTGACTCTGGTGACGTTTTAATCGGCCGGAATCATCTGCACGGTGGCAGTAAAGGTATCGGAGGCTTTTGGCTCAGCCCCTGTATAGGTAAATGTAAAGCTGTTCTCATTTATATTGACAATGTTGATTGTCGTCTGCTGATTGCCGTCATCCAGAATCACCTGGTTCAGCGCCTCGTTGGCAAAACGCCATGACCCGGATGCAAATAATGCATTATTCTTATTGGGCATGAGTTCCAGCCCCAGTGTATTGACTGTAAAATTGTTTTGTGTAAACGTAACGATTACGTCCCCTGGATCGCCGGCAAATTGCGAGGTGCCTGCATCATCAGTTACCTCAATAACCTGCCATTCATTTGCAATCAGATTTCTTCTTCTGTCTTCTTCAGTTTCCGGCTCGATATTATTACAGCCAAAAACGATTAATGCGGTTAAATATATTAAGTATTTTGACATCATGGATTGTAACTAACCTGTTAAAGCTATAAAAAATTAACGGTAATCATTTATGTTTATTTGCTTTTGTGCGAACGGATATTCCTTTTCGTCATTGCTTGCGACAATTATAAGAGCATTTTTATGTTTTTCCATTTGGGTATAATACCATTGAGTATTGCTCTCATCCAGATTTGAAAGTGGTTCATCCAGGAGTAATACATCCGGATTTTTTATCATGCTGAAGGTGAGCTTAAGCTTTTGTTTCATTCCCGAGCTATACTGCGCTATGGGCCGGCTGCGGTCGGCAGGCAGGCTCAGGTCTTTCCATACCTCGTCCGGGCCTACCGATTTGTTTCGGATCAGCTTACTGTAGAAGACAAAAAGCTCATCAAAGTTCAGAGCTTCATGCAATTCCATGTAAGGAGCACAAAACCCGAGGTATTTATACCAGTTGTAATCCCTGATTATTTCCCCTTCCTTTTTCCAGATGACTTTACCTCTGTTGGGCGGTATCATACCGGCAATGAGTTTAAGCAACGTTGATTTGCCCGAACCGTTCGGCCCCAGCACAGCTACTGGTACGCCTGATGAAAAAGTGGTACTCAGGTCTTTGATCAGCCATTTAAAACCAAACTTTTTATATAGCCCGCTGATCTCTACGGTTGTCATCACCGCCCTTTCATAATGCCCCTGTTTGAGGAACGCACAAAGTTGATGATTTCATCGCGCTCGGTGGAGGGTGCCATTTCAAGTTCTATTTTATCCAGGGCATCGTTATTATTCATGCCGCTAAGGAAGATCAGCCGGTAAATATCCTGTATCTCATTGATCTTTTCATTGGAATAACCTCGTCGTCGTAGCCCCACACTGTTTATCCCACTGTATGAAACCGGATCGCGAGCTGCCTTGGTAAAGGGGGGCACATCTTTCCTCACGAGAGAGCCACCGGAAATGAAAGCATGCTGGCCTATTTTTACAAATTGATGGACCGCAGAGGTGCCGCCGATAAAGGCATGGTCATACACATCAATATGGCCGGCAAGCTGTACACCATTGGCTAATATCACGTGATCGCCAATGATACAATCGTGCGCTATATGCACATATGCCATGATAAGGCAATGGCTTCCCACTACGGTCGTATTTTTATCCAATGCCGTACCACGGTTTATTGTCACAAACTCCCGGATTACGGTATGGTCACCCACACGTACAGTACTTGGCTCTCCCTGATACTTGAGGTCCTGAGGTGGTGCAGAAATTACGGCGCCGGGAAAAATTTTACAGTTCTTACCAATATGGGCACCGTCCATGATGACAGCACTTGGGCCGACCCAGGTACCTTCCTCGATAGTTACATTGGCATTGATTGTGGCAAAAGGTTCAATGACCACATTTTCCGCTATTTTGGCCTGCGGATGTATATAAGCCAGGGGCTGATTCATAGGCAAAAATTAATCATTTATCCTTTCTGACGATGCTTGCGGTCATCGTTGCTTCACAAACGACAGATCCTCCTACAAAGGCTTTACTGTTCATCTTGGCGATGCCACGACGTATCGGCCCCAGGAGTTCGCATTTAATTACCATTGTATCACCGGGGCGCACCATTTTTCTGAACTTACAGCTCTCAATAGCTATAAAATAAGTCCAGTAATTTTCCGGGTCTTCCACGGTGCTCAACACGAGTATGCCGCCGGTTTGTACCATAGATTCCACCTGCAGTACACCTGGCATCACCGGGTTGCCAGGAAAATGACCCATAAAAAAGGGCTCATTTATCGTGACGTTTTTTACACCGGCAACCGTCATGTCATCGAGATGGTATATTTTATCGATAAGCTGAAAAGGGTACCGGTGCGGGAGCATTTCCGTAATCCTGTTGATATCCAGCAGCGGCGGCAGGGCAGGGTTGTAATCCGGAATGGAGCTTGATTTTTCGCCCTGGAAAAACCGCTTTACCTTTTTGGCAAAAGCTACGTTGGCAGCATGACCCGGCCGTGCAGCAAGTATTTGGGCTTTTATAGGCTTACCGGCAAGCGTGAGGTCTCCTACCAGGTCGAGCAGTTTATGGCGCGCAGGTTCGTTTTTGTAGCGCAGGTCTACGTTATTTAATATTCCCTCCTTCTTTACCTCTACGTCTGTACGGTTAAACAGCTTACCCAGCTTGTCCAGCTCCTCCCTGGACACTACCTTGTCTACGACAACAATAGCATTATTCAGGTCGCCACCACGGATAAGGTTTGCTTCATGGAGCATTTCCAGCTCATGTAAAAAGCAAAACGTGCGTGCGTTGGAAATATCCTTACCAAATCTCGTAATATCGTTGAGAGATGCATGCTGTGATCCAAGTACAGGTGAGTTGTAATCTACCATAACCGTGACACGGTAGTCGTTGAGTGGCAGTGCCGCTATTTCGATATCATTTTCCAGATCACGGTAAAATATCGGTTCGGTGATTTCGTAATAATTCCGCAGTGCATTTTGCTCTTCTACCCCAGTCTCTTCTATCAGCTTAAAGAATGGTGCTGCTGAGCCATCCATGATGGGTATTTCAGGCCCGTCAAGCTGTATGAGCACATTGTCAATCTGGTGACCTGTAAGAGCAGAAAGTATATGTTCCACTGTCGCTACACGTGCACCATCCTTTTCAAGGGTTGTGCCTCGTGAAATATCCACGACATTGTCGACGTCAGCCTCAATAACAGGCTCCCCCTCAAGGTCTATCCGTTGAAATTTAATTCCATGATTGGGCTTTGCGGGCAGAAAAGTCAGGGTAGCGTGTATGCCTGTATGCAATCCTACACCGGCAACAGTTGCTTTGGATTTAAGGGTATGTTGCTTGGTATTCATTATGTCCTCCTTTAAGGCGGACAAATTTATAACTTTTCCTCTAGTTTTTCGATTCGCTCCTTCAAATCTGGTAAAGTCTTGAAGACAGCATAGGATTTCAGCTGGTCATTTTTGGCGAATGCAGGGCTGCCTGCCAGTATTTTACCCTCCTTAACTACGTCTTTCGTAACACCGGACTGAGCTGTAATAGTCGTATTATCTGCAATTTTAAGATGACCCACGATGCCGACCTGCCCGGCAAGCACGCAGTTTTTGCCGATATGTGTAGATCCGCTGATACCCGATTGCGCTGCCACAACCGTATTTTCACCAATATAAACATTGTGACCGACCTGAATCAGGTTGTCGAGCTTTACTCCGTCGCGGATAATGGTAGAACCTAAAGTAGCACAATCAATGGTTGTATTTGCACCTATGGACACATGATTGCCTATCACCACATTGCCCAGCTGCGGGATATCCTTGTAAGTTCCGTCCTTTTGCGGAGCAAAGCCGAAACCATGGCTACCCACCACTACACCAGAATGGAATATACATTTTTTGCCTACCACCGATTGCTCATAAATACTGACACCTGCATACAGTACGGTGCCGTCTCCAATTTTAGTCTCATTGCCGATATAACAGTTCGGGTATATTTTCACATCATCACCTATGATGACGTCATCACCGATAAAGGCATTGGCTCCTACATATACATTTTTGCCAACCTTCGCTGATTTAGAAACGGTCGCTCGCAGATCAATGCCGGTTTTTTCACGTATCATAAGCTTCTGGTATTCTTCCAGCAGCTTGGCAAAGCCGGAATACGGGTCGCTGACACGGATAAGCGTAGCTTTAACCGGATTTTTCGGGGTGAAATTTTTACTTACGATGACAGCAGAAGCTTCTGTGTCATACAGGTATTTTTCATATTTCACATTGTTAAGAAAAGTGAGCGAACCTTTCTGCGCCTCCTCTATCTTATTTAATGTGTTGATGATCACATTGTCACCATCAAGTTCACCTTCCAGTATGTCTGCTATTTGTGCGGCACTGAATTCCATGTCTTATATGCGTTTTGACTTTATCTCTTTGGGCCAGCAGAGGTAGTATTTTTCCACCACCTTTCGCATAGCCTTTATATTGGGTAAATCCGATGCCTGCGCGATGTCCACTAGCTCACCCGTTTTTTTAAGAATTTTTATCGAGCCTGTTTCCACCGGAAGATAGGCTGCATTGCTTAATTTACCACTGTGAACCAGATACCGGGCCTCTGTCGGATTATAGTCCAGTTGCTCCTCCACCTGACCTAACAGATAGGACACGTCATCACTACTAAAAGGTTGGATGCTGATGGTGGTCCTGAAGAGTTTTCGTGTCAGCAACCGGTGGCACAGGTCCGACAGCAGTCTGTCATCGTGCTGGGCCCAGTCCTTGATGGCATACAACACATCTACGTCATCCAGCGAGAGAAACAGTTGCAGGCAGAGATCCTGGTCGGTGCAGATCAGGAGTTGTGCCAGTCGGCTTTGATCCGTAAGCTTCTTGATTAGGATCAGTTCCTTTGCCCGTGCAATGATAGCCCGCATAATGGCTTCTGACGATAATGTAGCCTTATGTAAATACACCTGCCAGTACATCAGGCGCCGTGAGCTCAAAAAGTTTTCAATACTGTAGATGCCTTTTTCCTCTACCACCACCTGATCGTCAGCTACATTTAACATGGATATGATCCGTTCAGTAGCCACACTACTTTCCACGACACCGGTGTAGTAGCCATCCCGTTTCAGGTAATCCAGCCGGTCCATATCCAGCTGACTGGACACAAGCTGATGAAAAAAACGGCGTTCGTATACGTCCCGGAAGATCATGATCGCAAGGTCGAGGTAGCCATTAAGTTCTTCATTGATCTTATGCATTACCCGCAGGGTGATTTCTTCATGGTGAATCCCGGTGAAAAGAGAAAACTCAAGGGTATGGCTGAAGGGACCGTGACCGATATCATGCAGCAATATGGCAAGCATACAGGCTTCATGTTCCTCTTCCGATATGAAGACACCTTTTGTTTTCAATACATTCAACGCGTTTTCCATCAGATACATGGCGCCGATAGCATGATGAAACCTGGTGTGGTTAGCCCCCGGATACACCATATCAGTCAGGCCGAGCTGCTTTATCCTTCTCAGGCGCTGAAAATAGGGGTGGTCAATGATGGTATTGATGATCTGTGAAGGTATAGCGATAAAGCCATATACTGGATCATTTATGATTTTCTGTTTTTGCCTTGAAATAGTGCCCTGATCTGTGATGACCCAAAAATTAATTTACACAAATATACATGCACTGGCATTTTGAAAAAAATATGTAACTGTTTTGCTGCATATTTCGCTTACTTTAATAGTTCATAATCTGATGCTATGTATAAAATCCTGTGGGCCGATGATGAAATTGATCTGCTCAAACCTCACCTTATATTCCTCCAGCAGAAGGGATACGAAGTATCTCCTGTAAATAGCGGTGCCGATGCACTCGATCAGTTCAGCGAGAGTGACTACGACGTAGTGTTTCTCGACGAAAACATGCCCGGGCTCGGTGGTCTTGAAGTATTGGAGGAAATGAAAAAATTAAAACCTGCCGTGCCTGTGATTATGATCACCAAAAATGAGGAAGAGCATATCATGGAGGAGGCCATTGGAGCCAAGATCGCTGACTACCTCATCAAGCCATTGAATCCCAATCAGATATTGCTTTCAGTAAAAAAAATCCTCGACAACCGACGTATCATTAGCGAAAAGACCAACCGGGATTATCAGATGGAATTTATGGCCTTCACTGATGCCGTGCAGGACGCCGACAGCTTTGATGAATGGGTGAAAATATATAATCAGTTCATTTTCTGGGAGATGGAGATGGAGGCTGCAGGGAATGACGGTATGCTGGAGGTGCTGGGCAATCAGCGCAATGAAGCCAACCTGATCTTCAGCCGGTTTATCAAAGCCCGTTATCAGGAGTGGATAGGAGGCGCCGAAGACGGACCGGTTCTTTCCCATCAGTTGCTCGATCGCTGGGTACTTGATCACCTGGGGGATGAGCCTTTGTTTCTGATCGTCATCGACAACCTGCGTCTGGATCAATGGAAGGCTATTTCATCCATATTGAATGCTTTGTTTACCATCAGGAATGAAAAAAGCTACCTCTCCATATTACCTACGGCCACTGCATACGCGCGTAATGCCATTTTTTCAGGACTTACACCGCTGGAGATGGCCGAGACCCACCCTGACCTTTGGGTAGGAGAGACAGATGATGAAGGGAAAAATAACCATGAAGAGGAGTTTCTTGCCGCCCATCTGAAGCGCAAAAAGATTGACAAGAAAATATCCTACCATAAGATTAAAAATCTGGCTCAGGGGCGCCAGATAGCTGACAATATCCACAATCTCACCAGCCATCATCTGAATGTGATCGTGTATAATTTTGTCGACATGCTTTCCCATGCACGTACTGAAATGGAAGTTATAAAGGAGCTTGCACCTACAGAAGCAGCCTACCGCAGCCTTACCCGTTCGTGGTTCAGCCACTCACCGCTTTATGCCATATTGCGCAACATAGCACATGCCGGGCATAAAGTGATTATTACCACCGACCATGGCACCACACGGGTAGATAAACCATCTCTGGTAAAAGGGGATCGCACCACCAACGATAACATAAGGTACAAGGTAGGTAAATCGCTTGGCTTTGAAACGACAACAGCCTTTCACGTGCCCGACCCCAAGGCATTGAAGCTCCCCTCATCAAATCTGAGCGACTCCTTTCTGTTTGCAGCAGAACGCGAATATTTCATATACCCCAACAATTACAACCATTATGTCAAATACTTCCGTGATACATTTCAGCACGGGGGTATTTCCATGGAGGAAATGATTGTCCCATTTATTGTGCTCGAGCCGAGATGACCGTATTTGAGAAAACAGACATAAAAGGGCTGATACAGGTAGTCGACAAGGTAAACAGCCTGTTACACGAGTATCCGGTGATCCTGCTCGAAGGAGAACTAGGCGCCGGCAAGACTACCTTTGTGCAGCACCTGTGCACGGCTCTGGGGGTTGTGGATGAGGTTTCCAGCCCTACTTTCGGCCTTGTCAATGAATATACCTATCCCGGCGGAGTGATTTACCATTTTGATTGCTATCGCCTGAAGGGGGAGGAGGAGCTGCTCGATATCGGATTTGTCGATTATTTGGATAGTGACGCCATCATCATTATAGAATGGCCGGAAATTGCACTTCCATTTGTTGAAAAACCCTATCTTCGTATCCGGATCAGGCCTGATCGTGAAGGCCTGCGTGATATTTTTATTAACCCCACTGAATGGAAAGAATAGGATTTGAAAAGATTGCCAGAGAATCGGCATTGTATCCTCAGGAGCAGCTGGTCAAAGTAAAGGAAGGGTCGGGAACACTCTTTATCGGCATACCTAAAGAGACATCATTGCAGGAAAACAGGCTTCCGATGACGCCGGAGGGTGCCTCCCTTTTGGTAGCAAATGGGCATGAAGTATGGGTTGAAGCCGGTGCCGGTAAAGGGTGTAAGTACAATGACAACGACTTTAGTGATGCCGGGGCCAAAATAGTATACGACACCAAAGAGGTTTACCAGGCCAATATGGTCATGAAGGTGGAGCCTCCCACTCTGGAAGAAATCAAAATGCTCAGAGAAGGTTGCATTCTTATATCCGCCTTGCAGATTGGCAACCAGCAGAAAGAATATATACGGGCGCTCAATCAGAAGAAAATACTGGCGGTGGGATATGAGCTCATCGAAGATCGTGCAGGGGACCTGCCGGCAGTGCGGGCCATGAGCGAAATTGCCGGCAGCATGGCGGTGCTCACAGCTGCCGAATACCTGAGTAAGATCGACAATGGCCGTGGTGTTATCCTGGGTGGCGTCTCCGGTGTAGCCCCCACCAAAGTGGTGATCCTGGGAGCAGGCACCGTCGCTGAATATGCTGCCCGCGCCGCCCTTGGCCTGGGTGCACAGGTTCAGGTTTTTGATAATCAGATCTATAAGCTGCGGAGGCTGCGACATATTCTGGGGCAGCAGATTTATACTGCTACTATCGATAGTGTGACACTTGCAGATGCCCTTGAAACGGCCGACGTAGCCATAGGAGCTAAACGGGCAGACAGCGGCAGGTCGGGTGTCATCGTCACAGAAGAGATGGTCGCCAACATGAAACCCGACGCCATCATCGTGGATGTGAGCATAGACCAGGGCGGAAACTTCGAAACCAGCGAGGTGACCACCCACGAAAAGCCCGTATTCCGCAAACTTGACGTAATACATTATTGTGTGCCCAATATGGCGAGCCGGGTTCCACGTACGGCAACACAGGCGTTTAACAACATATTTACACCCTTACTCATTCAGGCTGGAGAAATGGGTGGACTGGAAGAGATGATTTTCAGGTATCCCTGGATTATGAACGGTGTTTATACCTTCAAGGGTGCCTGTACAAACCAGCATATTGCACGTAAATTCGGATTGTCATACAAAGACCTCTCCCTGTTTGGTGCAGCCAGACTTTAGCTTTTAAGCCGGTTGATGCTTTCTTTAAGCACCTCCATCCGTGCCTGCGCATCCGCCTGCTTTTTTCGTTCCATGGCTACTACCTTTTCAGGGGCGTTGTTCACAAACTTCTCATTCGAAAGCTTCTTTTCTACCGATTTGAGAAAACCAGTGACATAATCCAGCTCCTTTTCCAGTTCCTCAAGCGAACCGGCTGCTGCCTGTGGGTCCACCTCCATGAAAAATTCATCCTTATCTACCACAGTGTTGACGTAGTGTTCAGGATGGCCATCCTTTTCCAGTGTTACATTCGTGAGCTTCTCCACCCACGATGTATAATCCATCCAGCTATTTTCATTGGCAGACTTACAATAGATCGTTTTATTCTCTTTTGGCGATAGCCCCTGTCCACTTCTCAGGTTACGGATTCCCGAAATAACCTGAAACGTTGTCTCTGCTTTCTTTAATAAACCCTCATCATAACTTCCCACTTCAGGCCAGCGGCTGATGATCAGGCTTTCCTCTGCTGTACGGGGTTTAAGGTCCTGCCACAGTTCCTCGCTGATAAAAGGCATAAAGGGATGTAAAATACGTAATACACGCTCCGCCATGCCGATAACAAAACCATAGGATTCCCGGTCCATGGGCTTTCCATATTCCGGTTTGATCAGCTCCAGGTACCAGCTGCAGAAGTCATCCCAAACCAGTTTATAAACGGTCATCAGGGCATCTGACATCCTGAATTTCCCAAAATGATCTTTCAGTTCAGTCAAGGCCTTATTGAAGCGCGACTCCATCCATGCATTAGCCAGATGATTGATTTTGGGCGCAGCTTCATCGGCTACCTGCCATCCCGTAATCAGGCGGAAGGCATTCCATATTTTATTGGAGAAGTTGCGTCCCTGCTCACATAATTTTTCATCAAACAGCAGGTCATTTCCTGCCGGTGAACTGAATAACATGCCCGTGCGTACGCCATCAGCACCGTATTTCGCTATCAGTTCTAATGGATCTGGTGAATTTCCCAGCGACTTACTCATTTTTCTGCGCTGGCTGTCCCGCACGATCCCTGTCAGATACACATTTTCAAAGGGCTTTTTACCGGTGTATTCATATCCGGCTATGATCATACGTGCTACCCAGAAAAATAAAATCTCAGGAGCTGTGACCAACGTCGAAGTGGGATAGAAATAGTCGAGCTCCTTATTTTTCGAGAGGTCTATTTTTCCGGCTTCAGCATCCCACGATGCATCATTGAATCCGCCAAACACCTGAATCGGAAATAACCAGGAAGAAGCCCAGGTGTCCAATACATCGTCATCCTGCCTCAGGTCGCCGGCCTGCAGTTGCCCGCTGCCCGATTTTTCACGCGCCAGCGCAAGAGCCTCTTCCGGTGTCTCCGCTACTACAAAATCATCATCACCCTCACCATAGAAATAGGCCGGTATGCGCTGCCCCCACCACAGCTGCCGGGAGATACACCAGTCCCGGACATTCTCCATCCAGTGATTGTAGGTATTTTTAAACTTATCCGGCACCAGCTTCACCTCGTCATCCATCACCACCTGATGGGCTTTTTTAGATATCGACTTCATGTTGATGAACCACTGCAGCGAAAGCTTGGGTTCGATCACAGAATCAGTCCGTTCTGATCGGCCGATACGGGTGGTAAAGGGCTCCTCCTTTACCAGTATACCCATATTCTTAAGATCCTTTACTACCTGCCTGCGTGCTTCAAAGCGGTCCATTCCAATATATTCAGGTACGCCGCAGGCTTCGCTCATTTTGCCGTCGAGGTCGATGGTATCTATCACCTCCAGATTATGACGCTGCCCGATCTCATAGTCGTTGATATCGTGAGCAGGCGTAACCTTCAGACATCCGGTACCAAAGTCGAGCGTCACATAATCATCACCGATGATCGGCACCTCACGATTCACAAAAGGGATGATCGCCTTTTTACCGATCAGATGCTTATAGCGCTCATCATTAGGGTTTACTGCCACGCCGCTGTCACCCATGATCGTCTCCGGGCGCTGTGTGGCGATCACCAGCGACTCCTCACTGTCTTTGATGGCATAGCGCACATGATAGAGAAACGAGGGCTCCCCCTCTTCGCGATACATCACCTCCTCATTCGACACTGCCGTTTTTGCCTCCACATCCCAGTTTACCATACGCAGCCCACGGTAGATGTATCCCTTGCGGTAAAGGTCGACAAACACACGGATTACCGCCTTGTAATACTGGTCGTCCATGGTGAAGGCCGTGCGATCCCAGTCGCAGCTTGCGCCAAGGTGACGCAGCTGTTGCAGGATGATGCCACCGTATTTTTCTTTCCACTCCCATGCGTGTTCAAGGAATTCATCGCGGGACAAGTCACTTTTTTTGATGCCTTTTTCGCGAAGCATTTTCACCACACGCGCCTCAGTGGCAATGGACGCGTGGTCCGTCCCCGGCACCCAGCAGGCGCTCTTCCCTTCCATGCGCGCCTTTCGTATCAGGATATCCTGGATTGTATTGTTCAGCATATGCCCCATATGGAGCACACCCGTCACATTGGGCGGTGGTATGACGATAGTGTAAGGCTCCTTTTCCGGGTCTGCTACAGCTTTGAAAAAGCCCTGCTTTTCCCAGTATTCATACCATTTCGACTCAATTGATGAAGGATCGTATCCAGTTGTTATTGCCATAATGCGGAGCTCCGTTTTTAGGCTGGCAAAATTAGAAATAATTGTGTTAAATATTAACGGGATGAGAGGATTGAGTGTCAAAGGGCCAGATCATGATTATGGCGTGACCCTGACAACATAGTGTGTCAGGGTCGGGCTATCCGCTGTACTGCGTGCCGCTGCTATCCCTCACGCACCCGAGGCATATTACAGGAGATTAATTGGCTATAAAGATACCCTGATGAAATTCACCTTTTGATTTCACATATATATGGCATCTTGAGGATCTTTTTGAGACCTCCAGTAAGGCTTCAAAATCCGCATCATCATCACAATCCACCGATATTTCGGTCAGATTATGGATTTGAAGTTCGAGCAGGTCACAGCCGGAAATCTCGGTTTCATGCACCTGCAATGATTCAAGCAATGTCATTTGGTTGAAGTATGGTATACTCTTCTTAGAGATACGGGTGTCTTTCAGACGCAAAAATTTCAGTGCCTTAAGCCGTGTGAGATAGGAAATGCCCTTGTCTGTGATTTCGGTAAATGTAAGGTTGATATTTTCAATGGTAGGGCAGCCGGCAATATACTGCAGACCTATATCTGTGATGTTGGTTCCATTTAATGACACAGACTCGAGGTGAGTGAACTCCTTAAACTTCCTGAGTTCCTTCATGTCGCTAATTTCCATATACAATGTATCAAACTTAAAATGAGAGATTCCTCTTTTAAACGATTCACCGCAAATGATAATCCGGTCTTTTTTGCCCATGAGCTACGCAGGTTTATGTCGGAAAAGTTGTGAAAAGAGTAAATATATCACGATCGTACCAGAGTAAAGGTCAGCTTTTTGATGGTCATATACTCTTCTATTCTCAACGATCTTCTTTTTTTCCAGGCGCCTGACCTGTTTTTATAAAAACCCAGGTCAACCATATCTTTGTAGTCTTTCTGATCGATAAATGCTGAGATGACCGGAAACTCTGGCCGCTTCCATTCTTTCCTTATGGCATCGTGCAGCTTCATGCACATATGTAACGATTCGTCTTTTTCAGGATCGATTTCAATGTAATGCCGTGTATCGGCAGGTTTCCTGCCCTCCAGCAGCAAATGTGCACGTGTAAGTCCCGGCCCGAACATGTCATAGGCTATCTCCGTGTTGATGCGGGTTTTTATTTCACCATATACCAGTGCATATTGTAGCTGAAAATGGTAATCCTGCTGCATGATCGTTTCGTCCAGAAAATACAGTAACTCAAATAAGGAAAGCGTGTCGGTCATAATCCCCAGACATTCATTCCCGAGCTTAATGGTCAGTGGCGATATCAGCCGGGCTGAAAAAGCTGCATTGGCCATGTCAATAAGGCAACGAAATGCCTCCATATGCTCAACAGAAAGCGCAACGTCGCGGCTTTCCATGATCTTCGCCATGATAATAAGCTTTTTCATATTGTTTCCTAAAAATAGAAATATAGTAAAATGTTTCTGTATATCAGAAACTAAAATTCATCAATTAGTATCCATAAAATGGAAAAATATAATAATGTATCTATGTTATGGAAACAAATGGACATAGAAATTGAGCTTTCGCTAATCAATTCATTATCTTTCCTTTCCAACATGTTATCTCAATGCTATGAATCTCGGCTTTATCGGAATCGGAAAAATTGCCAGCGCTGTCATCAGGGGTCTGTGTACATCATCAGCAAAATACGGCATATACCTTTCTCCCCGCAATGAGGAAAATTCCAGTGCACTGGCAGCACAGTTTGAGTCTGTCGTACGTCTTCCGAATAACCAGGCGGTGGTTGATGCAGCTGATATAATTTTCATAGCCGTACCTCCGGCGCAGGCTGAAAGCATCATTCGTGAACTAATTTTTACAAGTCGTCATACTGCCGTCAGCTTTATTCCTTTCCTTTCGATAGAAGGGCTCCGGCATATTGCCTCTTCCGCAGGGCGGCATATGCGCGCCTGTCCCTTGCCTGCAGCAGAGTTTCACGAATGTCCGATTCTGGTACATCAGCCAGACAACAGGGTGTTGGATGTGCTGCAACATATCGGTTCGCCATTGATCATCGATGATGAGCATGAGCTCCATGTACTCTGGACCCTCACCGGGCTGATCGCCCCTTTCTATGACCTGAGCGAGACCCTCTCCACCTGGGCGCAGTCCAACGGTGCCCGGGCCAGTCAGTACTTAATGGACATGTTTTCGGCACTGACCTTGAGCTCCCGCAAGGGCGCAGTCTACGATTTTGCGGAGCTGAAAGCAGATGCCACCACGCCCGGCGGCATGAATTTTCAGGCATTGAACATCCTGAAAATGCAGCAGGCCCACCAGCAGTACAGGGTGGCCGCAGATGTGCTGATGAAACGTTTCGGTAAGTAGGCCTATTTTTTATCGATACTTGTGTGGCACTCATACATAAGCCGCTCGTCATTTGTCGATATTAAAACAGATAACAAAACTTTTTACCCTGTTTTTGGGTCTTTAAAGCACTACAGCACGTTGCCTTTCGTTATCCATCAACTGAGGATGATCATATAAACAGTTGATTTTTTAAATACATTTTTTTTAGGAAGGAAATTAAGATTGTGATGAGGATTTTAATGGAGGGATGGACAATGGATAATTACAGCGAAAGAAAAAAAACACTGGAGGCAGAGCGACATAAACTGCAGGAGCAGCTGGTCAGGCTCGATGAGCTTTCCCGAAAGGCAGATCGCATATATGCCAGCGAAAAGCTATTGATCGAACGACTTCGCCAGATGGAGATTTATCTCAATTGACCTTTTTCTGTCGGGTAAATACCCCTCTTTGCGTACCGGGTTCAGGCGATTTCGTTGTCTATTCCCTTTTTGCGGAGTTGGTCATACATATAAAACATAATGCCATCTTTCAGTCCTACATCAGGAACGATGATGGAGCTTGCCTTACAGGCTTTCATCACATGAATATATATTTCAGCAGCCGGAACGATCACATCTGCCCGGTCAGGATTTAACTGGAGCATATACAGCTTTTCGTCAAGGCTCAGCAATTTGAGGTAGTCGACAATACTGATGATCTTATTCAGCGATAATGGTTTGCCCGGCTTTTTGCCGGATAGCTCAAATATCTTGTTGATGTTTCCCCCGGTCCCGATGGCTGTGATCCTTCCCTGTTTTTTCTGCATATGCTGTTTGATCCATCCCTCAATATCCCTCCATACATTCAGGCTGGCTACTTCATTTAATTGCCGTACACTACCCATTTTAAATGAATGCGACGCAGTTTTTTCACCTCCTATGTACATATTGAGTTCGGTGCTACCGCCACCTACATCGATATGCACATGGGGGCTGTCATCGAGGTAATTGTTGATAGCTGTATTGATCAGTTCGGCCTCGCGGTCGCCATCGATGATCAGGATGTCCAGACCATGTTTTTCTTTGACGAGACGGGTGATATCCTCGCCATTTTCTGACTCCCGCATGGCACTTGTGGCGCACGCCATGGCACCATCTACCTCATACAGGTCGATCAGAAGCTGAAAGGCCTCCATGAGCCGGATAAACTTATTCTTGTTTTCTTCCCCGATCCGGCCACCCGTGAATACATCACGACCCAGCCGAAGCGGGAAGCGGATATACTCCAGCTTTTTAAACACCAGCTTACCCTGATATTCAAAAACATTGCTTACCTGCATACGGATGGCATTGGAACCAATATCAATTGCAGCAAGCTTCAAACTTATTTTGTAATTTAGGTGTCAGAAAAATAGCCATATGAACGTATTGGTCAAAAAAACAAATAAGACTACGATGAAACAATTTCTTTTGCCGTTATTTTTTCTGATCCTGCTCACTGCCTGTGAAATAGATACCGGCACAGTGCAGTTTCCGGATGGGGAGGTTGAGGGGTATTATCCCGTCTACGAAGACCAGGAAACCAGCCGGATAGAGGTGCTTCCGGCCCGGGGCCTGTCGTCACCCGGCAAAATTTATGTGCACAACCAGTATCTTTTCGTTGTCGATCAGGGGGAAGGCGTACATGTAATCAACAACAACAATCCCGATGAGCCTCAGCCGGTAAGTTATATTGCCGTGCCGGGCGCCGGTGATATAGCAGTGAAAGGAACGGCATTATATGTGAGCCAGATCGACGATCTGGTAGTGATCAATATTACCAACCCGGAGAACCCTGAGGTAGTACGAAAGCTCGAGGATGTTTTTTACTATGATGTCAATGCCTATCCGCCGCAGAATGGCGTCTACTATATCTGTCCTGACCCCGATAAAAAGGTGATCAAATGGGTAAAAGGCACAATCGAAGATCCTAAATGTTACCTACGATGAAAAAATTAATATTACTGATACCCATAATCGCCCTTATTTCCTGCTACTCCGATGGCAGCAGTTTTGATTCTTCCGGCTTTGTAAGCTCTGGCCAGGGAGGCTCACTTGCGCGGTTTGCCATACAGGGCAACGATCTGTATTTGCTGACAGACCGTGAGATCGTCAATTTTGACATTAATAATCCGTTTGAGCCGGTATTCGATTATCGTACAGAGGTAGGTGAAGGGTTGGAGACCATTTTTCCTTATGCCGACAGCCTGCTGTTTTTAGGTAGCCAGTTTGATATGCAGATTTATACGACCTCAGGCGATCAGCTGCGACAGTTATCCTTCTTTTCCCATGCTACGGCCTGCGATCCGGTAGTGGTGGATTTTCCTTATGCGTATGTAACACTGCGATCCAACAGCTGCGGTTTGTGGGGTAACAACGAGCTGCACATCATCGATGTGAGCAACCTGAACAACTCACGTTGGGTGAATACAGTGTTTATGTCCAATCCTTATGGGCTTGGTGTTGCCGAAAACCTGCTGTTTGTGTGCGAAGATGATCAGGGCCTGGTGATTATGGACAGAACAGACCCGGAGACCCCTTTTGAAATAGATCGTTTCAACATCCCGGCCATTGATGTAATACCGCGCAACAACAACCTGATGGTGACTGCCCGCGACGGTATTTACCAGTATGGGTTTACCACTCAACCGGATTCACTCGATATCAGGCTGAGGAGCTATTTATCGATCGAATAAAATTTTTTATTCTCCTCTTTGTTGTCGTAATTCGCAGTACTTATCAAGAAAGATGGAGGGAATGGGCCCGATGAAATCTTAGCAACCCCACCCCACGGTAGGTGCTAACTCCCATCCAGGTTTACTGGAGAAGATAAGCTTGATCTTAATCACAGCTCTTCCAACCTTTTTCTTGATCATAATACAAAGCATTGGACATGAAAGAGGATATACGATCAATACTTAAAAAGCGGATACTCGTACTGGATGGAGCCATGGGCACCATGATTCAACAGTATAAGTTGTCAGAAGAGGATTACCGTGGCGAGCGCTTCAAAGATTATCCACACGATCTGAAGGGTAATAACGACCTGCTATCTATCACACAGCCTGATATCATAAAGGAGATTCATGCCAGCTACTTTGAGGCTGGAGCTGATATTGCAGAGACCAACACCTTTTCCTCCACCACAGTTGCCATGGCCGACTATCGTATGGAAGACATTGTCTATGAGCTGAATGTCGCTGCTGCACGTCTGGCAAGGGAAGTGGCAGATGAATTCACAGCGCGTGAGCCTGAAAAACCCAGATTTGTCGCCGGATCACTTGGACCCACCAACAAAACTGCCTCCATTTCCCCTGATGTAAACAACCCCGGCTACAGGGCCATTTCCTTTGACGACCTCGTAGCGGCATATTTTGAGCAGGCCAAAGCATTAATGGAAGGAGGTTCGGATATGCTGCTGGTCGAAACAGTATTTGATACATTAAACGCCAAGGCAGCATTATTTGCAATTCAACAATTACAGGATGAGCTGGGCCGGGAGATACCTACCATGATCTCAGGCACAATCACCGATGCCAGCGGGCGTACCCTTTCCGGACAGACTACTGAGGCCTTTCTTATATCGATAAGCCATATACCGTTGCTAAGCATCGGCCTCAATTGCGCCCTCGGTGCAAAGGAACTGCGTCCTTATCTGCAGGTGGTATCGAACCATTCCCCTGTTTTTACCAGCGCACACCCCAACGCCGGTTTACCCAATGAGTTCGGTGAGTACGATGAAACCCCTGAATTGATGGGACAGCAGATCGAAGAGTTCCTGAAAGAAGGACTTGTAAATATTATCGGAGGCTGCTGTGGTACCACGCCGGAGCATATACGTGTCATTGCAGACCTGGCTGCAAAATATCAACCCAGAATTATTGAAAAAACCCAATCTGCTGATGTCTGATACAATACAACCTATGCGTTTGAGTGGCCTCGAGCCACTTGTGATCGACGAGCATACCAATTTTGTGAATGTTGGTGAAAGAACCAATGTTACGGGCTCACGTAAGTTTTTGCGTCTGATAAAGGAGGAAAAATTTGAAGAGGCCCTAGAGGTAGCCCGCGACCAGGTGGAGGGTGGCGCTCAGATACTGGACGTAAATATGGACGAGGGCTTAATAGATGGTGAAGAAGCTATGGTCAAATTCCTGAACCTCATCGCAGCAGAGCCAGACATTGCCCGCATTCCGATCATGATAGACAGTTCCAAGTGGCACATCATCGAAGCGGGCTTGAAAGTAGTGCAGGGCAAATCCGTGGTGAATTCGATCAGCCTGAAAGGAGGTGAGGAGGAGTTTATCTACCAGGCTACCCTGATCAAGCGCTATGGTGCGGCCGTGATCGTGATGGCTTTTGATGAAAAAGGACAGGCCGACAGTTTTGAACGCAGGATCGAAATCTGCAAAAGAGCTTATGATATACTCGTAGAGAGGGTAAAATTCCCACGAGAAGACATCATTTTTGATCCCAATATTTTCCCGGTAGGTACCGGCATCGAAGAGCATAAAAATAATGCAGTCGATTTTTTCCGTGCCACCCGCTGGATTAAGGAAAACCTGCCGGGTGCCAAGGTGAGCGGAGGAGTAAGTAATGTGTCGTTTTCTTTCAGAGGTAATGACCGGGTTCGTGAAGCCATGCACAGCGCCTTCCTGTACCATGCCATTCGCGAAGGGATGGACATGGGTATTGTAAACCCCGGCATGCTGGAGGTATATGATGACATTCCCGCCGACCTGCTGGTCAAGGTAGAGGACGTACTCCTGAACCGAAAGGAGGATGCCACCGAGCAGCTGCTTGAGTATGCCGAAACCATTAAAAGTGACGGAAAGGTTCGGGTAAAAGATGACAGATGGAGGCAGGAGAGCGTTGAAAAAAGACTGGAGCATGCCCTGGTAAAAGGGATAGTTGATTTCGTTGAGCAGGATGCTGAAGAGGCCTACCAGCATTACGGGCGACCACTCAAGGTGATCGAAGGGCCACTGATGGACGGAATGAATGTAGTAGGGGATCTCTTTGGGTCTGGCAAAATGTTCCTTCCACAGGTAGTGAAAAGCGCCCGTGTCATGAAAAAGGCGGTAGCCTATCTCACACCCTATCTAGAGGCTGAAAAGCAGGATGGTGAAAATACCGCAGGTAAAATTCTGCTGGCCACGGTGAAGGGAGATGTACATGATATCGGCAAGAATATCGTAGGGGTCGTGCTGGCGTGTAACAACTTCGAGATCATTGATCTTGGCGTGATGCAGCCGGCAGAGAAAATACTCGAAGCAGCTGAAAAACATAAGGTGGATATCATAGGACTGAGCGGCCTGATCACACCCTCACTTGATGAGATGGTCCACATGGCGAAGGAGATGGAGCGTCTGGGGATGAAAACACCACTGCTGATCGGGGGGGCAACCACCTCCCGCATTCACACTGCCGTAAAAATCGCACCTGTGTACTCTGGGCCGGTGGTACATGTGCTCGATGCCTCCAAAAGTGTGCCCGTAGCAAGTAAACTCATCAGCAAGGAATACAGGGCTCCCTTTCTCCGGGAAATTGAAGCCGAATACGAACAGCTGCGTGAAAATCATCAAAGCCGGAAAAAAGAAAAGAACTTCATCCCATACAAAGCTGCTTGTGAAAATCGTGCACGTGTGGACTGGAAGACTTATCAGCCTGTTTCACCACAAACACCCGGTGTACACCCTTGCGAGGTCAGTGTTGACATTTTGCGGCATTATATTGACTGGACGCCTTTCTTTTCTACATGGATGCTAAAAGGGAAATACCCAGCAATTTTCGAAAACGAAGTGGTAGGTAAAGAAGCCCGTAAGCTTTTTGATGATGCCAACGCCATGCTGGATCGTATCGTCAGCGAAAAATGGCTAACACCGAAAGGCGTATATGGCCTTTTCCCAGCAAATGCTACCGGACCCGATACCATCGAGGTGTACAAAGAAGACGGATCAATCGTAAATTTTGAGATGCTGCGTCAGCAGGGGCAGAAATCCGCTACACTGCCAAATTTATC
The DNA here is from genome assembly GCA_964514385.1 of uncultured Cytophagales bacterium. Taxonomy (GTDB): domain Bacteria; phylum Bacteroidota; class Bacteroidia; order Cytophagales; family Cyclobacteriaceae; genus CAZEQJ01. Next base: position 100,677 of record CAZEQJ010000003.1, read on the forward strand.
TCTGGCAGATTTTATCAGACCAAAGGAACTGGGCGATGATTATATTGGTTTTTTCGCTGTTACAGCAGGTATTGGAATTGAAAAATGGCTGGATCATTTTGAAAAAGACCATGACGATTATCAGAGTATCATGCTGAAAGCCGTGGCCGATCGTCTGGCAGAGGCTTTTGCAGAGTATCTGCATATGAAAATAAGAACAGAATACTGGGGCTATGCCAGCGATGAGCATCTGGATAACGAATCATTGATCAGGGAAATGTATACGGGCATCCGCCCTGCACCGGGATACCCTGCATGCCCTGACCATACAGAAAAAATCAAGTTGTTTGAGCTGCTTGATGTCGAAAAATGGACGGGGATCAGGCTGACGGAAAGCATGGCCATGTACCCGGCGTCGTCGGTAAGCGGCTTGTATATTGGTCATCCTCAATCCAAATACTTCGGCCTTGGAAAAATAGCCAGAGACCAGGTATCCGACTATGCCGCAAGAAAAAATATGGAATTGTCGGTAGTAGAAAAATGGCTGGCACCCAATTTAAGTTATGAACCTGCTGAAACACAGCTAGCATGAAAGTAACCGAGCATATAAAAAAGGCAAATGGAAAAACACTGTTTTCCTTCGAAATCATTCCGCCTAAGAAAGGGGAAAACATCCAAAACCTATACGATCATATTGATCCGCTGATGGAGTTCAAGCCGCCCTTCATTGATGTGACCTACCATCGTGAGGAGTATGTATATAAAAAGCGTGCCGGAGGGCTTCTTGAAAAAATCACGGTAAGAAAGCGGCCCGGCACGGTGGGTATATGTGCTGCATTGAACACCAAATACAATGTGGATACAGTGCCTCATATTATTTGCGGAGGCTTTACCAGGGAAGAGACCGAAAATGCACTGATCGACCTGAACTTTCTCGGTATTGAGAATGTGCTGATACTCCGTGGTGATGGCATTAAAAATGAAGCCCGGTTTGAGCCCGAAACGGATGGCCATGCCTTTGCCACAGACTTGCTGCAACAGGTAATCGACATGAATAACGGTAAATACCTGGATGATGAACTGGAGAACCCCAATCCAACGAATTTCTGTATTGGCGTGGCGGGATATCCGGAAAAGCATTTCGAGGCTCCCAATATGGATACTGACCTCAAGTATGCCAAGATGAAAGCGGAGATGGGAGCCGATTATATTGTCACGCAAATGTTTTTTGATAATCAGAAGTTTTTTGCCTTTCAGGACAGGTGCCGGGAAATGGGTATCGATATTCCGATTATCCCGGGGTTGAAGCCCATCACCACAAAGGCCCATCTGACCGTGCTGCCCAGCATATTTCATATCGACCTCCCTCAGGATCTGGTCGACGCAGTGGAGGCATGCAAGTCAAAAGACCAGGTAAAGCAGGTCGGCATTGAATGGGCGGTGCAGCAGTCACGGGAATTAATGGAGTCAGGGGTGCCGGTACTTCATTATTACTCTATGGGAAAATCAGATTCGGTATATAAAATAGCAAAGGAGCTGTTTTAAGAATTTGAATGTATATTTGGACATGGCCGCAACAGACCTGTCTACTTATGATAACACCTGGTATCGTCCCGGAAATGCTTTGAAAAGGCTCCTGTGGCATTATTGCCATATCTTCATATTTAACAATCCGTTGCTCCCGTTTTCATCACTAAAGGTATCAGCTTTACGACTTTTTGGTGCTACGGTAGGGAAGGGGGTAAATATAAAACCCGGTGTGCGCGTGAAATACCCCTGGTTTTTAAAAATAGGCGAATATTGCTGGATAGGCGAAAATGTATGGATAGATAACCTGGCACAGGTAACCATAGGCAGCCATGTCTGTATTTCGCAGGGTGCCATGTTACTGACAGGCAACCATAACTATAAAAAATCTAGTTTTGACCTGATCACTTCCCCCATTACGCTAATGGATGGTGTATGGGTGGGAGCACAAACCGTAGTCTGTCCCGGGGTAGAGATGAGGCCACATTCCATCCTTACGGTGGGCAGTATTTTAACGAAGAACACAGAGACATCAGGTATATACCGGGGTAATCCGGCTGTTTTTGAAAAGCAAAGAGTAATGGAATGAAGATTTCAGTAATTACCGTCTGCTACAACGCGGCCTCAACCATCCAGGATACCATTGATTCGGTAGCTTCGCAGGACTATCCCGACATTGAATATATCATTTATGATGGAGCTTCAACAGATGGCACCGTAGAGGTGATCCGAAAAAATGAGCACCATATCTCCAAGTGGTTTTCTGAGCCGGATAAGGGCATATATGACGCCATGAATAAGGCCATCAAACATGCAACGGGAGAGGTGGTGGGGATTATCAATGCTGACGATTTCTACGCTTCCCCTCATTCCTTGTCACGGATCATGGAAATTTTCCAGCGTGAGCAGGTAGACTCCGTTTTTGGCGATTTATTCATTGTGGATCCCTCCGACACCGGTCGTATAGTACGCAGATATTCCAGTGCCAATTTTTACCGGAAGCGGTTTGCATGGGGGTTTATGCCGGCTCACCCTTCATTCTTCGTCAGGCGTGAGGCGTATGACAGGTATGGAGTATTTAAAACCGATTACGAGATAGCAGCCGACTATGAGCTATTGATCCGGTTTTTATATGTTAATAAGCTTAGCTATTACTATTATGGCGAACCTGTAGTTAAGATGCGGAGAGGTGGGGTGAGTAGTGCCAGCTGGAAGAGTAATATCATATTAAATCAGGAGATAAAACGTGGATGTGATGAAAACGGTCTTCCTACAAATTACTTCATGATCTATTCGAAATATTTTAAAAAGGTATGGGAGCTGATAAAAAAATAAGCGTGCTGATTGCCGGTGTTACCGGGTTTATTGGGACTCATTTGAGTAAGCATCTTTCGGAAAAGGGGTACGAGGTTTCAGGTCTTATCCGTCGGGATTCAGCTACGCGGCTTATGTCTGCCTTTGTAAGCCAATGGCATTACTGGGATGATATCCCTGACCTTTCAACCTTTGATGTCGTAATCAACCTCACTGCAAAAGCCCACGATACGGAGGACCGCACAGAGGAAGAGGAGTATTTCCGGATCAATTATGGATTGAATAACCTGCTTTTTGAACGGCTGCTGGACTCAACTTGCAGGCGCTACATATATATGAGTTCGGTAAAGGCGGTAGCCGATACGGTAGATGGTGTGCTTTCGGAAGACGACCCGGCACTTCCTCTGACACCCTATGGGCAATCAAAATGGGAAGCTGAAAAACATCTGAATACACATAAAGAAGATGTCGGGTTACTCATACTGCGACCTGTGATGGTATACGGCACAGGAAACAAGGGCAATCTTAGCCTGCTCTACAACTTTGTGTCCCGTGGTTTGCCGTGGCCACTTGCAGGTTTTGATAATCAACGATCATTTCTCTCGATCAGAAATCTTTGCCATGTTGTCGAAATGTACGTGGCAGGCAAGCTTGCATCGGGTACGTATAATGTAGCCGACTCAGATTCCGTATCCACCCGTCAGCTGATTGAATGGATGGCTGAAGCTATCGGAACAAAACCCAGATTTATTGCTATACCCCGTCCGATTGTGCGCATAACAGCAAAAGCAGGTGACATTGTCCACTTACCCTTAAATTCAGAACGCCTGAAAAAGCTCACCGAGAATTATGTCGTATCCAACAGAAAGCTGATAAACGCACTTGGGCATGAGCTTCCTTTTATGCTGAAGCAGGAAATGATCGATACACTTCAGCATTAATTGCGCACTACAGAAAATGATACCTGGTCTCGGTTGCCTGCCTCATCCACCAGTGTAAGTTTATGATTCCCCTCTGACACTTCTACAGGGAATGTTTCCATATCATGGGTACTACCGGCAAATGCATCATCAAGATACCAGAATACTTCACGTTCCGGAAACTGCGTGGCAAACTTACAAAGCAAAGGCTCATAGCTTCCATCAAAATCGCGGGGAAGGAAGAGGGATGCATTTTGCGGTGGATAAAGGATTGTGAGCGTTTGAGTTTCTGATTTTTTCCTGCATTCGGGGTTGTGCACGGGAGGGCTGGAAACCATAGTTCCGTTTTTTCGCAGGAAATAAGCAACATCAGGTGGAAAATGCAGAGCTTTTACACACTGATGGCCTTGGTCCCAGCAATGAGAACATACGGCATATTCGGATCCGGAATTTACAAAATATGAGGAATGATAGGGGCAAACCCCCAACGGTCTCATTTTCTTAGGGGCATCTGCATATTCCGTTTCCGTACAGTTTTCGGTAGCGTAGAATCCACTGTGTTTACAGATTTTCACCTGCGACAGGTCATCCGGTCTGGAAAACCATTCACGTTCTGAAGGCAGGTTGTTTAAAATTGAAAAGAGTAAAGGCCCGGCGCTGTGCATACCGGAGAGGCTTTTGTTGGAGGTGCCGTCAAAATTTCCTACCCAGACGACAATGGTGTATTGTGGCGTTGATCCCACAGCCCATGCATCTTTATGCCCATAGCTTGTACCCGTTTTCCAGGCAATAGGGTGTTGGTTGCCATATTTTTCCCAGAAGAACTCAAGGCCGGGGCGTTCCAGTTCTTTCAATGCTTCCATGATCAGGTATGATGCACCGGAGCTGACCAGCCTTTTGGGTTCCGGACTCGGTCTGGGCTCAGTCATGATAGGAGTGTACTGCCCCTGATTGGCCAGAGCACGCATTAGTCCGGCCATATCCCACGCTGTCACCTCTGCGCCACCCAGTATTAATGGTAGACCATAGTCATCCTCATCCCTGAAAAGCGTGCTGATGCCCCCTGCCTGTAGCGCATGATAAAACCGCGAAACTCCGAAACTTCGCAATAAGCGTACAGCAGGCACATTAAGCGAACGCGTCAGTGCCTCAGCAGCAGGCAGTACTCCCAAAAATTTTTCATTGGCATTGTTGGGCGAAAAGCTCTCGTAGTAGGTAGGAATATCTTTTATCAGGGTTTGTGGCAGCACAATACCGTCGTCAATACTAAGTGCATATAGATAAGGCTTCAGTATGGAGCCGGAAGAGCGCGCAGCTGTGACACCATCAACCATTCCCCGGTGGTCTGAATCAAAAAAATCCTGCGATCCTACATAGCCAAGCACATAACCAGAATAATTATCAACGACCAGGGCGCAGGCGTTATATATTCCCAACTGCGACATGCGTAGCCCATGCTGTTGAAGTTGAAAATTGACTTCATACTGAATATTCTGATCGATGGTAGTAAATATGATATCACGACCGTCAGTAGCATGCATCCGCTCGGTAAGATGAGGGGCAGCCAATGGAAACGGTATGATGTGATCAGGAGCAGGTTCCAAGAGCGAAAGTTCATATGTTTGCACGTCGATGATGCCATCTTTATGCAGCTTTTCCAGCAGTTTATTTCGTTTATAGATTAGCTTCTGGTCATTGCTAGACGGGAAAATCAATCCCGGAGCATTCGGTAAAATGGCCAATGTGCTTGCTTCGGCCCAGGTAAGCATATCCGGTGATTTTCCAAAATAGCGGTAAGAAGCGGCTATATAGCCGCGCACATTGGTGCCATAGGGGGCATGGTTAAGATAAAGTTGAAGGATTTCATCTTTGGAATGATGCAGTTCTAACTTCAATGCCAGCAGCATCTCCCGGCATTTATTGAGCAGTGTACGGGGTCTGTTGCCGATCATCCGCGCCAGCTGCATAGTGATGGTGCTGCCGCCACTCCGAATTTCTCCAAATTTTATATTCAGGTACAAGGCACGTGCCAATGCAACAGGGTTAACGCCGGGATGTTGGAAAAAATAGCGATCCTCAAACTGCAAAGTTGCTGACTTGAGGTTTGAAGGAATCTCCTGTTGAAGGTCAGGCGGGAGGCACCATTGTTCATCTTCATTCAGGAAAACCCGTAGAAAGGTGGTGTCGCGGGCATAGATGACCTGACTATAGTCGAATTCCGGTTTTTCACCAGGTAGTGGGATAAGCAGATACAGGAAAAACAGGGCAGCTGCTGCAAGGAGCAACCACCATATTTTGATCCGTATTTTCATCGTACTACTACCTTTTGTGATGGTTTTGTTGCTACAAATTCAGCATCGTACATCGCCTCACACCGGGCACCCGGAAGGGTGAAATTGCCCTTGGTGATCGCATTTATTTTCACTACAAAATCCAGAGGCTGACCATTACTGATATCAAAGAACCACATGATGCGATCGTCCCGAATATCGAGGTATTCTTCCTTATTCAGGTTCCACGATTGTGTCCATGCCGGCAGAACTCCGTTATTCAGGCGGAGGTTTTCGATCTCCCATCCGGAAGGAAGTATCTGTACTAAGGCAACTTCCTCCAGTGTTGGGAGCACACTGGTATTCGAGATCGTATATCTTCCGTAAATTGTGGTACCCTGCTCTACCGACTCTATATTAATCTTTCTCCCTTCCTCATCATACCAGGTAATGTTCATATCCAGATTTTTATTCTGCTCGGTAGCATTGCTTTTCAATGGAACACCGTTTGCCGTCACAGAGAGATAAAGTTTTTCAGCATTTACATTGCTGTTTAGCTTAAGACTGGCATTGGTGCCATACCCCTGATTAATATAGTGCTGCCAGTTATTTACCTCACGGAAATTGAATTTTTCAGTTCCTATTCTCAATTCGCCCTCCAGCACAATATCTTCTCCTGACGAAATGCCCGCATAGTCAAAATAGCTACCCATACCCAAAAGCATTTGACCCACAGTCTGCGTACTCATCCAGTTGGTGCCGGACAATTCTTTTGCTACATATCGGGCCATGAGCAATGCATCCTGCTCACGGTTTAGTATGACCAGACATTGCAGTATGATGCCCAGATCACGGTTACGTGAACCATAGGTATTCCCCAGTTCGCGGTAAGGCTCCACCTCTGTGGTAAGCGCATCTACGAGGTTGCTTACCTGATTCCAGGCTCCTGCTTTAAAGTAAGAGGTAATCAGCATCCATCGCTGCACGGTGGTCATATTGTCATAATAATTTTGAAGAAGGAGATTCATTTCCTGAATCGGGGGCTTTTCTGCCATGGCCAGTACAAAGCAACGATTTACCCTGACGGTGAGATATTTCTCTTCAGTTTGTGCATTTCTGGCAGCTCTTTCAAGGTATTTCAATACACCGTCATACATGGTCTCAGGCACGGCATATCCGGCCTTTTTAGCCTCGACAAGAAATAATGCAGCATAGTTGGTGCCCCATGGTGATACCTCCGTTCCGCCGGGCCAGTAACTGAAGCCCCCATTACTGAGCTGAAACCGGCGCAGACGGTCGATACCTGCATTTATATTTCGGTCAATTTCACCGGCTTTTTCATTTTGAAATGATTTTAGTGCAAGTTGTGGAAATACAGAGGAGGTGGTTTGTTCGATACATCCATAAGGGTATCGGATCAGATAGGCAAGCCGGTGATCAAAATCCATATCAGGGAAAAGAGCCAGCTGCAGCCGGGCATTGTTGGTGCCATCAACACCTATTTTGGGTACCGGAAACTCAAACGTCTGGCCCGGAACTACCTCATAGTTTTCAGCTATATATTCCCGCGAGCTTGAGGGTGTGACACCAATAAAGGCTTCGAAGCTCGCCTCTGCATCATTTCCTGTACCCGTAATGGTTACTTTCCCCTGTCCTATTGCCTCTTTGGCACGCAGCTCGAAATAAACGAGTGTATTGTCATCATTGCTCATATTTACCTTGCTGGAAGGCGAACCCACCACTTCTATGGGTCCTTCAGTGGCAATTTTTAAGTTTACCTCCCCAATATTCTGACTCGTAGCAAAGAGGTTGACAGGTACAGTGAATGTATCGCCCGGCTTTAATGCACGGGGTAGGGTTGGCTGAATGATCAATGGACTTTTCACAGGTACGGTTTTTTCAGCCGAGCCGTAGATGTCATTACGGGCAGCAACAACCATGACCCTCACTGAGCCTACATAGTTCGGCATTTCAAAATGTACAGTCGCTTTACCACGGTTGTCGGTCATAATAGGGCCGCGGAACATGGATACCGGCCTGAAGCGCTTTTCTTGCTCAAAAGGTTCGGTTTGCGATTCACGATAATCCATATCACCACCAATTGAGAATTTTTTAAACACATCATCCTCTTTGGCGCCGATTACGTGGCCAAACATATCGTAGCTATCTACTTCCAGTCTTATTTTCCGATTAAATTCCTTCCATGGATCAGGTGTCTGAAAATTGGTAAGGTCAAGCAGCCCCTCGTCAACGACAGCAATGGTAAATTGTGTCGGGCGGCCACTGACCGTACTTACCTCCACATCGAAAACTGATTTAGGTTTAAGCTCGTCGTCCATGGTGATGATCAACTCTTCTTTTGTTTCCTGATTTATCACATTCACCGGTAGTATACCGAACATACGCATGGGGCGGTCATTGATCGTTTGTGCATGTTCCTGTATAGCAGTCACAGTCACATAGCAATTAGGGGACATCGATTCCCTCATGGTAAGGCTAACGGTCATTTCTTCATTACCCGCATCAGGTTTTACCCACCTTTTCTCCAGAATTTCGGACCCTTTTTCCACCGTAATCAACACATTGCCCTGCCGCGGTGAAGGAAATATCAGCTTAATTTCCTCTCCCACCACATAATCGGCTTTTTCACTGCGCAAAGTGAGTGTACCTGAATTCATATCTCCGGATGGAATGGCTCCATAGGGGTAGGCCCTTAAAAATACTCCAGTAGTATGGCCACCACCCTCTGTGTCTGTCACTTCAATCAGATACTCACCCCGCTCCGTAGGCATGAAATCAATGAATGCATTCGGAGTTGCAGAAACCAGTGTTCCTTCCTCTACGATATAGGAATGACGGTCTGATTTAAATTTCAGTTTGAAAGAACGGTAATTGTCATACTGATACCACCAGTAGGTATCATTGCGGTAAATGCGGTAGGATAGTGAGCGTCCGGTGACTGCATTTCCCTCAGTATCTACGGATACCACCGGAATTTTATTTACTGCATTGAGCCTGATGTAACGATCGGGCACCTTAATACCTGCATAATGAGTGAAAGGGTGAAGATCGAGTATTGTCCAGCCTTCATTGGGTCGGCCACCTTCCTCTGAAACGGCTGCTTTCAGACGAGCCTTGAGCGGCCCCGGAGCGGTGCGCAAGTCGGGTACATTCCACGTTAATGTGGCCTTACCTTCGCTATCCAGCCTGCCCTCTTTTATTTTGGAAGTGCTATTTTCAAAGTCTACGAGCTCACTGCTGAACCGGAATTCCTGATATTTTGGGAAGGGATTATTAAGTCTGAAAAGTTCAACATCAGTCGTGTAGGGCAGGCCGTTAGCAGGGGCGCCGAACAGATACCGGCTTTCAATATCAAATTCAAATTGTTTATTGGAAGGTAATACATTTTTTGATTGCGGCTCAACCAATACTTTTAAGCGGTTTGCAACGACGGTCTCAATTTTCAGGTTTTTATAGAAATATTTATTCCCAACACGTATCTGTACATTCCAGTCCCCGGTGGGGGCATTATCTTCTGTGACCAGGGTAAAGTTGTAAAATCCGTCTTTTGATCCTGTATAGGTCATTTCTTCGACTAATGTCCCTTGCGGATCATATACCTGTAAGTCGGCTGGTGCATTGTCGATACCTTCATTCCGAAAACGGGCGATGAGGGAAATATTCACTGTATCTCCCGGGCGATATACACCACGTTCGGTGTAAATATACCCTCGTGCCTCAAGCTCATATTCGCTGATCCCGCCTACATCAAAACCCGAGTTGTTCCAGCGCATGGCATCAGGCGTAATCATACTGAACTGACCATTCTTTTCCACCCTGATGGTGGAATACCGTGAGCCGGCGACGGTGACCATACCCTGGTTATTGGTGTTTAAGGAGGCAGACTGATAATAATTAAAAGCCGTTACTTTAGCATTTTGTACAGGCTGACCGGTTTTAAGGTCAGTAACAAACACATCGATAAGGTTGTCATTACGCTGACCATATACCTTTGCGATGACACCAAGGTCACTAATGGTAATGGGCTTATATATCTGCCCGTATTGCTGGATATAGCTGATTCTGTCGCCATCATAGTTAACAATCACATCATCCGGATTGAAATTAATTCTGATCAGGTAAAGGCCATTGTCGTAGTCTTCGAAAACGGCAGATAAGTCGAGGTTATGAACCAGCCACTGGTTTTTTTCTTCTCCGATCTGCAGTGATTTATTATAGATAATAGCACCTATGTTTGTGACATAAGACTGATTGAATTCACTGCCACGGTTTTTGTCGCTATTAACGTTTTCTCTTTGAAAAAAACGGTTTACATTATCATCCAGCACCTTTTTTATTTCTACATGTACCTGCCTGAGGTTGCTGGTCATAAACTGCAGTGTCTTTTCATTGGAGGTCGGCATAAATATGCCGGAGCTCACGAACTGCACCATAGGTGGTATATCGCTGAAGGTGATATTCAGGATGTTGTTATCAGCAGTTTTTGAACCCCAAACGCTGGTAATACCTTTGGACACGGTCACTTCGTATGATTCACCAAAGGTGAAATCACCTGCGATAAGCACATTTTTGCCTAGTTTTTGTATGGAGAAATCCACAGAAGGACTTATCCTCACAAAGCCGTTGATATCCTGATCTTCATTTAGCTTATCAGAAAAAACAAGCGTTATTGACGGTTTTCTACCTGTCTCGTTTGTCTGATGCCGGGTGAGCACCATTTCATTCAGCGGGGTGAGCTGAACCGGCATTTCAAGTGTTTCGCTTAAGCCCAGGGAGCGGCCGTTAATTTTAAATAGCAGGTTTTTAGACTTTTCGGGACGTTGCAAAGGTTCACTGAGGAATGAATACCTCGTATCATTTACTTTATTCCATGAGAGCCTTCCACCTTCTAATGAGGCGGCTTTTTGAATATCTTCCAATGATGTTTTCTGATTAAATGTAATGCTTCCCTGGTAGACCAGAACCTCAGGGTTGGATGGATTTTGTAGGACAAGCTCACCTGAGAAGTCTGTGATTTCCCTTCCATTCACATACACCTTTATGGGTAGTTCATTTACTTCACTATTTTCATCGATGCCGGCCAGCGACAATTTCCCTGAATAAATTTCCCTGGTCTTCAGTGGCTTATCAGGTTGCAGTATGATTTCATTTGTTGACACCCACATTGCCTTGCCTTCGATGCCGGGTGAAAAGGAGAACGGGTTTTTTATTGCCCTGTTAAGCTGATCCTCCGATACCACTTCTTCACGGAATACCACCCTGATGGGATCATAAGGTTGAATCTCGCCTGAGCTCACCTGACTGATCATGTTTTGGATTTCATCTGAATATCTGATCTCCTCGTAATCAGAAAAAGAGGATTTGGTATCGCAGCTAATAAGCCACATCACAGCAGCCAAAAAGAAGGTTAGGGTTTGTTTCATAATAGGTTTTGGTTAGTTATTTAAAAAATCAGTTTAAGGTAGTACGACGCAGCATGTTTTCCAACTCAATTCGTCACAGGCGCCCAACTTTAACTCAAGGGTAACATTTCACTTAAAAAATAAGATATCTTTGCCGTCATGTGGATTTACCTGATTTTTGGTGTTTTCTTCCTCATCCTGGAGCTTTTTTATTTCAGGATTGCGAGAAAATATAGCATTCTTGACATACCGAACGAAAGGTCAATGCATAATCGCCCGATCATACGGGGTGGAGGAGTAGTTTTTTATATCGGGATGCTGTCGGGTCTTGTTTATCAATGGGTACAGGGTGAGGAGCCGTCGTATTTTTTGTTTCTCGGTCTTACGCAGGTTTTTCTTATTAGCTTACTGGATGACATCCGAAGTCTTCCAAACAGGGTACGAATTGTGAATTATGGTATGGCATTAGTGTTCATTATGCTCAGTATACCATGGAATTATCCGATTTATTTACTGGTCATCATTTTTATAATCGCCACCGGAGCCATTAATACGTATAACTTTATGGATGGCATCAACGGCATTACCGCCTTGTATTCCCTTACTTTTTTACTTTCCATATATTACCTCCATGGCCGGTATGCTATTAATTCTGAAGAATTGGTATTGTCTACAGCTATGGCGGTACTTATATTTTCCTTTTTTAATGTGCGAAAGAGGGCTTTGGCTTTTTCCGGGGATGTAGGAAGTGTGACTATGGGCCTTCTCGTAGTATATCTGATCATGAAACTCTCAGTTGTTTCAGGCACCTGGATTTGGGTCTTGTTTGTGGCAGTTTACGGTGTAGATAGCGTGCTGACCATCATTCACCGGATTTACCTCCGCGAGAATATTTTTCAGGCTCACCGGTTGCATTTATTTCAGGTAGCTACCAAAAAATTCAATATCGGTCATCTGGTCATGAGTCTGATTTATGCTGTACTACAGCTTACGATCAATGGCATCGTTATGCTATATCTGGCTAATACTGAAATTACAATTCAGCTTATAGCAAGTGTTGCTGTTTTGTTGATACTGGCTGTTGTTTATATTGTGGTTAAACGGACGGCGATGAAAATCACTTAGCTATTTTCGAGGTATTGATGCACATACTTGATGGCCATGGCCCCTTCTCCAACGGCCGAAGCTACCCTGTTCATGGCCCCTGCTCTTACATCACCTGCAGCAAAGACACCCGGTATGCTTGTTTCTAAAAGCATGGGTTTTCTGGGTTGATGCCATAGCCTTTTAAAATCCTGGTGCAGTGAAAGCGAGGGGCCGGTTTCGATAAAACCCTTTTCATCCTTGATGATAGACGGGGTAATCCAGGAGGTATACGGTCTGGCACCGATAAATATGAAAATGGCCTGACTCTCCATGCTATATTCATCACTGCTGTTGAGGTTTTTAAGTTGCACTCTTTCAACCTGATGTTCGCCTTCCACAGCCGTCAGGATTGTGAAGGGCCTGATGTTGATGTTGGGTGTCTGCTTTATCTGGTCGATGAGATAGTTGGACATGCTCGTGGAAAGGTCATTTTTTCTGATGATAATGTTAACCTCACGGGCAAAATTACTTAGATACATTGCTGCCTGTCCGGCCGAGTTGCCACCACCCACAACATGAACCACCTTATTTCTGCAGGCCTGCGCTTCCGTGTTTGCTGCGCCATAATACACGCCTGCGCCCGAAAACTCATCCAGACCGGGTGCTTCCAGCTTCTTATAATCTACTCCTGTTGTGATCACTACCGCTTTGGTATTGGTTTTCTGACCGTTTTCCAACCAAATTACCTTATACGGCAGCCGGGGTTCAATTCTTACCACCTGTACAGGGCTGAGAAATTCTGCACCAAAACGGGTAGCCTGGGTCATGGCACGTCGTGTCAGCTCCCCTCCGCTTAAGCCTTTTGGGAATCCGAGGTAGTTTTCAATCCTGCTGGATGTGCCTGCCTGACCGCCCGGAGCCCTTTTTTCTACAACCAATGTTTTTAACCCCTCACTGCCACCGTATACTGCAGCGGCAAGGCCTGCCGGGCCACCACCAATAATCACAACATCGTACAGGTCTTCATGGGCTTCAGTAGGCTTGCCAATAGTTGAAGCTATATCGTGGATACGTGGATTTTTTAGAATCTGGCCTTCGCCCGTGATGAATACCGGCAGGTCTTCCCCTTTGATGTCATTTAGTCTCAAGAATTCAAGTCCATCCGGATCATGCTGCACATCGATCCATTTATAAGGAATCAGGTTGCCTGAAAGATAGTCTTTGATGGCATGCGATCTGGGTGAAAACTGATATCCGTAAACCCGAATCCCCTTGTATTCCGGAGTATAGTTCGCTTGCCACTCGATCAGCAGATCATCTAGCACAGGGAAAAGTTTTTCTTCAGGAGGATCCCACGGTTTCATGAGGTAATAGTCCAGCTTCACATCGTTTATAGCCCGTATTGCGGCTTCGGTGTCGCTGTAAGCAGTCAATAATACGCTCACTGCTTCCGGATAAAATTCACGTGCCTTTTCAAGAAAATCCACTCCCATCATCTCGGGCATACGCTGATCGGAAAGAAACATGGCGATAGTTTCTCCTTTGTTTTTCAGCTCCCTGAGCCCTTCGAGCGCTTCTTTGGCCGAGGTGGCAGCCATTATTCTGTATTGGCTCCGGTAATAATTACGGAGGTCTCTCCGGATGGCGCGGGTAACTTGCGGGTCATCATCCAGCGTAAAAATGATAGGTTTATCTTCAGCCATTGTCTTCTAAAGGTAAAAGTATCTGAAATGTCGTTTCACCTGGTTTTGAATAAAGTTTGATATCACCCTGGTGATTTTTGAGAATTCTTTTCACTATATCCAGGCCCAGGCCGGTACCGATGCCAACCTGCTTGGTCGTGAAAAATGGATCAAATATTCTGGATTGAATATCTTCAGGTATGCCCGGTCCGTTATCCGTAAAACTGATACGAACCAGCCCGTCTTCTTTGCCAGCCCGAATGGTTATTTGCCCGTCTTGCTCAACGGCATCGATGGCGTTATCAAGTATATTGGTCCATACCTGATTGATTTCACCAACATAGACCGGGGTAAGCGGCAGGTTATCTTCAAAATCAAGGGATACGGCTATGTTTTTATCCCTGATTTTATGGTGTAATATCGTCAGTGTATTGTTTATTCCCTCTTTTAGGTGTACACTTTCACGCGAGTTGCCCCTGTCCATATGAGAATATGACTTAATGGAAGAGACAAGGTTGGAAATCCTTTTTCCGGCTTCCTGAATATCCATATTCATACGTTGCACCGAAAGTACATTATCCAGCCATCGCATCAGTGGGGGTAATTGTTCCAGTGAGAGTTCGTCAAATATCTTGAGGTCGTCCAGTTCAACATTGGAGTCAATGAGGTTATCGCAGATATCTTCACATTCTTCCAGTTCGTGCTCACTGAACCAGTCTTCAAAATGATCTGTCTTGGTATTGATATCGCTCAGGGAAAGTGATTTTGGACTGCGCGCTACGACAGTATCAATAAGCTCTATGGCTTTTTGTAGCGTATCCGAATCCACATTACTTCTCACCAGTTCCTGTGTCTGTTCGCCTATCAGCTGGGTATAGCGGTGTAGTTCGGCAGAGAAACGTTGTATGGCAGAAGCCGGGTTGTTAAGCTCATGAGCAAGACCGGCTGACAGTTTACCTAATGCCGCCATTTTTTCTCTTTGCTGCTCCTGTCTTACGCTTTCCCTGACCCTGAATTTCATCACATCGACAAGGCGGGCGACCAGTTCAGGGCTTTTCTGCTCAAGCTCGTGAAAATGCTCCTTATGAAGTTCCAGTACCGAACTATCTTCACCAGCGGTAGCAAAACCTATCGATTGTTTGAGGTTTGAATATGGCAGCAAGCCGGTGATGCCTCCCCGGGTATAGGAAGATATGTTGATTAGCTGGCCCCCTACATCCATCTGAAAGTTTATCTGACCGTGCAGCACAATGGTAAGATGGTCTATTGCGTCTCCGGCTTCATATATCCTGCTACCTTTATAGTAGGTTGATACCTTACCTTTATCCGCAAGCCAGCCTATTACTTCCGTATCAATGCCGTTGAACAATTCTATGTCCGATAATTCCTCGTGTGTAATCAATTTTTTTACTTTTGAATTCAAGTTATAATCATATGCTACTACGAAAAACATTTTTAATCATAATTCTCTGCGCATCATGTGCTTTTGCTGCAGATCCCGATCCGTCAGGGGTAAGGTTTACTGTAAAAAAGTTTTTTGAGGCTTTTCATGCCGCTGACACCGCATCAATCCGTTCTTTGGTGACCCCTGATATAGCCTTATACGTAGTACGCGACGGACAGGTCATACACCGGCCGGGTGAAAATTTCATATCCGGCATAGCAGCAATGAAAACTGTAAATTTTTACGAGTACATCGATGAAATTGAGGTGACGACAGATGGTAGTTTTGCTACTGCAACGACCCCTTATATTTTTTATCTGAGTGACTCAATTCACCATTGTGGTGTAAATGAGATGCAAATGGTCTACCAGGACGGTCTGTGGCGGGTTTATCAGGTTAATTATTCCCATCGGGAGAATGGATGCAATGAAGCGTTGGAGGTAAAGATCAACGCTTTTCTGGACTTATGGCATGCGGCTGCGGCCTCTGCCAATGAAGATAGGTTTTTTTCATCCATGGCACAGGATGCTGTTTATCTTGGAACCGATCCTGAGGAGCATTGGTACAGAGATGAGCTGAAAAAATGGGCTGAGCCTTATTTCCAGCGAGAATCAGCATGGACATTTACCTGCGTCAGTCGCAATATATACACTGATATTTCTTCATCCGGCATTATATGGTTTGACGAGTTGCTGGAAAGCAGAATGGGGATATTGCGGGGCAGCGGCGTGATCATAAAGGAAGAAGGAGAATACAGGATCAGGCATTATGGCTTATCCTTTACCCTGCCAAATGACCGGGTAGAAGATTTCAGACAATTAATTGGTGTGAAATGAAGATCATCAGGGCTATTTACGCAGTATATGTACTGCTCATATTTACCTTCACTTTTCTCATTATTTACCCTTTTGCCTTATTGTTTATCTATGTACCCGGTCTTTTTTTTCTGACCAGTTACCTGCTTAAGATATGGACCGTGATTTTTTTTGTGCCTGCTTTTATTCCTTTGCGGATACAAAAGCATCCTCAGGTGAGTAAAAGCCAACCTTGCGTATACTGCGCCAATCATTTTTCATATATGGATATCCCTGTACTTGGGTTGTCACCGGGGTGGTATCTTTTTGTGGGAAAAAACAGTATCGGAAAGGTGCCATTATTCGGTCATTTATACCGAAACCTCAACATATTGGTCGATCGCTCTGATCGTTCTTCCCGCTGGGAGAGCGTCACCCGTTCTATTGAAGCAATAAAAAGAGGGCAATCCCCCATTTTTTTTCCTGAGGGAGGAATACGAGCTGAAAATCCACCTGAGATGGCGCCCTTCAAAGACGGGGCGTTCAAGGTGGCGATTAAGACCCAGGTGCCTGTAGTACCTGTGACATTGCCCTATAATTACCAGCTCCTGAAAGAAAATGAGTTGAACATGCGCTGGCGGCCCCTAAAGGTGATCTATCACGAACCGATACCTACGGTGGGCATGACAGAGAAGGATATTGACATACTCAAGGAAAAAACCCGCGCCGTAATCCAGCAAAAGCTGAATGAGATGAACAAATCTCAATAATATTTGGTTATTTCGCGTTGTCATAGAAACCTTATGCTATGAAAATAGACCGAAATACACTTCAGAAAATAGCTCATCTTGCACGTCTTGAATTTGACGAAAATTCAGAAAAGGAGATGATCGAAAATATGGAGGAGATACTGACATGGGTGGAAAAACTGGGGGAGGTAGATACGGAGGGCGTCGAGCCTTTGACTACGATGTCACAGGAGTTGAATGTTTTTCGTCAGGATGAGGTGAAAGAACATCTGTCACACGAAAAAGGTCTTCTCAATGCACCGAAGAAAGATGCCAGCTATTTCAGAGTGCCTAAAGTGCTAGAGTAGTGGAAACTATACGTTCTTCCTATTATCAGTGGTCGCTGGCATCCAGAGTGCTGTTTTGGGTTTTTCTGACCCTGTCGGCCATAGCGCTGGTGGCATTAGGATTGACCTATTTTTATGGGAATACCTGGGCACACCCCATTACACCTCATTATCAGTTTAAACCACTCAGGGTAGAAGCAGACCGTATCTATCTTGGATTGTTTTCTTTCCCGGTATACGCTGACAGCTATCTCACTGAAATCACGTATCAGGCGCAAAACCTGCGCTGGCCTGTATGGCTCCCGGTAGTTTTTACTCTGGTTGCCGGTGTATGCCTCAGTGCCATCCTTGCCGTTGCTGTGAAATTTGAACGTCGGGCATTTCTTATAGCCATGAGTGTGGCTATACTGATAATGGCTACGTGGCGGCTGGATGCGCTTATCAACCTGGACTTTATGCAGAATGGCGCACTGCTCGTAACCATGATAGTGGTGGTGGGTGTTGCCTTCCTGATCCACACCTTTTTTGATCAGATAACACTGCTTGGGGCCTTTCTTATATTCCTGATACTTTGGCTCGGTATTATATTTGCCTTGTATAACTTCAGTCCTGTTGAAGCTCCGTTTGAGACTATTTCATCGGGATTTTATTTTTCCATGACGGCTATTACCATATTATTCATTTTTACCGTTGCACATGAAATACCTGCCGGCATGGTCAATCTGATTACGGGTGGATCGGGTAAAAACCACATGGCCAACATATTGATAACATTTATCATATATGTACTGGTACTTATCAGTTCTTTTCTGGTACAGACAGGAAAAATACCCACAGGATGGATATATGTGCGTCCGGTTTATCTCCTGGTTGCATCCAGTATTATCGGGATCTGGGGTATCTGGCAGCGCCTTCCACTTTACAGCTGGTTTCGCGGGCTGGCCCCGGGTATTCTGATCAGCTACCTGGCAGTTATGTCACTGGTATTCTTCTATCTTTCAAATAACTATTTGAGGGCCATTGATTCCTTCATTGAGGCGATTGATGACGCTATATTATATGCACATACAGGGTTTGGTATTGCATTTCTCCTTTACCTTATGTCCAGTTTCAGGGTGCCACTATTGCAGAATGCACCGGTGTACCGGGTACTCTATAACCCGCGCGGGATGCCTTGGGCAACCTCAAGGTTTATTGGGCTTATTGCCTTTGGTGGTCTGGTAGCATACAGTGGATTTGTGCCGTGGCATCAGGCCAGAGCAGGTTTTTACAATATCCTGGCAGCTCCGGCTTATACGTCAGAGAATATTAAAGAGGCGGAGGCATTTTTGCAGATAGCCAAACAACTGGAACCTATCAATCATCATAGTAATTATGCACTGGCATCTCTTTCACGAAAGCTCGATGATGATGCTCAGATTTATTTCTTCAGCCAGGCATACAAAAAAAATCCACTACCACAGGACTATATTGCACTGGCTCAGCGCTATCAGGAAAGAAACCGGTTTTTTGATGCACTTTTCACCCTTCAGGATGGAATGGAAATATTTCCAGCCAATCCATACATTGCAGTCAATCAGGGTGTGATATACGGCAATGTAAACGTACTGGACAGTGCCTTGTACTTTTTAGAGAGCGGCATAGCTCATAATGAAACGAGGGATGAGTCATTTACCAATATGCTGGGCGTATTTGCCCGTGCCTCACAGTCATCAATGGTGCCCGTAGACAGTCTTTTACGAGATCTACGGGTTTCCACAGCGTCACAGAAGATCAATTACCTTGCCTGGTATAACAAATTTGGCAAAAAGGCAGATGTTACGGTGCCGGATACGTTGCGCACACTGGATGACTTCTACCTATTTTACAATGCTTCATTGAATAACCTTATCAATGACATTCCATCACCAGATACTACGCTTAATATCGCTGGAATCCCGGCTATTCAACTTCGCCTGATCAATAGCCTGCACTACTACAAAAGTGGCGATGTGACCCGTGCCTTCACTCAAATGGAAGATATTACCGACAATCCCATGCTCAATAATTACAAATACAGAATTCTGGGGTTATGGGCATTACAACAACACGAACCGCAAATGGCGCGGACATATTTTGCCAGCATGATGGATGAAGACCAGCAGCAATATCTTATGGCAATGACAAGTGCGATGGAAGGAAATTTCATTGAGGCGCAGCGATACCTTAATGGCATGCAACGATCTGTTGAATCAGCAGGACCTCTTGCGGCTATTGTCAGTTCTGGTCCCTCCCAATTGAACGATACGCTGAGGCTGGGGTATTATTATCTGAAACCTGACGCTATGGATACTTCAGGGGCGCTGCTTGCCAAAAAGCTTTCCTTTTTTCCACCGGTAGAAAGAAAAATCAGGGAATTAATCAATGCTTTTTTATTCGACGAAGCAGCTTACTTCATTTCCCTGCTACCGGCGGAGCAGGCTGATTACTGGAACAAGGTTGTGAAGATGTATGAGACCGACATGATTACCTTTAAAGAAATTGAGAATAATCCCGGGCGTATTTTACTAAACCTTTTTGATGAACCTCCTGTAGTAGCTGCGATACTTCACTACTTAAATCAGGATGAGCTCGAAAAAGCATATGATACGGCGCTGGAAGCCTTAAGGTTAAATCCTTATGATGCCAAAATTATCGAACTTTACACAAGAGCAGCTATACTGATGGGAGTAGAGTCATTTGCTCAAAACGAATACTCAAATAAAAAACAATTTCTTTCGGTGGAAGCCTGTGCCGTGATCGAAAATACGATGGAGAAAACAATAGAATTAGTAAATAAACAGAGCTGGGATGAAAATATATACTAAAACAGGTGATAAGGGAGAAACTTCACTTCTTGCCGGAAGCCGCACATCCAAAGCAGATGAGCGTATTGAGGCCTATGGCGCTGTCGATGAGCTAAACGCGTTTATTGGTCTTCTTCAGGATAAAATAGAAGCGCAGGTAGCTTCAGGCACACTGAAGGGAATACAGCGTCACTTGTTTATCATGGGCTCAATTCTGGCAGCCGAGAAACAGGTTGACTATCTGCCCAAATTTAACCCAGACAATACACTTGAGCTTGAAAAAGCCATAGATCTGATGGATGCTGAATTGGAGCCACTCCAGAATTTTATTCTGCCAGGTGGTCATGAATGGGTTTCATTTGCTCATATTTGCCGTACAATTTGCCGTAGGGCAGAACGAAATGTTGTGAAAATTACACAGCCGGTCATCCAGAAAGAGGAAATAGTTGTATATTTAAACCGATTATCTGACTATTTTTTTGTGCTTGCCAGATGGATTGCCAAGGAAGTCGGAGCGAAAGAGAATATTTGGAAACCTTAAGAATAAAAAAATGTCTGTAGATACTATCCAATTTCCAGTTAAAAGAGCGGAGAAATCGCGTCTCCCGGAAGTCAACTTTGATCAGATACCATTTGGCAAAACCTACAGCGATCATATGTTTGTCGCCGATTATATAGACGGCCGATGGACCAATATGGAGATCGTTCCCTATGGCCCTATTCAGATCAGCCCGGCGAGCGCAGTGCTTCATTACGCACAGGAAATATTTGAAGGACAGAAGGCGTATAAATCACCTCAGGGTGACGTGCTGGTCTTTCGTCCGGATGAAAATGCAAAACGAATGGCAGCATCGGCAAAGCGACTTTGTATGCCACCCTTCCCGGAGGATATGTTCGTTGAAGCTATCAGGCAGCTGGTAGATCTGGACAGAGATTGGGTGCCGTCAAAAGCGGGAAACAGCCTTTATCTGCGCCCCTTTATGTTTGCAAATGATGCCTTTATTGGAGTAAAACCTTCTGATAATTATAAGTTCATGATTATCACCGGGCCAGTAGGTGCTTACTATCCGGCTCCGGTAAAAGTGAAGGTAGAAACCCACTATTCCCGGGCTTTCAAAGGTGGTACAGGGTATGCAAAATGCGGAGGTAACTACGCGGCATCTCTTTTACCTGCTGCAGAAGCGAGAAAGCAAGGTTTTGATCAGCTACTTTGGACAGATGCTGAAACGCATACTTATTTTGAGGAATCCGGCACAATGAATCTCATGTTTATTATAGACGGTAAGATTGTGACGCCTCGTGTCAGCGATACAATTCTTCATGGTATTACAAGAAAAAGCATTGTAGAGCTGGCTAAAGATCTTGGCTATGCCGTGGAAGAAAGGCCTGTAGCCATAGCTGAGGTAATGGAAGCCGGCAAAAATGGTAAACTTGATGATGCCTTTGGCGTTGGAACAGCGGCGACCATCGCACCTATTGCTTCTATAACCTTTGAGGAGGAAACGATTACCCTGCCGGCTGTATCAGAGCGTAAAATGTCCACGCATTTAGCCAGATCGCTCGATGATATACGTACAGGTCTGGTGACGGACAAGTACGGTTGGATGGTGAAAATTTAAATTTTGAATCAATATGACGACAGATCAACTGAAAGATCTGAGAGCCAGATTAGAGGCTCTGAGGAGGTATCTTTGACTACGATAAAAAAGTAGAGGAGATAAAAGAAAAAGAATTGTTGAGTGCTCAGCCTGACTTCTGGAATGACCCCGGGGAAGCTGAAAAGGTTTTGAAGGGAATCAAAGGGTTGAAATCCTGGACATCCGCCTTTGAAAGATCATCCAAAAGCCTTGACGACGTGGAAGCGATGCAGGAGTTCTTCGAGGAGGGAGAAATAGGTGAGGAAGAACTCAATGAAGAATATGAGGCGGCACTTAATTCAGTTGAAGAACTCGAACTGAAAAAAATGCTGAGCGGCGAAGAGGATCAGCTTAGCGCCACAATTGAAATAAACCCCGGTGCTGGTGGTACTGAAAGTAACGACTGGGCCTCCATGCTGCTCCGCATGTACATCATGTGGGGCGAAAAGAACGGATATAAGGTAAAGGAAATCGATGTACAGCCGGGGGAAGTGGCAGGAATAAAATCGGCTACTATAGAAGTAGAGGGTGATTTTGCCTATGGTTATCTGAAATCTGAGTCGGGCGTGCATCGCCTTGTAAGAATTTCACCCTTCGATTCAGGTGGCCGCAGACATACTTCTTTTGCTTCGGTGTATGTATATCCGGTGGTGGACGACTCGATAGAGATTGATATCAACCCTTCTGATGTTGAAATGCATACATCGCGCTCTGGTGGCGCAGGAGGTCAGAACGTGAACAAAGTAGAGACAAAGGTCCAGCTTACCCATAAGCCTACTGGTATTGTAGTCATTTGTCAGGTGGAACGCTCACAGCTGGCGAACAGGGAGCGGGCTATGCAGATGCTTAAATCAAGACTGTACCAGATGGAGCTTGAGAAACGAAATGCTGAGCGTGATAAGATCGAAAGCAGCAAGATGAAAATTGACTTTGGTTCTCAAATCAGAAACTATGTCATGCATCCCTACAAACTCGTAAAGGATAACCGGACAGGAGTGGAGACATCGGATGTCAATGCTGTAATGGATGGAGATCTGAATTCTTTCATTAAAGCATTTCTATTGGGTAGGGAAGAGGAAACAGCCAGGAAAACATGATATTTCTGCAACCAGCATATTTATATGGACTATTTGCACTGGCTATACCCATCATCATCCATATTTTTAACCTGCGTACTGCCAGAAAAATCGTATTTACCCACACGGCACTTCTTAGTGAAATAAAGGCATCGAACAAAAGCAAAGTTCAGCTCAGACAGATCCTAATACTAATTGCAAGGCTGTTGTTCATTCTTTTTCTGGTACTTGCCTTTGCTCAGCCTGTCTGGAGGGAAAATACACAGAACAAGGTAATGCCTATATCTGAAAAGGTGGTCGTATTTCTGGATAATTCCTACAGCATGTCACGAAGGACATCCGATGGCAATACTGCGCTTGATAATGCGGTGCTGGCGTGTGAGTCGATTCTGAAAAACTATCCTATTGATACTCGATTTAAGCTGATTACCCATGAATTTGCGCCATCATCCAATTTTTTCTTTAGCAAAAATGAAATTGAAGATCAGCTCACTGAGATCAGCTTTACTGCCACGTCGAGGCAGATAGGAGATATCATAGATCGTGCAGACCTCGAGGGGGGCACAGATTTCTATTTTTTATCCGATTTTCAGAAAAACCTGCAGTCTTCCTTAGATATTTCAGACTCCCTTGCCATCAACCTAATACCTTTCAGATATGCACGGCAGGGCAATGTATATGTTGACACCGCTTTTTTATCAAATCCTTATTTACTGGAGGGAACCTCCAATGATCTGCATATTGTACTCCATAACGACGGGAGGGAGGATGTGCAGCAATTGATCGTCAGATTGAATGTAGACAGCGTCAATGTAGGCACAATAAATGCTACTATACCAGCTCAAAGTACGGAAGAAGTGGTTTTCCCTTTGAAATTTACCGGCAGGGCAAGCTCAGGTGTTGTCACCTTTGAAGATTACCCTGTGCTTTTTGACAATACATTTTACCTTAACCTTTCTGCAAATAATACTATAAAGGTCGCTGTGGTCGCTGATGGTGAAATACAGCAAAAACTGAATGCTTTGCTGGGTAACGACGAGTTGTTCAACGCACGCTTTTTTGATCCTGGTAATGTAAATTATGCTGATTTGGAAGAAACCGATGTGCTCATTATTTCCGAAGTATTTCAAAGCCAGCTATATACTGCTGTGGTCGAAAAAGTGGCTGCAAATGGCGGTTCTGTGGTATTTATCCCTGGGTCAGCTTCATTTTCATCATATGGCATTACAGGAAGTCTGCGTAATGGTGAATTGTCACGTGTCTCACTTGCACCACTTGACTACAACAACCCTTTCTTTTCAAATATTTTTGAGGAAGAGGAACAAAGAATCAATATGCCCGAAGCAGTACCGGTGATGGCAGTGAGTGGATTGCCATACCAATTGCTGAATTTCCAGAATGGGGATATTTTTCTGGGATATCGCCCACTATTGAATGGAAGACTATATGCCTTTAGCACTCCGCTGTACTCTGAATACAGCAATTTCCTGACCCATGCACTCAGTATCCCGGTATTCTATAAAATCGCATTCCAGGCCATTAGTTCGTCTACTGAATTATACATTCGTGATGAAGAACAGGTTATAACCATACCGGCACCATCAGATAACCGGGGTGATCAGGTTGCGGAAGTAGTAGGAGGGGAGATGCGAATTATTCCACAGCAAAGATATGTGGGCAACCAGTTATCTTTCACCTTTGAAGATCCTCTCGATGCCGGCTATTACAACGTAGTGATGAACGATGAAAAGCTAGCGGGTCTGGCCGTAAACCTTTCAACTGCAGAGTCAGCGAATAATCCTTTTTCAGATGAAGAGCTGAAGACTTACTTCAGCAATTTCAAACTTAATATAATGGAGTACTCTACCGAGGATGAGTTTAACTTCTCGCTCCAGCGTGTTCCATATCAAGGTTCTTTATGGAAATTAATGTTAATATTGTCGATAATTTCACTTTTAGGTGAAATGGCCATTATTAAATTTTTAAAGTATCCCGGGCAATGAAAATTATCGTAAAAAGGGTACAGTTAAACGACCAGCAGATTGACATCGTTGTAGAGGACGGTATTATTACTTCAATGGGTCATACAGAGGATGTGGGTGACATGCTCATCGAGGAAGATGGGCTTGCAGTAAGTCCGGGATGGTTTGATTTTATGGCCCATTTCCAGGATCCCGGCTTTGAACATAAAGAAAACATCCGCTCTGGCCTGAATGCAGCTGCTTCCGGTGGGTATACGCATGTTGCAGTTTTACCTAATACCGACCCGGTTATTCAGTCCAAATCCGGCATCTCGTATCTCAAAAGTATGGCCTTTAACCATCCCACTGCACTGGATGTGTTCGGTGCTGTCACGTTGAATAATGCTGGCGACGATATGACAGAAATGCTGGATATGTATGAGGCAGGCGCATTGGCATTTACAGATGGCCTGCAACCCATATGGAATACTGATATTCTCCTTAAAACACTGTTATATCTCCGGCAGCGTAATGCAGTGGTAATCGACAGGCCACGGGATATTCATCTTACACATTTTGGTCTGGTGAATGAAGGAGCAGCCAGTGTATTAAATGGATTAACCGGTATCCCTAATTTGGCTGAATATACCATAGTGCAACGCGATATTGAATTATTGCGATATACGGATGGCAGGTTGCACCTCACAGGTATATCCACCAAAGAAAGTGTAGACCTAATACGTAAGGCTAAGAGTGAAGGGCTGAGCATCAGTTGTGATGTCGCTGTTCCGAATCTGGTCTTTACGGAAGATGTTGTTTCTACTTTTGACAGTAATTTTAAAGTAGACCCTCCTTTAAGGACCAAAATTGACCAGCAAGCATTGATTGAAGGTTTGAAAGATGGCACTATTGATGGCATCACTTCACACCATCTTCCACAGGATCAGGATGCCAAAGAAATGGAGTTTGACCTCGCTGCACCCGGTATGATCAACCTTCAGACCGCGTTTTCACTGCTGGCCGGAATCAGTGATCAGCTACCATTAAACATCAGTGTGGAAAAGCTGGCCGTTGGTAACCGAAAATGTTTTAACATCGAAGTACCATTGCTGGCGCCCGGGCAAAAAGCAGAGTTTACGCTTTTCAACCCTCTCAAGGAGTGGAAATATACACATGATAACAATCGGTCTCTGTCTCATAACTCGCCACTGATTGGCACTACATTGAAAGGGGAAGTAAAAGGAATTATAAACGGTGAGCATGTGGTGTTAAATGATTACACATGAAAAATAAACTTGTCAGAAACGCGCTCATTTACGGACTCATAGCCGGTGTAGGCCTTACCGTCATTTATGGCATAACGGTGTTTAGCCTGCAAAGCCGGGATTCATTGATAATCGGCTCCATACTCACATTTGCCGTATTTATTTTTCTTGCTTTGTATACGTACAAACGGTTTTATGGCAGGGGATTCCTCCATCTATGGCAGGCTCTGGCAACAACATACCTTCTTATTATTACGGCCAGCATCATTGGGTTTATATTTTTTGTGATTTTCCTTTCACTGAAACCTGCCTATATTGACCAGGAGTACCAGCGTGGTTTACGTACACTTGAGCGCACCAAAGAGCAGGTCATTCAAGAATATGGCCAGGAAAAGTTTGATGAACTATATGAGAAGTCAAGTCAGAAACCATCACCTGTGGATATCGCCGTGACATTGCTGGTCTGGCAATTGCTCCTTTTTGGACCTGGTCCGGGGCTGATACTATCGATGGTAATGAGAAGGACTGAATTTCAGATAAGAGAAAAAACAGATAATAAAAATGGAGACAAAAAATAGTTTGACTAAGCATGCCCTTACCTGGGGAGGGGTAATGGCCGCCTACTCACTCCTGATTCCCGTGATCCGCATTTACGCGTTTAATAACCTTTTGGGTGGTGGATTTGGATGGATTATGTTTTTCATAAATATCCTGGTGGTGGGCTTTGCTGTAAATCTCTGGAAGAAGTCCATGGATGAACCGGCTACCCTTGGAAAGCTATTCTCGCTGGCGATACTGATATTTATTTTCTTCAGGGGGTTTATCGCCCTGGGCAACTGGCTTATCTTTTCAGTTATAGATCCGGGCACAGGCACTCGCATCACAGATTTTATTCTGGCAAATTTTAGCGAGGTATATGAGTCTATGGGGTACGATGATGCAATGATTGATATGGTAAGTCAGGTGATCCAATCCTATTTTTCACTTTGGTTTCAGCTGGCTATATCTGCCCTTTCACTTATTCTTGATCTGCTTAAATCACTGGTGATTGGAGCCATATTAAAATCGCGTAAATCAGATTTCGATTAAATTGGAGTTAAGCATAGTCATCCCCATATACAACGAGGAAGAGTCACTGCCAGAACTGATGGAATGGCTCGACCGTGTCCTCAGCAAGATGCTGATCCCATTTGAGATAATCTGTATTGATGATGGCAGCACAGACAATTCCTGGGAGGTATTGAAGCAGCTAAAGCTCAGGTATCCGGCCATACGTGGATATCAGTTTTTGCGAAATTATGGTAAATCAGCCGCCCTGGCGACTGGTTTCAGGATGTCAAAAGGTGAGGTGGTTATAACCATGGATGCCGATTTGCAGGACAGTCCCGATGAGGTGCCTGAATTGTATCGCATGATCAGGGAGGAGAAATATGATCTGGTCAGCGGATGGAAAAAGAAGCGACACGACCCGTTGAATAAAACAATACCATCCCGGATTTTCAATGGTGTGACTCGACTTATATCCGGGATACGACTGCATGACTTCAACTGCGGGCTTAAGGCATATCGGTCGCGTGTAGTGAAAAGTATTCGGATTTATGGTGAGATGCATCGCTACATCCCCGTTATCGCCAAGTGGAACAGGTTCCGTAATATTGGAGAAAAGGTCGTGCAGCATCGGCCAAGGAAATACGGTGTGACCAAGTATGGCTGGACGCGCTTTATTACGGGGTTTCTTGATTTGCTGAGCATCACCTTTGTTACACGTTTTAGCCGTAGCCCAATGCATTTTTTTGGTGTTTTCGGGGCGCTTTCTTTCATTGTGGGCGCAGGCATTACCATATATCTGATCTGGGAAAAAATACACCACATAAACCATAATCTTCCGGTGAGGGATATCGTGGATCAGCCGTTATTTTTTCTGGCCCTGGTGGCATTGATCATTGGAGTACAGCTGTTTCTTTCAGGGTTTTTGGCTGAATTAATGGTAAAATCCAATACAGGAGAACAGGAATATCGTATTGCGGAAGAGATTTAGTAACTTTCCGGCTTCATTGACCAAATATATCATGGGAACCGATCTGAAAGATCATTACATTACGCTGGAAGCCATCCGTAAAGCATATGAAAATATCCGGAATGTGGTACTTCATACACCTTCAGACCTTAATCAAAATCTTTCAGCCTATTTTGGCAGCCGGATTTTTTTGAAAAGGGAAGACCTGCAGATAGTGAGATCCTATAAAATCCGCGGTGCATACAACAAGATGGTCAATCTCTCTGATGCAGAAAGGAAAAAGGGAGTGGTATGTGCCAGCGCCGGAAATCATGCTCAGGGAGTGGCTTACTCCTGCCATCAGCTGGGCATATATGGCAAGATTTACATGCCCAATACCACGCCTTCCCAAAAGGTGAAGCAGGTTTCGATGTTTGGCAAGGATATGGTGGATGTGATACTAATGGGAGATAGCTTTGATGCAGCCTATCACGAGGCAATAGAAGATGTAAGGGAAAACAACCGGATCTTTATACACCCGTTTGACGATCCGCTCATAATGGCAGGTCAGGGTACAGTAGGCATGGAGATTCTCAATGATGTTAAAGAACCTATCGACTATCTTTTTATGCCCATAGGCGGAGGAGGTCTCAGCTCAGGGGTGGCCAGCTACTTCAAACAGATCAGCCCGGGAACCAAAATTATCGGAGTAGAGCCTGAAGGGGCGCCGGCGATGAAGCGATCTATAGATGCCGGTCAGGTCATTGAATTAGATGAAATAGATAAATTTGTCGATGGTGCAAGCGTAAAGCGGGTAGGCTCACAAACCTTTCAGATATGCAACGACCTGTTAGATGATGTGGTGCTGGTGCCTGAAGGTAAAATCTGCACGACAATACTTAAGTTGTACAACGAAGAAGCAATGGTGGTAGAGCCCGCAGGGGCCATGTCTATTGCTGCACTTGACTTTTACAGAGAGGAAATTGAGGGTAAAAATGTGGTATGTGTTGTCAGTGGCGGTAATAACGATATTACCCGTACAGAAGAGATCAAAGAAAGAAGCCTGATCTACGAGGGGCTGAAGCACTATTTTATCATCCGCTTCCCTCAGCGTGCAGGTGCTTTGAAGGAGTTTCTGGTAAATGTGCTGGGACCCAATGATGATATTGCACATTTTGAATACACCAAAAAGACCAACCGTGATAAAGGCCCGGCTCTGGTGGGTATAGAAGTGCCAAGCAGGGAAGATTATCAGGTGCTGTTGAAAAGGATGCAGCGATTTAAAATTAACTTTACTGAAATTAATAAGAGACCCGATTTATTCACATTATTGATCTAAAATGAAGCAAATAATAATAACATTAACGCTGGTATTAGCCGTAGTGGCTGCCGCTCAGCAGGATGAAAACGCGGTAAAATATGCCGAAACAATCACCGTCGATGACCTCAGCTCCCATCTGCATATTATTGCCTCAGATGCTCTTGAAGGAAGAGATACAGGCAAGCCGGGGCAGAAAATGGCCGCGGCTTATATATCTGAGGCTTTTCGTTCGCTTGGATTGAAAGGACCGCTCGATGGTCAGGATAATCCGTATTATCAATACATTTCACTATTTACGTATACTCCCGCTCAGGTACAGGTTCGTGCCGGTGACTTTACGTTTTCTATGAATGATAATATGGCTTTTTTTGGTGGGAAATATGATACAGAAGGCTGGGATGAAGAATCATTTCTCTATGCAGGTACTTCCGACGAGACACTGATTGAATCAGCATTGGAAGAAAATATGAATGTGGTAATCGAGCTTGATTCAGGTCAATCCTGGTATAACGCCTGGAACAGGATACGCCGCAGTGGTGATGTGATCACCGTTATTGCTATGGATGATCTTTCATCCATTATAGACTGGACATCCGGCCGGTCACCCTCATTGGTGAAAGATGAAATTACCGAGCAGTCTAAAAACAGGATATTGCTTTTTATTACAAAAGATCAACTGGATGAATTTTTACAAACCTCAGAAAGAAACCTGGAAAAGGCCAGATCAAATATTGCCGCCGGTAATTATAAAAAACCATTGAATGCTACCAATGGCTTTTCATCTGCTTTCCAGAAAAACATAGTGCCCACAGAAAATGTATTGGGCTACCTCCCGGGTGCAACCCAGCCGGAAGAGCTGATTGTCCTGACAGCACATTATGATCATGTTGGGCGTAATGGAGATGAGATTTACAATGGGGCTGATGATGACGGATCAGGAACAGTGACGATCCTTGAAATGGCAGAGGCCTTTGTTAAAGCCAGCAAAGATGGCCACGGACCAGCAAGAAGCATTCTGTTTATGACAGTGACCGGTGAAGAAAAAGGGTTGCTGGGATCAGAATATTATGTAGAAAATCCCGTCTTCCCGCTGGAGAACACGGTAGCTAATCTGAACATTGATATGATTGGGCGCATCGATGAGCCACATCAGGAGAACCCAAATTACGTGTATCTGGTGGGCTCTGACAGGCTGTCACAAGATCTTCATGAACTGAGTGAACAGGTGAATCAAACCTATACTCAATTTGATCTAGATTATACATATAATGAGGAAGACCACCCGGACCGGATTTACTATCGCTCAGATCACTGGAACTTCGCCAAAAACAATATTCCTGTGATATTTTATTTCAACGGGGTCCATGAAGATTATCATCAACCTACGGATACTGTAGAGAAAATAGAATATGAGCTGCTTGAAAGAAGAGCACGCCTGGTGTTTTACACTGCGTGGGAGATTGCCAACCGTCAGGAGCGTTTAAAGCTTAATCCTGATAATACAGGAGATTGATATAATTGACGCCCCGGTTAACCGGGGCTTTTTTTTAGCTCAGCAGCTCAAAAATTGCTTTTGCCTCCTGTTGAAAGGCTTCATGGAATGTAATCCCTGTTAGCCGAAGTAGCTTGCTGTTGTGAAAGTAAAGTTCATTACCTGATGAAGTATCCGATTCGTTGACCTCGATGGGTATACGCCGACCTGTTACTTCCAGGTAAGCATCGCGAACCTGCTCAGCAATAAAATATGTTGAGTAACTTTTACCGGAACCCAGATTAAACAGGGTGTTTTGAGCCGGCATATGAAGGACAGCCTTACATGCTTCTGCAACATCATTCATCCATACATAGTCCCGCATGGCCTTCCCATTGGAGTTTAACTTAATCATTCGATCTTTCCACGCCATCCGCGCAAGGTCATTCAAAATGAGATACCATTTTGAGCTGTCGCTGTATTCCGGGCAACCATACGAATTACTTAATCTGAAAATGGTATAGGGCAGCCCTTTAGTGCGGTGAAACTGTTCCACATATTTTTCTGCAAACCAGTGTGTCAATGCATAATCATGTACAGGGTCAGGCGGCGTATCTTCGGTAATCACACCCTCCTTTTTACCATATACGTGAAATGTTGAAAAATATATAAAATGGCGTACGGAAGGGGGTAGATGGTCCAACAGATTTCGTGTGCCTTCTGTATTGATTTTGAGTGCCTTATACCCATACTCCGGGTCGCTCATTTCATTGTAGCTCGCAAGATGAATCACATAGTCAAAATCCTGCTTTTGTAGCTGGCTAAGGTCGTCGGGACGGCTGAAATCTGCCTTAAAATAATGATAGTTATCATCAAGCTTTCTTCCGCTTACTGTCTGCAGTGTAATTTCATAAAACGGTTGCATGAGTCTGGCAATACGGCTTCCCAGATAACCTGTACCTCCTGTGATCAAAAGTTTACCACGCATAGCTTATTTCTCCGAGTTCCTTGTTCACCGCCTCAGAGGGGTCATGTGGGATAGAGGCAATATTAAGCAGTAGATTTAATCCCTCCTGTTTTCCGCGGAAAGCCATCCATAGTCCAGGCGAAACGGTAAGGCGTCCATAGTGACTTCTGTCAATCAAAATACGATTAAAAACACCATACGACGGACTTCCCTCACGGTCGTCATGTATCACAAACTCTACAGATCCTACCGGCACTACCAGGTTTAGCGTCATGCGGGTATGCTTTTTCCAGCCTTTGATCATATTGAATTTTACCTCGGAAAAATAGGCTTCACCAAATGTGGTAAAGGTGGGTTCATTTGCCTTTAGCGCATGCAGGACATTGCCTTTACCGGTTTCAATAATATTCAGTGGCGTAAATTGTACTCCTGCAATCAGTTTATCCATACACGATCTCTTTCCCCTGCCAGGCGGGCATATTCTTTGATCTGTTGTGATGTTAGTTTTTCGGTATCCTCGCCGGCATAAAAATTTTTATACCATAATGCCGTAAACCTGGATGTTTCTTCAAAGTCAAGCGTGGGCTGCCATGCAAGCTGTGCCAAAGCTTTATCACAACTCAGCTTAAGCAGTCCGGCTTCATGGAAATTGCGGTCAGCGGGATTGATCTGATAGTGCTCCTTATCAGCAATGCCCCAGTGTTTCTGAAGACTGCTCAGAAGCTCAATAACAGTGTAATTACTGGATGGGTCAGGGCCGAAATTAAAAGGTTCACCATTCAATTTGTCGCTTATCAGCAGATGCTGACCCAATAAAAGATAGCCACTCAAGGGCTCCAGCACATGTTGCCATGGCCTTGTACTTTTCGGTGACCGTATCTCTACATCACCCCCCGTGCTCCAGGCTTTCACGCAGTCAGGGACCAGGCGATCATCGGCCCAGTCGCCTCCGCCAATCACATTTCCTGCACGTGTTGAAGCAATTCGAATATCCTGCTGATTTTTAAAATAGGAGTGATAATAGGTTTTGATCACTATTTCTGCTGCACCCTTGCTGGCACTGTAAGGGTCTTTACCACCCAGGGCATCCGTTTCACGATAGCCCCATTCCCACTCTACATTATCATAGCATTTGTCACTCGTAATCATGACGGCAGCTACCGGCATACCTGCTAGGCGGATAGCTTCCAGGACATGGGCAGTTCCCATTACATTGGTAGAAAATGTTTCCACCGGATCATGGTATGATTTTCTTACAAGAGGTTGTGCTGCGAGGTGGAATACAATATCCGGTTTAATCTCATTATAAAAACTGCAGAAAGCTTCAGGCTCACTGACATCACCAAAGCGATGATTTATTTTAGTATCCAGCTTCAGTGCAGAGAAATGACTGGGCTCGGTAGGAATGTCGATAGAGAAACCGGAGACTTCTGCTCCCATTTCCAGCAGCCACGCTACAAGCCAAGATCCTTTAAAACCGGTAGCTCCGGTGACAAGTACTTTTTTGCCTTTATAAATGTCAGTAAACATCAATTACCAGGTTTTCCATTGCGGGTCATTTTCCCACATTTCATTTAACTGATTTTTATCACGCAAGGTGTCCATGCATTTCCAGAAACCGGCGTGTTTAAACGTGTAGAGCTGTCCTTCATTTGCCAGCCTTTCCAGTGGTTCTCTCTCAAAGATTGTCTGATCTCCGTCAATGTAGTCCATCACCTCCGGTTGGCACACAAAGAAACCACCGTTGATCCATGATCCGTCTCCTTTTGGTTTCTCTGCAAACTTCAGTATCTGGTCGTTATTACCAAGCTCCAGTGCACCAAACCTTCCTTCAGGCTGAATACCTGTAAGGGTGATCAACCCACCATGGTTTTTATGAAAATCAACCAGATGATCAATGGATACATTGCTTACACCGTCACCATAGGTTAATAAAAATGGTTCACCATGAATATATTCTTTTGCACGCCGGATACGGCCACCCGTAAGGGTGTCCTGACCTGTATCGAGTATGGTTACTTTCCATTTTTCAGCTTTATTGCGGTGTATCTCCATAGCATTATTGGCCAGATCAAACGTCACATCTGAATTATGCAGAAAATAATTATGAAAATACTCCTTGATCATATACCCCTTATACCCGGCGAGAATTACGAAATCATTGTAGCCATAGTGTGAATATATCTTCATGATATGCCATAAAATCGGCTTACCGCCAATTTCTACCATGGGCTTGGGTTTAACTACGGTTTCTTCGCTTATCCTTGTGCCGAAACCACCGGCTAAAATCAAAACTTTCACTATATATCTTTTTGTGGTTTATATGAATCGATTCCTCTGCCTGTCAGGGTATGGGTAATAAATTGTTTTAAAAACCCTGTACCATACCCGATCATTTGTACAAATAAAGCAGGTATTACCCTAAAAGCGACATTAAATGAATGATTTATAGCAGCACTTGTAAATAATACTAATACGTAGAGCATTAGAAAACAGAAACCTGCCAGCCCAAGCCACGGCATCAACATGGCAAAGAGGATTAAGAAGATAATGCCAAAGGTAAACAGGGCCGGAATCCAATGGACCAGTTTCAGGCTTCCCGGGATCAGGTGGCTGATGTTGATGCGCGCACGTCCAAAAAAATGCATCTGTTTCCAGAACCCTTTGAAGTCTGTTTTTCTTTTATGGTAAATATAGGCCTCATCAATGTAGCCAACTTTAAACCCCAGTTCCATTATGCGGGCACTCAGTTCAATGTCTTCGCCAAAAAATGGCAGCCGGAATCCATTCGTAGCTTCATATACTCCTCTGGAAAAGCCCATGTTAAAGCTTCGCGGATAAAATTTCACTTTCGCATTTTTGCTTCCCCGCATGCCGCCGGTGGTATAAAATGATGTAAGTGTAAAATCAATCGCTTTTTGGGTTGGGGTAAAACTATCGTGAGACCGGTCAGGTCCTCCGAAAGCATCAAGATTTTTATCGTTTATACCACGATCTACTGCCTCCAGATAGTCTTCGTCAAGGAGGATATCGGAATCCAGAATGATGAAAAAATCACCTTTGGCGCGCTTCATGCCGTAATTTCTGGAATAACCCTGCCCCTCGTTTGACTTGTAATAATACGATACATCGAGCTTGTCCTTGTATTGCATTACTACTTTATCAGAACGGATATCTGATCCGCTTTCTACGACAATTACTTCAAAATGCTTAAAAGTCTGCCGGGTCAGACAGTCAAGTACGACTTCAATGTCTTCAGGACGATTATAAACCGGAATGATAAGGGAGTAAAATGTCATAGTCACTCCGGCTTTTTAGAGAAAAAAATGATCTCATCCTTCGGAAGGGCGTAGCGGTTTACCTCCTCCGGGCTCAGGGTCTTTACAAAATCATCCTCAAGTACGTTAAAACCTGCCCGACGTATTCTATCCGGATAGTCTTTTCCATACAGGCGCACGTGATCGTCCTGACCGTAAACTTTTTCTCGCTCTGAAGCGTCGGTGATGGTGGGGTCCTCAAACGTTTTTTCTGCTACCGGCTCATAGAAGGGTACCTGCATTACAGCCCAGCCACCGGGCTTAAGTACACGGTATATTTCACGCATTGCCTGTACATCATCCGACACATGTTCCATTACGTGATTGCACATCACAGCGTCAAATGTGTTGTCCGGAAACGGGGTATTCAGGATGTCCATTTTCACATCCGCCAGAGGTGACTCTATATCCCCTGTAATATAGCCATCGCCATGCTGTTTTTTAAAGGCAGATATAAAACAAACCTCAGGAGCAACGTGGAGAAACTTATATTTTCTATCAAAAAAGTCTGTTTTACGGTGGAGGTACAACCATAATAACCGGTGGCGTTCCAGTGAAAGGGAGTCGGGGCAAAGGGCATTGGGTCTGGGGTTAATCCTGCCATAGGGAAGAAACTTTCGGTAGCTCACATTAATAATGGGGCAGGTAACGTTATTACCACGGTAAAAGAGGCCGATAAGGTGCAGTACCGGTCGGCTGATACGCTGCAAAGTGGATCGGGGAACTCTTCTCAGAAAAAAACTTATCAGTTTTTTCATGTAAGAATATTGGGTTTGGTAATTTTATGTACGAATTTTTCGAAAATTAGCGGTTAGCCCTTGATTATTAAAATCAATCATAAAAATATATTGTTGCTTCTGATGCAAGTGCTGCTCCTGGTCAGTGCTGACGCTATCGCTCAGCGTAAAAAGGGATATCATCCCCTTGATTTTGGAGGTACGGATAATACGCTTTTCGATCCCGAGATACCGGATGAAACAGAAAAACCCAGAAAACCACGGTCGTTTTATCTGGTGCTAAAATCCACCAAAGGCACATTGTACGGAAATAAATGCATTGAGGAAGTCACTTACTCTATGGGATTTAAGTTTCTGGTACAACCTTATGGAAATATCGGGTACCGGTCTGAAGTGGGGAGGGTGCTTCACAATTTTTTTACCCGTATACTGCTCACGTTTCGAAACGGCCCTTTCTGGTATTTTCGATTAAAACGTAAAATTGAGGAGTGTAAGGAGTTTTCAGGTGATTTTGTTGGATGATCATGTTAATTAATCGAAAAAAATTAATCAAAACATACATTACGTTGTTTGTACGATGTAAAGTGGTTAATTTCACAAGATAAACTGCATATTATGAAGCAACTAGGGCTTTTAGTACTATTCTTACTTATTGGAGCTGACGCGTTTTCCCAGAGTTTTTATAACAACAGGAGAAACCGGAAGATGACCATTACCGCCGGAACAGGCACTGCTTCATACTATGGTGAGTTATCCAATCCTACAGATTACCTTGATTTAAGCCCTAACCTTGCTTTGGGTCTGCAATATCAGATTATACCCAGAATAAAAGTGGCCGGCGACCTTACATGGTACAGGATATTTGGATCTGACGTAAATGCTAATGATTCTGATTTGGGTTTCAATGGGCGTCGCGGAAGAAATCTCAGCTTTACATCCAACAATTATGAGCTTATCGGATATGTGGTAGTGGAGTTGTTTAGTACAGGTGATCGATATTACGACAGGCCTATTGTGAACCCTTACCTTTATGCAGGTTTTGGTGTCACCTATTATAATCCTGTTGCACGCCTCGAGCAGGATTACACAGTTTTTGGAGATGTGACCGTTCCGGCAGGAAGATATAACTTACGCGAGCTGCGTACTGAGGGAGTCGCTTACGGCAGATTTGCACAGGTGATACCGATGGGTTTTGGAGTACGCTACCGACTTACTCCTTACCTCAATCTGGCCCTCGATGGTGGATATCGCATTACCAATACCGATTTTCTTGATGATGCAAGTAATGTACATTTTGGTAGTGCTGACCCCAACGCTGCCAGAGCAGAGTTTCTTGAAATAGGTAGCGCAGACCCTGCTGCTTCAGTTGCCTTGTCCGACAGAAGATGGGAGCTGGATCAGTTTGAAGATAATTACCGGATCCAGCCTGGGGCGAAAAGAGGAAATCCGACAGCTGATGATGGTTATTTTATTTTCAATGCTAAAGTCGAGTATTATCTTCCGAGAGTTGGATCTCCTGGAAAAAGAGGCGGCCCCTCATTTAACAGACGTCGGGGTGGAGGAGGATTTTTCAATAACCTCTTCAAATCCAACCGAAGGCCTGCCAGAAGAAGAAGATAGTGATTTTTTCTTCTTTTGCCACATAGCGATGGTGATCACGCCCGCAATCATAATCGTGTAAAGGATAGTATAGATGAACGGTAGACTCGAATATTCGGTTATGGATTTTATAATAAAAAATGAAAGAATCTGTATCAGTGCGATTATCGGAGCGATCCATTGGTGAGGTACTCGATATTCAAGTAAAACATGATGAAAATGCTGATTATCCGCTGAAAATGGTGATCTTCCCTGTAATATTCGGAGTACAAAAAGACGTAGCACATCAATCACAGGTATAAAAAGCAGTCCAAAGGCAAGAAGAGGACTGATATCATGGGTAGCATGGTTATTGACAGAGTAAAAAAACAGCACGGAGACACTAAATCCTGCAAATGAAGACCCTACATCTCCCATAAATGTTTTACGCTGTATAGAATAATTAAATGGCAGAAAGCCACAATATGCACCTGTAATCATAAGGGAAAATAGCGGTAAAGATTCAAAGGCACCACCCCAACCACCCCATATCACCAGGAAAATGCCATGGGCGCAAATTACCATAAATGAAGCCAGCCCATCAACACCATCGATCAGATTATAGGCATTGATTAGCAATACAAATAAGAGAATGGCCGTGCCCGTATTTATAAGCTGAGGCACTTCCTGTATTCCCAGCAGATTAAAAAGCGAGGTAGCATCCCAGCCTGTTCCCAGCAAAACGATCGTAGCAGTAGCAAACTGACTGATAAACTTCTCACGCGGCCTGATTTCCAGTACGTCATCTCTCAGAGAAACTACA
Organism: uncultured Cytophagales bacterium; assembly: GCA_964514385.1. Classification (GTDB taxonomy): domain Bacteria; phylum Bacteroidota; class Bacteroidia; order Cytophagales; family Cyclobacteriaceae; genus CAZEQJ01. The sequence goes on from CAZEQJ010000003.1 coordinate 139,165, forward strand.
GCAAGTACAAAAGCCCCTGCAAAGATATACTGCCACACCGGGTTTACTGTCCAGTCCAGAATAATCAATGAAGTGAAGAACACACTAAGGAAAATCGCTGAGCCACCGACGTTGGGTACATGACCATCGTGAACAGACCGATGGTTTGGTCGGGCTATGAAGTTCCTTTTAAATGCGACACTTCTGATTTGTGGTATTAGTATTATCACAAGTATCAGCGGAACTAAAAAAGCAGATAATCCAGGTATTAAATATTGCACGGGATAATCTATTCTGTACTGTCTAAAACCTGATACCTGGAATAGTTGCTTCTGTACTCAGGTATCATTTTTTTGATCAGTGAGACCATTTCGAGGTCGTTTCTGCCGTCTGCAAGGGCAACAATTCGCTCCATTTTTTCTGAAACCTCCCTGTATTTATACACCCGCACATTGGCAATCATTATTTTATTATGATGAGTGGGTATGGTATTCTCTTCATCATTCAACAATTCCTCAAAAAGCTTCTCACCTTCTCGCAGGCCTACAAACTTGATGTATATATCTTTACCTTCCTCAAGCCCTGACAGGCGGATCATTTTTTTAGCCAGTTCAACAATCCTGACTGGCTCACCCATATCGAAAATAAAGATTTCATTTCCCTTACCCATCACAGCGGCCTCAAGTACCAGCTCACAGGCTTCTGGTATAGTCATGAAATACCGGGTAACATCCGGATGAGTCACAGTGATAGGGCCACCCATGCTGATCTGCTTTTTAAACAACGGTATCACTGAGCCGTTTGACCCAAGCACATTGCCAAAACGGGTGGTTATAAAGCGTGTACGTGATTCAGTATTTTGAATATGATACCCCAGTGACTGCACATAGATTTCCGCCAGCCGCTTCGTTGCCCCCATAAGGTTTGTCGGGTTCACGGCCTTATCCGTCGATATCATGACAAATTTGTCGATATCATATTTGATGGCAAGGTCAGCCAGATTTTTGGTGCCAAATACATTGCAGAGTACAGCTTCTGATGCATTATGTTCCATGAGTGGCACATGCTTGTAAGCAGCAGCATGAAAAACCATATCCGGGTGCGATTCCTCAAATATCTGATCCATTCGCTGAAAATTTATAATGTCAGCGATATAGGATTTGATATCCATGAACTGTGTGGTTGTCCGTATCTCATTTTCTATGTCATAAATACCTGACTCAGACTGATCTACGAGTATAAGCTTGCGTGGTCGGTAAACTGCGATCTGCCGCACCAACTCGGATCCGATAGATCCTGCAGCTCCGGTTATAAGGACTGTCTTATTGAAAATATCGTTCCGGACCTGAATATTATTCAATTTGATGGTCTCTCTGCCCAGCAGATCTTCAATTTTAATTTCTTTTATCTGCCTCAGGCTTAGTTCACCTCGTACCCAGCGCTCTGCGGGAGGCACCTGTCGAACGATTATATTATTTGCAAGGCAAATGTCTACAATGGCGTTTTTCTTTTTCAGGCTCAGGTCAGAAATGGCAATAATAAATTCCTGAATCTTTAGTTTGTGGATAAGGGCATTGATGTCACCGTTAGCGTTATAAATCTTGACACCACCCATCGTTTTGCCAATTTTGTTTGGGTCATCTTCAAGAAAGCCGGCGACCTTAAATCTGGAAAAAGCGTGGTGGTCAATGACCTGATTTGTCAGCTGGCCGAGCGAACCGGCACCGTATATCAGGACATTTGCCGACTGAGGCAAAATGTTGGTGTACCTGCGAAAGATGAATTTTATCAGTAGCCGGTAAGAAAAAAGCAGCACCGAACTGGTGAAAAAGGCGATGATCACCACCTGAAAGGGCATCACATAGCCTACAAATAAAGAATGATGGATAAGATTTATTAAAGAAACGAATATTGCGGTGAGCAGCGTGGCGTATAACACACGGATACCATCCTGAATGGAGGTATATCGGATAATACCGGCATACGACTGCGTAATGAAGATAGCAAGCATCCCTGCTATCATATAAAGTGTCAACCCCTTGAATGTCGCAGGAAATTCTGACAGGTTAAAATTGAACCGTAATGCAAAACCTATCAAGGCTGAGCCTGCAATAATCCCAAGATCGATGAGTATGATAATCCATCGGGGAAGAATACGAAGACTTTTAATAAACTGTCTCATAACCAAGGCATAATATTATGCGGCATAATTTTGAATAAAACAAACCTGCCTGCATATACTAAAAAAAGAGTTTATGCCCTTCTTTAACATAACTATTCACAACACCAGTCTGTAATAATCTCTAAATCTAGCAAAAAAGAACTTTGAATTCTACTAATCTGCTAAGCAAATGGTAAGAATTAATATCTGGTTAATGAGAGTCCTTGTGGTTATGAATTTTTTAAAATTCAGGCAGTGAATCCGGGGTTATAAATACATTCCGGGTAACACTTGAGACCTGAAAATAGCCAAAGGGCTTTAGCTCCGGATTTGTCAGGTTTACCACATTAGACCTCGGATTGGTAGGAGGAGGGCTGAATATGCCGCCATCATTAAATAGTAACGCAGTAAATTCAGTAAAATAATTGAAGACAGACTGGCTCAGGCTATACGTTTCCACCTCTACTCTGTCTCCCGGCTGAAGGGAAAAAGGAAGTTCGATAAAGTCGAGTGTATCGCCAATCAGGCTGTTGTCGAAAATAAAATAATCCTGCCTTTCGTCAAACACGGTATCATTTCGGCTGTAAATGAAGCGCAGATAATGATCACCAGGTCTTAAAACGCCGCTGTATACCGGATAAAACCCGGCAGGGCGGAAGGGACGGTCAGGCAGAAAGGCTGCATAGGCACTGTCAGTGGCTACAGTTTGTACCAGCCTTTCACTGGCTCGGTAGTGATTTCCCCTGTCATAAATATCCAGTGTATAGATTTCATCATAAATCAATGCATAATCTTCAATGTAATATTTGCCCGACGATGGGTCGAATATGAGTGTATCCGTTTCCGTTCCGTGGCTGAACGTCACAATAGCATCCGGGACGGGTTCAGGTACAGGTTGCTCGTCATAAAAGTCGATGGTTCTGGACAACCTGACATATTGTGTTGTTGAAGTATCATTAAGTACCGATTCTACTACCAGTTGATCTTCATTGTATTGCAACTCAACGAAAATTTCTTCCTGGCAGGACCATACTAATATTGCCATTAACATAAATAAAAGTGCCCGGGTCATCTCTCTCATTTGTTTATTTGATTAAATACGATGGTATTGGTCGTCAGCAGTGAAACCTGAAAATAACCATAGGGTTGTTTGTCAGGCTGTGTCAGGTTTATGATGTTTGTTTGCGGGTTTACAGGTGGGCTGCTTATTATTCCGCCGTCATTGGTGAGTATATCCAGAAAGCCTTCAAAATAGGTGTATACATCTTTTGACAAGCTGTAAGAAGCAACACGTACCACATTTCCTTCTGTCAGCAGAATAGGGATCTCAAAAGAGGTGGAGCCAGGCGTTACACTGTCAATAAATGCATAAAATTCAGGTTCCTTAAAGGACACGCCATTGACTGAATACTTTAGCCTGAGATAATGATCTCCTTCCTGGATAAAATCCACATCATAGAAAGCATAATACCCGTCTGTTAAAAACGGGTTGATGTCATTGATACGGGCATACAGTGTATCAGAAAGTACGGAGCGTCTGGCTGTTTCCGTCGCACGGTAATGATTGCCATCATAGTATACATCCAGTGTGTAAACTCCATCAGAAAACACAGATAATGCCGGAGCCTGATAGGTTTGAGTTACATTATTAAACCTCAGGGTGTCGGTAATAACATCATTCGTGGTAATGGTGACTACGGCGTCGTCAATAATTTCGGGTACTTCAGAAGGGTCATAATAGTTTGTTGCCCTGCTGATGGTTACATTTCGTTCAAGGGCATTATTGGTAACAACACCTTCGATAACTATCTGTCCGGGATCAAAATTTACATCAACGAAGATTTCTTCCTGGCAGGCACACATTATGTAGCTCAATATGACCATAAGCTTACCTTTCATCAGTTAAAATTCAAAATTATAGGTAACCGAAGGAAGTATTGGAAACAGATAGGTCTGGACAGCGCCAGGACGCCGTGAGACTTCAGGTCCATCGGCAGGGCTATAATTCACATCATTGTTTACAATGTCTCGAAACTCTATGCTAAAGGCATTCCTGCGGTTATACGCATTGTATATTGAAATATTGAGGTTTTGATTAAACCGTTCATTGCCTGGCAGGTCTATGTTGAGTGAAAGGTCCATCCGATGGTACGCAGGCATACGGTCAGCATTACGGCTGTCGTCGTCATAAACCGGTATGGTTTTACCGTCTACATTAATTCTGCCGACAGGAAAAGAAACGGCTGCTCCTGTAGCGTATACCCAGATAGCGCTCAGGTTGATTTTAGGTGTAATATCATAGCCTGCCGTTGCCGATATATCGTGTATCCTGTCATATCTTGCAGGGTAGGGGTTATCTGCACTGATGCCCTCGATCTGTCTGAAAGTTCTGCTAAGGGTGTAGCTGATCAGGCCTGTCATTTTGCCACTTGTTTTACGAACGGAAAATTCTGTGCCATATGCATAGCCAATACCTGAAAGTATCTCTGTTTCCAGGTTGTTGTTGAGTAATATCTGGGCGTTCGGCTTGAAGTCGATCAGATTTCGCATGTATTTATAATATACCTCCACCGAAGTTTCAATGGTGTTGTCGCGGAAGTTTTTGAAAATACCAGCAGCCACCTGGTCGGCATTAAGCGGCTGGATGTAGTAATCAGCAGGTATCCAGAGATCTGTTGGAAAGGATGCTGCGGAGTTACTGGCTACCTGAAGGAATTGCTGCGTACGGTTATAGGACGCTTTAAAGGAAGTGGACTGATTGATAAGGTAACGGAGTCCGAAACGTGGCTCCAGTCCATGGTAAAATTTAATATTTTCAAGTGGCCGGTCAAAAACGAGTGAGTCAATGATAGTTTCATCCGACCTTTCCACTCCTTCTTCATACAGCAATACCTTGCCCGGCCCTACCATCTGAAAAGTACTGTAGCGCAGACCGTACTGGAGTGAGAGCCTCTCATCTACTTTATGGTCGAAACCTATATATGCTGCATTTTCCAATGCATACTTGTCGTCCAGTTCAAAGGGTTCAAAAAATGTATCACCGGTTACGTTGATCTCGGCGGGAGCAAAGCGGTGCCAGATAGCATGAATGCCAGCATCCATGGTGAGGGATGGATTGATAAACCAGGTGTTATTGATTTTCAGGCCTGCCTCCTGCAGATTGGAGTCCCAACGGAATCCGAAACTGGAATCGTCAAATGAAAAACCGTAGTCAAAATTACTGAAATAGAGTGTGGTATTCGTGAAAAGCTTATCATTGAAAAGGTGATTCCAGCGCAACGTGCCGGTGGCATTACCCCAATCAAAACCCGCAAAATTTTGTATACCCAGCTCATCCCGTCCAAAATAGCCACTCAGAAAAATTTTATTCTTTTTATTGATGTCAAGGTTGGCCTTGGCAGTGAGGTCGTAGAAATAAATTACATTTTCTCTTACATCCGGGTTATTTGAAAACCCGAGAAAGACATCAGCATAGGTGCGGCGACCTGTCACAATAAAGGAGGATTTGTCCCTGGCGATGGGCCCCTCAACCGTGAGGCGACTCGATAACAGGCCTACACCACCGGAAACGTTGTATTCCCTGTTGTTTCCGTTATTCATATTTATGTCGATCACACTGGATAGCCGACCACCATATTTTGCCGGTATTCCACCTTTATATACTTCCACATTTTTTATAGCATCTGCATTGAATACGGAAAAGAAGCCGAGAAAATGAGAGGCATTATACACCGGAGCCTCATCAAGTAGAATAAGGTTCTGATCATAATTTCCCCCACGGACAAATAATCCTGTGGTGCCTTCTCCTGCTGACTGAATACCAGGCAGCAACTGTAGGGTGCGTATAATATCCACCTCCCCAAAAAGTGCCGGGAGCTTTTTTACCTCTTCTACCTGCAGCTTTTCGCGACTCATCGCGATATCCTGCACATTTTTGTCGAGCCGGTCTGATTGTATTACTACCTCTTCGAGCTGTTGTTCGGTCAGCTTCAGGTCTACATTGATTTCACGATCCGCTGACAGGTCAACATCTACTTCCTTGATCCCATAGCCCACAAACGTGTATACAAGTGTGTACTGTCCTTCAGGGAGCGACAGGGAGTAAAAGCCATATACATTGGTCACAGCACCTGTTGAAGGGGAGCTTTTGAGTGTAATCGTGGCACCAATGAGTTCTTCTCCTGTTTCTCCGTCGCTTACTTCACCGCTTACAGTGTATTTTTTTTGTGCAAAAAGTGTAGAAGATATTAATAACAGCACAATCAGTACTCGTGGCATTCCTGTATTTTTTATATTCACTCTCACATAACGTGATTCATCAGATTTTGTATGTTAAATTCTGATGAATCTGCAAAAATCAGGACAGATCTACATCTACCTCTTCAATAACAGGGAGCTGCGACATCTCTTTATTGAATTTGAGTGTAAATTCCGTACCCTGACCCATATGTGTTTTCACGGTGATATTTCCTCCATGCTGGCGCATGATCTGGCGGCTGAGACTTAGTCCGATGCCGCTGCCCGTGCGTTTGGTAGTAAAAAAAGGAATAAAGATTTTCTGAAGTGCTTCTTCATCAATACCTGATCCGTTGTCTGCGATCTTGATGGTCGGTTGCTGATGTTCCATACTGTAGGACAGGTGAATACGCCTGTCTTGATTTTCGCGTAATGCCTCCACAGCATTTTTCATCAGGTTGATAAGCACCTGTGATATAAGCTCCTGATCGACTGCAATCTCTGCGGTTTCTGGTTCAATACTCTGAGTAAGAGCAATTTTATACTCATTGATTTCAAACTGCATGAGGGTGAGTACGTGATGAAATAACTCAGCCACAGATACTGTCTGCAATTTAGGTTTAGGGATTATGGTCAGATTTCTGAAATCGCTTACAAAGCGAATAAGTCCTTCACTTCGCTTGTGAATAGTTTCAACTGATTTGTAAAGGTCTTTTACTTCATCATTACTGATGGCATTCACTTCCATATCATTGTGCAGCTGATACTCAAGTTCTTTTTCCACCAGTGCTGCCAGTGACGAAATGGGTGTTACCGAATTCATTATTTCATGCGTGAGAACACGTACCAGGTTTTGCCATGCCTCCATCTCTTTTTCTTCCAGCTCGCTCTGTATATTCTGCAACGATATCAGCTTAAAGCTCTCGTCTTTGAGTGTAAGTTCGATGGCATATATAGACAACTGGATCGGACCTTCTTCAGATTCCAGCTTTACAAGAGCCCGTCCTCCGGTTTTCAATGACTTCAGGTGATCTACCAGTTTGGGGTTTACCACCTTAAGCTCGTTGATGTTATTGAGTTGTTTTACTTCCAGCAGCTCCCGTGCTGCTCGGTTGATGATTTGGATGTTGCCCTCACGGTTAAAGGTGAAAATCCCAATTGAAGCGTGTTGCACAATGGTTTTTATATATTGGTACTGCTGCTCCACTTCTTCCCTGTGCTTTCTGAAGCTGTCGAGGACTTTATTGAATTCACTTTTCAGTACTTCATAATAATCATCAGTTTCCTTTACCTGGAAATTATCCGGGAGCGTTTCCTCAGACAGTCTTTTAAAGAATCTTGCGATAGCCTTATTGGTAGCATCAAGATATACCACCAGATTAAAGACCTGGAATATCACAAGTCCAAGCACAATCAGCCAGAATAATATATAGCCATCGTTGTAGATGAGGTGTGCCAGCAGAAAAGTGGATGCCACCAGCACCACAGCTCTGAGGATGATGTTGATCTGATAATTATTAAAGCCCATACTTTTCCAGACGACGATATAGTGAAGCGCGTGTTAGTCCCAGTTCCTTGGCCGCCTGTGAAATATTACCACCATATTTGTTGATGGCTTTTTCTATAGCAGTTTTTTCAAGTTCATCCAGGTTCAGCTGGTTGGACACCTCTTTTTCTCCGGTTTTTTGGGTCAGAAAGAAAAAATCGTCTGCGGTCAGTGTATGCCCATCGCACATGATTATTGCTCTTTCGATAGCGTGTTGCAATTCACGAATATTACCCGGCCAACCGTACGACTGTAATTTTTTTTCACCGGATGAGGAAAGTCTGATACCTTTTTTGCGGTATTTAATTCCGTAAGAATCCAGAAAATGGGATGCGAGCAGAGGTATGTCTGTCACCCGTTCCCTTAGCGGGGGGAGGTGTATTTCCACGGTATTGATCCTGTAGAGGAGGTCCTGACGAAATGCGCTTTCTCCTACCATATCATAGACCGGCATGTTGGTAGCGCAAATCAGACGGATATCTACGGGTACAGGCTTATTGGAGCCTACTCTGAATATCTCACGTCGTTGCAAAGCGGTTAGTAACTTTGATTGTAAAGGCAGGCTGAGGTTACCGATCTCATCAAGAAACAGGGTGCCACCGTCAGCAGCTTCAAATCTTCCGATACGATCTTCACGGGCATCGGTAAAAGCACCTTTTTTATGTCCAAAAAGCTCACTTTCGAATAGGGTTTCGGTAATCGCACCCATATCAACACTTACAAATACATTTTCTTTCAGGTGCGAGCGCTGATGAATAGCACGCGCTATCAACTCTTTACCTGTACCGTTTTCACCTAAAATGAGAATATTAGCGTCTGTTTCAGCTACCTTGTCAATTACAGAAAAAACTTCCTTTATCCTTTGACTCTCACCGATGATGTTTTTGAATGGCTGATTGACCTGTTCTTCGAGTTGCTGGTTGACTTTTTTCAGCTCGTTTACCTTTTTATAAGATTGATTCAGCTTTACGGCAGCAGAAAGTGTGGCCAAAAGTTTTTCATTTTGCCAGGGCTTCAGCACAAAGTCTGTCGCGCCAAGTTTTAAAGCCTTTACAGCCATTTCCACGTCGCCAAAGGCTGTTATCAATACGACTACGGCGTCTGGCACACGTTCCAGTATTTCCTGGAGCCACTGAAAGCCCTCCTTGCCGCTTGTGATATCCTTGCTGAAGTTCATGTCGAGCATGATTACATCATAAGTGCCATTATTCAGTAGAAAAGGTATTTTCAGTGGGTTTTTTTCAATTACTACCTCTTGTGCATGTTTTTTTAGCAACATTTTTGCTGCCAGTAACACATCTTCGTCATCATCAATGATCAGGATTTTACCAAGCTCTTTATCCTCCATATATGTGGGGTCAATTGTCTGTAAAACCAAAGTACCGGAAAAACAGGGATATATTCAAAAGAGGTGTTCATTTTCGAACACCATGAGTGGTTTATCTGGCTGCGTTATGTGTTTTTCAGAATATTTTCCAGATTACGGCTTGCGGCATTGAGTAACTGAATCAATTCCTGATCGATTACCTTCCCTTCCTCAGCTGATTTATCGATAAGCTTGATCAGGCCCAGCAGGCTGGCCAGCGGGGCACGTATATTTCGGGTATGTTGCTCAGAAAGTAGTTTTAGCTGTCTTTCCCTGCTATTCAGTAATTCTACGCTGGATATAAAATCAGAAACATCTACGCCTACACACACAATACCCAGTGGTTCACCGGTTTCGGGTGTTTTAAGTAGCGAGAACTCCCATGAGGATGTCACAAACTTCTTTTGATCGGGAAGCGGCTTTCTGATGGTAAGTGTTTCCTGATGATTTGGTTTTCGCATGCATCTTTCTGCCGCTTCTATACATTTTTTCTGATCTTCAGGATGTACAGTATCAATAAATATTTTACCTGCTATTTCCTCATTTTTGCGGAGAAATACCTTTTTGAAATGTTGATTGACATAAAGGTATCTGCCCTGTATACTGGTGACGACCAGTTTGATATGGTCTGAGGTATGCATCCATTCAGGGATCAGCTTTTTTATGTCTTCTGTTATGGTCAATTTATCTAAAAATCGATTGATATATAGTTTCTTACATCCAGAACCTGAAATCCTCCTTTTTTTGCAGCTTCTATACCGCTTGGTCCATCTTCCAGTACAATACAATCTTCTGGTCTGAGCTGCATCAATTCAGCGCATTTCAGGAAGGTATCGGGTGCCGGTTTGGGGTTGGTAATATCATCCACTGTCACAATAATATCAATGAGTTTATCCAGACCTGTATGAGACAACGCCGGGTAAACTGAGTCATTCACACCTCCTGTCCCTATACTCATTGACAAAGAACCGTGATATTTCTTCAACAGGCCAAAGACATCATGAATCAGTTCTATTTTATGCAGATTTTCCAGATAATAGTCCCTTTTCAGGGCAGTAGCCTTTACGGGGTCAAGCCCGGCAATTTTATATTCCTCACGGATAAACTCGAAGGTGAGCTGCGTAGGTATTCCAGCTCTGGAAAGGAAAAGGCTTTTGTCATAGGTAATGCCAAATTCCCTGAGAGCTTCATTGTAGCTTTCATAATGGAGCGGCATGGAATTGATAAGAGTTCCATCCAGATCAAAGATGATCCCTTTTACCCTGTCGTCTATATGGTCAAACAGCTTATTTTCCATCCTATTATTTCCACGAAGTTAAAACTTAACACCAAATTTCAATGTATTATTTAATATGAAACTAGAGTCAGTCTGGGATTACCCCCGTCCACCAAGATGTGAAGCCTTCTCCGGGCATATTCGTATTATACATGCCAATACCCTGATAGCTGATACGAACAGGGCGTTCAGGGTACTGGAAACCAGTCATCCGCCTGTTTATTATATTCCTCCTGAGGATATTCGCATGGAGTTGATTGTGAAAAACCCACATAAAACTTTTTGCGAGTTCAAAGGTCGTGCCTCCTACGTTGACCTCATAATGCCGAATCAAAAAATACCTCATGCCGGCTGGTATTATCCTTCCCCTGCCTCCGGGTTCGAAAATATCAGAGACCATATCGCCTTTTATCCTTCCAAAATGGATAGCTGCATCGTAAATGATGAAAAAGTACAGGCCCAGGAAGGGGATTTTTACGGGGGCTGGATTACCTCAAACATTAAAGGCCCTTTTAAAGGAGGGGCAGGCACGTGGGGATGGTGATTATTTCGGAATCGTCAACTTAAATGATGTCCATTCTCCAGATTTTGAATCCACATCGATCACGCCCCCCATTTTATCAATTATGGACTTTACGATAGAAAGACCGATGCCGGTGCTGTCGATATTCGTAGAGGTATTGAGTTTGCCGAATAACTTAAAGATTTTCTGAAACCCTTTTTTTGGTATTCCGGGTCCGTTGTCCTTAACTTCGATGAAATAGCTGTCGGTTTGCTCATCCACATTAACCTCTATTCGGGGGGCTTTTTTGTCATTATGCTTTATGGCATTCATTATCAGGTTACTTAATATCTGATGGATTGCCTGGCGGTTGGCCCGTATTTCAATATTTTTTCTGTTAAAGCTGATCTCAGGTTTAAGTTCATCTTTGATGAGGTCAACAATATCCAGCACCATTGCATTTATCGGTAATGTCTCTTTTTCTTCCAGTGCAATCTGGCTGTTAATGTGAAAATCCAGAATGCCATTGATCATTGAGCGCATATTACGTGCATTCAAGTCCACATATTCGTGGTATTTCTTTATGGTAGCCTCATCCAGATCAGCTGTAAGAAGTAACCGGGCTATGGATTCAATGGTATTAAGTGGTGCTTTCAGGTCGTGCGCCAGGGCATAACTAAATGTCTCCAGGTCACTGAGCTGATGTTCCAGCTTCTGTTTCAGGATATCCAGATCTGTTGTCTTTTTGCGTGATTCAATCAGACGCATCGTGATATCTGCGAGTGATTGGAGGGAGTCAATCTGGTCCTGTGTAGGCTGCATTGGTTTCACATCCAGCACACACAATGTACCCAGTGCATATCCGTTACTATCGACTAACGGAATACCCATATAAAAGCGTATCCTAGGATCAGCACGCACTAACGGATTATTTGCAAACCGTTTATCTGCCTGCGTATCCGGCACTATCATAGGCTCATGGGGGGTGTTGATGGCATGAGCACAAAAAGAAACATCACGGCTGGTCTGATCTATATCTACACCAACCCTGGCCTTGAACCACTGCCGGTCTTCTGCCACCAGACTCACGAGGGATAAAGGAGATCCGGTGATCTGGGCGGCCATTTTTACAATAGCATCATAATCCTTCTCTGGCATAGTATCCAGGATGTTGTAGCACCTGAGTGCATCTAGCCGCTCATTTTCATTAGCCGGTGTTTGGGGAATTTTCATTAAGTATTACTTTCCACGGATAAAATTACTCTTAATCAAAAAATTTAAAGTCCAAAAAGATTCAATTTTTGTACATTGTAAACTGAGGATACGATCTTATATCATATAAACGAAAATAAGGGAATATTGATCCAATACGGTTACTATGGAGTATAACGAAAAATTAAAACAAAAAATTGCAGAACTTGGAATATCCGAAGAAGAGGTATCAAAACAATTAAAGCAACTAAAGGATGGTTTTCCTTACATCCGCCTGGTGTCACCTGCCACTATTGATAATGGTATTCAACGAATTCCATTGGATCAAAATCATGATTACATCACCCGTTTCGATCATTTTGAAGGAAAAATTCTCAAGTTTGTGCCAGCATCAGGCGCCGCATCGCGCATGTTTAAAAAGCTATTCGAGTTTGTTGAACAATATGACAAAACCTCGAAAGAGGCAGATCAACTATTAGCAAATACGGGACTTCAGTCGATGGGATATTTTATTGAAAATATACACGCTTTCGCCTTCTATGAATCTCTTTCCAGCATGCTGGAAATCAAAGGGCTGGATATAAACGAGCTCGTAACCAACCGTGATTATGACATCATTATAAATGCCTTACTGGAGGAAGACGGACTGAACTATGGTCAGTTGCCAAAAGGATTATTGCTCTTCCATACCTATGGTCTGGGTTATCGCACCGCCTTTGAGGAGCATCTGGCAGAGGCGGCAGAATATGCAACGAAAAATGGTGCTGCCAGACTGCATTTTACGGTCTCGCCGGAGCATGAGGAAGCATTTATGCAACTTTATGATGCCGTAAAAGCCGGCTATCAGAAAGAATTTCATGTGACGTATGATGTTGATTTTTCCAATCAGCTTCCCAGTACAGACACCATTGCAGTCACAATGGAAAATGAGCCTTTTGTTATGGAAAATGATGAAGTGCTCTTTCGGCCCGGTGGTCACGGTGCATTGCTCTCCAATCTTCAAATGATAGATGCTGACCTTATCTTCATCAAAAATATCGACAATGTAGTGCCCGATCGGCTGAAGGCTTCAACCATCACCTATAAAAAACTATTAGGGGGGCTGCTGCTGGAGATTCGGGAGAAGGTGTATGCTTATCAGCAACACATGGAGGAGTCGCCAGAATCTGCCCCTCTGGATGAAATAAAGGCCTTCGTCACAGAAAAGTTAGGTGTGCGAAATATGGGTGACGACCTGTCCGGGCAGGAGTTGCATGACTTTCTGCGTCGTAAACTATTTCGCCCGATACGGGTCTGCGGTATGGTGCTGAATGAAGGTGAGCCTGGCGGAGGTCCATTCTGGGCAGTAAATACTGATGAAACCGTAAGCTTACAGATCGTAGAGTCAGCCCAGATTGACCCCGATGATGCCGGACAGCAGGAAATTGTCGCAGGAGCCACGCATTTCAACCCGGTGGATATTGTATGCTGTATACACGATTATAAAGGAAGAAAATATGACTTGAAGCAATTCGTGGATGAAACAACCGGGTTTATTGCCAGAAAATCAAAAGATGGTCGTGACCTGAAAGCACTGGAGCTTCCCGGCTTGTGGAATGGTGCCATGAGTGACTGGTCAACTTTGTTTGTCGAAGTTCCTGCGATTACGTTCAACCCGGTTAAAACAGTCAATGATCTTCTGAGAGAAGAGCATCAATAATTAGCGACCTGTGTAATTAAAAGGGGTAATGGCGCGGATTTCTGACTTTACTTCCTCACGGATATCGAGTTGATCTACAAACGAAGCTATTGCGTTGTGATCAATTTTTTCGTTTGTGCGTGTAAGTGCTTTCAATGTTTCATACGGTTTGGGATAGCCTTCACGTCGCAGGATAGTCTGAATGGCCTCGGCCAGTACCGCCCAGTTATTATCAAGGTCTTCTCTGACTTTGGATTCATTCAGCAGCAGTTTGTCCAGCCCCTTCAGGATAGACTGTAGGGAAATGACAGTATGTGCCATAGGAACGCCAATATTGCGAAGCACTGTACTATCTGTGAGGTCGCGCTGTAACCTGCTTACCGGGAGCTTTTCACTAAGAAAACCTAACACAGCATTGGCGATACCCAGATTACCTTCTGCATTCTCAAAATCGATAGGGTTTACCTTATGTGGCATTGCAGATGAGCCTATTTCATCTTTTTTTATAGATTGCTTGAAATAATCCATCGCAATATATTGCCATACATCCCGGCAGAAATCAATTAAAATGGTATTTATACGGCGCAGATTGTCAAAAAAAGCAGCCAGGTAATCATAATGTTCGATCTGGGTAGTCGGGAAACTCCTTTTCAGTCCGATTTCACCGATTAATTCCTCAGCAAAATGGTGCCAGTCAACATTGGGGTAGGCAATATAATGCGCGTTCATATTGCCGGTAGCACCACCGAATTTTGCAGTAAAGGGCACCTGCTTCAAATCGGTCAACTGATGGCGTAGCCGGTTGGAAAAAACCTTAAATTCCTTGCCAAGTCGGGTAGGGGTAGCCGGCTGTCCGTGCGTTCTTGCCAGCATTGGGATATCTTTCCATTCTTCGGCACGCTCCTCAATTTTTGTTATGATAAGTCCAAATGTGGCCAGAAGACCATCGTGGGCATAAACAAAATCCTTCAGTGACCAGGGAATGGCAGTGTTATTGATGTCCTGACTGGTAAGGCCAAAGTGAACAAATTCCACACTCTTTTCCCATCGCTCACCCTGAAGTTGTTCTTTAATCCAGTACTCCACTGCCTTAACGTCGTGGTTGGTAGTTTTTTCTATCTCCTTAATCCTTGATGCCTGCTCCTGGGAAAAGTTTTCACTGATATTCTCCAGATAGGTAATCTCATCAGGTGTCAATGCCGGCAGCTGTGCCAGGCCGAGGTTATGTAGCTTTATGAGATAAGCAATCTCAACTTTTACACGGTAGTGGATAAGCCCGAATTCGCTGAAATAGGGAGCCAGATGTGGTGTTTTTGATGCATATCTTCCGTCTATCGGTCCAATAGATGTAAGCGAAGGATCATTCATTTTTTCAAGATTAAGGCCAAAGTTACGAATAATGTCGTTTTACATAGGAAAATATGGTATTTGCGTAACCCTAATCTTTAATTTTGGTTCATGAAATGACGAAATCAGTAAAAAAATGGCAATAGAAATAATTGAACTTGAAATAGCAGACAAGAAAAATGAAGGACCAGACGCCGTTTCGGTCTTCTTTAAGAATAAATTTGATTATAAACCCGGGCAGTTTATAACACTGATCACAGAGGTTGAAGGGAAAGAGGAGCGACGCTGTTACTCTTTATTTACTACACCTCAGGATGATATACCCGGCATTATGGTCAAAAAGGTCGACGGTGGTAAAGTGTCCGGCTGGATTGTTAATGATGTAAAACCCGGCGATAAATACAAAGGTATGCCCCCTATGGGATCATTTACATTAAATGCTGTGACCAACCCGTCCAGGATATTCATGCTGGCGGGAGGTTCCGGTATTACACCTGTAATATCCATGTTGAAATCCAGGCTTAATGACAATCCCGAGGCACATATAGAGTTGTATTATGTAAACAGAAATCAGGAGCTGGCGATTTTCTATGATGAACTGAAAGCGCTTGCAGAACACCATCCCAATTTGAAAATAATGCACCATTTTACCGCGGAAAAAGGCCGCCCAGATGCAGCTGCTATCAAAAATGCTTTTTCTGAAGCAGCAAGGGATACGGAGTTTTACATCTGTGGTCCCGACGGTCTCATGCAAATGGCCCAGATGGCTGCAGTTGATATGGGGATACCCGGAGCGAATATCCGAAAAGAAAGCTTTACTGCCGGTATCACATCTCCTGCCGAAGTGGTTACACCTGATGATGAGAAATCGGACGTTACCATTATTCTCGATGGAGAGGAATATAAGATCAAGGTGGCACGTGAAGAGTCGATATTATTTACAGCGCTGGACAACGGACTTGATATGCCATACAGTTGCCAAAGTGGCGTATGTACTGCCTGTCGATGTAAACTAATCAAAGGAGAGGTGGATATGGAGACGAGCGACGGCCTGACACAGGATGAAATTGATGAGGGATACCGCCTGATATGTGTAGGGCATCCCGGACAAAAAGAAATTATATTGGAAGTAGATTGATATGGAGATAGCAATAGAAAGAAAATATCTTGACGAATCGTTTCGCATTGAAGGGTGGGAAAGTATCCCGGAATACCTGGATGAATTACTTCAGCGCCAGCTAAATACGCGGGAAGAACTTATTCAATGGCTGCGTGACAAAAGCGAACTGGAGTCGGCCATATCAGAGGATGCCGGCTGGCGTTATATCCGTATGACCTGTGACACTGAAAATGAAGCACATGTAAAGGCGTACGAGGATTTTGTTCGTAATATCCAACCCCGTATTGCGCCCTACTCAGATAAGCTTAACCGCAAACTTGCCGATAGCCCCTTTATCGGAGAGCTTGATGACCGCTCATATCAGATATATTTCCGTGAAGTGAAAAAGGATATTGAGATGTTCAGGGAAGAGAACATTCCCATTCAGACTGAGATTCAGTCACAATCGCAAAAATATAATGCCATCTCAGGAAAAATGAATATCGAGTGGGAAGGGAAACAAATTACCCTTCAACAGGCGGCGGTACTTTTGCAGGAGAATGACCGTAAATTACGGGAGAGCGTATACAACAAGATCACTGAACGAAGACTCCGCGATAAAGAACAAATTGAAAACCTTTTCGATACATTGATTGGCCTGCGCCATCGACTGGCCATCAACACGGGATTTGATAATTACCGTGATTATAAATTCCGTGAAATGGGCCGCTTTGACTATAAGCCTGAAGACTGCTTTGATTTTCATGCTTCAGTACATTCCGAAATTGTGCCGCTGCTTACAGAAATGGCTCGAAAGCGAAAAGAAACACTGGGAGTGGATGTGCTCAGACCATATGACAAAGCTGTCGATCCCATGGGAAGGAAACCGTTAAAGGCATTTGATGGTGGTGCCGACCTGCTTCAAAAATCTATCAATGTCTTCGGTAAATTAGATCCCTATTTTGCAGAGTGCCTGCGTACAATGGATAAGCTGGGGCATCTCGACCTGGAATCAAGAAACGGAAAATCACCTGGCGGATATAATTATCCGCTAGATGAAACAGGGGTACCTTTTATTTTCATGAATGCTACCAGCACCATTCGGGATATGACTACGCTTATGCATGAGGGTGGGCATGCCATTCATTCCTTTGTTACGCGCAAGCTGCCGCTTATCGAGTTCAGGCATACACCGAGTGAGGTAGCTGAGCTGGCTTCAATGGCTATGGAGCTGATGTCCATGGACTACTGGGATGAATTTTTCCCAAATGAAGATGATCTGAAGCGGGCTAAAATGGACCAGCTGGAGGGTGTCATCGAAACCCTGCCATGGGTTGCCACAATCGATAAGTTTCAGCACTGGGTATATGAGAATTATGACCACAAGCCAGCTGAGCGAGTGGAGGCCTGGAATAAGATCATGGATGAATTTTCAGATGGAATTACGGACTGGTCCGGTCTGGAGGAAGCTCGTAATTATGCCTGGCATAAACAGCTGCATTTATTTGAAGTGCCATTTTATTACATCGAATACGGATTTGCTCAGCTCGGGGCAATCGCTGTGTGGAAGCAGTACAAAGAAAATCCATCGAAAGGTCTTGAAGGGTACCTTAATGCACTTAAGCTGGGATATACCCGGTCTATACCGGAAGTATATGAAGCTGCCGGCATCCGGTTTGATTTCTCACGTGACTACATTCACGAGTTGATATCTTTTGTAAAATCTGAAATGGACGCTTTGTGATTAATGGAAAAAGGGATATTTTAAGTGAATGAAATCACTAATACCTATCTCTTTTTTCTTTTTATCAGGTTACCTCTTTGCGCAGACTCCCGATGAACTCATTCAGGTAGCGCGAAGCACCGACAGCGCTTACAGAACACAAATGCTGGAGACCTCCTGGGCTGAAGTTGACTCCGCTGGTGCGTTTTGTGACCAATGGCTCATAAATGCCCGGTTATTTAGTCAATCTGATTTTTCAGACGAACTTGTCGGGAATATGCTGTCTACATTGCAATATTCATATTCATGCAGGGCAGAGATGATTTTGTTCTTAGGTACAATGAAAAATGAACAGGTTGCTGGCCTGCTAAGGCAGTACGGTTATGCTGCCCGGAGTAATTTTAACCAAACGGAAAAGTTTTATCTGCTGCTGGCGCTGGCACGAATCGGTGATGCCACAGCAATTTCTGTTTTGCGCAGGAGAATCGAAGGACTTGAAATCAACGATGATGTCATCTATGAGATATTCCCTCATCTTCCATACACACAAAACAGAACGCTTTTTCAAATCCTCATAAATGCCACCTTAGCCGATAACGTGAATTGCTCCATGCCAGACCCTGAAAATGAAGGTATGATCAATTGTGCTTATCGTGTCATGGAGCTGATAGCTCCCTACATTGTGGATTTCCCATATTCAGTTGATGCTTCCGGTGATTTACAGGTCAGGGATTACGGAAAAGCCCTGGATCGTTCAAGAAAATGGCTGAATGCCAATCCGGATTTTAAGCTGGTTTGGTATCAGGAATGAAGTCCTTTGATAAAGATTTCAGAGAGTTGTTTTCCCAGGTCTGAGGCACTTAGATATCCTCTGGGATTATACCAGTTGTGGGTCCAGTTGATGCTGGCCAGCAGTGTGAGCATGATGAGTTTGGGTTCAAAGGCTTTAAACTCTCCTGCCTTAACACCATCATGGATAATGTTTTGCCAGCGTTGCTCGTAATTTTCTCTGATTTCAATAAAATTGACAAGATTATCGCCGGTGAGATGCTTCCATTCATCCAGGGCTACGGCAGCAGCGTCGGGATCTTCGTTTATTACTTCCACATGTGCTATCATGGCTTTCTCCAGCTGATTGCCGGGTGTGAGGTTTAAAGCTTCTATTTTATCAAGTACCTCAAAAAGTTTATCAGCCATGCGAAAGCATACTGTCTGAAGTATCTCCTCCTTTGATTTGATATGACTGTAGAGGCTGGCGGCCTCGATGCCGGTAGCATGCGCAATATCGCGCATCGAGGTAGCAGGGTACCCTTTCGCCTTAAACAGGCGGCATGCTTCTTTTTCTATCTGTTCTTTACGTGAAAATTTATCAGACTCTATCATACTTCGAGGGGTCAAATATAGGGACAAAAAGCTATTCCCGGTAATATTTATTATTTTCGCACCCAAATTGAATACCATGCAGACACCCAGAGATTATATTGGGAAAATCAACAATATTTATTTGTTGTTATTGGCGGGCCCGATGTTATTGTTTGCCCTGACTTTCCTTAAGGTAGATAAATACCCTCATAAGGCCCCTATGGATGGTGCTTTAGCTGAGCAGTTGACTATTGGTATTGGCATCTTCGCACTGGCGATTCTGGCTCATGGTATTTTTTATTTTTATCGTGGTTTTCGCCGAATGGACAAAGAGGTTCCGGTAAGGGAAAAATTTTCCTCCTATAAAGAAAAATACCTGTGGTTAACCTTTTTCCTTTTCAGTGCCAATTTTATTGTAGTAATAGGCTATTTTCTGACTGCTCTGGATGTTTATCTGATTTTTTATGCTGTTACGTTAGTTACCATGACGCGTTTCCGGCCCACATTACCCGATGTGATCAAAAAGACAAAAATTAAAAAGGAGCATCACGAAAAAATCCTTAATGATTCATTTGAATAAAAAAAGCGGCCGGAGGCCGCTTTTATTTTTCTGTCTATGGGAGAATTTTAGAGTATAATACCAAAGGCGATCGCATTCAGCTCAGGGCCTCTGCCATCCTGAAACATCTGGTTCAGGTCGTAGTTTGCGAAGAGGTCTACACCTTTCCATCCAATGCGTGCAGTGACACCATATCGCCAGTCATTCAGATAAAAATTTTCCCAGTCTCTGACTTTATCTTTGTCACCACCGACACGGAAAACCTGCTTCGTATAGCTGTTGATACGGTAGCCACCGTAAACGCCTGCTCCAATCCGGAATTTTTCCCCCTGGAAGCCACCAAAATCGATCATCGGTACGAAGGAGAGATCTAAATGGCTATTCACAAGCTTACTTTTTATAGCTCCCTCGCGTGTAGTCGCTATCGGCTCGGTCACAACATCGGTTGTATTCTTAACCCACAACTGATCGGGGTCGTCAAATTTGAAATTATACCAGCTGATACCGACACCCCATTCGATATAAAGGGGGTGGGCAATCCGGGTTTTATTGATATTGTTGATTGCTACGTACCATGATCCGATGGATTTCACCGCAAGTTCTGTTGGTAAAGGCTGCCCATCAGAAGCCCGGTAGGTGTTTATACCAAAGTAGAGGTTGGTAGAATTGTCATTACGCTTTTGAGTATGCCTGGATTTTTCGATGACAGTTACTTCCCGGTCAATGCGTTCTTCAATCATCTCTTCCAGCTCTTCTTCCCATTCATTTCCTTCAACTTCCACATCTTCAACACGCTCTTCATCGATTCGGATTTTAACTTCCATGGGCTCTTCTTCTACCTCTACTCGTGAAGTTTTGAGCTTTCGGTATGGCTCCAGGTCATCTTCCAGCAAAACCAAAGTAGTCATTTCATTATTTTCTTTGTTTTTGAGGCGGTCATCGATCAGCTGAAGCATATCGTACTGCAGGAGGTCGGCGATATTTTCTACTTTTTCAGAAAACACCTTGACAACCACATTACTAAACTGGAAAGACTCACCTTCTCTTTCCACCACCACATCACTGAAGGTGATGGAGAGGGTGTCATTACTTTGGGCAAACAATGCCACAATTGGCATCAGAAGTACTATAGCTAACTTTTTCATTATCTTATTAATTTTGAGTTTTGACTTTTTTACTGAAACTATTCCAATCAATAGAAAGGAGGTCGTTTTTGACTGCCCTGAGTTCTGTCAGGTACTCGACAGGTTCAATATTTCGTGCCTGTTCAATCAATGCGAGCGCCTCATTCCGGATTATCATAGTCTTTTTCGGCTGTATATCCTCTACCATGGTCAGCGCCATGACATCAGTTTTTCCAAAATGGCGGTATTCCGGTCGCACAGGAGATACTTCCATCATCAGCTCAACCCGATTTACTGTTGGCGTCTCTGTAACCGGTTCAATGAATACCGGGTCAGCCTGCCCGTTGATAGCTAAAGAGGGTGCAGGCGCAGGTGCCACCGGCTTCATTACAGGTTTCTGTTTTGTCTGAACTTCATTTTGATCAGCTGCCAGTAAATCCGCAACTTCCGGCATAGTAATTCTGGCAGGTATCTGTTCTTGTACCGGTGACTCAGACAGTACTTTTTCCTGGCTGACTCCGCTGAAATACCCCGCAAAATATACTGAAATCAGTAGTGCGATTACGGCAGCAGATCGCCATATAACCTTCATTGGAAAACGATTCTTTTCACTATCGAGCCCGGCCCGAACCTGGTGCCATGCATCTGAGGAGGGCTTCAGCTCAAAATCGTATGCTTTTTTGCCAAATATTTCGTCTAACCTGTTCATGACATCTGACTCATTTTATTTTCAATTTCTTCAAGATCTTTGATCTTTTTTTGCAACATCGTTCTTGCCCTGCTGAGCTGGGATTTGGATGTATTTTCGCTTATGCCGAGCGATTCGGCAATTTCTCTGTGTGAATATCCCTCAACCGCGTACATATTGAATACCGTACGGTAGCCGATGGGTAATTCACCAATCATATTTACTATGTCCTCTGAACTGAGCATCGCTTCAGTTCTGTCGTAATTCACTTCATAGGCTGCCTTTTCCAGCTCTACTTCGACATAAAGGTATTTGTTCTTTCTCAGATACTGCAGCGATTCATTCACCATTATTCGTTTCATCCAACCTTCAAAGCTGCCGTTTCCGGTATATTGATCTATCTTTTTGAAAATCTGAACAAAACCCTGCACCATAATACCTTCTGCTTCCATCTCATCGCGGACATATCTGTAGCAAAGCCCTAGCATTATGCCACTATACCGGTCATATAATGCTTTCTGTGCTGATGGTTTTCCTGCTTTGCAGGAAGAAACCAACTCTTCTAATGATGATGTTTTTGCTTTGCCAAACATGTCATTAACGACTTTCAGGAACAAGATGCAACGCTCTGCCTAATGGTTGCGTCGCATGAAAAAAAATTAATAGGATGCATCATAATTGACCAGAATATCCATGGTAACGATCTTATTTTCAGTAACTTCTACTGCATTTACTTCACCCTTTCCGTTATACGTATTGCCAAAATATTTATCATCCACTACTACAAGTACTGAATATTTTCCGGGTGGCAGTGGGACCTGATAGTTCCCGTTTTTATCTGTTTTGATGCCGGATACCGGCTTGGAGGCTGGTTTGAAAAACATATTATCGGCGATAGCATCATCTACAGTCAACACAGGAAACACGGCGATTTCACATTCATATGGCTGTGCCGGAGGTGCTTGCCGGTCTATTCCAGGCATTTGGTTGCCGCTTTCCCATGTCACCTGCCCCGATACACCCTGGGCTATATTACGCTGGCTGGCACATCCGATGGTGAGCAGTAGTGCTCCGGCAATGAAGTAATTGATTACATCCATAGTTTTTTCAGGTAAAAATCAAAGGTTAGTTTATTCATACAGTCAAAATGACCTTTCGGGCATTTGTTAAAACCGATCTTTGAACAAGGTCGGCATTTAATCTTATTATTTTCAAATATAGTAAAGCGTGTACGATATGGGTACATGCCAAACTGCGGAATGGTATTGCCCCAGATGGAAAATATCTCCTTTTTAAAAGCTGCAGCAATATGCATGATACCCGTGTCATGTGTAAATACATAGGTGGCCTGCTTTACAATCGAAGCCGATTGGTTCAGGTTAAATTTACCGCAACCATTAAATATCACCGTTTTTTTATTGAGCTGATGAAGGCCGTCCGCATATGCCACATCTGTCTCATGGTTAAAGAAGGCTTCAATTTTTGCTGCAGTTTCTGCATCGCCTTTATCCCCCAGTAGCACGACAGGTGCATTTATACGATCGCATAATTCGATCATCTTTTTGAACGGGAGTTTCTTGGTCTCATGCTGTCCACCGATAGCATAGGCAACAAATTTTTGATGAAAAGCTTCAGGTAACCATTCCCTTTCTACCACATCCTTGTCTGGTATGAAATAATCCAACCCCATCTGATCATTAGCCACACCCAGCTTCTTTACGGTATCAAGGTAACGGTCTACTATATGTCGCTTTGGAAGCTGGTCAATTTTTAAATTTACCATGAGCCACTTAGCCCAGTTGATTTTTTGGAATGACACCATCGGCGTTCCTGTGAGCAGCCGAATGATTTTCGTCCGTATATTGTTATGTAAGTCGATGATCACATCGTATTTTTCCTTGCGAATGCTGCGGATCAGTTCACTCAGTGAAGAGTCGAGTGTTTTGACCTGATCCACATAGGGGTTGTTTTTGACAATTTGTGCGTAATTTTTTTTAGTTGCAAAATGTACCTCGGCCTCGGAAAGCTGGGTTTTGCATGCACGGATCACAGGTGTGGTAAGCACTATATCACCGATAGATGAGAATCTGATTATTAATATTTTCAAAATTCAGAATTTACTGATTAATTCGCTTAATATGGATAAATTACTGCTAACTGTACTCGTTCTGATTTCAATCGATACCTACAGCCAGTTGTCTCAGCCTGTTCGCACAGAATACAAATATAAAGATACAGAAAATCCTTACCTTCTTTTTCCCTGCGACACAGAAGGTATTGCACTTATACAAACCGTTCCCTCATTACTCAACCAGACCACATACCTGCAGATCAAAAGACTGGACACTTTGTTGACCGAGGAATGGCGGCTCAATCTAACATTCAGTGATCAGGTGGAAGTAAGGGGGGTGGATTATGACAACCGTAAGTTGTACCTGCTCGTGACCAAAAACGCCTATACCAATAAGGAATATCGGCTTATTGTCATAGATTTTTTAACAGAAAAATATGAAATCAAGGATTTTGAGATGCTGGTAGAGCTTGAAATGTCTGAATTTGAAGTTATTTCTGATGCAGCCATTTTTGGTGGGCGCTACAATTACCGTCCTGTAGTGATTATGTATCATTTTGAGGAAGACAGGCTTGAGGTTATACCGGGGTTGTATAATGAGTACAGTGAGCTCAATCACATCAATATGCAGGATGACTTCGACAGGTTTCAGGTAGTTACCTCTGAAAGATTGCTTGACAGAAGATATACCATCGGTGTGAACAGCTACGATAGTCAGGGCAGTCTGCTGTGGGGGCATAAAGTAACCCCTCCGGAAGACATCAGTTTTACCTATGCAAGGGGAATATCGCTGGACAACGGCAACGTGCTCATCGTAGGCACATATGCCAATACAAAATCCAGTTTCTCACGCGGAATAATTACAGCTGAAATGTCGCCTGAGGGCGACCAGCAGGTGCAATACTACAGCTATGGGGAACTAAAGAACTTCTTTTCGTACATGTCAGCGAGGCGTGAAAAAAGAATGAAACGACGCATTCAGCGCCGGAAGGTTAAGGGCAAGGACCTCAAGCTAAATTATCGTCTTCTGGTGCATGACATCGTAAATACCCGGGACGGATATGTCGTGATGGGAGAAGCATTTTATCCAAAATACAGCTCATACACGAACAGTACCTTTACCCAGTACGTTGGCCCGCGCAGGAGCGGTCAGGTATTTGATGGATATCAATATACTCATGCTGTAGTACTAGGATTTGATGACAGTGGGGAACTACAGTGGGACAACAGTTTTGAAATTTCAGAGGTACTTTCCTATACCCTGGACCAGCAGGTGTTTGTCAATCCAAATGCCAACTCAGAGCGACTACCATTGCTTTATCTTTATGATAATAAGATCAGGACCAAGATTATTCAGAAAGATCAGGTGCTTGAGGGTAAACAGATGAGTGACATACGCACAAATTTTGAAAGTGATGAGGTGCGAAACAGCCGGATTGAATTTGAGAAAATGGAACATTGGTATGATAACTACTTTGTGATCTCGGGTGTGCAGAGTATTCGCAACACAGCGATAGACACGGTAGAATCAACACGGAAGGTGTTTTTTATAAATAAAGTTATGTATCAATAAATCAAAGCCTCTATCTTTGTTTGTCAAATGGAAAAACGTCTGATCTTAGATGCCGCACAGTTTTCTCTCACGCTTGACCGCCTGACACATCAACTCATTGAAAATCATCAGCACTTTGAAGAGACAGTCATTCTGGGCCTTCAACCAAGAGGCAAATACCTGGCAGAACGTATCGCTGCCTTGCTTGAAAAGCAGATCAATCAGCCTGTCAGACTCGGCTATCTGGATGTAACCTTCCATCGCGACGATTTCAGAAAGCGTAATACTCCTCTCATCCCGTCCGAAATGGATGTGCCTTTCAATATTGAAGACACCCATGTTGTGCTGATTGACGATGTGTTGTATACCGGCCGTACTGCGCGATCCGCAATGGATGCCATGCTGGACTTTGGCAGGCCAGAAAGTGTAGAATTACTCGTGCTGATTGACCGTAAGTACCAACGTGACCTGCCCATACAGCCCGATTATGTAGGTAAAGAGGTCAACACACTAAAATCACAGCGGGTAAGCGTGAACTGGAGTGAGCTGGGGCAGGAAGATCAGGTGTGGCTCGAAAATAAACCGGAGAGCAATGAGTGAGCTGAGTGTACCCCATCTTTTAGGCATAAAAAACCTCACAGCAGATGATATCCACCTGATTCACAAGACGGCAGATAGTTTTAAGGATGTAATTAACCGCCCGATCAAAAAGGTGCCATCTCTGCGGGATATCACAATTGCCAATGTGTTCTTTGAAAATAGCACACGTACGCGCCTTTCTTTCGAACTGGCAGAAAAGAGATTATCGGCAGATGTTATCAATTTTTCCTCCTCTTCTTCTTCCGTTAAAAAGGGGGAAACTTTGCTGGATACAGTCAATAATATCCTGGCGATGAAAGTTGATATGATCGTCATGCGGCATTCTTCCGTAGGTGCACCCCATTTTTTATCAGAGAGGATAAATGCCAATGTAATTAATGCCGGTGACGGCACGCATGAGCATCCGACACAGGCACTATTGGATACTTATTCCATCCGAACCAGACTGGGCCAGGTCGAAGGAAAAAAAGTAGCCATTATTGGCGACATCATCCATTCCCGTGTGGCCCTTTCAAACATTTATGCCCTGAAAAAGCTAGGAGCAGAGGTGATGGTCTGTGGCCCCAGTACCCTAATCCCGCGACATATTGAAATGCTGGGTGTAAAAGTGACAAATAATGTAAGAGAGGCGCTCCAATGGTGCGATGTAGCCAATGTGCTGAGGATACAACTTGAGCGGCAGAAAATAAAATTCTTTCCTACCCTGAGGGAATATTCGCAGTATTTCGGGATAAATAAAAAATTACTCGGGTCTCTTGACCGGGAGATTGTAATTATGCACCCCGGACCTATAAACAGGGGGATAGAACTGACCAGCGATGTTGCTGATAGCGAAAATGCGATCATACTGGATCAGGTAGAAAATGGTGTGGCAGTTCGCATGGCCGTATTGTATCTCCTGGCGGATAAAAGACAAAATTAGATAACGGGTGAGAGAAGCCTCAGGAGAACAAACAATTAATCCTTATTTTTACATACTAAAACTTCGAATATGTACTACAATTCCATCATAGAGACCATAGGTAATACGCCACTCGTAAAAATCAACAGACTTACAGAAGGCATTAAAGGCACTGTACTGGCCAAAGTGGAGTACTTCAATCCCGGAAACAGTGTAAAAGATCGTATGGCCATTAAAATGATCGAAGATGCAGAAAAGGAGGGAAAAATCAAGCCGGGCGGTACGATCATTGAAAATACTTCCGGAAACACCGGCATGGGCCTGGCGCTGGCAGCCATTGCCAAAGGGTATAAATGTATTTTTACAATGGCAGATAAGCAGAGTAAGGAAAAGATCGATATCCTTAAAGCTGTTGGTGCTGAGGTAGTAGTTTGTCCAACCAATGTGCCGCCTGATGACCCGAAATCCTATTATTCGGTAGCGCGTAAGCTGAGCAAGGAAATCCCAAATTCCTTTTTCCCGAACCAATACGATAACCTCAGCAACAGGCAGGCGCATTATGAGACTACCGGCCCTGAGATATGGGAGCAGACCGAAGGAAAGATTACGCATTTTGCTGCGGGCGTAGGCACAGGAGGCACGATCTGTGGAGCATCTAAATACCTAAAAGAAAAAAACAGCAGTATCACCACTGTAGGTATCGATACGTATGGTTCTGTATTCAAAAAGTATAAGGAGACAGGGGTTTTTGACGAGAAAGAAATATATCCCTACCTCACCGAAGGCATTGGGGAGGATATACTGCCCGAAAACGTTGATTTCTCTCTTATCGATCAAATTATTAAAGTGACAGATAAGGATGCAGCCCTAATGACAAGAAAGCTGTCTAAAAAGGAAGGCCTTTTTATTGGCTGGTCGTGCGGGGCAGCAATGCATGGAGCGTTGGAATATGCCAGAGAGCATCTGAAGGAAGATGATCTGATGGTAGTAATCCTTCCTGATCACGGTACAAGATATCTCGGGAAAGTGTATAACGATGACTGGATGCGAAACCACGGCTTTCTGGAACGAACCGACTATGCAACAGTATCCGATATCCTGTCATTAAAAAACGGCTCACAGGACCTGTTTACCATACCCGGGGATATGAAACTTGGCGAGGCTGTTCGAATGCTCAACAAAAACGGCATTTCGCAGATACCAGTCACATCAGACGGAGAAATTGTCGGCAGCATCGTTGACTCCAAAGTGCTCAATATGCTTATTGAAGAACCTTTACTAAAAGAAAGTACAGTTTCTGATGTAATGGAGGAGCCGTTTCAGTTTGTGTCACCCAATGACACCGTGGATGTGATTTCTTCCCTGCTAAATCAGCATAAAAAAGCGGTACCGGTAAGAGATCATCAGCAAAAGGTGCATATCATCACGCAGAGCGACCTACTAATGGCATTGACAAACTGATACCATGAACGTTATTACATCCGATACGTACATTAAAAAATGAACTATTCTATGGCACAACTCGAGGCAGAAACGGCTATCGATCCTGATAAGCTCAAGATAGTAGCTGATATTCTTAAGACGATAGCAAATCCGGTACGGGTAGGTGTAGTCGATCTGCTGATGATCCATAAGGAGCTTACTGTCACTGAATTATGTGAAAAGCTGCATATCGAGCAATCCCTATTGAGCCACCACCTTACTCCGATGCGGAAAAAGGGCATTTTATCCTGCAAGCGGGCTGGTAAAAATATCCTTTACTCGCTGCAACTTATGGAGGTGACCCATATTATAGAATGTATGCGACGTTGCAAGCTTGTCAATTAATTCATTACATTTGCGTCATAAGTTTAATTAAATAATTTCTCTCTGTTTGCATTAATCCCGGTCAGGCCGGGATTTCTTATTATGGGTCCCATTGGAATTTTTGATAGCGGCATCGGAGGGCTTACGGTTGCACATGCGATAAAGCAGAAGCTGAACCATCCGATCATTTATTTTGGCGACACGGCGCACCTGCCTTATGGTGACAAGTCCGAAGCAGCCATTCAGGCATACTCGGTGCGAATTGCCGATTTTCTTCATAAAAAAGGATGTGAGATCATTGTCATAGCATGTCATTCCGCGTCATCAGCCGCCTATGACCTTCTTTCCGAATACCTTCGTGGGAAGGCCACCATAGTGAATATCATCGATCCTGTGGTAGATTATATATTACATGTATCAACACCCAGGGTGGTAGGTCTGATTGGTACGCGAAGGACCATCTTTTCCAATGTATATTCCCGAAAATTTACCGACACCCCGATACAGCTCGATAGTCTGGCTACACCATTACTGGCTCCCATGATCGAAGAAGGTTTCTTTAATAAGAAAATCAGCATGGAGATTATTGAGGAATACCTCTCTCAGCTCGAGCTGAATGAGCTACAGCAGCTGATTTTGGGGTGCACCCATTACCCTTTGATCATGGATCAGATTATAAAGATTATCCCTTCCCATATTGAAGTCATCGACCCCGGGATACTGGCAGCCGACTACATTGCGACATTAACCCATAAAAATGAGGATTTGAAGCAACAAGAAGATATTTTCTTTGTTTCAGACTATACCCGGTCGTTTGAAGAGTCGGCAAAAGTTTTCTTCAAAGAAAACATTACATTAGAGCTTATAAATCTCTGGGATTAGCGGATGCAGACATTTTTATTCTTTCTTCCTTTTGTGCTGGCATACACGGTAGTTGTGGTATGGGCCGAGCGAAAAATTGCCGGGTTCGTTCAGGATCGCTATGGCCCCATGGAGACTGGTCCTTATGGCATACTTCAGACCGTGGCAGACCTGCTCAAGATGCTTCAGAAAGAAAATATTGTACCCTATAAAGTCCGGAAATGGCCTTTCCTTATAGCCCCGCTAATCATATTTATAGCCATATTTACGGGCTTTTCCGTAGTTCCTCTCAGTCCATCGCTGGGTGGAGCCGGATTAGAGTCAGGAATAGTGCTGCTACTGGGCGTTGTCACGCTGGATATCATGGGTATCATCCTTGCGGGATGGGGGTCAAACTCAAAATTTTCGGTCTATGGCGCGCTCAGGTCGGTGGCCCAGCTCGTATCTTATGAGGTGCCGCTTACTTTATCGGTATTGGCTGTGCTGGTTATATCACAGTCGCTCAACCTGCAGGAGATTACCTTACTTCAAAGCAAATGGGCAGAATCGCCCGCATATTTATTTTACTTACCTGCCGCGGAGGTAAGAGAGCTTGGCGGGTTTCTTACCTGGAATATTTTTACACATCCCTTATTGATTCCGGCCTTTATTATATTTTTTATTACTACCCTGGCCGAGTCAAACCGTGCTCCCTTTGACCTACCTGAGGCAGAGGCGGAGCTTGTAGGGGGCTATCACACAGAGTACAGTGGCTTTCGCTGGGGGCTATTTATGTTGGGTGAGTATACCATGATGCTACTGACTGCATTTGTTGGAGCCATCCTTTTCTTTGGTGGATGGAACAGCCCATTTCCGAATGTTGGATCATTCACTTTGTATGACTGGACGATGGGTGTGGAGGGAACAGTCTGGAGGGAGATTGCAGGAGCCTTCTGGCTGATACTGAAGATGCTGGTGATCGTTTTCTTTCAGATCATGGCCAGATGGACCTATCCGAGGGTACGAATTGACCAGCTGATGTCGCTTTGCTGGAAATACCTTACGCCGGCTGCACTTATTATATTAATTTTGAATGCAATAATTGAAATATTGTAATGGGTTATCTGAAGGACTTAAAAGACGCTGCTAAAACAAGCCTCAAGGGACTTGGCATAACCACACGCCACCTGGGCAAGGCTATAAAGCAAAGGCCCAACATCGGGGTTCAGGACGATGATTATTTCAAAGTAGATGAGGGGTTGATGACACTCCAATATCCTCATGAAGACTTCAAGGTGCCGGAAAATGGCAGATACAAGCTGCACAATGAAATTGATGACTGCATCGTTTGTGATAAATGTGCCAAGATATGTCCGGTAGACTGCATCGACATTGAGCCTGTACGCTCTCCTGAACCTTTCGGGACTACTTCCGATGGTACACCCAAGCGGATCTACGCAGCAAAGTTTGATATCGACATGGGCAAATGCTGTTTCTGCGGGTTGTGCACAACAGTATGTCCTACCGAATGCCTTACGATGACGCCCGAATACGATTACAGCGTAAATGAAATCGAACAGCATGTTTTTTCCTTCGCAAATATGACACCTGAAGAAATTGAAGAGAAGGTGAATATCTGGAACAAATATGAGGAAGAAAAGAAGGCATCAGCAGAATCAAAGCCTTCACCGGAAAAGCCGAAAGCCGGCAGGCCAAACTTCAAACCAAAATTTAAGCGTCCCTGATGCACGACCTGATATTTTACATTTTTTTATTTACCGGCATCATAGGCTCAGTTATGTGCCTGGTATCGAGAAACCTCATCCATAATACCTTCTGGCTCTTATTGGTATTACTTTGTGTAGCAGCTTTTTTTGTATATGCAGGAGCTGAGTTCGTTGCACTGTCGCAGATACTGATTTATGCTGCCGGAGTGATCATCCTGCTGGTATTTGGTATCATGCTTTCATCGCGCTACACGGGTAAAATCATCGGCCATTTCACCTGGGGTAATATATTGCAGGGTCTTTTTATGGCGGCTGCCTTTGCATGTCTGCTGGTCTTTATGATCCGCCGGGCGGGACTGAGTTATGAAAATGTTGCGGAGCCTATGAGTGTAAGCCAGATAGGTTTTTTGCTGATATCACATTATGCTATTCCGTTTGAGCTGGCCGGACTCTTATTGCTTGTGGTGATTATTGCATCCTCATCTATTATTGGTAAAATTGACGAATCCGTATGGAGCAGGAAATGAATCAGCTGATGGTCTATTTTGCCGCGTTCCTGTTCAGTATGGGTTTAGGTATAACGCTGGTGAAACGTAATGCAGTTGCTATTCTTATCGGTATCGAGCTGATGCTCAACGCTGCCAATATTAATTTTGTAGTTTTTTCTACCGGAGATCCGGATGGGCAGGGACAGATTATGGCCCTTTTTGTTATTGTTCTGGCCGCTGCAGAGGTAGTGGTGGGGCTTACGCTGATATTTTTGGTGTATAAAAGGTTTAAAACATCAGATTTGACCAAAATCTCTAACCTTAAAGAATGATAGGCTTCCTTTTTGCTCCTTTAGTGACATGGATCTCACTGCCAGTAAAGCGTATACCGGCGTTGCCTGGCTATATATTTGGCATAACCCTCGCAGGCCTCACCCTGCTTTTTGCTTTATCATTTTTTGCTCAACCCTTTCAGGAGGTTCAGTATTCTGTAAAATGGATCACACTGGCTTCATATGATGTGGCACTGGATTTCCGTTTGGATTTTTACAGCTGGCTAATGCTAATACTGGTGGCGCTGGTAGGTACATTCGTCGGTGTTTTTTCATTTAGCTACATTAAAAAGCAGGAGCAACGTCGGTTTTACAATTTCCTCGCCCTTTTTATGACGGCCATGTTTGTGCTTTTAGCGGCAGATAACCTACTGCTTTTGCTTTTTGGCTGGGAAATGGTAGGGTTCAGCTCATGGTTGCTGATTGGCTTCTGGTACCGGAAGCCTGCTGCTGCAAGAGCATCGAGAAAGGCTTTTCTTATCAATCGCATTGGGGATCTGGCACTGATAGCAGTGCTTGCACTGATCTGGAACCGGCATCATGATCTGAATATAACCTCCCTCGCAGCAAACGAGATCCCAAAATCAGCCTGGGTTTCTATCCTGATATTTCTGGCTGCAGGGGCTAAAAGCGCTCAGCTAATCTTTATGACGTGGCTGCCTGATGCCATGGAAGGACCTACCCCTGTATCTGCCCTGATCCATGCTGCCACTATGGTCGCTGCCGGCGTTTACCTGTTGTTCAGACTCAACTTCCTGATCACCTTTGAGGTGGGGTTGATCATATTATGTATCGGTGTCATAACCTCATTATATGCTGCCCTGATTGCGTTTCGACAGTTTGACCTCAAGCGTATACTTGCTTATTCTACAATTTCACAGCTAGGATTTATGGTCATGGGAGTCGCTACGTTACGTCCTGAAGCAGGTATGCTCCACCTGCTTACACATGGCTTTTTTAAAGCCGGCCTTTTTTTGACAGCCGGTATTTTGATTCATAAGGCAGGAGTTAATGATATTCGGACAATACGACTGGGCTCGTGGCGCTCTCCGGTAAATTTGTCATTTCTTGTAATGTCAATAGCACTGATCGGTTTCCCGTTCACTTCCGGATTCTTATCCAAGGAGGCCATATTTTCGTCCCTTATTTCCATACAGCAGATCCAGCCTGCTCTTGGTTTGATAGTCATACTGGGAGCATTTATGGCTGTCTTTCTTACCGGACTTTACATGGGAAGGGCATGGAAGATTATGGTTTCAAATGGCCGTGCCGGGTATACCCGTGATACACAAATTGTGGTCATTTCATTGTTGGCTATACTTAGTATTTTCTGGGTAGTTGGCCCTAATCCTTTTCATGTCGATAGCAGCTGGATTTTTTATAACAAAGAATTTATCGGATTGCCCCACCTGCCGCTCTGGATGGTGATACTCTCTTATACTATTCCATTGGCCGGCAGCATTACGGGATATCTGATTGCAAAAATGAAATCCCCGGTATGGGTGGCTTCGGTTGCAGAGCATCAGGGATTTATGGAACACCCATTTCGATATCTGCTTTATCATCCGGGACGATTTTTGTCCTTTATATTAGCTAAAATCGAAATGGGAATAACCCGGTTGCTTGATGCACTGGGTGTTACATGGGTCATTATGTCGAATACTATGAAGCTGGTGGAGAAATATATTCTGGATGGCACTACTTTTTTTGCGGGATGGGTTGTGCAAATCACCGGTGTAGTAGTAAGCAGGACACAGAAAGTTTCCGTGCAGGGGTTTTTATTGTGGTCGATGTTTGTAATTCTTTTACTTTTGGTCTGGATGATAGTCTGATATGCTGTTGACAATATTAATATTTATTCCACTTCCATTTATTCTGCTGTCATTTATCCCGGCCGTGAAGGATGGACTGGCCCGGTGGTTTTCCGTGGTGGCCACAGCGGCACAATTGCTGATCGCCGTATACCTGCTGATCATGTTTCAGACAGCCAGTGACGCTACCCTTCAGTTTGCTGAGAAAATCCCATGGATACGGCTGTCACTTGGTAAACTTGGCATATCGACAGCAGAGTACTATATCGCTATTGATGGTATAAATCTTCCATTGATACTCATGTCGGCGCTGGTACTGCTCATCGGAGCTGTCTCCTCTTTATCTGTCACTAAATGGGTGAGAGGCTACCAGGCACTCTACCTGTTGTTAAGCCTTTCTGTGATCGGCACATTTCTTAGCCGTGACTTTTTTCTGTTTTATATCTTCTTTGAATTCATGCTTCTGCCAATGTTTTTCCTTATTGGCATCTGGGGCGGGAAAAGAAGGCAGTACGCAAGTATCAAGTTTTTTCTGTATACACTGCTGGGCTCGCTATTTATTCTTGCCGTAATGATTGCGTTGCACCTCTCGGCAGTGGATCCGTTGCAGACAGCAGATCAACTGGGTCTGGAGGGTACTGCAACAGAGAAAATAAATGAGGTGCAGCTCCGCTTACAGGTAGAGCGTGTACCACCGGAAATGCAGGTACATACCTTTAACCTTGACCATTTGCTTCAGTCTGCCAACTATTTACCCTCATCACTTATGGGCATGATCGCTCCACGTGACTTCAATGGTGTTGGGCTTCGCGGTCTGGCCTTCTTCTTTCTATGCCTTGGTTTTCTGATAAAACTGCCATCCGTACCTGTACACACCTGGCTGCCGGATGCACATGTGGAAGCGCCCACGCCGGTTTCTGTAGTGCTGGCGGGAATACTCCTGAAGATTGGAGGCTATGGGTTGATTCGTTTTGCAATTCCCATTTTCCCGGATGGATTTATTACATGGAATTTCTGGCTGGGATTGCTGGGCATCATTTCGATACTTTACGGTGCTATGCTGGCATTGGCACAGCGTGACCTTAAAAGGCTGGTGGCATTTTCTTCCATTTCTCATATGGGGTTTGTACTACTTGGCCTTGCCAGTGCGACGGTTGAAGGTATTCAGGGAGCTATGTATATGATGGTGAGCCATGGTATTTTGAGTGCTGCCCTGTTTCTAATAGCAGGCGTTATTTATGACCGTTCCGGTGACAGGATCATAGAAAATTACGGTGGATTGGCCAATACAATGCCTAATTATACATTTTTTGTCGTTATCTTCTTCTTTGCATCACTGGGATTACCCGGTTTTTCAGGGTTTATATCGGAGTTTTTTGTGCTGCTCGGCGCGTTTGGCAGCATAGAAGGAACGGTAAGCTTACCTGCCTGGATGCCATATGGTGCATTAGCCGGCATATTAGTGACGGCAGTCTATTATTTGTGGACGATACAAAAAATGTTTTTCGGATCACTTTACCTCGCTAACCCGGAATGGAAAAAGTATTTTACTGACCTGAGCGCAAGGGAGTGGATAATGCTGCTACCGCTGGCTGTTATGGCCATTTTGCTTGGCTTGATGCCCAACATGCTTACTTCACTGATGGATGAGGCTACCATTTCGTGGGTAGATGAGGTACTTAAAGCTGGTTTTGCGAACCTTAACCGATTGAGCTTCCTTTGATGAAATCAGAAATATTACCGGCGTGGGGTTCTCTTATTCCCGAGATTGTAGTTGCCGTCTCCATTGTGGCAGTGATTCTTATAGCATTAGTCCGGTCACCCCGTTTAAAAAGTGCATCCACAGCTGTTGTGTTTTATACAACACTCATTATCACGGCTTATTTTGTCAGTATACGTCCTCTTACCGAAACGAACCTGCTTCAGTTTGATGAGCTGAGCCGTATTTTTCAATACCTGACCCTGTTTTCATTTGGATTGCTTTATTTTTTTATTTTCAGGCATCACTTCACGGGTAAGTTTAGTTCCTCCATTGCGGAGGCATCCATGCTACTGCTCATTTCCCTGCTTGCCGGGATGGTTATGGTAAGCACACACCATTTTATGATGGTGATTTTCGCTGCAGAGGTGATCTCCCTTTCTTCCTATCTGTTGATCGGCATGGGTGGCAAATCGTTTCATGCAGAAGCATCACTAAAATATTTTCTTTTTGGTGCTGTGATATCCGCGTTTATGATTTTTGGTACATCACTCCTTTATGGCTACACCTTATCACTGGATTTTACAAACTATAATTCTATTCGAGGCATGCTGGTCACGGCCAATGAAGCACCATTAAGTGTACTGATCGCGAGCTTCTTTTTTTTAATGGGATTATTCATTAAAGTATCCTTTGTGCCCTTTCATTTTTGGGTACCCGACGTCTATCAGGGAGCATCAACACCGGTTACGGCTTACCTTTCTACTATTCCTAAGTTATTTGGCTTTGCCGTCCTCATCCGTTTTCTCAGTGCATTAGATAATATCAGCCTGATATTCGTGGAGGTTGACTTTGACTACAGGGATCTGGTTTCACTTATGGCCATCCTCACCCTGGTGGTGTCAAATACCCTCGCAGTATTGCAGCGGGATATCAAGCGTATGCTTGCTTACTCATCTGTGTCTCATTCAGCATTTATGGTAATGGCCATACTTTCCTTTTCCTCCAAGGGCGTGGAAGCGTTTTGGTATTATTATACCGTTTACCTGGTGATGAACCTAGTTTCCTTTTATCTGGCCTGGGTTTATAAACGACATAGCGGCAGCTACCTTATAGCTGATATGAAAAACAGTGGAATGCCGGTCTTTCTTGGGGTGGTTTGGGTAATTGCTATTGCTGCTCTGGTAGGGTTACCTCCAACCTCCGGTTTTACTGCCAAGCTTGTGGTTTTCACTGAACTATGGGAGGCATTCAGCTATTCGGGCAATCAAAACCTGGTTTGGCTGCTCATTGCAGGCCTCATCGCCACGGTTATCAGCCTGTTTTATTACCTGAAGATCCCCATCGCCCTGTTTTTTAATAACCAGCCGGTTAAAAAGCAGGAAAAAATAAATGTTGCAACAGATATAGGCTTTGTTGCGTTCTTATCAGCATTGCTGATACTATTATTTATTCGGCCTGATATATTGATCAGACTGTTTAGTGGGGTTAATTTTGTATTTTAGAAGAAGTTATGAGCGATCCGATCAAACATGAATGTGGTATAGCCCTCATTCGCCTGCGTAAACCACTTCAGTACTACATAGATAAATATGGCTCACCGGCATATGCCTCCAAGAAACTGTACCTCCTGATGGAAAAGCAGCACAATCGGGGGCAGGACGGTGCCGGAGTGGCAAACATCAAAGTAGATATAGCTCCCGGTTACCGGTACATCAGTCGGTATCGTTCAGTCGAGCAGCAACCCATTCAGGATATTTTTCAAAAGATCAATAAGAAGTATAAAAAGGCACGAAAGGAGGGGAATGGCAATTATTACGATGCCGACTGGCTGAAGAAAAATACCGCATTCAGCGGAGAACTCTGGCTAGGACATCTGCGGTACGGAACTCACGGAAAAAACTCCATCGAAAATTGTCATCCTTTTTTGCGGCAGAACAACTGGCGCAGCCGTAACCTCGTGGTAGCAGGCAACTTTAATATGACCAATGTCGATGAGCTTTTTAATAAGCTGGTCAGCCTTGGTCAGCACCCGAAGGAAAAAGTGGATACCGTGACCGCCATGGAAAAGATCGGTCATTTCCTCGATGAAGAAAATCAACGCATTTTTGATAAATACAATAATACCCTGTCCAATCAGGAGATAACGCACCGGATAGAGGAAGAGCTTGATCTTGTATCGGTACTGAAGCGTTCCTGCAAGGATTTCGACGGGGGATATGCCATGGTGGGCATGGTAGGTAGTGGCGACGCATTTGTTGCACGCGACCCCAATGGTATCCGTCCTGCCTATTATTATGCGGATGATGAAGTGGTAGTGGTAGCGAGCGAAAAGCCAGCCATCAAGGTTGCCTTCAATGCGGATTATGACCAGATCAGAGAAATAAAACCAGCACATGCACTTATCATCAACAGGAATGGTGATTTTTCCGAACACCAGTTTCTGGAGCCGGGAGAAAAGAAATCCTGCTCATTCGAGCGCATCTACTTCTCCAGGGGCAACGACCCAGATATCTACCGGGAAAGGAAAATGCTGGGCAAGCTACTCGTTCCCGATATCCTTAAAGCCATTAACTTTGACCTCAAGAACACGGTTTTTTCCTACATACCCAATACAGCTGAAACATCGTTTCTGGGTGTAGTAGCCGGTCTTGACGATTACCTCGTCAACTACCGTAAAGATATTATTCTGGAAGGTAAACCCCATCTGGAGTCTGTAGAACAGCTCCTTTCCTTTAAGCCCCGGGTGGAAAAGCTGGTCTATAAGGATGCCAAGCTGCGTACATTTATCACAGATGATGATCACCGCGACGACCTCGTGGGTCATGTATACGATTCCACCTACGAGGTGATCAATAAGGGGGTAGATACGCTTGTCGTCATTGACGACAGTATCGTGCGCGGCACTACCCTCGAAAAAAGTATCATCCGCATGCTGGACAGGCTTGAGCCGAAAAAAATAATCATCGTTTCCTCAGCACCACAGATACGATATCCCGACTGCTACGGTATTGATATGTCCAAAATGCACGAGTTTGTAGTTTTCAGGGCAGCCATCGAACTTATCCATGAAAATAACATGGAATATCTCCTCGATGAGATTTATGAAAAATGCCTCGCCTCCGACACCGATACGATGTCGGTCAACCATGTAAAAGAGCTATACAAGCCCTTTACCTATGAGGAGATATCACAAAAAGTAGGAGAGATCGTAAAGGCGGACGACGTGCGGGCAGAGGTGAAAGTAGTATTCCAGCCCATCAAAAATCTGCACAAGGCGATTCCTCATCATACGGGCGATTGGTATTTTACAGGTGATTTCCCTACGAAAGGCGGTAACAGAGTGGTGAACAGGGCCTTTATTAATTTTATGGAAGGTAAAAAAGTACGTGCTTATTAAAAGAAAAGGCTCCTGTCGGAGCCTTTTTTATACTGAAAAACTTTCGCCACAGCCGCAGGTACGCGACGCATTGGGATTAATAAACTGAAAACCCTTTCCGTTAAGGCCATCAGAAAAATCAAGCGTGGTACCCAACAAATACAGCAACGAACGCTTGTCTACAAATATCTTGATGCCCTTATCCTCAAATATTTCATCACTTGTTTTGGTTTCATCATCGAACAGAAGATCGTACATCAGACCAGAGCAGCCACCACCTTTTACGGCCACCCGCACATGATGATTATCTGTCTTGCCTTCTTCGTTTCTGAGAGCAACAATCTTATCTTTGGCTTTATCTGTAACTGTAATCATATACACATTAAAATTCTAAAACTTAACGATCTTTACCATCAAAAGGTTCGATCACAAATATACAGTCTATGAGCGAAAATCTGAATGAATTAGGAGAGTTTGGCTTGATTGAAAGGATAAAGCAGAAGTTTTCCGTGCGGCAGCCTTCCTCCGTGACGGGTATCGGCGATGATGCTGCCGTCATCGACACAGGTGACCAATACACCCTGCTTAGCACCGATATGCTTACTGAAGGCATCCATTTTGACCTATCCTACGCACCCTTGCAACACCTCGGCTTTAAGTCCATCGCAGTGAATGTATCCGACATTGCAGCCATGAACGGCACGCCGCGGCAGGCTGTAATAAGTCTGGGTATTTCAAGCAAATTTACCCTTGAGGCCATCGATACATTTTTTGAGGGTGTAAAAGCTGCCTGCGAACAGTTCGACATCGATCTGGTGGGTGGGGATGTGACCTCATCGCGGATGGGGATGGTAATATCAGTATCTATCCTCGGTGTAGCAGCAAAAGACCAGGTGGTATACCGTCATGGAGCCAATGTCAATGATATTATTTGTGTTACCGGCGACCTTGGCGGCGCTTACATCGGATTGCAGGTGCTGGAAAGAGAAAAGCAGGAGTTTATGGCAAACCCGGATATGCAGCCAAAACTTGATGACTATGAGTACGTCGTGGGCCGGCAATTAAGGCCTATTGCACGGATGGATGTCATACATGAGCTGCGTGAACTGAAACTGAAGCCCACCTCCATGATCGATATTTCCGATGGCCTGGCCAGTGAACTCTTTCATATCGCCAACGCTTCCGGCTGTGGCGTCGCGATCTACGAAGAGCGCATCCCGATGGACAACAGCACCTATGAGACCGCCGTTGAGTTTAAACTCGATCCCTACACCAGCGTATTGAACGGAGGCGAAGATTACGAACTCCTGTTCACCATCAGTCAGGAAGATTACGAAAAAATCAAAAACCATCCGGACATCTCGATGATCGGATATGTGCATGACAAGAGCAAGGGCAATGTCTTTGTGACGAAAGACGAAAACATATACCCCCTTCAGGCCCAGGGCTGGAAACATTTATAGCGTTGCAAGGCGAAAGCTAAAAGCTCAGAATTTCGTGATTTTTGGGCGTGACCCTGACAACAAAGTGTGTCAGGGTCGGGCTATCCGCTTTACTGCGTGCCGCTTCTATCCCTCACGCGCCTGAGGTATTATGACAGATCAGTTTTGAATTTGGCATCATATCCGGTTTTTACCTACCTTTCCGGACATAACTGAACGATACATTATGAAGCAATCTTTCATTAAACTACTGACATTTTTTATCCTTTTCAGCTCAACGCTGAATATACACGCTCAAAAGGACGAAACCGTACCTGCTCTGTATGACGCAGGCTGGAACAGCCTGACTTTCCGGTCCATCGGGCCGGCCTTTACCTCCGGCCGCATCGCCGACTTTGCGGTGAATCCGGATAATCCGAGTGAATTTTATGTGGCTACCGCAGCTGGTGGCGTATGGAAAACCACAAACAAAGGACTGAATTTCAACCCTGTTTTTGACAATGAAGGCTCCTATTCCATCGGC